>CAZHEL010000037.1:6214-21951 GCA_964531625.1 uncultured Gammaproteobacteria bacterium
GCAGGTGCCGGAGCTGGAGCCGCCGCAACCGGGTCAACCCATATGGGCTCACCATTTTTCGCCCAATCGGGGTTATAGACTTTGTTGGCACAAGCCGACAATGACAAAAGATACGTTACAGTGAGCACTCCACAAAAGAATTTAGTATTCATAATTTCTATCCTAAAAAAATAAAAAGTATTGCCAAAATAAACAAGCCTGATTGTTATTTAGAAACGCTCTGTATTATGAATTCGGTATGTGGTGCGTACAAGGTTATTTTCTGCAGCTTTGTAAAACATTGTGAACAATGCCGAACAAACAAAGTGGTTACGAGCTTATATCTTAAGGCTGACTATTTACAGGCATTAGATTTTCTTGCATGAAAGGGAATTCCTAGCGAGAATAGGCTACCCTCTTTAAATCAAAAACGAGCTAATTTGGCTGCGTGTCCATGACTAAAAAAAACAATAAAAACGAAAGCGATTTAATCGACGAAATCGGCAAGTTGGTCGCCGAGCAAAAAAAACAGAGCACGCTTGCCAAAAAGCAAAATCTGTTAAGCGCCGAGCAGCTGCAACAAAACCAGCTCAAGATGGAACAGACCGAGCGACTATATCTGTTAGAGAAATCGAAATTACAACCTAAGTTTAAACTTAGCGTGACTGAGTTCTTATTATGCGAGCCAGATTTTATGGCTGACCCTGAGCAAGCCAGCGAAGCGAAATTTTTGACTGATTTGGGCATAACCGTAGATGAGCGTGTATTGCGTTTTCAAGTTAGCGTGGTTGAAAAAGGTGAGTACTTGAGACCACGTTTAGTTATTAAACGAGGACATCAGAAAAATGGCAAAGACTTAGCGCTTTGCATGAGCGAGCGACTATACTTTTTACCGTTCAAGGCCTTATCTAGCAAAAAAGACTATGACGCCTTCGATACTTTTTGGGTGTATCAGGATCAAACCACCCTACCGGTTTTACAGAAGTTTCATGTGAACCAGCAAAAAGACTCTAAGTTGACTCGCTGGAATGCCGCGCATCAAGATACCGTTTATGCGCTGGCTAAACATGCAGCTAAAACGCTTAATTCCGCAAAAGGTTGCTCAGAACTTTTCGGCAATCGTTTTTAGCGTGCATATTTATTGCTGTTCTCTACTCGCTTAGCTGCAGAATTATGAAAAGTTTCTAGAGCGCTTGCTCAATAGCTTAGGTGAGACGCCTAAAAATTGTTAAACTCTATATAATCGATTTAACAGACCAAATAGCCGAATTAACGATTTTTTGCTATGCTAAGCGAGTTATTTTTATTCTTCTAAAAAGGTGAATTATGCAAAACGCATTAATAGGGATTGTCGCAGTACTATTCTTTGGATATTACGTATTCTCGGTGTTCCTAGCAGAAGACGCATTAACTAAGCGCTCGACCGCAAGTTCAGATGCCAAAGGTAATTATCAAATAACCACCAAGATGCTTGATGGATCACAAATTATTGAAGTCTATGAAGTGCATGAAGATGGCTCACCAAAGTCTCATTCACTGGCTAAACTTGGCACCGAACCTGGTGCAGTACCAAAAAACATTAAACCGCCAAGCAAGTTTGTGCCTAAATTCAAAAAAGGTTAAAGCTTGCGAGAGATTGTTAAAAAAAGGGCTCATGCGAGCCCTTTTTTAGTTTTTAGATTAGTTAATAAATCTGTGGACGCAGACACTCTCAAAAAAACTATCAATTAATTAGTGCAGATATCTTAGTCTAATTTAATATCGTTCAGGAAAGGCCTTCTCAATAATGTCGTTCATGATGGCTTCTGATAAGTCCTTACCCTTTATTCCCTCTGCCAATAGGATTTTTTTGTCTTTATCCTTTACCTCAACTTTGTAGTACTCATTTAAGGTCTTGCGGTCTGAACTTGACGATGTTTTTTTGATAGAAAATTGCGAAGGTTCAAATAACATTATCTTGCGCTTGTACAACACGATACCAAACCATTTTCTACGCATGTAGAGCGTGCGAAGTCCTATATCTACTTTTATGTCGATGTCACGGCCAAGCAAGAAAATGCCAGAATAAATAAATATAGCTCCAACTACTGCAAAAATATAACCGGGCCACCAATCTTGAGTGATGGTAAACACCCCTGCCCCGCCAAAAACCAAACCAAATGAAGCTAGAAAAAACGCGGAGCCTATTGGGCGTTCGCCAACATTATCCACCTCAAGAAATCTGCCTTGTTGTTTGAACTGTATTAGGTCAGTAGCGTTGGCTTCGATGGCTTGTTCTTCTAGTTGTTCTTGTTGCCGTAAAAACTGTTCAGGAATGCGAACCGTTGATGCCACCGCAGTGGCATTTTCTACTGGAATTATCCAATTTCGTTCCAGTGGTATAGTTTTTGCTTGAGCGCTAACTTGTCCTTCAGCCCGCACTTCCCAAAAAATCGAACTTGGTGTCGAACCTGGCAAATCTGCAGGACAATCAAAAACAAAGCTAACTCTACTGCCGCTGCTAGTAGTTTCGACATAGCCTGGCATGGTGTCTTGCCATACCAAAGTCGTCCTAGTTTTTTTGCCAGACTTAACTTTTTTCTTACAGGTTAAAACGATATCAATCGGCTGATTGTTTGTGCGAGCAGCAAGCTCGAAGGCACCTCCGACCTGCCCGCCGATAATGCCTGGAAATGGGCTTATAAACAGGGGGCTAGGCCCAATGATTTGATAGTTTTTCTTAATTTTAAGCGCCCATGCCATTATCCAGCCACCCGCAATCACGAACAGTAAAAGTGCTAGGCCGCCGTATTCGCCCTCATTAATGATGTCAGGTAAGAGTAACGATAAAATTAAAACACCAACTGAAAAGAAAATACTGCCAAACCAAAACAAAACTCGATGGCCGACTTTTTCATTGCTCTTAAAGCCATACTGCTTGGCTTCTTGTCTTACCTCATGCTCTGGTTTGCCGGCTTTAGCCGCGAACAACATTATTCCAAAGCCGGGTATGCAAAACATAACTAAAAACACCAGACCAAAAATAACTTGTGACCAACGAAAGGTTCGGTCAAGCAAAGCCTCGTTTGGTTCAGAAGGATTCACCCAAGCCGTCACTGTACCGTTGCTTCGATCTTGCTGCAGTTGCCTGTAAATATCTTGCCAATACGACCCTATGTTGTCACTGCCGTTACGCAGTGCAACTCGGTCACCTTCATATTGTGCTCCCTGAAAATAATACGAATATTTTGTTTTAACGGTGTAGGTAGTCGATTCTCCACGCCTGACCTTTAAATCTAACATTGTCAGTTGTGCTGGTGTTTTTTGCCAATTGGAAGTAGCAAAATACTTAACAGTCATCATGCCAGTGGTGGCAATATTCACACCAAGTCCAGAAACGAAAAACAGCAATCCAAAAATAAGAAGAAATTTATTGGCAGATTTAATATCTTTTAAGGTCATCGATCAGTAACTGCCGTTTCGATTACGGCAGTCTTGCGCCAATACGACGCTAGGATCGAGCCATTAACATTCATAGTCGGACCAAACACCGCAGGTGCGATGCCCATACTGGCTATTTTACCCATCTCTACTGCTATGCCTGATGCAAGGCCTGAGTTTTGCATACCTACCTCGAATGCAATAGCGCGGGCGGATGCTTCGTCCATGCGCACCGTTTTAGCGACACCATAACCCAAGGCTAAACCGAGCAAATTCTGCAATGCAACGATAGCAATTAACGCGAAACCCAAGGTAATTAGGTTGTCTCTGCCTGCAGCGGTAATTACTGCGATAATAACCACAATACCAAGCATAGATACACGCGGCATGTTGTTATCGATAATGGGGAACTTCCCATGTAAGAAGTGATTAAAAATCAAACCGCCTATAACGGGCAAAATAACAATTTTAGTAATACTCCAAAACATGGCGATTGCGTCTATCGGCACATGCTGACCGGCTAGCCACGACATCAGAAAGGGCGTCATAAACGGTGCTAGTAAGGTGGAAAACGCAGTTAAGGAAAGTGACAGAGCTAAATTGGCACCTGAGATATAAGCCATCACATTTGAGGCAAGACCACCCGGTGAACAGCCTACTAAAATAATGCCTGCGGCGATTTCCGGTGGAAAGCCTGAGATCATGACTAACACCACCGCAATGAATGGCATGATGGTGTACTGACAAATCAAACCGACGGCAATACTCTTGGGCATTTTAAAAACACGGGTGAAGTCTTCCACACCCACCGAGGTACCCATACCAAACATGATAATCATAAGCAACGGCACAATCAGTCCGGTAGTCTTGTAGCCGCCTACATCGCGAAAAACTTCTGGAAAGATCAGCGCCGCAGCAACCACCAATAATATGGATAAGGTAAAAACTGCATTTTTAAGCATATTGAATAAGTACTTACTAGAGGTAAAACCAAAAACACCACTTAGTCTAACACTATCTAGTTAGTATTTTTTCTTCAAATACTTTGGCGATTTTTTTAAACCCTGAATTTGTTGGGTGTAATTCATTTGCCCAGTCTTTAGAATTCAGTGTGCCATGCGTAGGTACAACGGTTATCAGCTTGTGTTTTCTTTCTAATTTTTGCAGCACCCTATTAAATTGCTGTAAAAAAAGTTTAACCACATCATTGCGTTTATATTTTGGAACATTTCTGAATTCTAAACCTGGTTGCATCCATGGCCCTAACCAACACACACCTTTTCCGTTAGGGATTACAAAGTCATACCCATGAAAAAACAAATGAGTTTTAGGACTGTGTTTATCTCTTAGTGCGATCAGCTCTTCATAGCCGTCCTCCAGAATCGCCAGCTCAGCTTTAATGGTTTTTTGATTTAGTAGTTGCTTTGGCGTCATGCCAGTACTGTACTGGTGAAACCATTTGTGAAATCGGTCCTTGCCTGCAAAGTCGTTACCACCGCCTGAAAACAACATGCAATCGTATTTCCAACCTTTGGTAGGACCTTGCTTCAATAACTTAGCTAAACGTTCTAACTGTCGCGGGGCTAACATATCGCTAACTTCATCGCCTGGGCTGGCTAGATTTTGAATCTCAACACCTAACAGCCTCTCAAGTTGAAATATTACGCCCTTACCAATGACATACTTAAACCATGAATCGCCCTCTGCGATTATGGTGATTGGTTTATTCTTAAGTCTCTTTTGTTCACCACACCAAGCGTGATAACGCGCGCAAGATGCTTGGATCTGCCTTTCGTTGCTAATGTCAATGTAACGGCGTCTTTGAAAATAGTTGTAAAACCTTTTTTTATTTCGCTTTGAAACGTCCATAGTCCTTACCTCATATTTTTAGATCGTGCGCTTTAACTACTTAATTACTGCTCCTAATTCTTTAACTTTTGATATTCTCAGAGGAAAAATCTCTAGCTAACTGTCGCAACCCTTGTTGCGCGTTAGTCTCCGTTTTTACATATACATTGCGCAATGTCCATCTTACTGTATTAACTGTAATGCCGTTTTTCTTGGCAATTTCTGCAAGCATGCTAGCAATAGCAACTACTTCTAATCTATCCATAGCCATCTTCCCTATAATGATTGTTCAGAAACTCAAACAACCATAAGACCTAAACACTAGTCAGACTCCATACATTTGCAGGGGATGCTCACTTTTCATAGAACTGCTTTAGAAATAAATTCATTCTATTGTCTAATAAAGAAATCAGCCTTGTTATCGATGTTATTATTTGATCTATGTCTACTCAATCACTAATGAAATTAGAATATGAAAACTGCAATAGTATTAGGGGCCACTGGTTTAATCGGACAATCGTTAGTAGAACAATTAGTTAATGCAGATCATATCGCAAACGTGGTTTCTTTAAGCCGTAAACCGGTCGACTATGAATATGAAATTATCAGTAATAAGGTGGTGGATTTTGACAAGCTAGAGAATCATCGTGCCGACTTTATGGGTGATCTTTTATTTTCTGCTTTGGGCACTACGATTAAGCAAGCCGGCTCTATTAAAGAACAAAGAAAAGTAGATCTAGATTATCAATATCAAGTTGCTAGCATTGCGGCGAACAACGGGGTAAGCCATTTATTGTTAGTATCTTCCAGCGGCGCAAATAGCCAAAGCAGGAGTCAGTACTTAAAAATGAAAGGTGAGTTAGAAGAGAAGGTTACTGCATTACCCTTCGAGCGAATCAGCATTTTTCAACCGTCCTTATTATTGGGCGAGAGAGACCATGCACGTATTGGAGAAGATATTATGAGTAAAGTTATGCCCGCGCTGTGCAGGCTGCCTGGACTAAAACGATATCGACCAATCACGGGTGACGAAGTGGCAGCAAAAATGATTGAAGTGAGTGATCGGTCAGGCAAAGAATTAGAAACCTTTACATTAGACGAGATTTTTGTATAAATATTTAGGAGTTCTACTTTCGCTACTGGCTTTCACTACTGGCTTTGGCTGCCATATAAAGTTTAAGCAAGCCTAAGATCGCTATTATCAA
The DNA here is from genome assembly GCA_964531625.1 of uncultured Gammaproteobacteria bacterium. Taxonomy (GTDB): domain Bacteria; phylum Pseudomonadota; class Gammaproteobacteria; order Arenicellales; family Arenicellaceae; genus Arenicella. The sequence goes on from CAZHEL010000037.1 coordinate 12,667, forward strand.
ACTGGCAAATAGCAGCGCAAGTTTTATTGGCGTGCATAGCGTTTTTAAGCTCATGTAGCCATCGTTACCCGATAACAACATGACTTGGGCGAAACCCTCGGTTAAGTCTACTGGGATACACGACAGAGCGGGTAGAGCCAACCATAAACCAGCTCGACCAAAAGCTTTGAGCGCAATACCAGCAAAGAGACCGCTGTATGCAAATGGATAGAGAACGTCTACGGTGGCAGTTGTCCATATATGCACCTTTTTTTGCGTTGTAGACAAAGCGGCAATGTGGTCTGCAATCTGACGAGCATCAAACATTTCATCAATCAGCATGAAATCCCACACTAGTATAACCACTGCAAACAAAAGGCTCAGTACTACGGTAAGCGCGAATAACAACCACAGTGTGGCCTTATTTGTTAAAAACATTAAACTCATCCTACGAACCTATTATAGCGGCCCTAACATGGCCAGTTTTAGCTCTAATACAGAGCGCCTAACGAATTGCGGCTCTTAGTCGGCTAGAGCTAAACTTATCGTGATTGAACTTTCTGCATCTCTTGTTCAATGCGTAAGCGTTGGCGTTCTTCGAGGCGTGCTTTGCGAGCAGCCGCTTTAGCCTCGCGCTCGGCTCGCTCAGCCTCCCAATCAATGCTCTGCCGTTCACCGACTACACCGCTTGATTCACCTAACATAAATGGGCCGTGTAGCGTTTCAACACCTTGTACATCCAAGTCACCTAATGAGAATGCTTGGGCATCCACGGAAGCTGCGAACTCATAGCTTTGAATCCTCACGCTGTCACCTTGGCTAGGTATGATTTGCTCATTTAAGCGTTTCCACTCGTCATCAACGAGCGCGTAGATATAGAAGCCGATATTTGCGATTTCAGTTTGAGTGACCCAGTTGAATACAACTACGTCTCCTTGTTGTGTCGTAGCAAATGAACCTAGACTAATTGGCACTGTTGGAACCAACACAGTAAAAAGGGTTGTAGAGTTCACATCTGTCACGCCATTGGTTGAACTCGGTGTCGCGCCATCCTCAGAATCATCAGTCTCAATATTACCGGCCGGATCCATACCCATTACGCGAGCCATATTCAGGTATGGCCCTAAGTAACTGTCTGGGATGAATTCAAAAGTAAGCGCTAACACAGAACTCGAACCGACTGGGAACGAATCTGTACCTAACAACATGTTATTATTGCCAGCGCCCGTGAAGCTTGGGTTTGGTGTAAGTGTAGTGCCCGATACGAAAGCCACTGATGCATTAGCTACGGTTGCACCATTGGGCGTAGGATTATTTAGGGCCGCTAGTAAATCATCTTCTACTTGCAAATCGCTAATATCAACATTGCCATCGTTCTCAACCACCATATTAAACGTAACGCGGAAAGAACCATTACCTAAATCTTCAGGTATTGAAGCCACCTCTTTAGAGATAATCAAACTAGGATTAGACCCAGGCAAGGTTACCGGCGTTGGACTACCAGGGCCACCAGGATTGGCAGTAGGATCGCTGCCATCATTTGAATCATCAGTCACTGGTGCACCAGATGGATCTGAAGCACCAGCAGTGGCGGTATTCTCTATGGTTTGATCCACCGCGGCTGGGTTCAATCGAATCGTAAACGTAACTTGGATTGAATCGCCAACACCCAGCGTACTAGATGCAGTGCTAAGCAAATCATCATTTGCTGCAGTGCCGGCAAACAGTGCGTCAGGCGTTGGTGCAACCAGAGCTGTACCCGACGCGTCGGTAATAACCGTCACAGCGGGAGCCACAATCACTCCACCAGTAGTGACTGTTGCAGCCGAACCTGTAAACACAGCTGCATCAAATTGAGCTTCAAGATCATCGGCCAAAGTAATATCACTTAGGTCGACGTTACCAGTATTTTCAATTAACAAGGTGTACGGCACATCGAAAGTACCATCGGCATTCAATATAGGCTCACCCGCCGCTTTGCTAACGCCTATTTGTGGTTGCGCAACGGGCACAGCAAATGGGGTTGGTAAACCAGCGTCATTAGAGTTTGCCGCATCTGGGTCGGTGCCATTGTCAGACACATCATTGGCTTGATCAGAGCTGCCGCTAGCCGTGTTTTGTGCGGGATTCGGGAATACGCAGCCTGACGCATTGGGATTAAATCGAGCAACATAATTGCTCACCAACACACTGTCTTCAACACCTACTGAACTGGCTGTGGCGATCGTTGGCGCACTACCTAAAGCGGCACCTGTGGTACCACCAGGCTCTCCAATATCATTGATAGACAATACTCCTGGTGCTGTAATACCACTCAAGCATGGGCCAAACTGAGCAGGTATATCGTCAATTATCGCGACGTTAGTTAAGATAATATTACCTGTGTTTTTCAGTTCAAAGTTAAATACTTGATCAAATGTGCCATCGTTATTCAAAGTGACGGCTCCTGCTGATTTAACTAAACTCATAGCAGGTTCCTGAGTCACTGGTGTGATCAGTTGATCAGTTGCATCTGCTAAAGGCGCACCCGGTGCAGTACCGACTGCGGTTACATTATTTATAACTTCACCAGCTTCGATTTCAGCTTGGGTTACTGGAATAGACACGCAGCTGTATACCCATTGTTCAGGGGCTGGCGAACCATTTAGACCAGCTGGTGTTATAACACCATCGGCGCCGGCATCCGAACTCGGATCAAGAGTCGCAACACCACCGACACATCTAGCGTCATTAACACTGGTTGGCGTTATGCTGGTATTACCTGTGTTAGTCACGATAAAATCATAAACCAAGGTATCACCAACAAAACTAGGAATAGAATTGGTTGATTTATTGATAGTCCATGCAGGCGCTCTTGGTAAAGCAGTATCGGTTGGGTCATCATTATCTGCAGCCGAGCCTGAGGTATCTTGTACCGTCCCTCCAGCAGGGTCCTGACCAGAAGCCACCGCGGTATTCTGCACCGTGCCAGCATCTATATTCGCTTGCGTCACCATATAGTCACATTCAAAAACCCAAGTTTCACCTACATCCAAAGCTTGTGGGATAGGGCCGGTATCACCAGAAACAAAGCCTTGAGTAAATGACAAAGGTCCGACTGGAGACTGACATAGTGGGTCATTTAATACAGGATTAGTTACCGTTACATTGCCGTCATTATTCAATGTAAAACTATAAGTGACTACCGAACCAGCAAACACTGGCGCGGTAACACTTGAGGTTTTAACCAGTGCCAGACTTGGATCGGCCAGTACGCCCGTCTCTACCGCGCTAGGATCAACTGGCGGCAACAAGCCTTGCATTGGTTCACCATCAGCGGTTGCCTCGTTATCAATAGCAGTGTCTGAGCCAGTGCCCGCGGCAGCCATATTGTCTAAGTCTTGCTGGGATAATATGTAAGTTGCGCTGAAGATCTGTGTATCGCCTGGCGCAAGATCAGCAAACAGTGGGTTATAAACACTTAAATTATTGGTGCCTAGCACGCCATTAAAGGTCGGCCCCAAATCAACTGGTGCGACATTTTCGATAGTGACATTACCGGTATTTTCGATCTCGTAGCTATAAGTAATTACCTCACCAGCCACTACAGTGGCTGGTATTGCAGAAACACTCTTCTCTATCTCTAATTCTGGTTCTGGCACAATCGGCACCATGGCACCACTAAGCGCTGCAGGTGAAGGTGGAACCGGTCCCGGCGGATCACCAATGGCGGTTGCCATATTAGTTACCATGCCTGCATCGATGTCTGCTTGAGTCAACACGTATTCAGCTTCGCAAGTGATACTTTCATCAGTGCCTAAGCCAGTTACTCCCAAGATAAAAGGTGTTGGTGGCACTGCGTCTAGCTCACAACTTATTGTTGCGCTATTCGGTGCACCCGTAATAAGTGGGTCATCAATAGTCACGGTTTCAAATGGCAAATTACCTATATTGGCCACTTCAAATGTATAAGTAATGGTATCACCCACATCGCTGGCGCTAGGCAAGTCACCAATGGCGGTAGTTGGAATACCTGCTATTTTGTTCAAACTAATGGCGGCATTTTGTTCCGCATTCACTAAGGCCGAGCTGGTGCCAGTTGGGTTATCTAAACCAGAGCTAGGCGGCGGTGTACCACTGCCGGTTGCGGTATTAACTATTTCACCCGCAATAATATCGGCCTCAGTAATTGCGTAGTCACACATAAAAGTCCAAATTTCAACTGCATCAAGAATGCCATCTGCACCAACGTCTGTAGCTGTATCTAGACCCGAGCTAGCAGTTAATACTGGTCCAGGAATTTGACATTGTGGGTCATCAACTTGCGGCGCGCTAAGGCTAACATTGCCGGTATTTTCTAACTCAAAAGTATAGGTAATGATATCACCTGCGACTGGTGGTGGAACGGCAGGCAAAACTGATGCGGTTTTAATCAGAGCAACCGAGGCCCGTTGAGTAAACGGCGAAATTTCTTCTGCCAAGCCATCAACTGGAGTACCCGCTGGATCAGTGCTTGCAACAGTTGCGGTATTGGTAACTTGACCATTATTGATATCAGCTTGGTTGATTATATAGGTCGCTGTACAAACTACAGAGTCTCCAACCGCTAAGCTTGAAGTGGCATCTCCTGCATTGGTGAAGACATTGCCAGATGGCAATGCAGTAGCAGGACAGCTAACGGTGGTAAGCGTATCGGCTACGAGCACATTAGACAAAGTCGTATTGCCAGTGTTTTCCACAGTAATAGTATAGTTGATGGTGTCACCAGCATCGGTCATGGTGGGGTCGCCGACATTAATTGAAGGTGCGGCGGCATCTTTTAAAATCGATACACTTGAATCACTTTCAATAGTCACGAGTTCTGTATCAGGCAATGACTCAACCGCAAGTCCAGTTGGCGTTTGTCCTTCGGCAACAGCGATATTTTCTACCGCATTAACGCCACCGGCGATGGCCGCATCCACATCCGCTTGGCTCAGTGTATAAGTAGCGGTACAAGTCACTGTTTGCAATGGCAACAGCGTGGTTGATGGACAACTTAAACCAGACCAGACGCCGGTACCCGCAGCACCATTAATGCTTGGTCCGGGGTCGGTAATGCTAACGGACGACAACGACACGTTGCCGCTGTTCTCGACTTCGAATGAATAGACAATGGTATCGAGAGCATCGGTTGCGGTACTAACAGCACCAAGGCCAATTGTAGGCGCTGCTGCTGACTTATCGATACTCAACTCTGGTGCCGCAGCAATCGGTGTTTCGACCGTGTCTTCAATTACTGGCAAGGCGGGCGCGCTTGGCGGCGCTGACCCAGACACGTTGACGGTATTGACTACTTCGCCTGCGTCTACTTCGGCTTGTGTAACTGGTACTGAAGTACAGCTAAAGGTAAATGTTTCTAGCGGTGATAATAAATTATTAGCATCGATATCTCCCGCAACCAATACTGGCGCACTCGCGCACTTAGGATCACTAACTACGATACTGCCAATGCTGACATTACCAGTGTTACTTACAGTAAAGGTATAATCCAAGGTATCGCCAGCCGAATCAGGCACATCAATAGTTGATTTTACAACATCCCAGGTAGCTACCTGCGCTAATGGCGTAATAGTTGGGTCGTCATTAGTTGCGTCTGAACCCGATACATCTTCTACATCTTGACCGGCAGGATCTTGACCTGTGGCAGTGGCGGTATTTTCTACCAGGCCAGCATCTAAATCGCTTTGTTGTAAGGCGTAAGTACAACTATAGACAAAGGTTTCACCTATATCGAGCGCGCCATCACCGTCATCGTCACCTGAATCTGGCGCTACCAGACTGGTGCTCGGTTGGCATAGTGCATCATTAACAACCGGGTTAGTAATAGTGACATTTCCGTCGTTAGTTAGCGCAAAGGTATAAGCAATCACATCGCCGACATCAGGTGTCGCTGCTAGCGGTGGCACGGAACTTTTTACTAAGTTTAATGATGGCGCTGGCGTGATACCAGTTTCAACCTCGCTCGGCTCGACTGGCCCTAGCGTGCCGTTTTCTGGCGTACCGTCAGCCGTTGCTGAATTATCAATCGCAGTGGTCGGCGTTGCCGAGGCTGCCATATTGTCGATATCAGCTTGATCTAGAACATAAGTCGATGTGAATTCAATATCTTCGCCAGGCGCTAGCGTTGTATCAGCGGCCGTGGTCGCAAACGCGGATAAGCTGTTAACCGCCGCGGCGCTATTAAAGGTAGGGCCAGCATCTATTGGCTCAACATCATTGATGGTGACGTTGCCAGTATTAGTAACAACATAGCGATAGGTAATTACTTGGCCAGCTTCAAACGGAGTCGGCAAAGGATCAACACTTTTCTCTATTTCTAAACTAGGTTCTGCAGGCAAGGGCACCATGGCGCTACTCACCGCGCTCGGTGGGTCAATCGGCACACTGGTTAGGGGCGTTGCAGTAGCAGTCGCCGTGTTGTTAACTAAGCCTGTGTCTAAATCATCTTGTGTGAGCTCATAAACTGCCGTGCAAGTCACAGACTCATCGGGTGCAAGCATGTTAGTTGGACAACTAACCGCACCACCAGCACCATCAATTAACGGGTCAGCCACAGTCACGTCATTCAAAGTGACATTACTTATGTTAGTGACTTCAAAGGTATAAGTGACGGTATCGCCCACATCCGTGACACCGGCAAGAGTACCAGTAGCGCTATCAGTGGTGGGTATACCAGCAAGTTTGTCCAAAGCAATGCCGACATTCTCTTGCGCACGCACTAGCGCTCCCGCACTACTTTGTGGAGGTGCTAGACCCGCAGGAGGCGTACCCGTACCGGTTGCAGTATTAGTAAGGTCACCACCAGCAGCTGCGTCAAATTCAGCTTGGGTAATGTCTCGGGTACAGGTAAATTCCCAAACTTCTTCGCTATCTAGAATGCTGTTGCCATTAGTATCACCACCGACGAAACCATTATCAATATCCAGTACTGTTGCCGGTGATGTACACAATGGGTCGGTCACACTTGGCGACGTTAAAGAGACATTACCCGTGTTGTCTAATAAGAAACTATAAATAAGATCGGTGTCAGCATCTGGCACTATTTCTGGCGATGCGGTTTTAGTCAGTGCAACCGAAGTTCTTTGAGTCAAGCCAGTACGCTCTTCATCGTCTGCATTAATGGGTGCGCCACTTGGATCTTGACTTTCAACCAACGCCGTATTGACCACTTCACCAGCATCAATATCGGCTTGATCAAGCACATATTGCGCCGCACACGTTATTGATTCACCAGGTTCCAAACTAGCCGTTCCATCGTTCGCAAAGGAGTTGCCAGCACTGGTTGTGGCTGGGCAGCTTACGCTTACTAAACTGTCGCTAACAACTACTGACGACAATGTTGTGCTGCCGGTATTCTCAGCCACAATTGTATAATCAATGGTGTCACCTGGATCGGTTAGGCTAGGATCGGCACCAAGATTAGTAGAGGCAGCACCTGCTGTTTTAATTAGCTCAATCTCAGACACTCCTAAGATGGTGGTTTCGGCGCTACTTGGGTCAGATGTTACTGGCGCTCCACCCCCTATTTGACCTTGCGCTGTGGCGGTATTATCAACACTGTTTGGGCCGCCTATGATGGCGTTATCAATATCGCCCTGTGCCAAGGTATAAGTTGCGGTACAAGTAGTGCTGCTATTAGGATTTAAAGTCGTATTCTGACAGCTAACTGGCCCTAAACTACCCTGCACAGGCTGGCCGTTAAAAGTTGGGCCTGGATCGTTGACGGTTATGTTGTCGAGCGCGGCGCCACCGCTATTAGTCACAAAAAATGAGTACGTTATGGTGTCGCCGGCATCGGTTAGGTTGCTGATTGCTCCGGCTCCTGTCGTTGGGCTTGCGACTGATTTGACTAATGTCAGTTCTGCATCAACCGTGAAACCTGTTGTAATCGAATTGGAATCAAAGCTGCTTATCGGCGCACCGAAAGGACTGCCAACAACACTGGAGACATTGACGATAGACTCATCAGGATTGGGCGCCGCTAAAATATTATTGACGTCCGTTTGGCTCAATTGATATTGAGCGCTAAACGTTTGACTTTGCCCAGGGTTTAAAAACACATTGCTGGGATTAATAAAACTAAGGTTATTTGTACCCGGCTGACCGTTAAAGGTTGGCCCCGCATCACTCACAGTAATGTTGCTGGTAGTCACAGTACCGGTATTAGTCACCGTCCATTGGTATTGGATCGTGTCAAAAACACCGTCTAAATTATTGGTTGGACCAACTGTAGAAGTTACCCCATCAGGCCCACCGTTAATAGATTTAACAATGGTCAGTTCTGGCACTGCTTCAAAACCCGTCTCTACGGTATTCGAAAACACATTTTGTGGAAAATTATTACTGTTAATGCCTTGGCCAAAGGCTCTAAATTGATTGTCAATGGCGGTTAAAGGGTCGCCTGCTCTGACCACATTGTTCACATCGTTTTGGCTTAGCTGATAGCTACGAGTAAATTCTTGCGACTCACCAGGTGCTAAAGTGACTCCCGTATTTGGATTAAATGGCTGAGGGAAAAAACCCGATCGTCCACTACCATTAATGGTCGGCCCAACCTCACTAGGTCGCACTTGAGTAAGCGTTATATTGCCGGTGTTAGTTATGGTAAACGTGTATTCAATCAGATCGCCATTGGCATTGAAAGCACCGGGATTGGCAATGCCTTTTACAAGCTCAACATTTGGATCAATCTCGAAGCCAGTAATTGCGGTACTCGGTGTCACTGGGTCTAATTCCACTCCAGTGGGTGGTTCACCAGTGGCAGTGGCGGTATTCGTCACACCGGTGGCGGACACATTGCCGCGCGCGACATTATCAACATCGTCTTGGCTCAAGATATACACTGCGGTGAAGGTTTGGCTTTCACCCGGTGCCAAGGTAGCCGAAGCAGGGGAAAAAGCACTTAGGGTATTTGTTCCGTTTTGTGGGTTGTTGTTATTAAATCGAGGCCCACTATCAACTGGCACAACATTGCTTAGCGTGGTGTTACCAGTATTTTCTACCACATAGGTATAGGTGATGGTGTCACCTGCATCGGTCAAATTATCGACACCACCTAACGCTACCGTTGGAGTGCCGGCGGTTTTTTCGATGGTTAAACTGGCCTGTGGGTCATTAACAACAAAAGTAGATTCGGTTACATCGCGCGAAGAACATCTGCTCGCACCTCCAAGCGTTGATAGCTCAATTTCAGTAACATTGGTAACGGTTTCACCTTCTGTGCCTGAGTTGACAATCGCGTTAATAGTGAGCGTCTCGTCGCTGTTTGCTAATACATCAACGTTG
>CAZHEL010000038.1:0-7557 GCA_964531625.1 uncultured Gammaproteobacteria bacterium
AAATTTTCATCAATGAAATTTAAAAACTGTGCTGAGTTTTTTTGATAAGAATTGCCACCGACATAGTTACTATAATAGTTACTAGAGTGATGCTCTGCGGCGTGCAGAGCAGCTGGGCTAAGCAACATCATGACCACTAGAATGTTGTTTTTAAATACCGAAACCTTGAATTTGAATTTACAAGCGAAATCAATTCGACGGTTTTGCAGTGTTAGAACGTTTTCTATTTTCATCCAATAAACAAAAGTACTGATTAAAATCTCTGCATCAGATTACAAAGCTCCAATAAGCCGTTTACACCAAAGTCTATGCGTTATTAACATCCAATCAACTATATAAAATGATCGATCATTCACCTATTAGGTTGATTTATTAATACACATTGATTTGAGGGTTTTCGAACTCGTTTGACGCTTGATCATCTAATGTCATAGGGAGTCAAGTGCCGTTATAGTAACGGACGTGCTGACTAGCGGCAGTGATGATTCTATCATGGCTTCTACCGTTGAAAACAGTTACTGTCATTTTCGTCACAACAAATTTATGCGGGCGATATAACGGTGCAATAAGCTATAGTTTTGCAATAAATAGTCCACGCTTAGGAGCAGGGTAGCCTTCTACGGTTTTGCTAATATCTTGAGGGTCTAAGAATTCCTTGAGAGAATGAAATTGCATCCACTGTGTACGACGCTGCTCTTGTAAAGAGGTTACGTTTTGATCGACACAATGACCATCACTGAAGCCAGCTTGATCCAGCAAGTCCAATATTTTTTCAACTGTCATAATGCTCCAAACATTACGCATCTGAGCATAGCGCTCTTGCGGCTGTAGAATGCCATTATCGGCACTGTCGACGATGAGTGTCTCGAGCACTAATTCACCGCCTTCGGTCATGAGTTTTTTTAGTTCATATAAATGATTGATCGGATTACGTCGGTGATACAAAACTCCCATGGAAAACACTGTATCGAAGTAAGGCATGTCATGCGGCATGTCTTCAATGCCAATAGGTATAAAATCAAACTGTTTATTTTGTATATATTTTTGCACCGCATGATGTTGCACAATAAATCGTGCTGATGGGTCTATGCCCATAACATAGTCGGCACCTTCACCTAGCATGCGCCAACAATGGTAACCAGTACCGCAGCCAACATCGAGTACACGTCGTTGCTTTAGAGAGTTGATGTGGGGTGCTAGGCGATCCCACTTCCAGTCCGACCTCCACTCAGTATCTATTGAAGTGCCGAACAAATTGTAAGGCCCTTTGCGCCAAGGTGCTAAGGCCATCAAAGTTTGATGTAATAGTTCGGCTTGTGACGCAGAGATGTCGTCGCGTAGCCCTGCCTTAATGGTGGGCTGGTTTAACTCAATTACGCTTGGATTTGCGTCTGGCAGTTTGTTCAGTAAGGCCGTCCATTTAGGCAGATCACCGTGTCGTTGGGGGTTCAAACGTCGTTGAATTGACTCACGAAAGCTGTTCCTATATTGAGCAAAATCTGCGCGAGCGAAAAAAGCGTCGAAGTTGATCATGTGGAGTTATTTGATCGCAAGAATCGAGATGAATTGTAGGTTTTGGATCCATGGAATAACAATTTCGAATCCTACACTTTTTAGGCGTTTAGTGTGGGTTGTCAGAGTTTCTGGTATTAATACATTTTCGATGGCATCGCGTTTTTGACTGATTTCTAATTCACTATAACCTTGGTCTTGCTTGAACTGATGGTGAATCTCAATCAAGGCTTGGTCTGTCTTGCTATCGTCAAATTTAATCTTTTCAGATAAGACTAATCGTCCTCCAGTATTTAATCCCTCATAACATCGCTTGATCAGCCCAGCTCGTTCTCCAGTCGGCAAAAACTGTAGAGTGAAGTTCATTAGTATCATCGCGGCTTGGTCAATAGGGGTGCTCGCAATGTCGTCGTGAATCAAACAAAAATCTACGCCATAATGCGAGTCCAAGCCCTCGAGTTTTGTATTTGCTTGCTCTAGCATCGCTTGCGAGTTATCTATGCCAACAACCCTAGGCTTGTTGTTTTTTTCGGTTTCTAAAGATAACCCTTGGGCTAAGGACACCATGCCCGCACCTAACGAACACCCAAGGTCATAATATGAGCCTCGTACATTATCTTTTAAACTTTGGCGTACTAACGAGGGTATTAAAGCTAAGATTTGACTGTATCCAGGAACTGAACGTCTTATCATGTCGTCAAACACATTGGCGACTTTCGCGTCGAAGCGAAATCCATCTATGGACGCATGTTCCTTTTGATAAAGTCGATCTTTGTTTTCTTGCATGAAGCGCAGAATACACCAAGTAGGATGCGGCGCAAGCCACAAACTAGTCTATAATCGACTTACCACGACAATAAATAATTCTCTACAGCCCTTCTTTAGCGATCTCATAATAGTAAGAATAAATTAGCCTCTAATGATTCAACAGATTTTTGAAATTGTCATGCCCTTGTTGCTGATTGTGTTGGTTGGTTATTTTTATGGTGCTCGCGTTCGTCCTGAAATGCGCATTACTAATCAACTGGTAATGGATATATTTATGCCTGCCTTGATTTTTCACGTGATGATTCAAGAGGACTTTTATCCATCTGAGTATGCATGGCTAATGTTTGGTGGCGCTTTGATAGTGCTTGGGTCTGGAGTGGTGGCCTTTTTAGTTGCGCGACTTTTTGGTTTTGCTTGGCGTTCTTTTACCCCATCGGCGATGTTTTCTAATTGGGGTAATCTAGGTTTGCCCTTATACGTATTTGCATTAGGCGAAAGTGCTTTGGATGCTGGAGTCATGTTGGTGGTGATGGGTAATATTTTTTGCTTCACCCTTGGCATTTATATTTATTCGGGTCGCCTCAATGGTGTTCAAGTATTGCGTACTCCAATTATTATGGCAGTGATTCTAGGCGCTTTTATTAATGGCTTTAATATAAGTATTCCATCTGCGGTCATGGTGCCTATCGATATGCTTGGCAAAGTCGCTATTCCGATTATGTTGTTTTCTCTAGGCGTACGATTAACGCGAGTAAATCTCAGCGATTCGAGCACTGGAATTGTGATGGCAGCGCTTTGTCCGATTTTGGGTGTAGGTTTGGCCTTATTGATCTGCTCTGTACTACCACTCAGTCCTCTACATCAAAATATTCTAATTTTATTCGGTGTGCTACCACCGGCAGTGGTTAATTTTATGCTCGCTGAGCAGTACGATAGAGACCCTGACAAAGTAGCCTCGATGGTTTTTATTGGTAATCTGTTTTCGGTAATTACTATTCCTTTTGCTTTGTATATGGTGCTCGGTACTTAACATCCAATCTGTTTGTTGGTATAGAATCTAGCGTTATATACCACTTGATTTTTTCTGGGTTAACGGTAGGCTGTGTCGCTTGATGAGAAGCTTGGGATATCAGTCAATTTGTGGCACTTTACTAGTGCTGGATTAAATCCTATTTCGCCACTCTACTATTGTGAAATATCTATTATGAAGCAACAAAGCAGCTACACCTACGAAGATTTAATTGCGCATGGTAAGGGTGAATTTCCTCAGCAAGATTTATCACGTTTACCAGCACCGCCGATGTTAATGTTTGACCGCATTACTGAAATTAATGGTGATGGAGGTGCTTATGGTAAGGGCAAGGTTGTGGCTGAACTGGATATCAATCCAGACTTGTGGTTTTTTCAATGCCACTTTATAGGAGACCCTGTTATGCCAGGCTGTTTGGGGCTTGATGCGGTATGGCAGTTGGTTGGTTTTTACCTGTCGTGGCATGGCGGCCCTGGTAAGGGCAGAGCATTGGGAGTCGGTGAGGTTAAATTTTCTGGACAAGTAGAGGCTACCGCTAAGCGCGTCACCTATGAAATTGATCTAAAAAGAGTAATTTCTAGGCGGTTGGTAATGGGCATTGCGGATGCTAGAGTATTAGCGGATGGCGAAGTTATATACACCATGACAGATTTGAAGGTTGGGCTCTTTGGTGCTTAGGGCGAATTTTTATTTAATTAAAGAATGATTCATTAGCATGAACGAATATAATAATTTACGTAGAGTAGTTGTCACTGGCATGGGCGTAGTTTCAAGCCTAGGTAATGATATAGCGGAAGTAACAGCAAGTTTGAAGGCTGGAAAATCAGGCATTCAATTTTGTGAGGACTATGCAGAAATTGGTATGCGCAGCCAGATAGCGGGGCGCGTGCACATTGATACTAAAGAAATGATTGGACGTAAAGCATTACGTTTTATGGGTGATGCTGCGGCCTTTAGCTATGTGGCAATGGAACAGGCGATTGTTGATGCAGGTCTAGATCTAGAAGAAATTAAATCTCCACAAGTTGGATTGATTACGGGTTCTGGTGGTGGTTCGCCATCAAATAATGTTTTGGCGGCGGAAATCGCTAAAGAGCGTGGTGTAAAACGTGTAGGCCCCTATGCCGTACCAAAGACCATGGGCAGCACGACCTCAGCATGTTTGTCGACCATGTTTGGTATTCAAGGCACCAGCTATTCTATTAGCTCGGCCTGTTCCACCAGCGCGCATTGTATTGGGCATGCAGCGGATTTGATTCGCGGCGGTCGGCACCATACGGTGTTTGCTGGCGGTGGTGAAGAAGAGCACTGGACCATGTCGATTTTGTTTGATGCCATGGGTGCCATGTCGAGCAAATATAACGATACGCCGACCGAAGCATCACGAACCTACGATGCTAATAGAGATGGTTTTGTAATCGCTGGCGGTGGTGGGATTCTGGTGTTAGAAGAGTATGAACATGCAAAAGCTCGTGGCGCCAATATTATTGCTGAGCTAGTAGGTTTTGGTGCGACTTCTGATGGACACGATATGGTTGCACCTTCTGGCGAAGGTGCTGAGCGATGCATGCGCCAAGCATTGGCAACGGTCGATGGCCCCGTTGAGTATGTTAACACCCATGGAACGAGCACGCCGGTGGGTGATATCAAAGAGCTAGAAGCGATACAGCGCTTGTTCAAAGATAAGTTGCCATATATTAGTGCAACTAAATCGCTTTCAGGGCACGCGCTAGGAGCGGCCGGTGTACATGAAGCTATCTATTCTTTGATTATGATGAAAGAAAAGTTTTTGGCGGCGTCAGCTAACATCAAAGATTTAGATCCGCTAGCGGTAGACTTCCCCATATTAGTAGAGAACCTTTCTCAAGCTGTGCGTACCGTCATGTCAAACAGTTTTGGATTTGGTGGTACCAACGCAACTCTGGTGTTTCAAAACGTCGATTAAATGTCAATTCAGTCATTTTAAGGCTGCTATTGTTACGACTTTCAGAACATTAGGTTTTTGCGGTTTTTTATGCGTATAGACTCAAGTAATTCTTCCTTGGTACTCGGCTATTGGTTGTTGTTTTGTGCGGCCGTGGTCTATGTAATGATTGTGGTGGGTGGTGTTACACGTTTAACACAGTCCGGCTTATCTATGGTTGAATGGGAGCCCATTATGGGAATTATTCCACCCATTGGCGAAGCCGCTTGGATGGAAGTTTTCAATAAGTATCGAACATCACCAGAATATTTAAAAATCAATGCAGGGATGTCCTTGGATGCTTTCAAAAGTATTTTCTACTGGGAATACGGGCACAGAGTTTTAGGCCGCGTTATCGGCATGATTTACTTTATACCTTTATTGATATTTTTACTGCGAGGCATAGTCCCTAAGCACTGGTATGCAAGATTATTCGGATTGTTTGTACTTGGTGGTCTGCAAGGTTTACTAGGCTGGTATATGGTTAAAAGTGGTTTGGTTGATGTTCCGCATGTCAGCCAATACCGTTTGACCGCACATCTTGGTTTGGCCGTGGTAATTTTTATGTGCATGTTGTGGTTTGCCATGGATTTTTTACGCGGCCAAGTGCTTCATGCAAAAGCCAGTAATGCCTATCTATATTCGACACAGATTAGCGTCTTAATCATTTTTATAATGATGCTCAGCGGTGGCTTTGTAGCGGGCACAAAAGCGGGCTTCATTATGAATACCTTTCCGACAATGAATGGGGAGTGGGTGCCAACAGCATGGTTAGCAATGACGCCTGCATGGCGGAATCTTTTTGAAAACCCAGTGACCATTCAATTTGTTCACCGTTGTATTGCTGTGCTTGTGGCAGTGGTGGTGGTGAGTAGTTTTTATTTAAGTATCAAGCAATCTTTCAAAACCCGACATAGTTGGGTGCTTGTAGCGATGGTATTGCAAATTGTATTGGGTATATCTGCGCTAGTTATGTCTGTGCCTGTGCTGTTGGGTGCGGCGCATCAAGCTGGCGCGGTTGCACTATTGTCTGCCGCGCTGTATGCCGCGCATACTGCCAGAAAGCAGAATTAAATTTTTTCTGAGATAGATGTCATTATCTTTGCCGTCATACGCATCATTTGTTTAACGGGTTCAGGTAATTGGGCTGCGCCACTTTCGATAGCCATATCGGCATGAATTGCTTCGTCTTCTGCCATTTGAGCAACGATAGCCCGACTTACGGTATCTTCTTCAGGCAAGCGCTCTAAGTGGCTTTGAAGATGCTCAACCACTTGTTTTTCAGTCTCCGCAAGAAAGCCCAAACTCCATTTGTCACCAACAAGACCCGCGCCAAAGCCCAATGAAAATGAACCGAGATACCACAGTGGGTTCATTATGCTGGTATGGCCATCAAGCTGCTCTATGCGTTTGTAGCACCAATTAAGGTGATCTACTTCTTCATCGGCAGCCGCACGCATTTTATTTCGAATTTGGTGTGAGTGAGAGGAGAGTGCCTGACCTTGGTAGAGCGCTTGAGCACAAACTTCACCCACGTGATTAACACGCATTAGCGCGGCAGAAAAGCGTTGCATATCCTCATCATCCGCTATGGGGTCATATTCGAACGATTCCGCAGGCGATGCTCGTTTGGCATTGGGTTTTGCAAAGGTGCTGCGCAGCCCATTATCTAAGCTGCTAAATAGTTGATCTAAAAAGCTTGGGGTATCCAATGTTGAATTGTGTTGTTTCATGATAATTGTCTTTTTTAGTTCCGCTCATTATACCGTAATGATGGTGATGCTAAGAGCACGAGCTTAACGTTCTGCAAATTAGGATTGCAGTAATTTGATTCATATTTATCGACATTGTCATGACATATAGTTATAACACTAATAATTCTTGATAATAGTGCTAATAAAACAATGGCTTATATGATTTTAGGGCTTGTCGATTTTGACTAAATTTATTGACGAACAAAGTGCCTATTTAAGATAATAAGCACGTAGAAAATGAATAAGCGAACTGCAATTCAACTTACGCAGGGAGTGTTAGTTAAATTGTAGCTTTTGATTGTTCTGCACATGCCCTCCTCCTCCTCGGGCACCTAAGCGTGACATAAAAATATGTCGCGCTTTTTTTTGCCTACAGGATGTAGGCATGTCGAATTCGTCAGGAACGAAATTCGACGTCTATCAAGCTAAGGAAAACCCCAATATTCGAGGCTGATTCGCAAAAACTACTCTCTTGACAGGATGTAGGCATGTCGAATTCGTCAGGAACGAAATTCGACGTCTATCAAGCT
>CAZHEL010000038.1:7657-20622 GCA_964531625.1 uncultured Gammaproteobacteria bacterium
AAGGAAAACCCCTAATGCCTGAATTCAAACCAAGTAATTTATCCCCCCAAACCCTTGCTAAACCCTCATTTCACCGTTATTATCGCGCGTCCTTGCGAGGTTCTTCGCAGGGAATCGTTATTGGCCCCTGGTTTTTGAGCTCGGGTGATAACAAAGAAATTGAACGTCTGAACAGACATAGACAGTAGATATATATCATGAAAACATTTTCTGCAAAGCCAGCAGAGATCAAGCGCGAGTGGTTTGTTGTTGACGCCACTGATAAAGTGCTTGGTCGTGTGGCGACTGAGATCGCCCTTCGTTTGCGCGGCAAACACAAGCCTGAATACACTCCCCACGTAGATACTGGTGATCATATCGTAGTGATTAATGCCGAGAAAATTGCGGTAACCGGAAACAAAGAAGAAGGCAAAATTTATTATCGCCATACTGGTTATCCAGGCGGTATTAAAGACGTTAACGTTCGCCAATTGCGAGAGCGTGCGCCTGAACGAATTATTGAAAATGCAGTGCGAGGCATGATGCCGAAAAACCCTTTAGGTCGCGCTATGTTTAAAAAATTACACATCTACGTTGGCTCTGAGCACAAGCACCAAGCTCAAGAACCTAAAACTCTCGAAATTTAGGAGGATCGAATGGCAACTTCAGAAATTTATTTAGGAACAGGCCGACGCAAATCTTCAACTGCGCGTGTTCGTATCCAATCAGGTAAAGGCAATATTACTGTCAACCAACGTCCTCTTGATGAGTACTTCGGCCGCGAAACGGCTCGTATGGTAGTGCGCCAACCGTTGGTTTTATTAGAGATGGAATCAACTTTTGATATCAATGTAAACGTACAAGGCGGTGGTGGTAGTGGCCAAGCAGGAGCTATCCGTCATGGCATTACACGTGCATTGCTAGCGTATGACGAAGAACTTCGTTCTCCACTCCGTGCTGCCGGTTTTGTAACTCGAGATGCACGTGAAGTTGAACGTAAGAAAGTGGGTCTTAAAGGCGCACGTAAGCGTCCACAGTTCTCAAAACGTTAAGCGTTTTACTCAAATGCGAAAGAGCCAGCTTTGCGCTGGCTTTTTTTTGCCAAGGGCTTATTGACGATGCCTATGGGTATAGCTTGTAAGCGTTGAATTCTTTGAGTTATAGACTTTATCGCTTTTTAATAAATGTTATTAAACTAATCGTTCTTAGATTAAAATCAGCTATATTAGGCTCCTTAATATTTATCGCTATAGATCGACAAAGCAAGAGTTATAGATTTGAATAAAATCAAAGTAGGCATTATCGGGGGTACCGGTTATACCGGAGTTGAACTGCTGCGTTTGCTAGTAACACATGATCATGTGGATGTGAGTTTGATTACATCTAGGTCTGAAGCTGGTAAACCGGTGACAGACTTGTTTGCGAGTTTACGAGGTTTTACTGATCTACAGTTTACCCAGCCTGAACCTTCTTCTTTTGCTGATTGTGACGTGGTTTTTAGTGCAACGCCTAACGGCATTGCTATGACTCATGCGCGTGAATTAATGGAGCAAGGTGTTAAGCTAATTGATTTGGCAGCTGATTTTAGGATTAAAGATATAGCAACTTGGGAACAGTGGTACGGCATGTCTCATGCTTGTCCTGAACTGATTGAACAAGCTGTTTATGGCTTGCCTGAAATGAATCGAGCTGCAATTAAAGACGCCCAATTGCTGGCAAATCCAGGTTGCTATCCAACCGCGACAACCTTGGGTTTTTTGCCCTTAGTGCAGAATGGTTTAATTAACACCGATAACCTTATCGTCGATGCTAAATCAGGCGTGACTGGAGCAGGGCGGGGCGCCAATGTGGCGACTCTATACAGCGAAGTGAACGATAGTTTTAAAGCCTACGGAGTCGCTGGGCATAGGCACCACCCCGAAATATGTCAAAATTTAACAGGCCTTGCCGACACAACGGTTGATCTAACTTTTGTGCCACACTTAACGCCCATGTTGCGTGGTATACACGCAACACTATATTCTGATCTGGTAAATTCTGAGCAGTCGCTAGAAAGTGTGCATGCGACTTTTCAAGAATTGTATAAAGATGAGCCGTTTGTTGATGTGTTACCTTTGGGCTCTCACCCCGACACGCGGTCAGTAAAAACCTCTAATATGTGTCGTATTGCATTACATAAAGCAGGAGGGTCAAACAAATTAGTGGTGTTGTCGATAATTGATAACCTTACGAAAGGTGCGGCTGGTCAGGCTATTCAAAATATGAATATTATGTTTTCATTGCCCGAAGCGTGTGGTTTACAGAGCGCTGCGGTATTACCCTAATCTTATTGTTTTCACTGAGTAGTTTATTATGATTCGTAATTCAACAAATGATCTTTCTATTCGGCCTAAAATGTCGCCTACCTTAAAGCTAGCTTTGATATTTGGTGGCTTAGTTGCGCTGATAGCTAGTTTATATTTTGCCTATTCGATTGGTATTAAGTCGGGTCACAAAATGTTTGATCGAGACGCTTCAACCATAGATCAGCTAAACAATACGATTGGTGAGCTAAAAGAAGATTTAACAAAAGCCGAAGAAGATAAAATTTTTGCACAGCGACAAAAGCAAATTCAAGAAGAAGCCTACGACCAAATTACTAAAGCCTACGCCAACTCAGAGCAAAAAAACCGCGTTCTTGGTTCGCGCTTAGATTTTTATCGAAGTATTATTTCTCCAGAAAATGAGCAGTCAGGACCCGCTATTCAGTCACTTGAACATCGTTTTGAAGACGGCAAGCTAAGCTTTGATGTAACCCTGGTGCAGGCGATAAAGCATAAGACAGAGGTCCGAGGCGGGCTACGGGTTATGTTGTATGAAGACAACGTAATTGTCGGTCAATGGCCATTATCTAGCGCTAGAAGCATTAATTATCAGTATTTTGAGCGAATATCGGGTTCTATCGATGTATCTAGCCTTGCTGACAGTGCTAAAATTAAGGTTGAATTAGATTTGCGCGGTGCAGATAAACTTGAACGATGGTTTACCGTCGCGTCTGTTGAGTAATAATTAATACTTAGCTAATTCCTTTTTTAAAATTAAAAATAGACTTAACGGAGTTAATAAAAAATGAAACGACATAATAAAGATAGAAAAGTAGATGCTCCCGTAGAAACCATTGATACATTAATTGGTGCCGGCACGATTTTAAAAGGTGACTTAGAGTTCACCGGTGGTTTGCGTGTTGATGGGCATGTTAAAGGTCATGTATCAGCTCAAGACGGTAACAAAGGCACCGTGGTATTGAGCGAATCTGGTGTTATAGAGGGCGACCTAAATGTTCCACATATTGTTGTAAACGGTACGGTTAATGGCAATATCGCATCGACTGGCCATGTAGAGTTGCAAGCAAATGCTAAGGTAACTGGCGACATCCATTACAAAGCGGTAGAGATGGAGCTTGGTGCTGTGCTTAATGGTAGCCTAGTCTCGGATACATCAGCACCAGTGTACGATGTTATTCCTGGCGGCGCAGAAAAAGCAAAGTCGCTTGATAAATAAAATACCGTCTTTATATAAATACTAGAATCTAGTTAGTAGATAGACAACAGTATTTCGCTTTAGTAAATATCCTGAGTATAACCATGATTGAAACAGAACAAGTTACCCCTAGCACTCAACCTCTGGATTTCACAAGTTCAGCAGCCAGTAAAGTTGCTGAGCTTATTGAAGAGGAGGCCAATGAACAGTTGAAACTGCGCGTGTATGTGCAAGGTGGTGGCTGTTCTGGATTTCAGTATGGTTTTACCTTCGATGAAGAACAACAGGATGACGATACCGCGGTTGACAAAGAAGGTGTGCGCTTACTGGTAGACCCCATGAGTTTTCAATACCTTATTGGTGCAAAGATCGACTATAAAGACGATATCGATGGCGCTAGGTTTATTATTAATAACCCCAATGCCAGCACCACCTGTGGATGCGGGTCTTCTTTTTCGGCTTAGCTTTTTTCTACAAGACGCTCAAGGCTGTTTTCTACAAGACGCTCAAGGCTGTTTTCTACAAGCGCTAAAGGCTTTTCCAGCAACGGCTTAGGCCTGTCTTGGCTCGTATATTTTTCCGAGTACTACCGATTTTTTGGCTCCGGTCACACTTGGTAAGTTGTTTGGAATGTCGTGCAGCCGACAATAACCTAACCAAGCAAAACCGATGGACTCTACCCAGTTGCTGGGTATGCCAAGACTATCGGTTAGCATAATCTTATACCCGCTTAGCTCCATAGATAGGGCCTTCATTAAAGCTTTATTCTGCGCGCCACCGCCGCACACATAAATTGTTCCAGTTTTAGAGTTTTCACTGCCTAGAACAGCTTGCTCTATCCCCATTGCAACAGTTTTGACGGTTAGCTGCAATAAGCTAGCTTGAACATCCTGTGTGGCATAGTTCTCTAGATTTTCTACCTGTGCATTTAGCCAATTCAAGTTAAAGTAATCTGGTCCAGTACTTTTTGGGTGGTTAGCAGTAAAATAGAGATCTTCTAATAGGCTATCTAAAACCTCAGGGATCACTTCTCCAGAATTCGCCCATTCCCCATTCTTGTCATAGCGACTATTAATTTTTAGCTGTGCCCACTGGTCCATTAGAGCATTCGCAGGGCCAGTATCAAAACCGATTATTGTTTCACCAAGCCGAGTAATATTTGCAATGCCACCGAGGTTGAGTACATAACTATTTGCTCTCTCGCCGAAAATAGCTTGATGAAATGCTGGCATTAGCGGTGCGCCTTGACCACCTGCAGCTAAATCAGCCTGGCGAAACTGAGTCAAAGTTCTTATGTTGGTTAGATCAGCAATCTTTTGCCCGTCACCTAATTGCAAACTAAATGGTGGACTCGCATTGGGTGCATGCCTAACCGTTTGACCATGATTTGCGATCGCGCTGATATCGCTAGCGCAGATATCAGCTTTTTGCAGTAGGCTAAGACTAGCGTTGGCATAATTATTAGCCAATTTAGTGTGTAATTCACTGTCGCTCTCTCGGGTCAGGAGAGTATTGTTCAAGGCTGTTTTGTTGATACTGTTCCGTAAATCAGATTGGAAGGGGGTGAATTGAGTTTCTACAACGGACAGCTTATTAGCCGATGTGAACTCTACTAGACTTGCATCAATGCCATCGACGCTGGTGCCTGACATTAAGCCGATAATCAGCTCAGTCGACATGCTTTAAAGTTTAGTTTTGCCCGAAGCGGCTTTTGCCAAGAGATGGTATTTTTGTAACTTGTCGAGCTCATTTTCCCACTCACCGGCGACTTCTAAAAATCGGCCTTTTTGTTTGGCATCTATTGATGAGGCCTTCGGCGTTTTATAAGTTAGCGGATTGCGGTGAACACCATCAAAGCGAAACTCATAGTGTAGATGCGGACCAGTCGAATAACCGGTTGATCCAACATAGCCTATGGTCTGACCCTGCTTTACTCTTTGACCTGAACGCATACCTTTAGCATACCCGTTCATATGCGCATAGAGCGTAGTAAATCGACCCGCATGGCGTAATATAATGGTTTTTCCATAGCCGCCTTTGCGGCCAACATGAGTTATTTTCCCATCAGCAGTGGCGCGAACAGGCGTTCCTCGCGAAGCCGCATAGTCGACCCCTTTGTGCGCTTTCCATCGTTTAGAAATAGGGTGTTTGCGTTTGCCAAATCGAGAAGAGATGCGACTAAACTCTACTGGAGAACGCAGAAAAGTACCCAACATGCTATCGCCGTTTGGTGCGTAATAGCTGTAGCTACCATCTTCATCCTGAAATCGAATAGCTCTGTAAGTCTGGCCTTGTGCAGTAAACTCCGCCGCCAAAATGTGTCCATCGGCGAGTTTTTCATCATTCAGCATATAATCTTCATAGACTACGTGAAACTGATCGCCGTTGCGGATGTCTTGAACAAAATCAATATCCCAACCAAAAATCCTAACCATCTCCATAACCAAGCTAATGCTAAGTCCAGCGTCTCGCGCTGATTGGTACATAGAAGAGTTAATTTCCCCAGAAATACGGTACTGTGCCATTGTGTAGGGCATGTCGCTGACCTGCGCATGCTTTACGTGCACGCCATCTATGTCAACTATGAGTTCACGTAATCTACTGACGGGATATCTAATTTGTCTTAGTTTTTTATCTTCGCTTAATTTAAAGGTTAGGGTGCGACCAATAGATAAGTCGACCAAGCTGCTAGCAATTTCATGGCGACTCACATGATGCGGAATAGCCAGATCAAGTTTTTGCTTTCTAAAAATACTGCCTAAAGACTCTCCCTTACGAATAGTATGCGTGCGGGTATGTAGCTTTTCCCTAACTTGGTCTTTCTTAACTGCTGGTGCTGGCTTAACGACTCCTGCAGGAGTTTGATTGTCTATCAAAATCCGCGACGCTAACAAGGTGTCAGGTGCGGTTGAATCAATAGCGGGAGAGCTAGCGGCTGTGGGCACTAAGTTTGCAAATTCGGACGCGGATAATTCTTTTGTAGATAGATCTGTAGCAGAAGCATCTATCAAAGAAGCGCTCTTAGTAGAAAGTCCTTTGGCAGAAAATTCAGTTGCCGCTAAGTCACTATTGGCAATGTCACTATTGGCAAAGTCAGTAGGGGAAAGCTCGGAATCCGATCCAGTAGGATAAAATCCTAGTGTTTGCTGTGAGATATTTGATTTTTCAAAAAGCGGCTCATGATCTTCGATGGTGGCGGTTGTGGTATGTGTAATCCAACTACCAAAAATTATGATCATCGAACCCGCGAACCAATGATGTTTCTCGATGTGATCGGTATTTTTGCGCACCCGCGCACTGTTGTGCGCCGTCTGCTTACCGATACTAGCAAGCAGTCGTCTAATTTTATTGCCAAATGCATCGATGTTAGATGCATTTAAGAAAGATAAACCCATAATGTAAGTCGTTGTAGTAGTTGCGACTGTTTTATTATTATTGTTATGCCAATCTTTTTATTATTTAAAATAAGCACGTCATTTTGCCTACTTTTCTTAAATTTAGCAAAGGCTTAGCGATATTTTTTTGTGTATCACTAGAAGTTTAATGTTTTGTGGACAATGTTATCGATGGTTCCGCCTATATTTTCTTTTGATTGAGTACCAGTGGTTCTACTGCTGTTGCGCGCCTCAAGTGCTAGCACAGGCGCAAAACCATTACCGATTTGGGTGTATTTCATAGATCGAACACGGCAATATACCTACAAATACTTGTAACCATATGCCCTAAGGTTTAGTCTTGCCCGAGTTATTAGCTGGCAAATTTTGAGAGATAATCGTGCCTGAAAAACAAGATAAAAACGTAGTTGAAGAACCCAACCAAATGACTGAATCAGTAAGCGAAGTGATGCAACAGCTTCTGCGCGGAGCTGAAGAAATCATTCCCGAAGCAGAGTTAGTAAAAAAACTTTCCACTGGAAAACCGTTAGAGGTAAAAGCAGGTTTTGATCCTACCGCTCCAGATTTGCACTTAGGCCATACGGTGTTAATCAACAAGCTTCGACAGTTTCAAACAATGGGGCATAAGGTCACGTTTTTGATTGGTGATTTCACGGGTTTGATTGGTGATCCAACCGGTAAAAGTGCTACTCGACCACCACTAAGCGCCGAGCAAATTGCCGAGAACGCTAAAACCTATCAAGAACAGGTATTTAAAATACTTGATCCTGAGTTAACTAAGGTGCGTTTTAATTCTCAGTGGATGGCGAAAATGTCGTCAGCTGACATGATCAGAATGGCAGCGCAATATACCGTTGCACGCATGTTAGAAAGGGATGACTTTAGTAAGCGCTATGCATCGAACCAATCAATTGCCGTGCATGAATTTTTGTATCCTTTAGTACAGGGCTATGATTCGGTGGTTTTAGAGTCTGATATTGAGCTGGGTGGCACGGACCAAAAGTTTAATTTATTGGTTGGGCGCGATTTACAAAAATCTTATGGCAAATCGCAACAAGCTATTTTGACTGTACCTTTATTAGAAGGGCTTGATGGCGTGCAAAAAATGTCTAAGTCTTTAGGCAACTACGTGGGTATCACAGACGCGCCAAACGATATGTTTGGCAAATTGATGTCAATCTCAGATGAGTTAATGTGGCGTTATTTTGAACTGCTGAGTTTTCGCCCATTGAGTGAGATTGAAGCCTTTCAAGCACAGATAAGTGAGGGTGCTAATCCGCGTGACATAAAGTTTTTATTGTGTAATGAAATAATAACGCGCTTTCATAGCGCGGCCGATGCGGAGCGAGCGAAACTAGATTTTATTCAACGCTTCCAAAAAAATGCCATCCCAGAAGATATGCCCGAGCTAAATATTCCGCTCGGTGAAGGTATGCCAATAGGTAACTTAATCAAGACTGCTGAGTTATGTGCCAGCACATCTGAGGCTATGAGGATGGTCAAGCAAGGCGCAGTTAAGATTGATGGCGAAAAAGTCTCTGATCCAAAACAGCTAATTGTTGAAACCAAGCCTTTTGTTTTGCAAGTTGGTAAGCGTAAGTTTGCGCGGATTGATCCTGCGTAAGCAAGTTTGGTTTAACTATTAAAAGCAGCAGAACAAGGGCTCGGGCTTACGACGGCACGGCTATTGTTTTTTCTCACATTGACGCTTATGAGATAAAAGAGCAGGGTGTGTATTACTTTGTAGCGAAAATAGCAAAAGCCACATCACTGGCTTTGTCTTTACAATGGAATTAGCTACACTCACCAACCATGAACTAAAAATTGCTATCTCATATTAAGCGTGTCGATTAAAAAAGCACTGATAACTGGAATTACCGGCCAAGATGGCTCTTACTTAGCCGAACTACTGTTAGCTAAAGGGTATGAGGTACATGGAATTAAGAGACGTTCTTCATCTTTTAATACGCAGCGGATAGATCATTTATATCAAGACCCGCATGTAGATTCGCAACAGTTGATATTGCATTACGGTGACTTAGTGGATTCAAGTAACCTCACTCGTATTATTAATGAAGTTCAGCCAGACGAGATATATAACTTAGCGGCACAGAGTCACGTTGCTGTATCTTTCGAGGTGCCTGAATATACAGCGGATATAAATGGCCTAGGCACGTTGCGTTTGTTGGAAGCTATTCGATTTCTAAAATTGCAAGACAAAACCAAGTTTTATCAAGCTGCAACGTCAGAGCTTTACGGTCTTGTCCACGAAACACCGCAAACAGAAAGTACGCCGTTCCACCCGCGCTCGCCGTATGCGGTCGCCAAGTTATATGCGTATTGGATTACAGTAAATTATCGAGAGGCTTACGGCATCTTTGCATGCAATGGCATTTTGTTTAACCACGAATCAGCTCGGCGAGGTGAAACATTCGTTACTCGTAAAATCACCAGAGCTATGGCAAATATTATTTACGGATTGGAGGCTTGTTTATATTTGGGCAATTTGGATGCCTTGCGTGATTGGGGTCATGCTAAAGATTATGTTCGTATGCAGTGGCTGATGTTGCAGCAAGATAGCCCAGATGATTACGTGATTGCCACGGGCAATCAAATGTCCGTGCGCGATTTTGTAGTGATGGCAGCGCATCATGCCGGCATCACGCTGCGCTTTGAAGGAACAGGGCTTGATGAAGTTGCTGTTGTAGAGTCTACTACCGATGCGGTTTCATCCATAAAGGTCGGGGATATCATTGTAAGGGTTGATCCTCGTTATTTTCGACCAGCCGAAGTTGCTACCTTATTGGGTGATGCCACCAAGGCCCGAGAGAAGTTATCGTGGTCGCCGCAAATTACTGTCCAAGAATTGTGCGCTGAAATGATGGATCATGATATTGCTGTGGCACAACGTAATGCCTTGTTGGCGCAGCATGGATACTTAATAACTGACGGTCAAGACTAGTATGAGCGATCGTATTTATGTCGCTGGTCACCAAGGTATGGTAGGTTCGGCGATCGTTCGCATGCTTGAATCGGATCCGAATGTAGAGCTTATTTTACGAACCCATAGTGAACTAGATTTATTAGATCAGTCAGCTGTCAGCGTGTTCTTTGCGGAACAAAAAATTGATCAGGTTTATCTGGCCGCAGCTAAAGTCGGTGGTATACATGCCAACAATCAATATCCGGCTGACTTTATCTATCAAAATCTAATGATTCAGTGCAATGTAGTGCAAGCGGCTTACCGAGCCGAAGTCGAAAAACTATTGTTGTTAGGGTCGTCGTGTATATATCCAAAGTTAGCCGCGCAACCTATCGCAGAACCTGCTTTGCTATCGGGTGTTTTGGAGCCGACGAATGAGCCCTATGCCGTTGCAAAAATTGCCGGAATTAAACTTTGCGAATCCTACCAGCGCCAATACGGCGTGGATTATCGTTGCGTTATGCCCACCAACTTGTATGGGCCTAACGATAATTTTCATCCACAAAATAGCCATGTAATTCCGGGTATGATGCAACGTCTTTACAAAGCTAAACTAAACGGGGCTGATAAAGTCGAGATTTGGGGTTCAGGTAAGCCTATGCGTGAGTTTTTACACGTCGACGATATGGCATCAGCTTGTCGTTATCTCATGGGTTTATCAGCCGAGCAGTTTTATGGTGCGCAAGACAATAATGTGTCGCATATAAATGTTGGCACTGGCATCGATTGCACAATCAGAGAGTTGGCCGAAACTCTAAAGGAGATAGTGGGGTTTCAAGGTAGTTTAATATTCGATACAAGTAAGCCCGATGGTGCGCCACGTAAATTATTGGATATTAGTATTTTATCTAAACTTGGTTGGCGCGCTAGTATTGAACTTAAGGCAGGCTTACAAAATACTTATGATTGGTATTTGCAAAGTCAAAAATCACCGTCTAGCCGGCGAAGGGGTCGCAAAAAATGATTCCGGTGATTTTATCAGGAGGTTCAGGTTCTCGCTTGTGGCCTTTGTCGCGTGACATGTATCCCAAACAGCTGTTGCCCTTGATTGATCCTCAATATTCTATGTTGCAGCAGACATTGCTACGAACGAACTTGACCGCAAACTCAAGTTTGATCGAAAAAATGGAGTCAGCACCAACAATAGATTTTCAGGCACCAATGATCATCTGTAATGAAGTTCATCGTTTTATGGTTGGTGAGCAATTGCAGCAACTTGGAATTGATGACGGCACAATATTGCTAGAGCCACAAGGTCGTAATACAGCTCCAGCGATCGCGCTTGCCGCATTTGAGGCGCTGCAACAAGGGTTAGATAGAGTGTTGCTTGTCATGCCCTCCGATCATGTTATTGAGGACCTTGCGGGTTTTTGGTCCAGTTTGCAAGCCGCCGAGCATTTGGCAAAGCAAGGCCAATTAGTCACCTTTGGTATTGTTCCAAGCAAACCCGAAACGGGTTATGGATACATTCAGGCCGGTGAGCCCGTTGACGGTATCGCGTATCAAGTCGCTCAATTTGTAGAAAAACCAGACTTATCGACCGCTGAACAATATCTCAAGACCGGTAATTATTTTTGGAATGGTGGGATTTTTATGTTCACCGCACAAGCTTATTTAGAAGAATTACATAAATATGCACCCGATGTTTATCAAGCCGCTAAGCAAGCAATGGCTGATACTCGAATTGACTTAGACTTTACCCGATTAAATGATGATGCCTTTCTTGAGTCGCCGTCCATTTCCATAGACTATGCGGTGATGGAGAATACCGATAAAGCCACAGTTTTACCTTTGGATGTGGGCTGGAACGATGTAGGGTCTTGGTCAGCGCTTTGGCGTGTTTCTGAAAAAGATCCCGATCAGAACGTTAA
This sequence comes from uncultured Gammaproteobacteria bacterium, assembly GCA_964531625.1. Lineage (GTDB taxonomy): Bacteria > Pseudomonadota > Gammaproteobacteria > Arenicellales > Arenicellaceae > Arenicella. Next base: position 19,405 of record CAZHEL010000038.1, read on the forward strand.
ACATGGAGATGTATTACTGCATGACACGCATAACTCTTACGTATACGCTGAGACTAAACTAGTCTCTTTAGTTGGTATTGCTGATCTAGTGGTAGTTGAAACCGATGATGCTGTGCTAGTGATGCACAAGGACCGAGCGCAAGATGTTAAAAATATTGTCGAGCAACTCAAAGGCACTGAGCGAGCACACACCCGACATCACCGCAAGGTTTATCGACCTTGGGGCTGGTATGACTCGATCGATGTAGGAACGCAATTTCAAGTAAAACGGATACAAGTGAAACCAAACGCTAAGCTGTCGGTACAAATGCATCAGCATCGAGCTGAGCATTGGGTTGTTGTTAAAGGTCAGGCCGAAGTGCTCAATGGTGAGCAAACAGTGTTATTGCGGGAAAATCAATCGACTTATATACCTATCGGTGTAAAGCACTCTTTACGCAACCCCAGTGACATAGAACCTTTAGAGATCATAGAGGTGCAATCGGGTAGCTATTTTGGGGAAGATGATATTATTCGTTTTGAAGACGACTATGGAAGAAATTGAGCTAAATCGCTAAGGAATGCGAGTAAAATCATAGAGTTTAAGCGCAAACCATTGCAAACCGAGCGTTTTGGTGTTTTTGGGTACCAGATATAGATGGATTTTGGGTAATAATCCGCTCTATTTTAAGGCACGCGGGGCATCATTTTGAAGTGCCTTTGGCATATCTCAGACTATTTAAAAATTAATTGTAAAAAGGTGTTGACCAAGCGGCTTAAATGGGTAGAATGCGCCTTCCTTAACGAGGCTTGTTAAATCGCTGAAAAGCTTATAAAAACAAGACCTTTAGGCGATTTAAAGTTTTTTGAAATTAGTTTTGAAAAACAGTTGACGAAGGTAACCGGAAGCGTATAATGCGCTCCACCCAAGACAGACCGTGAGAGCGGGATTTCGTAATGGGTACGCTCTTTTAAAAATCAAACCAAACAATTTGTGTGGACGTTTTCTTAAATGATTAGGTTTCATACAAAATGGTAAACCACTTTTTATGTCTAACGACGGCTGAAGGCTCACGTCTTTAGTTAGCTAAGAGTTTCGGCTCGAAGCGAAGTAAGGCAGCTCAATTCCGAGGAAAGTGAGAGACCCAGCTTTTTGATCTTTTAGCTTCGGCTGAAGGCTCTATTTTTTGGCTGTAAAACAAAAAATTCCTTTAGTAATTAGATTGAACTGGAGAGTTT
>CAZHEL010000039.1:0-14201 GCA_964531625.1 uncultured Gammaproteobacteria bacterium
ATACCGGCCTGTCACGCCGGGGGTCGCGGGTTCGAGTCCCGTCCGCTCCGCCATTTTTGAAAATAAAAAAGCCCACTCAGAAATCGCTGAGCGGGCTTTTTTATTTTCTATAGGAGTTGCTGTTGATCACTCAGATCTATCTACAGGCTTTCCTGTTTCATCAATAACAATTATTTCGCCAAGGTTTGCATCGCGAATTTTCCCTTCAATTTTGGCTAAATCACCGACCACTAGCCACAACATATTGTTCGGTGAGATATGCTCCTTTGCTGATTGATTTACTTGTTCTAAATTAACTTTTTGCAGTTTGGATACATACGTATCCCAGTAACTTTCGTCCAATCCGTATTTGACCAACGTTGAAATATCAGCGCTAATTGCGCCAGCGGTTTCCCAGCGTCCTGGCAGCGTTAAGGTTCGTTTACTCAAAGATCTAGATAATTCACTTTGCTGCGCGGGAGCGTCGTCAATGATGCCGCTTAGTTCCTTATGTATTTCCAGCATAGACTCAGCGGTTTTGTCGCTTTGTACTGGCGCTCTTATAGTAAATGGACGTTGTGCCTGGGTGCGTTGAATAGAACTTCGTGCGCCGTAAGACCAGCCTTTATCTTCACGCAAATTTAGGTTGATTCGAGAGTTAAAGCCAGCGCCTAATACTTCATTCATTAACTGCAGCGGCAACTCGCCATCAAAACCGTATTTAGGCAGCATTTTGGCCGCAGTGATGGCCGACTGTTCAGAGCCTGGGCGATCAATCAAATACACTACTGATTCATCAAACGGTGCGATATCGCTTATGTTCTTCTGTGGTGCATCGCCATTAGGAAGGTCCGCCAACGATTTTTCAGCAAGGGGCAGTAATTCCTGCATGGAAATATCGCCAGAAACGATCAAGGTAGCGTTGTTGGTTTTAAACCAAGTGCGATGGTAGTTGCGCAAGTCCTCTACCGTAATGGATGCTACACTTGCCTCGTCTCCTGTCCCTGAGAAGGGTGCCGAGTAAGCATGATTATTGCCATATAAAAGCGATGGCAATACTCGCGAAGCGACGCCAAACGGTGATGATTTTTCTTGCGCTATGCCAGCAATTTGCTGTTTTTTCAGTCGTTCCAATTCTGTTTCTGGAAATGCGGGATTAAGTATTACATCGGCGAAAATTTCCATCGATGCGTCTAAATTGTCTTTAAGTGTATTCAGACTTACCACTGATGAATCTAAGCCAGCGCCTGCGCCTAGATTCGTACCTAGTTCAGCCAATTTAGTACTAATTTCCAGTGAATCAAGTTTGTTCGTGCCTTCCGTAAGCATTTGCATGGTGATATTAGCGGTGCCATTTTTCAAACCTTGGTCGGCTACAAAACCAGCATTGAATAACAATTGCATATTGACCACGGGTATTTGATTACGTTGTGCCAGAATAATCTTTAATCCATTGCTCAATGTCGCCTTTTTGAGTTTATCAAAGCTGACCTGCGAAGCAGGCCCCACAGCTGGTATTCCAAGAGTGCGGTCGACGGTGCTGACCGTCGTCGAGTGCTCGGCATAAGGCAGTACGCGTAAATTATATTCGCCATCGCTTAACCATTCTTTGCTTACTGCCACCACATCTTTGGCTTGTGCTTGTTCAATACGCTCGATGCTATTTTTATAATAAGCGGGGTCATCCCCAAAGACTTGATTGCGAGCTAATATGTCCGACTTCCCGCCAAAGCCACCAACGCGCTCTAGACCCCTAATAAAGCCAGCGCGCAGGCTAGCCTTGACCCGCGATAACTCTTCTTTAGTGGGTCCCTTTTTGAAAAATGCAGCCATTTCTTCGTTAATCGCTTGGTCAATATAGTCGAGTTTGTCTTCATCTAATGCCGACGCAACGATGCCAAATAAACCACCAATCTCTGAGCTGTATGAAAATGCGCTTATGTCTGAGGCGACTTGTTCGCGATATACCAGCCGGTTGTACAGACGCGATTTTTTGTCTGACGACAAAACTGCTGACGCTAAACCCAAATAGTCGGCTTCTTCGGTACCCCAACCGGGAATATTCCATATTTTATAGATTCGAGCCTGTGGTACTCGGTCATACATAACTTGGCTGTGTAAACCAGTACGCTTCGCTACCCAGCTTTTTTGTTTAACTAGCGGTGGGCCAGCATCAATATGCCCAAAGTATTTATCAACTAATTGTTTAACATTGTTTGCGTCTACATCGCCAGCGACTACCAATGTGGCATTGGCCGCGCCATACTTAGTTTTGAACCATTCATGCACGTCGTCGACCGAAGCCGCATTTAGATCTTCCAGTGAACCAATAACACTCCAAGAGTAGGGGTGACCTTTTGGATAGACATTTTCTAAAATGGTAGTAAATACTTTGCCGTAAGGCCTGTTTTCACCCTGACGTTTTTCGTTTTTTACTACATCCCGTTGTTCATCAAGCTTGGCCAGATCAATCGCCCCCAATAAATGCCCCATGCGATCGGACTCAAGCCATAAAGTCATTTCTAAAGCGTTTTTGGGAACAACTTGAAAATAATTAGTGCGATCTTGATTGGTGGTGCCATTAATGCCAGTTCCGCCGACTTTGTCAAAAGCTTGAAACCAGTCATCGTCATTGTTCTCTGAGCCGTTGAACATTAAATGCTCAAACAAATGAGCAAAGCCAGTGCGGCCTTCTTTTTCGTCTTTAGAGCCAACGTGGTACCAAACGTTTACCGCCACCACGGGTGCTTTGCGATCTTCATGCACTATCAGCGTTAGGCCATTGTCCAATACAAACTTAGTGAATGGTATATCGAAATCTGTATCGGCGGCATTGGCCAAATTCGCCCCAGCAAGGTTTAAAGAACTAAATAACAGGCTAATCAGTAGAAATTGTTTCATATTAATTTTGGTCAAGAGGTTTATTTTACTTGTTGCGCACCATCATACAGACCGCTTATGCCTTAGGTCTATTACGAGTATGTTTGGCACACCTTAATTGCAGTTAATGGGCAATTGGGAAATCCTAAATAGGAACGTAATTGAGCTTTGTTGTGTCCTGAGGGTAGACTATAATGACGCCCGTAAACTTACTAACAAAAAATCCCTTAGGGATACTATCGAAAACCACCTTTTTAGGAATCACTATGTTAACTGAGATTCGTGATCGTTCATCAGGCGTTTTTGCCTATGTTATTGCCGCGCTAATTATAATACCTATGGCGTTTTGGGGTGTGCAAGAGTATGCCAATACAGAGGCTCAACCGGTCATTGTAGAAGTGGGTGATCAGAAAATCACACAGGGCTTGTTCCAACAATCTCTAGCACAGGCTCAAAGGACTGCCCAACAACGCAACCCGAGCTTGGCGAACAGTAATTTATTGAACAATGATTTTTTTAAGAACCAAGTTTTAGAAGATCTAATTCAACGAGCGGTGGTTGAAAAAATCGCGACCGATAAAAATTATCAAATCGGCAACCAGCAACTAGCAGATTTAATCAAGAGTAGCGAGTTGTTTCAGTTGGACGGCGAGTTCGATCAATCTGCCTATGATGCGTTTGTGCAAAGTCGAGCGTACTCTAAAACCCAATTTGAAAATGAAACCAGAAGCAATAGTCGCTTAAGCCAGGTAGCGTCGGGTTACCAAGAATCGGCATTAGTATTGCCAGATGAAGTGCGAGAATTGCTTGAGATACAAGCGGAGCAAAGAACCTTTGATTTGATCACCATCAAGCAAGCAGACTATGCCACTGACATTGTGGTCAGTGATGAAGACATCCAAGCATTTTATGAGGACAACGTAGATAATTTTTTAGAGCCAGATCGTATGGTGATAAATTATCTGGAGTTGGATGCCGAACAAGTAGCCACAGAAGTCACTGTGGATGCCGATAAAGTAAAAGCCTTATATGAAGAAAATAAAGACAGCTATATTTCTCCTGAAACGCGCACCACTAGACATATTCTACTAAGTACTAATGACTCAAATGAAGATGAACAATTGGCTAAGGCGCAAGATTTGTTCACTCAATTACAAGCCGGGGCAGACTTCGCTGAGTTGGCTAAAGAACATTCGCAAGACCCTGGTTCGGCTAGTAATGGCGGTTCTCTAGGTGAAGTAGAGCCAGGTGTTATGGTGCCTGAGTTTGAACAAGCTACCTTCGCGCTGGAAGAAGGCGACATTAGCGAGCCCGTGCAATCACAGTTTGGCTATCACATTATTAAAGTAGATAAAATCAATGGCGGAGACCTGCCGAGCTTTGAAGAAGTAAAAGCGGATATAGAGCAAGGTGAGCGTGACCTTTTGGCTGATGAGCTTATGCTAGAAAAATTAGATCAATTACGTAATTTGGTCTTTGAGCAGCCCGAGAGTTTGGATGGAGTTGCTACTGAAATGGGTCTAGAACTGAAGACCAGTGAGATTTTTTCGGCTGCCAATGGTTCCGGTATCGCCGCAAATGAGGCGGTGCGCACCGCCGCCTTTAGTGACCAAGTATCGATAGAAGGAATCAACTCCGAGCCAATTGACTTGGGTAATAACGTTTATGCGGCAATCAGTAAAAAAGACTTTATTGCATCAGCACCTAAGCCATTGACTGAAGTAACAGCCCAGATTAAACAGCAATTGATTAATGAGCGCGCAGCCAAAGCCGCCGAACAAGCGGGTGACGAAATACTCGCTAAAGCCAAGTTGGATTGGAGTAGTTTAAGTAATGACGAGTCACTGAGCATTGAAACCCACACAGTTACCTTAATCGATACTCAACCTAAGGCTGATCCATCGGTTATACGCGAAGTGATGCGCGCGCAATTGAATAATGAGGCCACCAAGATTATAAGCACCGCTGATCGCACCGGTAACTTCAATATTATACGCCTGAATAAAATAGCGCCGGGTGATCTAAATGTGGTTAGCGAGCAAATTAAAGACTCAACCAGAGAATTAGTGGCACAGCGTAATGGGTTAGATTTATTTGAAAGTTACATAAAAGGGCTTAGCAGTGATTTGAACCTTCAAATCAACGAAGATTTACTTTAGCGCTTAGCAAAACCTTTTTCTTATCCGTACCCATCTTAAATTAGATTTTGGAGACTATTGATGGTCATTAAACCCAGAGTTCGTGGTTTTATATGCACTAATGCGCATCCCGTAGGCTGTGCTGAAAATGTGACTCAACAGATAGAGCACATTAAACAGTTAAATTTACAACAAGCTCTACAAGAAGGGCAGCAAGGACCCAAAAATGTATTAATAATCGGAGCGTCGACCGGTTATGGCTTAGCTTCTAGAATTACAGCCGCCTACGGTTATGGCGCCAAAACCTTGGGCTTGTTCTTTGAAAAACCGCCTACCGAACGTAAAACTGGCTCGGCCGGGTTTTACAACGCGGCGGCGTTTGAAGCCCGTGCAAAAGCCGATGGTTTGTTTTCTAAGAGTATTAACGGTGATGCATTTTCTAATCAAGCCAAGCAGCAAGTTATTGATATCGCTAAAGAGGAATTCGGTGAGATTGATTTAGTTGTCTACAGTTTGGCTTCTCCGCGCAGAACCGATCCGCTAAGCGGCGAAACGTACATGTCAACGCTCAAGCCAATCGGCGACTCGTATACCGCTAAAAATTTAAATACTGATACCCAAGTTGTTGGAGAAGTGACGGTTGAGCCAGCCAGCCAAGACGAAATAGATTCAACGATTAAGGTGATGGGTGGCGAAGACTGGGCCTTGTGGATGAACGCATTGAGCGACGCTGGCGTCTTGAGTAAAGGCTGCAAAACAGTAGCTTACACCTATATCGGCGATAAATTGACCAAACCAATCTATGGTCATGCAACCATTGGTAAAGCCAAAGAACATTTAGACACTACCGCTGCTGAGCTTAATGCAAAGCTAGATGTAGATGCGCGTGTGTCGGTGTTAAAGGCGGTTGTTACGCAGGCCAGCTCGGCGATTCCGGTAATGCCGCTGTACCTCTCTATTTTGTTTAAAGAAATGAAAGCTCAAGGCACGCACGAAGGTTGCATCGAACAATTGGGTCGTTTATTCGCTGAATGTATTTATGCAGCTGATCCGCGCTTAGATAGCGACAATCGTTATCGTGTTGATGAACTTGAATTAAGGCCTGAGATGCAGGCCAAAGTAGAAGCAATTTGGCCGCAGGTCACTACTGAAAACCTGACAGAGTTGAGCGATTTTGCTGGTTATCAATCAGAGTTTTTGCGCCTATTTGGTTTTGCTATTGAAGGTGTGGATTACGAGCAAGACGTCGACACTCTGGTTTTAGCTGACTTTATTGAATAACTGACTTTTAGTGATTTGAGTTCAACGCAAATTAATACTTATCAGTTTAACGACTACTCCTTAGCAATTGAATCTAAGATTGATACATCACTAATTGATCAAGCGTTGCCGACTGCAATTAGTATAAATATTGATTCCATAGATTTAGTCTTGTGCCACACAGAGCAACACCATGGCCTTTCGTTACAGTGGCTCAGCGCACCGAATGGCCAATTGAAGTTTACTATCGACGTTGAATCACTGGTAAAACAACATCATTCTTTTCCAATAGCCAAACAAGGCGCGTTTAACCAAGCACTGGGTAAAAAAACCAATACAATTATTGATGCCAGTGGTGGTTGGGGCACAGACGCTTTGCTAATGGCCATGCAGGGTTATCAAGTGACAGTCATTGAGCGCCAGCCTATTATGGCATTATTGCTGCAAGAAGCATTTGCCCGCTTCGCGCGTATTGAATGGGTGCAAGACAACTCAGTGATCGTGCCAAGTCTAAAATTTGGCAATTTCGAGCAACTCTATTTAGACCAGCAACTTAGTGCCGATTGTTTGTATTTTGATCCCATGTTTCCAGCTAAGCGCAAGAAGTCCGCTGCAGCGAATAAACAGATGCAATTATTGCAATGGTTGGTCGGACAAGATCTAGATGCTGCTAGCGTGGTCAGCACGGTGTTAAATACAAATATTCGTCGGATCGCTGTTAAGCGCCCTGCGTATGCAGAACCGTTACTAGAAAAACCATCCGAGCACTTTTCTAGTAAACTAGTGCATTATGATGTTTACCTAAACCAATAATACGATCCTTTTTCTTAAATAAATCTTATGGCTATTCCTTGTTTTTATCATAGAGAGCTGATTGAACTCGAGACTGTTATTGAACTCTCGAACTCAGAGTCATTGCATTTATCCAAATCACGCCGTTTGAAACCCGGCCAGAAAGTTCGATTGATCAATGGCAAAGGTCTTATCGGTAGCGGAACGATATTAGTTGTTAAAAGTGATCTGGTTGAAGTTCAGTTAACTAATTTTGTGGTGTCGCCTGTGCGCGCTAGCAATATTACCGTAGCCACCGCAATACCCAAGGGCGATAGGTCTAAGGTGATGGTAGACATGCTAAGCCAATTAGGTGTAACGCGAATTATTCCAATCCGGTGTGACTACTCAGTAAGCCGATTTCGTGACAGATATCTTGAAAAGTGGCAGCGAATAGCGATGGAAGCCTGCAAACAATCGCAAAACCCTTGGCTCCCGCATATTGAACCAGAATGGGAGTTTGTACATTTATTATCCAACCTTGAAAGCATAGCCGCTGGAGAGACAGCTAGCATCGACGATCTTGAACCCACAAAGTTACCAAAATTAATTTATGCCGATGCTGCAGGCCAATATTGTCATCAGTTAACCGAACTCAGTGGTGATTTAGTTGCCATGATTGGCCCCGAAGGTGGGTTTTCAAAAGACGAGCTAAAGCTATTAGAGTCGCTCAATGCTACTGCCATTACGTTGGGAGCTAATATTTTAAGAACTGAAGTGGCGGCCATCACTGCCGTGTCACAATTAGCGGCCATAATGAAATGATGGATTGACGCCATGAAAATTGCCAGTTTTGCTGTCAACACTCATCGTTTTATAGGCTATTTTTTTAACACTATTATCACCAAAGCAAAGGTTTTTTAGAAGCAACACGTTTAAAATACAGGTTAACAAAATGACGATGCTGAAAGACTATGGCGATACGCACGGTCTCTATGATATCAAGTGCAAAAATCCTACTTTTAGTATTCTCTCATTTGCCGTGAGTCTATTTAAAGATACTTATTAACGCTTATCTGACTTGCAGGCATGCCTCTATCTAAAATATAATATTTCTCTAAATTTCAAATATTTAGCAACTATTTTTAATCTGTTTTATGAATCACTCCTTGTCAATAAACCAAAGTCTAATAGAGACTAATATCCTCGCTTTGCAAGAGGGTATTAAAAATATCGAAGGGCTGGAGTCTGGACAATATGTGCAGGGTTTTAAACCGGCATTTGAATCGACTATTGGTGCGCACTACCGTCATGTAGTAGAGCATTATCGCTGTTTTTTCGCGCAAATGGATAATCGTATCTTTTGCTACGATCACCGCGAGCGTGAGCAAAGTTTAGAGTGTGACGCACCCTGTACAATTGAAGCCTTGAACGAGCTTATTCGACAATTTGGCGAAATTCCAATCCAAGCTTTTAGCCAAGCATATACACTTGTTGATGAACAGGCACAGGCGCCAGTAGAAACTAACCTACATAGAGAATTATTATTTCTACAATCACACACGGTGCATCACTACGCGATTATCGCAGCAATAACTCGCGCTCTTGGTAACCAGACAGAAGCAGATTTTGGGGTTGCTATTGCCACCCGGTCTTATCAAAAATGCAGTGGGTCTCGCGCGGCCAACATTGAATCGTCTGCTGCTGACCATTCCTCGCCCGAGAGCAAAATAGCCGAGGGCTAAACATAATGTGTACATTGACATGGTTTACCGCTCACAGCGGCTATGAGCTATTTTTTAATCGAGATGAACGCCTTACGCGTAGTCGTGCTGAACTGCCAGTAGTACAAAACGTCGATGGTGTTACGCTTATCTCTCCCACCGATACTGACGCGGGTGGAACTTGGATCGCAGTCAATCAATACGGTGTAACTGTATGTCTATTGAATCACTATCAGTTTCAACAAATCGAAACCTATAAAGATTGGAATAGCCGAGGCGATATTGTTAAGAAATTTTCGACTATTCCAGACTTACATAAAGTGGAAAGCTGGTTCAATCAGCTACCCTTAGATGATTACCGTGCTTTTCGGATGTTTATTATTGAGCCACAAGGTAATAATCGATTGTGTGTTTGGGACGGCCACTCTGGGCGCATAGAACATAATGTAACTCTACCAAAATCATCATCTTCGGTCGATGCCCGAAATGTTAAAGCGATTCGTAAAAAGTTATTTAGAGACTTACAGATAGGCGATTCGAGAAACAGTCAGGATTATATTAATTATCATTCCAGTCACTTGCCTGCTAAATCTAAAGACTCTGTTTGCATGCACCGTGATGACGCTAAAACCGTCAGTCTAAGCCACGTGCGGGTTGACGGTTCGCATGTTTCTTTTCGTTATGCAGACGGAGCGCCCTGCGAAGCCGAGTTGGGAGAGCCTTTGATCATCGAATTAGTCCCATTTGAGGCGCCTGATATAAATCTTAAAGTCGTAAATTTAGCAAGCAGCACTTAGTATTTTCCTGTATATAAAGGAACTAGCCAGAATGACGGCCCAAGAGAAATAGATATGGCAATACGTCCCAGAATTTTTAAACAAATGACTGAACTGATTGCCGGTAGCATGTCTGCGGGTCGTTATGATGTGCGTTTGGCCGAGAGTGATTCTCAAATACATGCTGCGCAAAATCTACGTTATGAAGTTTTATTTAAGGAGAGCGGTGGTAAGGTAACCAAAGAAATGCTTAATAGCGAGCGTGAAGAAGACGAATGGGACGCTATTGCTTACCACGTCGTTGTTCTCGATACTCGTGATGGCGATAAAGTAGTTGGTACGGTAAGGCTGGTAAGCAGTGATGCGCTAAACGATGGTCAGCTTTTTTATACTGAGCATGCTTTCGATTTAGATGCACTGCGTAGTCACTATAAAAGCGTACTCGAATTAAGCCGTGCCTGTGTTTCATCAGAAGGGCGTGGCGGTGCAATTTTGATGTTAATGTGGAAATTCACCATGCAATTTATCGAGCAAAATAAATTTGATGCCCTGTTTGGTTGCGCAAGCTTTAGTGGCACTGACTACACTAAGCATACTGAGATTCTCTCATATCTCTATGCCAAACATCTTGCTTCTAGTGATCGTATGCCTATACCAAAACCCTCAGTACAAAGTGTTGCAATTAGAGATTTTTCAGTGACTCCTGGGAAAGGCAAGGAACGAGGTCGGGTGCCCACCATGTTGCGTGGTTACTTGAAAATCGGTGCTCGTATCAGCGACCATGCGATAATTGACCCAGTATTCAATACTACCTTTGTTGCTATCTATGTTGATGCGTCAGAAATGTTTGGCTTGAACCATGCGCTGGTGAATAAATCCGTTAGCTAAGTATTAAAACATTTGTTAATAACCGCAGTAGCATACTGCTTTGCTTTAGGCATTGGATTTTAAGCTCCATCTAACAACACAAATTGTACAAAGCGCATGAAAGTTTCAAAAAGTTCCTTTTTTATTATCTGGAGAGTGATTGCCATCGTTGGCTGGATACTCTTGTCGGTTATTGCCTATTGTTTTGCTCGATTATTTAGACGTGATTACATGGCGTTGGTGCACAATTTCCATGTTGGTTTATGTCGTATTATTGGCATTCGCTTTACTGTTAGCGGTGAGCAAAGCCGACATGAATCGGTACTTTACGTGAGTAACCACGTTTCTTATCTAGATATTTTTGTAATGGGATTTATCCGTGCCTATTTTATTGCTAAATCGGAAGTCGCTTCATGGCCGATACTTGGGCCATTAGCGCGTTTTCAAAACACCCTGTTTTTTGAACGTAAAGCTGGCAAATCGCGCGCGCAGTTAAATGTCATGCAAGAGCATCTGCAAAGCGGCAAGAGCCTGACATTATTCGCCGAAGGTACCAGCACTAATGGTGCTGAGGTCAAAGCATTCAAATCTAGCTTATTTGAAGCCGCAAACTCGGAAAATGCTGAGGTAAGAGTGGCGATTCAGCCGATTACCATGGTTTACACACACTATAACGGAAGACCAATGGATCAGGCACTTAGGGACAATTACGCTTGGTATGCTACCATGCCGTTTACAGGCCACTTTTTTAACGTTTTGTCTATTACAAAAAAAGTTGACGCGAAAGTGCACTTTCATCAGGTCTGTTACTTAGATGAGTTCGAATCACGCAAGCAATGTGCAGATCATTGCCAGTCTTTAGTTGCAGCTAAAATGGCGTCACTATTAGACAACGCTTAAGACATATTGATACGTTTACAAGAAATATTGAGGCAGCCAATACCATGTTAAATCATACGAGTTCAGTTAATACATCAGCTAAAACTATGTCAGCAACAGCGCTAGCAAAAAGGTCCTTACCGACCAGAGTGCTTCAAGCGACCTTAAGTGTCTTGATGCTGATCTTGCTTATGATTATGTCTAATAATGCGCTGGCCCTAGACCCTGTTTATACAGGTTTTTTCTCCAATAACGCGATTAAAGGCTATGACACAGTCGCTTATTTCACGCAACAAGAAGCGGTAAAGGGTGACTCGCAGTTCAGTACGGATTATCAAGGAGCCACTTGGTTGTTTTCCAGTCAGGAAAACTTAGATTTATTTATCGAAAACCCGGAAAAATATGCACCTCAATATGGCGGTTATTGCGCCTATGCTGTCGCTCAAAATCAAACCGCTTCTATCAAGCCTGAACTTTTTACCATCGAGGATGGTAAGTTATACCTCAATTACAATTCCAGTATCAATGAGAAGTGGCAAGCGAATCGCGAAGAGTATATTCGCGATGCCGATAAAAACTGGCCAGGCTTACTAGCAGAGTAGTCTAGGCGGGATTTTTATAGATGCTCGATCTCAATAAATCGAGTAACAGACAATGATAATTCGTGCGTCAGTGGTCTATAATCCAGCCCCATGGATGAATTAGTCTCAATATTCAATCGCCTGTCAGCGACCCAACGCAGCCTAATTAGCGCTATCGCTGGTTTTTTGTTCTATGGCAGTTGGGCGTTTTGGGTCAATCATCAACACGGGTTTGGTATGGGGCTGCGAGCAATGTGTGTGCAAGGCAGTTACAGTTTTTTATTAACCTTGGTGATGACCGGTTTAATCGAAACGCTGTTTTCTATTAGTAGTCGAATATTTTTAAATCGAACCCTAATAATCTGGTCAACCATTGTGTGCTCATGCTTTTTGATATTTAGTACTTCTTGGAGTATAAATGTGATAGCAGGTACTCCAGAAGTACTGCGTACCGTTATTTTGGGTTATATCGTTGGTGGTATTTACAGTACCACCTATGTTTATGGGCTGGCGCGTTTTCAAACAAGCTAGCAGCGCTCTTTAGATATGGTGTTTGAATGAGCATTGGAATTGTAATTTTCATGATATACGTGGTCTCGGTAATGCAAATGCATTATCGCGGCAGGGTGCGTTTTCCGGCAACACGACAAATTCTGACTCACACTAATTACTTGGCACCGTATAACTTGCTAATGAGCTTGTTTTCTAAATTGCCAAACAAGCCTTTTTTGAATGTTGATGAGGTCGATGACCTCGCCATGTTGAGAGATAACTGGCAAATTATACGAGACGAAGCACTTGGCTTGCAGGCCGAAGGTAAGATTAAAGCGGCTGACAAATTAAACGATGTGGGTTTTAATTCGTTTTTTCGCACTGGCTGGACGCGCTTTTATTTAAAATGGTATGGCGATCCTCTGCCTTCAGCATTAGAGCAATGCCCCAAAACCATAGAACTTCTGAATAACACCAAGTCGGTTAAGGCGGCCATGTTTGCATCCCTACCAAGTGGTGGTGTACTAAAACCGCATAGAGACCCGTTTGCTGGCTCTTTACGTTATCACTTGGGTTTGGTAACGCCAAACGACGATGACTGTTATATTTTAGTCGATGGGCAAAAGCATGTTTGGCACGATGGCAAAGATGTGTTGTTTGATGAGACTTTTATTCATGAAGCGCACAACAAAACAGACCAAAATAGAATCATTTTGTTTTGCGATATTAATCGGCCAATGAAAAATAAACTGATAGAGCGTTTTAACGCTTTTGTAGGGCGCACTCTAATTAAAGCCGCCGCTACCCAAAATGAAGCAAGCGAAGAAGTTGGTTTGGTCAATCGTTTGTTTGAAAAGGTTTACGTATTTAGAACCGTTTCACGTCGCTTTAAAAAATGGAATAAAACTGCGTATACCACGACCAAATATGGCCTGTTTACACTGCTGGTTTACTTGTTGTTCTTTTGATCGAAGGCACTGTTAATTGACAGGCTTCCACTAAATCTAATGCAATGCTGGATCTTGTTAGACAGTATGTTTATTAAAATTTACATTCTTTCGCTAGATTGTTTTAATAGCAAGAGATTGATGTGTTAAAATATGGCGCGGATATAAGAAGAATAATGCAATCGAAATTGCAGTGCTAATAATTATAAAAATAGTTGTAGGTGTGTAGCAGTGAATCTAGTCAGTAAAATAATCAAGAGCGCCAATCAATATAACGCTGAGACGGTTTCAGCGGAAGTCCCAGCTAATTATGCTTTGTTAGAACGCTTATCAAAGCAACATAGGCAATTAAATCAGCAGCAAAAAATAATTGAAAAATCCAACGTCAAAGACAATGCTGGTGCAATCGCGACGCTCAAATTAGTAAATCAGTTCAAGAAAAATTTTGAAGCTCACGTGCTCCTAGAGCAGCGTGAGTTGTACAAACACTTAGAACAAGTTTGCACAGACGAAAAACTTGATGTAGTAACCAAATTTCGTGTCGAGCTAAATGGCGTGGTGAATCAAGTTCTACGCTTTTGCAATCGTTATAACAGCGCACAAAAGATACGCCAAGGCGAAGATTCTTTTAATAAAGACGGTAAAGAAATACGCAAGCTCGTCAGAAATGGCAGTCGGCGTGAAGAGCGTGAGCTTTTCCCGATTTACGAAAAACTAGTTTAAAAAAATACCTAATTAGAACGATGCAAGCCAGGAAGGGACCCTTCCTGGTTTTTTTATGCTCGAATTTGCATGAATGAGGGCTACGCTATCGTAAGCAAGCCTGCGCCGCAAAGCATAAGCAGGTAAACTTAGGCTTTAAACCTAAGTTTGTGATATCAAATTTGTAAACCTAAGTTTGTAAACC
>CAZHEL010000039.1:14301-19723 GCA_964531625.1 uncultured Gammaproteobacteria bacterium
TTTGTAAACCTAAGTTTGTAAACCCAAGTTTTGAACCAAAAGCCTTTAAACACAAGACTAGTGAGCCTGCACAAAGTAATCAGCCTTATTGTTTTTATTGTCATGCTGGTGGCGCTGTATCTAACTATTAATAACGCTAATCTTACACAAGTCTGTGAAGCACAGGTTGTGCTTGAATCGCATAACCCTAACGTTGAATGCATTAGTTTGATCGACGATGATTTGTCCTTTCCACGCAATCTAGTCAGTGTCAACGGTGATCTATGGCTGGTTGATAAAGGCACCGATTTATTTACCAGTGGCTATTCTGAGGGAGTGATATATCGCTATCAGAAAACAAACAATGCTTATGTGCGCGACACAATATTAGAAGACTTAGCTGATCCTAACGATATTGCTTATCGTGTGGATAGAACAGGGCGCCATTGGGTATATATTACTAGCGCAAGCACGGTGTTTCGACTGCGTGCTGATCTGGATAGTGTCGAGCAAACTGCTAAGTCTAGGGAAACCCTAATTGAGAACATTCCGACTCAGGGTTGGCATAAACTCACCGCCATTGAACTAACTCAGGATTCACTTTATTTGACGGTACCTTCAGCTACAGATCATTGCGAATCGCGTGACACTCATACTAAGGTACAGTATCCATGCCAAGAAGCCGACAATACGGACCCCCATAAAGCAACTGCATTGATACGTCGTTATGACTTTGATGATAATGATCAACTAGAAGAAAACTTCACGATTGTAGCGCGCGGCTTGCGCGATGCTTTAGCTCTGTCAGTCAATCCCAGATCACGTTCGCAGCTACTTGCAGCCGATAATGGTTGGGATCAAATAGATTTAAATGCGCTTGGACTTGATTGGCGAGATACGCCTGCTGATGAATTGAATATTATTAATCAGACGGGTGAAAATCAGCCGGCACCACATTTTGGCTGGCCCTATTGTTATGCTGATAATCAAGTGACGCACCCGTATAAGACCCATATTGAATCATGCGAAGGCTACCTAAGCCCCACCTTATTATTGCCAGCCCACACCGCACCTTTAACCATGCTGTATCACCAAGACACTTTATTGGTAAACCTGCATGGACCACGGCCCGAAGCAGGCCGCACCATTGTCATTAATCTAAACTCTAAAGGGCTACCAACGGGAGACTACCAAACCCTCGTTGATTGGGCTTATGCTAATAACGAAGGGATTCGTGGTCGGCCATTGGGTTTAGCTAATGGCCAAGGCAATGAAATCTTTATCACCGATGATTGGGATCAGCGCTTGATGAGAGTGGTTTTAAAATAGTCAATTAAAGGAAACAGTATTTTTTGCTAATTTAAATGCAAATCATTTGCATTCGCAATAACATCTACATATAATTTCGGCTGTTCCAAGGGTGAACAGCTGAGTGCTATACGGCCTGAGCAAATTTAACAGTAGTGGAATTGTAAAGATGAAGAGAAGTGGGATTGCTGTATTTGTTACAGCAATATTAGTAAATACCGGTGCTACGGCGCAACAAGCAATACAACCGAATAAAGATACGGAAGAGTTGGTAGTCCATGGCAGTAACCTTTCTAGTAATGAAGCTCTTTCGGTTAAAGCACCGACACCAATCATTGACGTGCCACAAAGCTTGTCAATCATCTCTGCAGAGCAAATCACCGAGCAGGGTATTACCAGTGTGGGTGATATTATCGAGTACACACCAGGTGCAAATACGTCACAGGGCGAAGGTCACCGAGATTCAGTTGTGTTTCGTGGGGTTCGCTCAACCGCCGACTTTTACCTAGATGGTAATCGCGACGATGTTCAATATTTCCGTGGGCTTTACAATCTTGAGCAAGTAGAAATATTACGTGGTCCAAACGCCTTACTTTTTGGTCGTGGTGGTACCGGCGGTGTACTCAATCGAGTCACCAAAAAAGCCACAATCGGTGAAAATTTTACTGGCTATAAAGCCACCGCTAATACTTTTGGCGGCGTAGGTATTGAACTTGATCACAATTTTTTAGCGGGTGAAAAAGCCGCGGTACGTATTAACTTCGGCTACGAAAGCTTAGAGAATCATCGTGATTTCTTTGATGGCGAACGCATTGGTTTCAATCCAACCGCTCGTTTTGAATTAAGTGATGCCACTACTTTAGATTTGTCTTATGAATATGCAGACCATGAACGTTTTATCGATCGCGGTATCCCAAATCTAGATGGCGCACCGATTGAAGCTTTCGAAGATATTACCTTTGCTGATCCAGACTTTAACGAAACCACGCTTGAGGCCCACATATTGCGCGCGGCTCTGACGCATCGATTTAGCGATAATGTTAAAGGTAACTTCAGTGCGTTCTACGGTGATTACGATAAAGTGTATGCCAACCTTTTTCCGACCGACTTTGACGCGTCTAATAACGCGGTAGAGCTAGACGGTTATCTTGATGAAACTGACCGTCAGAACTTTGTTCTATCGGCCAATGTAGTTTCTGAATTTTTTACTGGCATCGTAGGGCATACCTTGGTGTTTGGTGGCGAATATATTGATACGTCTTCTGATCAATTTCGTTTCAATGCGGTGTTTGATACTACTAATGATGACAATGAGTTTTTCTCAGTATCACGCCCACTTAGCTTTAGTAATGGCACCGGTATCAACGCAGCAGGTGATCCAACCACAGTTAGCTTTACTGATTTGAATGACGACACTCGAGTTGGTCTGCAAGTAGCTTCGATTTATGTACAAGATCAAATTGCCTTGTCTGAGAAGTTAGATATTGTGCTAGGTGCGCGATTCGATAGTTTTGATATTGATGTATTGAATGTGCCAGCCGATGATTTTCGTACCCGTCGCGATGATGAAGTGTCACCGCGCCTAGGTATTATCTATAAGCCAGTAGAGAACGTATCGATCTACGGTAGTTTTAGTGAGTCATTCTTACCGCGCAGTGGCGAGCAGTTTGCCAATATCAATGGTGACAACGATGACCTAGATCCAAACACCTTCTCTAATTTAGAGTTCGGCGTAAAATGGGATTTCGCAAGCGGCCTTAGTTTAGCCGCGGCGATATTTGAGAATGAACAAAGCTCGCCTCAGGTTGACGACAATGACGCAGGTGCCTTTGTTATTGTTGATTCTGAGATTTCTGGTTTTGAAATTCAATTAAGTGGTCAAGTGACTGACTATTGGTCACTAACAGCCGGTTATGGAAATTTGGATGGCGAGCAAGTGAACCAATCGGGTCCAACAGGCCTAACGCCGCGAGAGTTGCCGGAAGATAACTTCTCAATTTGGAATAGCTTTCAATTATCTAGCTCTTTTGGACTTGGCTTAGGTCTAACCTACCAAGGAGAGAGTTTTTCAGATAATGGCAACAGCACTACATTGCCTGATTACACGCGTATTGATGCATCAGCCTATTACGATGTTTCAGAAAAACTGCGCCTGCAAGTAAATATTGAAAACCTCACCGATGAGTTGTATTTTCCTAACTCACATACAGCAAACAATATTACGGTTGGTGCGCCCATCAATGCATTGTTTACAGTGACAGGTGCTTTCTAGTTTGTAGAGAAAAAGCCAGTAGAAAACAGGCAGTAGAAAATAGCCTACAAAAAATCAGTGCTACGATACGGCTTGCGAGTTTCTTGACTCGTAAGCCGTTTTTACTTATGCAATAAAAAACATAAAATTGATGCAAATGCATCATTGTGCTATTGTTTAGTTAAGTAAGCGAATTAACACTGCCAATGTCCACAGTTCACATTAATACCAATACTAATGCTAAGCCGCAGCACAATGAGAGCGCAATTTTAATTAAGGCGTTCAACAACAGCTGCAAAGCCTTAGGCTTATCGCGTGACCAGGCTAGTTCTATTTTAGGCGTTGATCGCGCTACCTTAGTGCGCAATAAAGAAAAAGGCTTTGACCCGCAGTCTAAAACTGGCGAACTGTGTTTACAGTTAGTACGCGTGTATCGTTCTTTGTACGCGATTGCCGGTGGTGATAGTGCATTTATGCAACATTGGTTGAATACAGCCAATGTTGCGCTCGCTGCAACGCCGCTTAGCTTATTAAATTCTATCGCGGGTTTAGTAAGGGTAAATATGTACCTAGACGCCATGCGCGGCAAAACTTAAACGCTTAAGTTTTAAATTTAAGCGTTAAATACTAACAGCCATGGACACTAAGCTGTTTAATTCCAAAACTCGGCTAAGCAACTATCGAGGTGACGCGTGGCGTGTTGTCGAGTCGCAAGAAGATGCCGCTACTCTAGGTATTGTCGATTCGCTAGCCGAACAAGACCTATTAGAAACTATGCTAGATAATGCCAAGCCCGCGTATCGAGTCGGCACAGAACAAATGCATTATTTGTTAAAAACGGCATTTCGATATCCGCCATTAAAATTTGGCTCGCGTTTTGGCACACAACTTATGCCAAGCTATTTTTACGCTAGCGAACAATTCGAAACCGCGCTTTGTGAAACATCTTATTATCGATTCTTGTTTTTAGAGCACATGCAAAGCGCTTATCTTGCGCCTATACGTTCTGAGTACTCTTTATTCAGAGTAACTATTGGCTCGAATAGCTGCCTAGATTTAACTTCTGCAAAGTACAAAAAAATTCAAACCGAGTTAATCGATCCGCAAAGTTTTACCTACTCACACAAAGTAGGGCAATGGGCAATGGACAGAAAAACACCGGTAGAAATTATTCGCTTTTATTCAGCACGAAAAGCCAAAGCAAAAAATGTAGCGATTGCCGAACCAAAAGCAATACGCTCAAAACAACCACGTGAGTTGCGAACTTGGTTATGTTTAACTAGATGGGATATGGATAACCCAAATAGTAGTAGCGTGAGTTTTCGTTCACGTGAGTCTGCCGAAGTATATGAATTTAGGCGTGCCGATTTTTGTGACCAAAACGGGCAATTTTTAATCGTCGTTTAGTTTTCTGAAGGCCAACGCTTTGCGTTTCATTGCTTATTCGGTAAGTTTCGGTTTTGTCGCTATCAGTGACGCAGTACTCTCTCCTTCTTTAGACTTTGAGCCACCACGTGTTGCGTATATTTGGAAACGTTGTCCTTCCTTATTTTCGCTATGTATAATAGCTGAGCTTTGGTCGTAAATGCGTTTTGTTGTAATCTCAAAACCATGCTTTGGCAGCATCTCATCATAATAAGCAATGATTTTTTCAACACCGCCCATCACCGCAATAGTTGCTAATGCTTCACCACCACGTTTTTTGGTGGAACGAGAAAATTTGGTACTGCCACTTATGTAACGTGCCTCAGGTATCATGGGTATGCCCCAAGGCAACTCATGCACTACTTGCTGAGCTGGTACCTCTGGCGTTGCAATTTGCTGCGCCGGTTTCTGTTCTGAGGAAGCCGCCACTTTTTTATTACTGGCGTTTTTATCTAAGCT
>CAZHEL010000040.1:0-19607 GCA_964531625.1 uncultured Gammaproteobacteria bacterium
TGGCCAGAGTTGCAGCCTTGCGTGTAGAGTGACACGGCTTTCTCGTCATCAACGGCAACGCCTTCGCCTTCGTCATAACTTATTGCTAAGCTGAAACAGGCGTTTAAATCACCGGCATCACAACTTTTGATGAAATACGTGACCGCTTTAGCGTGATCTTGTTCTACCCCTTCACCATCATCATAGGCAACCGCCAAATTGTAACAAGCATCTGAATTGCCGCCTTGGCAGCCTTTTGTATAGTAGCTCGCAGATTTTTCAAAATCTTGAGGAACATCATCTCCAAAATCGTAGCGCATGCCGACTTCATGACAAGCAGCAAAATTTCCATCAAGGCATTGATCAATTTCAAGCTGCGCTTCTTCACTAATGCCAGTGGATTGTGCCGCAACGCTAAAAGAAAGTAATGAACTGGATATGATTGTTAAACCGACTAAATTCTTCATAACCTCAACTAAATGAATTTTAAAATGATTGTTTGCTGCGCTAGAGGAGCACTTTAGCATAAATAAAAATAGCCACAAATAAAGTGAACTAGGCCCCTTTAAGCGCCAAAACGAAAATAGGATAATATTGAGTGAATATCACCAGTGAATATGGACACCCATCGTTAGAAAGGACTCAGCCAAACGTTTATTATTAGAAAACGAGGTTATCTAAATATGAATAGACGAAATTTTATTATTTGTTCAGCGGCAGCTGCAGCACTTATGCCTGGCCAACGCACCAACGCAAATAGTCAGCAGCCATGGTCAACGGCCGCTCCGCTGCCAATAAACACACAAGAGTTATACCCAGTAGTGCACCAAGCTAAACTTTACGTGGCGGGTGGTATTGCGTCAAAGCAAGGCGACATTTATTTTACCGACCGTTTTTTTAGTTATGACCCCAATGCAAATGAATGGGTAGACGAAGCGTCGCTCCCTGAAAGCTTGCATCATGCGGCGCTAGTGAGCACAGGTGATAGGCTATTCTTGGTTGGTGGTTTCAACGGATCGTTTGAGCATTTTTGGCGCATGCGAGAAAACGTATACGAATACAAAGCAGGTGAGTGGTTAACCGTTTCTGCGCTGCCTAAACCTCAAGCAGAAGGCGTGTTGAGCGACCATGAAAATGATATTCATTTAGTCAGCGGGCAGTCTCCGCGAGGCAGTGCTAATGTGAATCGTAGCGATCATCAAGAAGTCACCACTCATTGGGTCTTGCCATCGGGTGGTTCAAAATGGGAGGCCGCCGCACCAATCCCATTGGCCCGAAACAGTGCCACAGGCGGTTGGGTTGGCGATCATTTAATCGTGACCGGCGGCCGCAATGCTCATGGCAATTTTGATCACACCCACATATACGACAAAAAAGAAGATCGTTGGCGAGATGCTAAACCCTTACCGCTGCCACAAGCAGGCACCGCAAGTGTCACGGTTGACGATGGGCTCATCGTGTTTGGCGGAGAGATATTCGTGCCAAAAGCCGGCGTGTTCAAAGAAACGTGGCGGTATTCTCTGGCTAATGATCAATGGTCGGCGTACCCCGATATGAAAACACCTCGCCACGGCATCGGCGCAGGCAAAATAGGGAACAAAGTTTTTGTTGTCGGAGGCGCGACCGAACCTAGTGGCAAAGGCACCTCAAATCTAAATGAAGTGCTGATTGTAGAGAATTAATCGTACATCCTCCGCCATTAGGCGCTCTAACGATCGCTGCGTTTCGCCTGTTTGACGAACTTATTATAAAAAGATAAGGCAAAAGGCAAGACCTGAGGCCGTGTTTCTGTTTGCAGTCAGTGCAATTGGTTGGTGTTCACTCTAACCACCTAAAAAATTTAACCAATTAGCCCCATAAAAATCAAAACGCCAACAAAGGTAAATAAAGCACCAACAATTTTAGTCAATGTCAGTGCCTCTTTTAGTAACAACCAAGCTAACAATACAATCATTACATTAGAAGTTTCATTCAAAACAGACGCTACAGAAGCATCAGCATATTTAAAACCTGCCAACCAAAACGATATCGCTAGGTAAGTTCCAAAAACGCTTGCACTAATAATAGTTAACCACTTGTGTTTCTTATCTGTTAGATCTCTAGCGATTGACGCAAGTTTTTTAACTGCTGCCAAATAAATCAGCATCCCTACAACGCCAGCCAGCATCCTTAGACTAACCAACCAGAAAAAACCATCGTTCGACAAAATTGGTTTCATGGCAACAACACTTGCGGCAGTCAAAAATACTGATACTGCAGCAAAAGCCATACCTTTAAACAGCTGTACCTTGTCAGTAATTTGGTCGCCTTTTTGATAGGTTACTATCAACACACCCATTAACACCAATACAAAACCAAGCCATTGCCACCCAACCATCGTTTCGTATAAAAACACGATAGAAAGCAATACAACAAATGGACTATACAAACTTGCTACAATAGCAGTTCGCCCAGCACCTAACATTCGTAAGGCTTGAAAATACCAAGTGTCAGCAACGGCGATACCAAAATAACCGCTCACAATCAAAACTAGCCATTCTTGATTAGTCAACGCTGGAAGGCTTAAGCCTTCAACCAGCAACGCAGTCGGTATCAATAAAGACAGACCTATCACATTTTTAGTTAAATTCAATCCATTTGCCGTCAGGCTATTGCCTGCATGCTTAAAAAGAATAACCGCCAACGCCCAACACAACGCACTAACTAATGCAAACAGCTCACCGATTCCCAATACGGTATCTCCCTAAAAACACCTTGATTAAATTACATCTACAGGCTTGATCGAAAACAAAACATTATACTCACATATTTTCTTATATAAGCAGGTGATCGACTTACCGTACGCACTATTAATTGATCAGCAATTTAACAGCGGATCCATATACGACACCTTATTTTTATGAGTTATTGGTGCTAGTTGTTCCTGTTCCTACCGCGTGCCATCTGACGCAACCAACCAAGCATGATGGGGCTTATCTATGCCTGGAAATTCAATCTTAGAAATATGTCGCTTAATACATTTTCCGACTCTATGTTTCGGAAACCAAGCGAAATCATTGGCTGAACCAGATTCATCGATGGTAAAAAAGATTTCCAATCCTTTTTTATTGGCCTTTTGCCAGCACCCGTTTACAAATTTTGAATCGGCGAAGATAATTGATTCAATCTCGCTTTTATAACTGGCCGAGCCTTTTTCTTTTAAAACACGACCGAGATATTCAGAAATAGCATCGGCCTCTTTTTGCCCACAAGATTTGCATCGCTTGCGCTCTATTGGTTTAAGTCTTGTCGCCCGATAGATACGTTGTACATTAACACCAGAGGCTCGTTCTAAATCGTACTGATTCAATTCTCGAGCGCTTGCCAAAGTTCCAATCCCAGTACTGACTACTGATAAAAAGATTAAAAAAAATACCCAATAGCGAGGGAAATACGTTACTTTTTGTTTATCCATAATTAATTACACCTGTAGCTAGAAGGAACCTACTGTAAAACAGCGTGTACGGCGATAGCCATTCAGAGTAACTCGGGTCCGTCCTCTAAACAAGTGACTTACAAACCAAAGATCTAATAATTATTAGAATCGCTTCATTGGCGATTGAACGCATTCTCGATGCTAGAGGACGGATCTACTGAGCGATATTCTCCCAGCAATTTCTTCACCTGGCTTGTTATTAGAGAGGTACCCATCTATATCCTTGTTACCCTATATATGACTAATTTTCTAGATATAACATAGGTGTCTTTGGTAAGGGTGAAAACCAGGGAACACGTACACCAGATTCACGTAGCGCACGACCTACCCAAGAATTACAGGTGTTGAAAAGATGGTACTGCCCTTGCGCATTAAAAAATGCATCATTATTCCAATAAGCGTAGCCTTGTATTTGAACATATTCGCCATCCGCACCTTTCTCGAATGAACGGTCTATGAAATTTGAAAGTTTCTGATATTGCTTTTGTGTAATTGTCACAGCCACTTTATCCACGTATTGCTCAGGTCGAATAAACGAAACATGCATAGAGCTTTGAGAAGGTAGAAACAAAGCCTTTAAACCAACAGACAACTTTAAATCATCCCAAGTTTCAGTCTGCAAAAAGAAACCTCGATCACCCCAGCCAAAAGCTAGGTGACTTGCATTAGAAATAGCTCCGTAGACTAGCGTATTGCCGAAAGCAGTCTGCCAATCAACGGTAGCGGTCTTTTTAGGCACAATGATGTCAGCGTGTACGGCACTAGACGTTAGATAAATTGTCACGCCGTCATTGCTCATAACAAATTCATTGTTAATTGGAATGAGCCCGACAATCGAGACGCCAAAATAAAAAGTTACCGCTACGACTACCCACTTAAAAATACGGGTACCAAAGTTTATGGTTGTCTTGAGAAGGCGTTTAATTATCATTCTAATATTAATACAATTTTATAGACAACCAGACCTACGAAATGTTGTCAGGTCTTGCCTTTTGCGGATTTACTAATTCTAGAATAGAGCACAATAATCAAAAAGTCTTGACCTTTCAATAAGGTTGATTAATACTTGATTGATCAACAATATATCAATCATAATAAATAATGCCAAACGACTTATTACCTCTATTCAATCAACTTAGTTATACAACTAGCGCGCTCCATAAGAAGCTAGACCGTACTCTAGGGGCACTTCACGGTTTAGGCATTAGTGAATTCCGAGTACTAAACCAACTAAGCCAATTACCTACCCATACTATGAGCCGAATTGAGCTTGCTGATAGTATTGGATTAACCGCTTCAGGCATCACTCGCCTGTTAAATCCAATGGAAAAAATGGGTTTAGTAGAGAAACAATCTAACCAACGGGATGCTCGTATAAGTCTGGTTAAATTAAGTCGGTCTGGGCAAAAATTATTTTTAAATGCGTTAGAGGGGGTCGATCAGATAATGCAAGATAGCCTTAAAGAGATAACTACAGCGGAACGAAAAGCACTTTTGACTATATTAAAAAAAGTATCATGAAATACTTTAATCCACCACAAACATCGGCCATCAGTTTATTAAAATCTATACAATCCAGAAATGCTAAAATTCATGACCTAACCCCATTATTCCCCAAAACAATGCATAACAAGACAAATACTATTATGAAAAAAACTTCCTTGTTTTTAGCCGCTGTCATTGCAGTCAGCGCCAGTATCTCGCCTCAAGCTCAAGAACTGAGCGCCGACGAACAAGCCATGATTGAATGGGTTGATGAGCGTGCTGACAGTATTTTGAAAGAACTCGAAACGCATGTGAACATTAATACTGGCACTGCCAATATCGAAGGTTTAGACACCTACCGTAACTTATTAAGTAAGGATTTAGAGCAATTAGGTTTTATTACCACAACCCATTCTTCGGACTCATTTGAAGTTTTAAACTGTGAAGGCTCTAGCGTCGAAATTGCCGACCACCTCATTGCCACCTTGCGCACTGACCAAGCTAAGAAGCGGGTTCTTCTAAATGGTCATATTGATACCGTGTTTTCAAAAGACGATGAATTTCAGACTTTAGAGATTTTAGATAACGGCGTTTTAAAAGGCCCTGGCGTGGCCGATATGAAGGGCGGAATTGTAGTCATGTTGAACTCTTTACGCGCGATCAAGGCTAGAGGCTTGCTAGATGATGTGCACGCCACGGTGTTGTTCAATACTGACGAAGAAATTGGTTCACTTGGTTCACGAAGCCTAATCGAAGAGCTCGCTCGCGAGCATGACATTGGTTTGGTGTATGAAGGTACCTTTAACAATCTAATGACACATTCGCGTAAGGGTTTAGGGCAGGCGCGCATTAAAGTCACTGGCCGTGAGTCACACGCTGGTGGAGCGCATGAACAAGGCGTGTCGGCCGTGCTTGAGCTGGCGCACAAAGTGGTGGCAGTTGAACAACTAACCGACTATGAGAAAAACGTCACGGTTAATACCGGCGTGCTACGCGGTGGTGAAAAGCGTAATACCGTGCCAGGCTGCGCCGATGCCTACATTGACATGCGATTTCCTGATCAAGGGGCAGGCGATCAATTGATTAGCGATATTAAAGAGATTGGAGCAACACGCAGCACGGCTAACCCAAGCTATCCAGATTTACCTGAAATAGAGGTCTGGGCAATTAGCCATCGACCTGTGAAAGCTCGAAACAATGAAGTTGATGCCGTGATCGAAGAGGCCATGCAATTGTCACCGTTGTTTGGTGAGCCAATTGCAGGCACTCGTTATTCGGGCGGCGGCACAGATGGTTCTATCGCGCAGTCGGTGGGCTTGCCAACCGCAGACAGCCTGGGCGTAGACGGCAAGGGCGCTCACTCTTCACGTGAAGAATCCAACGTAGAGACATTGATTGCTCGCACCAAACTGGCGGCAGTCATGTTGCTGCGGCAGTTGCATAGTAAACAGTGAGCAGTAAATACTAAGCCGCACAGTAATTAATTTCTTAAGAGTAAATAAAATTGACTAATCCCTCATCAAGCACGGATGGCGTGTTACCCCAGCACTCCATTGTTTTGAATTTTGGTCAAGGCGAGCCAAGCCACAGCATTATTTGGCTGCATGGTTTGGGCGCCACCGCCAATGATTTTCCGCCCATTGTGCCAGAGCTAGGTTTGCAGGCCGATCGAGCTATTAAGTTTATATTTCCGCAAGCACCCAATCGCCCAATCACCATCAACGGCGGCTTTGAAATGCCGGGCTGGTACGACATCAAAGGAATGAGCCTTGAAGAAAAACAAGATATACACGGCATGCGTGAATCTCAAACCATGCTAGACGGTTTGATTGCGGCTGAAATAGACCGTGGTATCGCAGCAAGTAATATTATTGTTGCCGGATTTTCCCAAGGCGGCGCCGTTGCGTATTACACGGTTACGCGCAGTCAAACAAAGCTGGCAGGCATTATTGCTTTGTCTACTTATTTACCGTTCCATGAACAAACCGAGGCAGAGCAAAGCGGAGTGAATGTAAGCACTCCCATACTCGCCAATCACGGCACGCATGACCCAGTGGTGCCGTTGGCTTACGGTCAACAAGGCGTGGAGCTGTTGAAAGAATTAGGCTATCAAATCGAGTGGAAAACCTACCCAATGGAGCACCAAGTTGTAATGGAGCAAATTAGTGCCGTAGGTGCTTGGATTAATCGGGTGTTTGCCTAAATGGCTGAGTTTTGAATGTCCGCTTTGAGTATGTAACTGCCAGCGTGTTTAATCAAGTATGGCACGTACCGAAGCTTCAAAGATGTCGATAATCTGATCCACTTCTTCTTTAGTGGTTACTAGCGGCGGTGAGAACGCAACGGAATCAACGGACGGCAGTGGGCGTGCAATAAGCCCGTTTTCGTAGCATTTTGCAGTTACCTTACCGGCTGTTTTTAAGCTTGAATCCAAGAACGTTTTATTTTCAGCATCTTGCATTAGTTGAACTGCTGCTAACATACCTTGGCCTCTAACTTGACCAACAAAATTATCTTTAGCAAAACGCATTTTTAAAGTGCTATGAAAATAGCTACCAACCTCAGCTGATTGCTCAACTAAGCCATCGTTTTCAATAATATCTAAATTCGCCATTGCTACAGCCGCGCCAATGGGGTGACCTGAGTAGGTATAGCCGTGTGCAAAGTTGCCATATTTAGCTGAGCCTTGTTTGATGACATCCCAAATCTCATCGGTAATAAACGAAGCCGATAACGGAAAATAACCACTGGTGAGTGCTTTAGCGGTTGTGATCATATCTGGTTTGATATCGTAAATCTCGCTGCCAAACCAAGTGCCTAAACGACCGAAGGCACAGACTACTTCATCGGCAATAAATAACAGATCATACTTTTTAGTCACTTTCTGAATTTCTTCAAAATAGCCTTCTGGTGGCGGAATCACACCACCTGCGCCCATTACTGGCTCGGCAATAAATGCGCCAACAGTATCTGGTCCGTGTTCCAAAATTAAGTCTTCTAATTGCTTTGCGCGGCGTTTAGAAAACTCTAATTCACTTTCGCCTTCTAAGGCATGACGAAAATAGTCGGGTGACTCGGTGTGCAATACGCCATCAATAGGCAGATTAAAATCTTTATGAAACGAAGGCAGCCCGGTCAGACTGGCCGTAGCAATTGAGGTGCCATGATAGGCCTGCCAGCGAGAGATAATTTTTCTTTTTTGCGGCTTGCCAATTAGATTGTGGTAGTACCAAACAATCTTCATTAGGCTGTCATTGCCATCAGAGCCGCCGCTAGCAAAAAATACTTTTGACATATTTTTTGGTGCTAATTCTAGTAAGCGCTCGGCGAGCTCAATTTGAGGCACGTTCGACATGCCTGTGAACGTATGATAGTAACTTAAATTACTAGCGGCAGAATGCATAGCGTCGGCCAGTTCAGGACGACCATAGCCAACATTGACACACCATAAACCGGCTACTCCATCGATCAGTTTATTGCCGTCGGTATCATGTAAATAAATGCCTTTTCCACCGGACATGATTTTAGAGCCTGTTTTAGCAAACTCATTTGCATTAGTAGCAGGGTGCAAAATGGTGTTAGCATCAAGTTGCTTTAGATCTTTTTTGTGATGTGACATAACTATTGTTGGGTTTTTGTGTTGATTAATGCGAATTAGATTAGCATAGAGCTGTGCGCAGCAGAGCGAGTGAATAAAATTCGATATATGATTCTATTGAACTTATCGCGACAAATTAATCTGCGGAACTATATGTGAGATTTAAAAGATTATTGGGAAAGCAAAAATGGCAGGCATCAGTAAGATTAATAAAATAGATTTAAAAATACTTTCGATTCTTCAGACCAATGCGCGTATAACTAATCAACAGTTAGCCGAGAAAGTTCATTTGTCTGCTAGTGCTTGTTTGAGTCGAGTAAAGCGTTTGGAGAGTGATGGAATACTCAAACGTTACATCACCGAGATTGACTTAGATTGTTTAGCTCCCCACGTAGAAGCGTTTGCTGAAGTCACCTTAGAAAACCATTCGCCTGATGACTTTAAAAAGTTTGATGCTGCTATTAGCAATGTAGCGCAAGTAACCGACAGCTATAAAATAAGCGGTCCTTATGATTATCTGCTCAAGTTCGTATGCATTGATGTTAAGGGTTATAACAATGTAAGTGAGAGTCTAATTACTAGTGGTGTTGGTATTGCTAAGTTGAATACACTTATTATTTTAGAGCGAACAAAAGATTTTTCAGGTTTTCCGCTAGATCTTTTAGTAAAGCTATAAGTAGTGCAGAGCTAAGTAGCTTATTTAGACAAACATAAACTTAAGGCCCAGTTCAGCACATTCCACGGTAAATACAATCTGATACCGCATAATCTAATAGCACTGCTTTGTACTTCAGTGCCTAATTTTGTTGTTGCTATGAAAAAATACTTCTAATTGGAGGATTTAAATGATCTTAGTAAGAACCGCATGCGAGTCAGATATTGAGGGCGTGCTTGAATTAGCTAAACAAGCGTATCCAGGAATGACAACTTTGCCACCAGAGCGTTCGGTTCTGGAGGCAAAGCTCCGCAATTCTGTCAACAGCGTAGAAAAAAATTTAGATAACCCTAAAGAAGCAACCTACTTTCTTGTTATGCAAGATGTTGAATCATCTGCGATTGTCGGTACGGCAGCCATTATTGCTAGCTTAGGTGCTAAGGAAGCTTTTTATTCTTATAAGCTAAACAAAGTAACTCAAAGTTCTAAAGAGTTGGATAAACGTATTACGTTTGAGACGCTTAATCTATCTAATCATTTTGAAGGCTTCGCCGAAGTAGCGACTCTTTATTTACATGAAGATTACAGAAAAAATGGTAATGGTAAATTGTTGGCGCGCAGCCGTTATTTATTTATGGCGCAATTTCGGGAGCGTTTTCCCGAGAGCGTGATGGCTGATTTGCGCGGTCATTATGATGCACAAGGTCGATCTCCATTCTGGGATGCGGTCGGCCATCATTTTTTCGACATGAGCTTTGCCGATGCCGATTTATACTGCGCTACACAAGGCAACCAGTTTATTGCAGACCTAATGCCTAAGCATCCTCTCTATGTAAATATGCTGTCCGAAGCGGCCCAGCAAGTTATAGGTCAGCCCAACACTAAAGGAAAGCCGGCATTGCAAATGTTAGAGAACGAGGGTTTTGCTTGGAACGGCCATGTAGATATTTTCGATGCAGCACCCAGTGTGGATACTAAAATTGACGATATTGCTTCGGTAAAAAATAGTCAGCAAGTACAAGTTGTTGGCAATTCTGAGCTTGAAAATGATGTGCCAGCGATGATCGCTACATCAGATATAAACAGTTTTAAAACAATATTAAGCACTGTTTCGATAGAGCAGGGTGGAGTCAAAATACCGAGCGCCGCCATGCAAGCCTTAGGTATTGAAATAGGCGATACGGTTCGTTACCTAGTCGTTTAAAGGTCGTTGTGTGATTTATGAATAGTTATGAAGTAAATTTTGATGGCTTGATTGGTCCAACCCATAATTATGGGGGGCTGTCTCATGGCAATGTTGCCTCTAAGACGAATGCACTAAAAATTTCGCAACCGCGCAAAGCTGCATTGCAAGGGCTAGAGAAAATGCAGACCAATCGCAGTTTAGGGCTGCAACAAGGTATCTTGCTACCTCAGCAGCGGCCACACTTGCCAACTCTTAAAAAGCTTGGCTTTAGTGGCAGTGATAAACGGATTATCGAACAGGCCTCTAATAGTGCGCCGGAATTATTAGCGAGTTGCTATTCTGCATCATCCATGTGGACTGCGAACGCTTGTACGGTATCGCCAAGTGCTGACTCGGGCGATGCAAAAGTACATTTTACGCCAGCCAATCTTTCGAGCATGTTTCACCGTTCCATTGAACATGAATTTACTGGCAAGTTATTGCGAGCAATCTTTAATAGCGACAAACACTTTACACATCATGATGCCCTGCCAATGGGCAAGCATTTCGGTGATGAAGGGGCGGCCAACCATAATCGATTTGCGACCTCTTATGGTGACAAAGGTTTGCAGCTTTTTGTGTTTGGGCGTTATGCGTTTAGACAAAACGATCATGCTTCGACAAAGTTCCCAAGTCGGCAAACCTATGAAGCATCTTTGGCAATTAGTCGCCTACATCAGTTACAAGACTCGCAAATTGTATTTGCTCAACAAAACCCAAAGATCATTGACGCAGGTGCTTTTCACAATGATGTAGTTAGTGTCTCAAACTTGAATACTTTTTTTATGCATGAAGAGGCCTTTGTCGATAAAGCCGCTATGCAGAAAGAGTTGCAACAAAAATTCGGCGAGCAGGAATTACACTTTATAGAAGTACCTACCGACATGGTGTCGCTCGAATCGGCAGTGAAGTCGTATCTGTTTAATTCGCAGTTGCTGCAATTGCCAGAGCAAGATGGTATGACGCTAATTTTGCCAGAGGAGAGTCGTGAAAACGCTCAAGTGTTTAGCTATCTCGAATGGCTTAAAACACAATCCTCACCAATCAAGGACATAAAGTTTGTTGATGTGCGACAAAGTATGCAAAACGGTGGCGGCCCCGCTTGCTTGCGTCTTCGGGTTGCATTGAATCAAGCGGAACTTGATGCGACAAACCCTAAATTTATTTTGAATGATGAAATGATCACTCATTTAAATGCCTGGGTGGAGAAACACTATAGAGAAGAGATACAACCTAGTGATTTGGCTGATCCATTGCTGGCAGAAGAGTGCTTGGCTGCGCTAGACGAGTTGACGCAATTATTTGATATCGGCTCTTTCTATGAGTTTCAACGATGAGCTTTCTTAAAACCACATTGGATAATCCATTGAGTGC
Source organism: uncultured Gammaproteobacteria bacterium (assembly GCA_964531625.1). Taxonomy (GTDB): domain Bacteria; phylum Pseudomonadota; class Gammaproteobacteria; order Arenicellales; family Arenicellaceae; genus Arenicella. Next base: position 11,792 of record CAZHEL010000040.1, read on the forward strand.
TGAGCCACACTCATTAGAGCTTGATGACGGGGTTCGACTGGAGTTTCTTGAGACCGGTATTCTACAAGTGACTCCAGCCAGTAAGGGTCAATATCGAATAGTCATTTCTTGTGGCATCCACGGCAATGAAACAGCGCCTATAGAAATGCTTGAACAACTGTTTAGCGAAATTAAAAGTGGTGCGCTAAAGGCTCACAACCCATTGTTGTTGATTATTGGCAATCCGCCTGCCGCGAATAACGCAAGTCGCTTTATTGATGAAAACCTGAATCGGCTTTTCTCAGGTAAACATGCCGATTCATCAAGCTTAGAAGCACAGCGCGCCCAAGTTATTGAAGGTTATGTTGCTGAGTTCTATAGCCAAGGTGATGAGTCTCGTCTGCATTATGATCTACATACGGCAATTCGAGGATCTGAGTTTGAGAAATTTGCAGTTTATCCATATCTGCATGACAGGATTTGGTCTAAGCCGCAAATAGCGTTTTTGGAGCAATGTGGTTTGCAAGCTGTTTTGCTTTCCAATAAACCCGCAGGAACATTTTCTTATTTTACCAGCAATGAGTTTGGCGCTGACTCGTTTACCGTAGAACTCGGTAAGGTGCGTAAGTTCGGCCAAAACGATATGTCTAAGTTTGAAGCGGCGCTTGAGGGCCTTCGCGGTCTAATTTCAGGGCAACAAAGTTTTAACGATGCGCCCACAAATATTCAAGTGTTCTCAGTGGTAGAAGAAGTTATAAAACGAAGTGAACATTTTAAACTTCATTTTCCTGATGACGCTAAAAATTTTACTGCATTTGCTAAAGGTTCTGTTCTTGCATCAGATATAGATTACGAATATCGCACCCAACAAAATGGAGAACGTTTTGTTTTTCCAATAACCAATGTGCCAATTGGCCAACGCGCAATGTTAATTGTTGCACCAACCACTCTGTAAATTATTATGTCAAAGAAAACAAAAGTATCGATTATTGGCGGTTCAGGATTTTTGTCTGCTGAGCTTCTTAGAAATCTATTAGTTCGTGATGATGTAGAGTTGTTACGAGTATCGAGCAAAGATCACATTGGCCAAAATATTGGTCAGGTGCATCGAACCTTTTATGGTTTGAGTGACATAGTATTAGAAGACATTCCGCCTGTTGAATGTGTTGCTGGCGCGGATATTGTGTTTCTTGCGATGCCGCATATTATTACCGCTAAGGTGGCGATGGAATTGTTTGATACCGATGTTCGCATTATTGATTTATCAGGCGACTTTCGCTTAAAAAGCCTTGATGACTACACCCGTGTTTACGCTCCAGAGCATCCGTGCCCTGATCGCTTAGGCAGTTTTGTTTACGGTATGCCTGAGTTGTACGCCGAGCAGATTAAAACCGCCAAGCATGTCGCCAACCCGGGTTGCTTTGCTACTTGTATCGCTGCATCTTTGCTGCCGTTGGCGAATAAGGGACAGTTATCCCATAACAATGTGCGCTTGGTGGCATTAACGGGTTCGAGTGGTTCTGGTGTGCATCCACAGGCAGGTAATCACCATACTGTTCGTGCTAATAACGTCAAAGCCTATAAGGTGTATAACCATCAGCATGAACCAGAAATCATTCAAACATTGAGTGCCGCAGGTGCAGAAAATGTATCCCTAGATTTTGTTCCCGTGTCGGCTCCCTTGAGTCGCGGTATGATGTCAATCGCACAGCTTGACATACCAGATGGTGTTAGTGAAGAGCAACTACGTGAGCAATATCAAACTTATTTTGCTGACTTCCCTTTGATCACTGTACTGCCAAAAGGTATGACACCTGAAGTGGTATCGGTGAAAAACACCTTACGAATTGAAATTGGTTTAGATATTAAAACCGACCCGACCACAGGCAAACGTTCACTGTGTGCAATTGCGGCCTTAGACAATCTAATTAAGGGCGGCGCAGGTCAGGCTATTCAAAATTTTAATCTAATGACGGGCCATGAAAATGCCTATCAATTACAGCAGCCAGGCATGTGGCCGTAATTAAGACTTAGCTCGGTGATTTTTTGCATTAGAGTGGCATCAATATGAACAACAAACCGATCGCAGTAATCAAGGTGGGTGGCGACATGCTACTCAATGCCGCTGATCGAGCGGGCTTTACAGCTAACTTGAAAGATTTAGTCGATGCTGGTTGGCACTGCGTGGTTGTACACGGCGGTGGCCCGCAACTGAATGCCTTGCAAGAAGTTCATGGCCTCAAACCGACTAAAATTGACGGTCGCCGTGTTACTGGGCCTGATGATCTGTTGGTAGTTAAGCAAGCCTTATGCGGTGAGGTGAATGTTGATTTAGTTGCCTCTCTATTAGCTTATGGAATAAAAGCGTTTGGTTGTCATGGTGCTTCTGGCTTTTTAATTGAAGCTCAAAAGAGGCCACCCATGTTATTTCCAGAGCAAGGCTTGCAGGATATGGGAGAAGTCGGTGATGTCACTCAAGTTAATGCCGATCTGCTCAAGCAGCTATTGGCGATAGACTTGGTGCCAGTGATCGCCTCCTTAGGAGCAAGCCAACAAGGCCGAATATTTAATATAAACGCTGATACTACCGTAGCAGCAATTGCCAGTGCATTAAATGCAGACATATTGATTCTATCGACTATGGTCGGCGGTATTTTTAAAGATCTAAAGAAACCCGACAGTCGCATTCCTGAGATTACACAGAGTTTAGCGTCGGAGCTTATTGCAAGCGGCGTTATTAAAGATGGAATGATTCCTAAGGTAGAGGAATCATTGGCACTATTGGATCAAGGTGTTGGCATGATTGCGATTGCCAATGCCGCTGAAAAGGGTAGTTTTTTAGCGCTCTCCAAGGAAGAGAAAAGTATCGGCACACGCCTTGTGAAAGATTCATAAAATTCCTCAAGCTGCAGCTAAGCCACATCTATGTTAATGTGGTTTGGTCAAAATTGAGGAGTTAACAAAATGAAAAAGTCGATTGGCCTTTTTAGCACGCTTTGCCTAATTTCATATGCTAGTGCTGCACAAGAAACTAGCACTCAAGAAAGCACCGAAATAATCGTCTCTTGTGGCGCTAGCGTTGATGTAGAAAATGAAAAGCTCACTGGAGCCGTCGAGTTTGCAATTAAAGATGGTGTGCTAGTCGATAGCGTATCGTCTTCTGCACAGGAAATTGATTTGTCCGACGCTACCTGCTTACCTGGTTTGATTGATATGCATGTGCATATTACTTCCGAAACCAGCCCGCGTAGGTACCTAGATACCTTTACCTTGAACACTGCTGATTTTGCTTTTAAATCTGTCGACTACGCTAAGAAAACCATTGAAGCTGGTTTTACCACAGTAAGAAATCTGGGTGATGACGGCACCATTACCCCTTCTCTTAGAAATGCGATTAGTAAAGGCATTATCGTGGGTCCACGAATTTTCACCGCGGGTAAGTCACTGGCAACTACTGGTGGACATGCTGATCCTACTAATGGTGCTCGCCAAGACTTACTCGGTGATCCGCACGCAAAACAGGGAGTGGTTAATGGTCCGATAGAAGCGCGCAAGGCGGTACGGCAACGTTATAAAGAAGGCGCAGACCTAATTAAAATCACCGCCACTGGCGGTGTATTGAGCACTGCAAAAAATGGCCAAAACCCTCAATTCATGGATGATGAATTAGCCGCTATTATTGAAACGGCGAACGACTATGGTTTTAAAGTTGCCGCACATGCGCATGGTGCAGATGGTATGAAACGCGCAATACTCGCCGGTGTTGCTAGTATTGAACATGGTACTTTGATGGATGATGAAGCGCGTAAGTTAATGCGACAAAAAGGTACCTATCTTGTGCCCACTATTTTGGCGGGAGAATTTGTTGCTGAGAAAGCCGAGATTGACGGTTACTTTCCTGAAATTGTTAGACCTAAAGCACGCAGCATTGGTCCTTTATTAAAGGCTAATTTTACCAAGGCTGTGGAAGCAGGGGTGAAGATTGCCTTTGGTACAGACAGTGGTGTTTCAGCACATGGTGACAATGCTAAAGAGTTCAAGCTGATGGTTGATAATGGCATGAACGAAATGCAGGCAATACGATCTGCTACCGTCCATGCTGCGGACCTCCTTGGAGAAACTGAAACTTTGGGTTCCCTAGAAGTTGGTAAAGCTGCCGATATCGTTGCAGTCAAGGGCAATCCCTTAGAAGACATCACCCTGCTAGAAAACATCAGTTTCGTTATGAAAGAAGGCAAGGTAATTAAGTCTGACTAGCCTTTCAATACTTCAAACTTAATCAGTCGCAATATTAGATAAAACGTAGACCTGGTTAGGACCATTAAGAGCATTAAAGTTGCTGGCAGCTTGCTCTATTTTATCGTAACGCAGGCGCTGACTGTCTGCCATTCACAGTGTGCAACATAGTTTTGCATTATTGAACAGAAAGCGCAGCTATAACATAGCTACTCCTCTACCAGTCTGTCTAAAGTATCACTTAGCGAGGTTTGGTATAAGCCTTTCTACTCTCTATCTTGTTTCCCCAACTATCAAAAATGAGAGCAAAACATAGTGAGCTACTCAAGTGCTTGACTGAGTGACGTTCTTGGCGCATATTATAATTTGAATTAATGATATGAGAATATAACTAAATAGCTTTGACGCGTTCTTTAGTTCGGGCTGTGTATTTGAATAGTAATATCTACACCTTCATGTCGTTGTTAATGATCATTGGCAAAAGCTGATTATGCTCACACATGTTCATCACATTAATTTTTTAGTCCAAGATTTAGAAGAGGCGGTGGCCAGGTATAAAGCCTTGCTTGGTGTTAATAGGAGCTCTTTTATATTTGATGAATTACCTACTCGTAATGTAGATATTGCCCGCGTCAAACTTGGAGAAACTTGGCTAGTGTTAGTTCAGCCAAACGGTGGTGCTGGTTTGCCTGCTGAGCATTTAAAAAAACACGGCGAAGGCTTTTTTTTATTGTCCTTAGGTTGTGATGATCTAGATGATGAAATACGCCGTATTGAGTCTGAATCTGATATTGGTTTTGCCACACCAGAACGTGAGGGTGTTGACGGCTGGCGAATTCGTGATTTAGAAAAAACCTTGTTCAATGAGGTCCAAATCCAGTTAACTGAAACAGGGTTAAAGTAAAAATCATAAGCATAATTACGAGGATTTAAAAACAAAGCACGACGGGAGGCAAAGTATGAAAAAAATAGGTATAGCGTTAGGTACTGTAATTTGGTTAAACGGTATTCATGGCGTGGGTGTTATTGATGGACACGCCGCGGAAATTGAAGAAGTGCTGGTTACGGCACGAAAGCGTTCTGAAAATCTGCAAGATGTGCCGATTGCTATTACTGCCTTCTCGGAGCGCGTGATCGAGCAAGCAGGCGTAGAACGGCCGAATGATTTTATAACCTTGATTCCTAATGTCACAATTGTTGATACGGCGAATGTGGGTGATACGCAGGTTAGTATTCGAGGTATTGTGTCTACGCGTGACGCGGAGTCAACGTTTGCATATGTCATTGATGGAGTGCTTAATACCAACCCCAATAGTTTTAACGAGGAGTTGGTTGATATTCAACAAATTGAAGTTCTTAAAGGTCCTCAAGGGGCTTTATACGGACGTAACGCGGTAGCGGGAGCGATTCTCGTCACTACTAAAAAGCCTGGTGATGAATTTGCCGCAAAAATAAAAGCGAGTGCTGGTACCGAAGGTTTAGCTAAGTTTTCTGGCAGTGTATCGGGCGCGCTCAGTGATAACGTTAATGCTTCGCTCACTTACAGCCATCGTGAACAAGATGGTCATTTTGAAAATAGCTTCACTGGCTCTGATTCATCAGTTGATTTTTTTGAAGACGACACTGCACGTGTACGTTTAATTTGGGAGCCTAGTGATGAATTATCTTTGGATTTCAAAGCTGGTTACTCGGAGGTTACTGCAGGGGCAATTAATTTTAATGCGGCGTTTGCAATCCCAGCATTTGTGAGTGTGTTTGGTAGTGAAGCGTTTAACTCAGATGTCAATGATCTCGAGTTTATTTATGCCAACAATGTAGATAATATCAATGAGCAAGAAACGACTGATTTTTCTGTCAAGCTCGACTACGCGGCCTCGTTCGCCGATGTCTCAGCTAATATCACCTACAATAATCTAGAAGAGTTCTTATTGGCCGACGGCACAAGCGCATCCTTTTTTGCGTATGAATTGACACCACAATGCCAAGCCGATAGAGCGGTATTAAACAGTTTTACATCACCGGATTTGTTCGGTGAATTGTTTCAACCATTTGGAGTATTGCCGCCAGGCCCTGGCAATGATTTTGTAAGTGTGTTTGGTCCGTTTACACCAACGTCGTGCGATGGTTTTCAATATCAAGAACGCAACCAAGAAGATATTAGTGCGGAAATTCGTTTTACATCAAATGGCGATGGCCCATTACAATGGATTGCCGGTGCCTACGCTACCAGCATCGAGCGTCAGGTTGTGGTTGCTTATGGCGCCGATCAGGGACAAGGATTTTTGCTGCAACCGTTTGTTCCAGCTACAGGCCCTAATCCTACCGACTTGCTGTTTAATGATGAATTCAATACCGATGTTTTTGCCGTGTTCGGACAACTTCAGTACGACCTTAGTGACACTGTAGAGTTGTCGCTGGCATTACGTTACGACCGTGAAGACCGCGAGGTCGACAATTTGGTACCCAATGTCTCAGCATCGGGCCTCAACATTAATACCTTGGATGCTAATTTTCAACCCGGGCCGATTAATCCGGGATTTGTTAACAATCCGAATGGTATCCCAAGTCGTAGCGCGACGTTCGATCAACTCCAGCCTAAAATAACGGTAAATTGGGCAGCCAGTGAGCAAGTTAATTTATACGCAAGTTGGGGTGTTGGTTTTCGCAGTGGTGGCTTTAACTCGCTTGGTAGTAGCGACTTAATTAATTCATTTTTTAACGCAGGCTTTGGTGGCTTGGGTGAAGCTGTTGATGCAAACCTGCAGGTCAATGATGAATACGACCAAGAAGATACTACGAATATTGAAGTGGGTATTAAAACTAAGCTGCTGAATAATAGACTTACCTTGAATGCTTCGATATTTAGTACCGATGTTGATAATAATCAATTTTTTGAGTTCTACACTGGCCCATTTGGATTGCTACGCGTAGTAACTACTATTGAAGAAATAGAAATTCAAGGTTTCGAGGCCGACTTTAACTTTGTTGCTAGCGATTCGGTAAGCATCTTTGGTGGCATTGGGTTACTGGATTCTGAAATTATTGAAAACCAGAATAGACCGCTGTCGGTTGGCAATGATGTTCCACAAGCACCTAGTGAAACATTTAACTTAGGCGCTGCATTTGAAACTGGCGTATTTGGTGACAAAGTTTTCTTTGCCAGAGCGGATTGGCAATTTGTTGGTGATACCTTTTTTCATACCTTGCAGGGGGAACAAACGCCAACTATTTTTCAGGCATTTTTTGGTCCTGGCCTATTACAAGATTTCACCAACTCGACACGGGATTCCTACGACACTTTAAATCTACGTGTAGGTATCCGAAGTGAAAATTGGGCGATTACGGCTTGGGGGCGTAATGTCACGGATGAACAATATCTAGAGGAGGTAATCCCTACACCGGAATTTGGTGGTAGCTTCAACGCTGAAGCCGCTGGCGATAGTTTTGGTATAGAAGTGTCTTACGATTTCTAGATTAATAGAGTTCTAAAAAAGTTCAATGCAATGGCGGTGGCTTCACCGCCTTTGCAAATAGAGGCGATTCATGACTGCAAACTTAATCAGTCTCAATATTAGATAAAACGTAGACGTGGTTAGGATCA
>CAZHEL010000041.1:0-3920 GCA_964531625.1 uncultured Gammaproteobacteria bacterium
TTGCGGATCTAAAAGCGAAGCATAATAAGCTTGATATTCTGGTCAATAATGCCGCAGCCAACCCTTATTTTGGACACATTTTAGATACCGATTTGGGCGCCTACAATAAAACGGTAGAGGTGAATATCCGTGGTTATTTCTTTATGTCAATCGAAGCTGGAAACCTAATGAAAGACAATGGTGGCGGGTGTATTGTTAACACAGCCTCAATCAATGGATTAAGTCCTGGAGACAAACAAGGTATTTACTCCATCACTAAAGCAGCGGTCATTAATATGACTAAATCTTTTGCACGAGAGTGTGCACCTTACAATATTCGCGTTAACGCTTTGCTCCCTGGCCTGACCAAAACTAAATTCGCTGGGGCTTTGTTTGACAATAAAGACATGCACAAAGCAGCTATGTCGGTTATCCCTATGGCACGGCACGCTGAACCAGACGAAATGGCTGGTACTGTACTGTATCTAGTGTCAGACGCCAGCAGCTATACCACTGGTGAGTGCATTGTGGTTGATGGGGGTTTTACTATTTAGATAGTAGTCCAACGTGTTCCTGAGTTTATGCGATCGCAAGCTGTTGACTACGGAGCGGTGTTCGCGATCGATGGCAATGATGGGGAGGTGGTGCGCAATTTACAGGCGCCTAATGGCGCGGTGTATGCCACAACAGGTGTTACAGAAACAGCAGAATTTCTTTATATCACAAGCCTCACAACACCTTTTTTGGCTAAGATTGCCAAGTAGTTATTGGACAAAAATTCAGTTAGTAGCGGATTTTATCGCAATAACAGTGGACACAATGTAACTATCAACGTTAAAATCCTTACTGCACGGTAAGCACTAGGGTTAATGGGGTTTTCTATGCGAGTTATAAGGAAGAAGTCAGGGTGATAGTTTGTTGGATGGATCTATAAGGGTTGATGCATCGTGTAATCACTAATTATGTATTGTAACGTCTTGAGCGTTTAGCGGCGGTGTACGCCTAGTTTAACTTGGAATACCGTTAAGAAATGACTCATGGTGCGCCCCACGGGTGGGCGTTAACACGGCATTTAAAATTGAATTTTATGATGAATATTAGGGTTATTTGTAGGGTAGTTGGTCTGTTATTGTTGTCTGCGAATACGTTTGCTGCCCCCGTCGAGTTTGAGGATACATCAGAGAAATTAGGCTTTACTCGTGGTACCGAAACCTGGGGAATTTCTTGGGGCAATCTAGATGATGATAATTATCCTGATTTATGGAATTCGGGTCATCGAGACTTTCCGCGCCTGTATAAAAACACCGGCACTGGCGACTTTAATGAAGTCGCCATGTTGTTTGACCGAGCGCAAAATGGCTACTGGTTAAGTGATACGTTCTTAGATGTACATGGTGGTGCTTGGGGCGACTTCGACAATGATGGTGACGAAGATCTGTTAGTGGGTGATGAAACGCAGTTGTTTACTAATTTGCATAGCCAAGGTGGGCTTTTTATAAACAGCGAATTTCCCGCTAACCAACAATATGCTGCTTGGAACAATCTCGACAACGACCGCGAATTAGAGAGTGATTTAAGCTGCGGTGGAGAGCGCGAGGGACAGTATATTCTTTTATTTGACCTAAACGTCGATGGTGAAACCGATATTGTTTGTGGTCAAGAAGGTGTTTTTCCAGTGAGTGTTGGTAACGCACCCGCCAGCTTTATACCGAATGTTAGATTATTGAACGACGTTGCTATCGGCGATTTTAATAATGATTTGAGGACCGATATCGTTGGCACGCGCGGAGCGACTCGTACCAATGGTGCTGCCAAAGTCACTGATAATCGTATTGAAGCTTGGATTGTTGCAAATTCCAGTGAGTTCACTTTTTCTGCAAGCGGAGCTGTCACTTTTTTAGTTGACGGCAACGGTGGTGGCCCGTTCTTAAGAGCTGATGTAATAGAGTTAAATACCAGTGGTGGTCCTCAATCAGTCAATGCTCGTGGCGTATCGATAGAATACGATTCAGCAGCGCAGTTATGGCGCGTACAGAATGTTGGTGGCAGCCAAAATTACGTAAGGATTATTGCTGAAAATACCGTCAGCGAACCTGAAATGGCGAGCTTGTCTGAGCGAGATTCGGAGTTGCCAACGGCGCATGGAATTAATACGCCATCGGGATTTGAATGGGTTGAAGGCACGGGTCTTGATGACCCTAAGCGTTGCGTTAGCATTGTTGCCGCAGACTTTGATAATGACATGGATTTAGATATTTACATGGCCTGTCGACACGGTCCAACAAATCTTGCAAATCGTTATTTTGACAATCAAGGTGACGGAACTTTTGAGGAAGTATTATCGCATGGTGGCGAAGGCCCAGTTGGAGCAGGGGTAAATGTCGGTGTTGCAGAATCGGTGGCTATCGCAGATTATGACGTCGATGGATTTATGGATATTGCTGTTACTAATGGTTTGTTGTTTTACCCAGTAAATCTAGGCGGACCTGACACTTTGATTCGCAACAAAGGTAACAATAACCATTGGATTGAAATGGATTTAAACGGTACCGTTAGCCCGCGCGCAGCGATTGGTGCCAAGGTATTCGTGACCGCTGGTGGGGTCACACAGCTGAGGGAGCAATCGGCAGGTATTCATCGTTGGTCGCAGAATCACACGCGGATTCATTTTGGCTTGGCAGATAACACGGTAGTTGATGAAATCCGAATTGAGTGGCCTTCAGGTGAAGTAGACACTTACACGGGAGTAGCGGCTGATCGTTTATATGAAGTGAATGAAAACAGTGGCATTGAGCCCGCGGTATTAGGCCCTGCGAACTTTGTAACCATAGAAGAAAACGAAGAATGCGGTGAGCCAGCTTATACGCTTACCTTGGGTCCTGCGCTATTGATTTGGCGTGTATGTGGCACCGATCTTTGGCGTATTCGTGCTCGCGGTGGCTTATCAAGATTAACCGAGAATCGAGATTTATCTCTTAGCGCGAGCCTAGTGAGTTCCGATCGAAATTTTCAGGCGGTCAGAGCAATTAACTTTGATAACAACGACGCTATAAGCGGCGATAATTCTAACCGCGTTGATTTTTCGCTGACTATTCGAGAGGGTGAAATCAATAGCAAAGGAATTAACTTCAATAGCAATGGACAAACAGGAACTTGTCTGGATATCGATACGTCGGATTACGAAGTGATTTATCTTGGCGATACCGGTAAGCGAATTGATTTGCCTTACGATATATCTGGCCGACTGCCTTTGTGTGGCTCGGGAGATGATAGTGATAATGACGGTGTACCTGATGCCAACGACGCGTTCCCAAATGATCCAAATGAATCAGCGGATAGCGATGGCGACGGTGTTGGTAATAATGCGGATGCATTTCCGAATAACCCAAATGAGTCTTCAGACAGTGATGGCGATGGTGTTGGCGATAATAGCGATGCCTTCCCGAACAATCCGAACGAGTCGGTTGACACAGATGGCGATGGCGTAGGTAATAATGCCGATGCGTTTCCGAATAATCCAAATGAAAGCGTAGACAGTGACGGCGATCGAGTTGGCGATAATAGCGACGCCTTCCCGAACAATCCTAACGAGTCGACTGATACTGATGGCGATGGCGTCGGTGACAATGCCGACGTGTTTCCTAATAACCCAGCCGAATCAGCGGATAGCGATGGCGATGGGGTAGGTAATAATGCGGATGCATTTCCAAATAACCCAAATGAGTCTTCAGACAATGATGGCGATGGTGTTGGCGATAATAGCGATGCCTTTCCGAACAATCCGAACGAGTCGGTTGACACAGATGGCGATGGCGTAGGTAATAATGCCGATGCGTTTCCGAATAATCCAAATGAGTCTTCAGACAGCGATGGCGATGGCGTAGGCGATAATGCCGATGCGTTCCCGAACGACGCCAATGAAACTACAGATTCGGACGGTG
>CAZHEL010000041.1:4020-19292 GCA_964531625.1 uncultured Gammaproteobacteria bacterium
GATAATGCCGATGCGTTCCCGAACGACGCCAATGAAACTACAGATTCGGACGGTGATGGCATTGGCGACAATAGTGATCCTTTCCCGAATGATCCTGGTAATGTCGTTGATAGCGATGGTGATGGTGTTGTTGATATAGATGACGCTTTTCCTAATGATCCGACCGAATCAGCGGATAGCGATGGCGATGGGGTAGGTAATAATGCCGATGCGTTTCCGAATAACCCAAATGAGTCTTCAGATAGCGATGGCGATGGGGTAGGTAATAATGCGGATGCATTCCCGAATAACCCAAATGAAAGCGTAGACAGCGACGGCGATGGTGTTGGCGATAATAGTGATGCCTTCCCGAACAATCCGAACGAGTCGGCTGACACAGATGGTGACGGCGTTGGCGACAATGCAGATGCATTCCCGAATGATGCAAACGAATCTTCTGATACCGATGGCGATGGCGTGGGCAATAATTCAGATGCTTTTCCAAATGATCCAACTGAAACAATTGATTCAGATGGTGACGGAATCGGCGACAATAGTGATCCGTTCCCGAATGACCCCACTAACAATGTTGTGCCAGTTACAAACGTGGCTCTAGGTCAATCCGCTGTGCAATCTTCAACAAGTTTTAATGGTGCGGCAAGTCGTGCAGTCGATGGAAATACGGATGGCGTGTATCGCAATGCTTCTGTCACTCATACAGGCTTTGAGGTTAGTCCATGGTGGCAAGTAGATTTGGGCGAAGTTTATGATTTGGAAACTATCGTGGTTTGGAATCGAACCGACAATTGCTGCGTTCAACGGCTCACTAATTTTGATGTATTGATATCGGATGTGCCATTTGTCAGCAACAACTTAAATGACGTACGTGCCGACGCTAATGTATTGAGCACCAATCACCCGGGGACCGCTGCACCGCAAACAAATTTTGACATCAATCGAACGGGTCGCTTTGTGCGGATTCAGCTCGTTGGCGATGGCGAACCATTAAGTCTTGCGGAAGTCCAAGTATTTGGGCGCCCATTTGTTGATAGTGATGGTGATGGTGTATCGGATTCGAATGATGCGTTTCCAAACGACCCTAGTGAGACTGCCGACAGCGATGGAGACGGAATTGGTGACAATAGTGATATTGACGCAGACAATGACGGTCTGCGTGACAGCGCCGAGCTAGCAGGAGTTGGTGTGAGTAATATTCAGCTAATCGATGACTTTGAAAGCGATTTGGGTTGGGTTACCAATCCATTTGGCACAGATACCGCGAACACTGGTTTCTGGGAAGTAGGCAATCCTGGTGCAACAGTTGATGGTGGTGTGCCAATCCAATTGGGCTTTACTACTAGTGGCACCAATGCCTTAATAACAGCTGGTCAAGTGGGTACCGGTGTAGGCACCTTCGATATTGATGCTGGTGTGACATCAGCTTTATCGCCCGAAATTCAAGTTCCTACGGGTACACAACAGTTACGCTTTAACTACAACTTTGCACATCGAGATACGGCTGAGCCAGTTGACTTTTTTAGAGTGGCTGTGCGTGTGAATGGTTCGCAACAAACGTTGTTTGAACAGTTTGCCGTGAATGGTCTACAGCGTGGCGGGCAGTGGCTACCTGTTAGTGTGGATATTTCGTCTTTTGCTGGGCAGTCGATTCGTTTATTGGTCTCAGCGGCCGATATCAGTGGCACTATTGTTGAAGCAGCGGTAGATGATTTGGAGTTTCAAGTTGGAGTTTCGATTTCATCAGATCCAGATGCCGACAATATTAGTAATCCAAACGATCTGGACAGTGACAATGATTCCATTGCTGATGTTGTAGAAATTGGTTTGTCGGATGCTGACAATGATTTTATTGTAGATAACTTAGTTGCACTGCAGGGCAGTGTGAGTGTTGCGCGCGATTCTGATGGCGACGGGATTCCAGACTTTTTAGATCTTGAAAGTAACAATGCCGCCAATGATGGCACCGCTTACGATATTAACATTAGGAATTTTGCATCACTTGATACTAACGGTGATGGCATGATCAATAGCCAAGATGCGGGTGGTGGCGGTGATGCCGACACTGATGGTATTGACGATTTAATAGACGGTGATCCAACGGCCCGAGGCAATGGTAATTCGGGGACTACAACGCCACTAGCTGGTTTAGAGTGCTTTGAGCCGGTATTTGATAGATCGGTTGACCGAGCGCTGTTTGTCTGGAGAGATTGTCCAGGTGGTCAATGGAATGTGCGATTGACAAATGGTGGTGATGTTGACGGGGTTAACGCTTCTGGCAACATAACAACGAGCGCTGGCTTTAGCAGTACTAGTGAGTTTAGCCTAGAGGCTAACGATCTATTTGATACAACCTCCAACCTCAACGTAATCGAATACGCGATGCGCGTAACTAATGCGGCACAAGACGGTTTTGGTTTTTCACCTAATAGTTCTAGTACCTGTTTGACTGTAGAAAGTGATGCTCCGGTATTGTTGGGGGAAACCAGAGTGCCAGTTTCACCAACCTTGAATTTAAGTACTTTGCAAAGCTGTGGTACTCAATTTGTTCCACCTCAGTGTGGCGAGCCCACGTTCGATGCTGATACTGAGCCAGGCCTTTTCTTATGGCAGGATTGCGATGCCAGTGCTGGCGGTGATGATCAGTGGCGACTGCGTGTAGTCGGTGGTGGCATGAGTTTCGCGCCTTATCAAGGCTTGCTAACATCGAGTAATTCGTTTAGCAGTATTCAAGGTTTCTCGATTGAGGTCGGCAGTGAGGACACTTTTGATAGTGTGCCAGGTGACAACGAACTTGATTTCATTTTGTTTGTCGCAAACGCGGGAGTAGACGGGATCGATATGGCCATTCCTAGTGGTGGTCAAACTTGCTTCGATGCACAGTCCTTACCGTTTGGAGCGCAAGTATTTGTTGGACGTGACCGTCAACTAATGAACCAAGCATTTAATCTACAAGACCTTGGAAATTGCCAATAAATAGGCAGTCTCCTAAGTAAATTTTCCTACCAAAGCTCTAAGTATTAGAGCTTTCTTCCCAGACTAAGGGCTCTTAGTAGAGCCCTTAGTTTTTTTATGGGCTTTTTAGTCTCACTCACGGCTTAAAACAAAGCCGTAGGCCGTTCAAGCAGTCAGACTAGTAACTATCAAGCTGGTATCTATTACCCAACAGCTTATTATCCAACTGTAAGGCTTTTTATATTAGATGACGGGCTGTCTTTGATTGGCTTGGTCGTTTCCCCATGATAAGTGAACACTAATGAAAACTTAGCGTCACTCGTTGTATTTTTACCGGCAGCATGAAAACAATGGGCACTAAACAGTATTGCGTCGCCTGGATTAAGTTCGACCAACCTCTGGGTAGATAATCTTTCCTGGTTATCTGGATGGTCAATCTTTAAGAACTGAGCTTGGTCTAAAGCCTGGTCTTGCACTTCCCATCGGTGCGAACCGGGCAGTAATTTCATGGCGCCATTGTTTGCCTGTTCTTCGCCTAAAGCAAACCAAGCGTTAATCAGATACTTATTATTAAAGTGCCAATAACGGGTATCTCTATGCCACAAGGTATCACTACTATATTGAGGTTGTTTGGTCATCACGCAATTGTGGTGATTAGGGTTTAATAGCACTTGCTCGCTTTGTAGTATGCGTTTGATGGCTTGAGTGATGAACGGAGACTCAGCAATTGTTCTAAAAGCTTGATGGCGTTGGTAAGCCAATTTTAGACGGCGAATCGTTTTACCTCCTTGCGCTTCTTTAGAGGCTGGCGCGCCGGGGTATTGAACCTCTGCTTCTAATTCGAATGGTGCGATACGCTGATCCAGATGCTGCTGCGTTAAGGTGCGCAATTCGGCCAAGCTTGAGGCACTCAGTAACGAAGGTAGTACTAAATACCCATCGATTTTAAATTGTTGAATTTGTGCTTGGTTTAGCTGCATCAGAACTCAATATTATGCATAAAATGTATGTTTTAACTAATTGATATTAAAAGATTAAATTTTACAAAAAATTTATGGTAGCTCAACCTTTTCTGGCGGAATCCAGCCTTGCGCTTTATGTTCTGCAACCACCGTGGTCAGAATGCCGCCGCGCACATTCCAGTTGGCAGTGATACGTATAAATCTAGGTGCAGTGGCTGAGACTATTTTGGCAAGAATTTCGTTGGTCATCTTTTCGTGAAAACCGCCTTCTTCCCGAAACGACCAGAAATACATTTTCAGGGCTTTCAACTCTACGCACTCCGCCTCAGGTACATATTCAATAACAAAATCCGCAAAATCTGGCTGGCCTGTCAATGGGCAAAGGCAGGTGAATTCGGGCACCGTAATTCGGATGGTGTAGTCGTTCTCAGGTGCAGGATTGGGAAAAGTTATGAGGTCTTTAGAGGGTTTGTTAGGACGTTCCATTAGAGTACCTTTTCGGTGTCGTGGGTTGTTTTAAAATAAATTATCCAGAGTTAATAAAAAAAATGCTAAATGCACTCAATCAATGGTTTTATCCAGAGCGATTTTAACTTAATCTTAGGGATTAAACTAAGTAAAACATCTACGTCTGCTAAATGAGGATTCGAGTTGTGAATAAGTTGCTTGAAAACACCGATAATATCCTCTCACTAGCGTATTTTTACACACCGAAATAGGGCTTTTAGGAATCTAATGCGATTAAAATACGTCAAGTTATCGGGATTTAAATCCTTTGTAGACACCACTAAAGTCTCGGTCCCGAATAACTTAATAGGCATTGTTGGCCCGAATGGATGCGGTAAATCTAACGTCATTGATGCCATTCGCTGGGTAATGGGGGAGTCTTCTGCTAAAACGCTGCGTGGTGATAGTATGGAAGACGTGATTTTTAACGGATCGGC
Organism: uncultured Gammaproteobacteria bacterium; assembly: GCA_964531625.1. Classification (GTDB taxonomy): domain Bacteria; phylum Pseudomonadota; class Gammaproteobacteria; order Arenicellales; family Arenicellaceae; genus Arenicella. The sequence continues at coordinate 8,876 of CAZHEL010000041.1, forward strand.
AGCGCGTAAACCGATAAATCGGGCGTATGTAGAATTGGTGTTTGATAATTCAGATGGCAAAGCACCTGGCTCCTATGCAAAATACGCAGAAATAGCCATTCGTCGCGAATTAGTTAGAGAGGGCGGATCAAAATATTTCATTAATAAAACTCGTTGCAGACGCAAAGATATTCAAGACATATTCTTAGGTACCGGTCTTGGTCCACGTTCGTATTCGATTATCGAACAAGGCATGGTCGGCCGCATTGTCGAGTCTAAGCCCGAAGATTTACGGGTTTTGATCGAAGAAGCCGCCGGTATTTCTAAATATAAAGAGCGTCGACGCGAAACCGAAAACCGAATTCGCCACACGCGCGACAATTTAAGTCGGGTCGAAGATATTATTAGCGAGCTAGAAACTCAGTTGCGTCGATTAAAGCGTCAGGCCAACGAAGCGGAACGCTATAAAAACTTAAAAGAGCAGCAACGTGAACTAGACACGCAGCTAAAAACCATGCGTTGGGCTAGCTTACATAGCAACGTGCAAGAGCGCGATGTTGAGTTGGAGCGATTACAAACCGAATTTGAATCTCAGGTAGCAGAGCAAAGAGACGTGGAGTCGCAAATTGAAGCGATGCGTCAAAAACAGACTGAATTAACCGAGGTATTGAATAAAGTACAGGCCGAATATTATGGTTTAGGCGGCGAAATAGCGGCCGTTGAACAGTCTATTGAGCATACGCGGGTAACGCGCCAGCAACAAAAAGAAGAGTTTGATCGTCTGCAAGAATTGGAGCGTGAGGCTAGACAAAACTTAGAATTAGACCAAGTGCGTTTGCTTGAAGCACAACAAGGTCAAGTTGAGATTGAACCAATTGTAGAAACTTTGTCTGAGGCTTATGAACAAGCGCATCGGTTATTTACCGACGCAGATGATAAATATAAGCGCTGGCAAGAGGAGTGGGAGACGCTAAATCGACAAGCCGCTGATCCGGAAAAAGAACAAGAAGTACAATCCGCTCGAATAGAACAGCAAGATCGGCAAATTGAACATTTCAGTCAGCGTAGTGCACAAGTGTTAAGCAGTTTGACCGACATTGATAACAAGTTAAATATTGAAGAGATCGACGCGCTAAAAGAGTCTGTGACTGATATTGATGCACAATGTGTTGAGTTAGAAAATGCCTTACAAGATAAAGACCAAAAAATCTCAGAACTGCGCGCCGAGCTAGAAGAAACCCGTGAGCACTACAATAAGGTACGACACAAACTACAAGATGATTCTGCGCAATTAAACTCCATAAAAGCATTGCAGGCTGCCGCCTTAGGTGAAGACAATAAAAAAGTCAATCAATGGCTTGCGGCACGAGGCATCAAAGACAATGATCGCGTTGTATCGAAGTTAGAAATAAACGATGGCTGGGAGTTGGCGGTTGATACGGTGTTGAGTAAACAAGTCAATGCGATTACCTTAAGCCGCCTAGAAGATCTCGCAGCAGATATGCGCGATTTTAAGGATGGCCGTATTTGGGTGGTAGATCAAAGTTCTGCTCCGATGGCTTCCAGTGATAATAAATTGGCTCTTTTGAGTGATAAAGTGGCTTCCAATGATATTCAGACGGAAGGTTGGTTTCATGGAATCTATGCGGTGGACTCGGTTGCTGAAGCTTTGCAGAATCGTCATTTATTGGCAGCACATGAGTCTATTGTTACCCGTGAAGGTTGTTGGATGGGTACCAATTGGGCTTCGTTTGGTGCTGAGCAAGGCGCTGAAAGTGGTATTTTACAGCGTGAAGCGCAAATTGAAAAAATTAGTGGTAATGTCGATCTGGCAGGCCATGAATTAAAAAATATTGATGCAAAGGCGGAACAAGCCCAAGATAAAATTCGCGAATTTGAAAGCGCTCGAGAACAATCTCGCAGCGATTTTCGCAATAAGTCACATCAACGCACAGAACTGCACAATCAATTAAGCCGTATAGAAGCGCGTAATGGTGAACTGTTAACGCAGCGCGATAATTTGTTATTAGAACAACAAATGTTAAACGATCAACTAACCGCATCCAAAGATGAAGTTAGCCTAGCTCGTAAGTTGATGGCAGGCGCCAAGGAAATGGCGACCACTTATGGTCAGCGTCGTGAAGAGTTAACTAAGCAACGAGCTAATTTAGTTGAAGCGCTAGAGCGTGAGCGCGAACAAGAGCGCGTCGCACGCGACGAACGTCAGGCTAAGCAAATTGAGTTGCAACGCTTTCAATCTAGCTATGTAGCTTTGCAAGAAAGTATTACTCGAATCACTCAACAGTTAGAAGGGCAGTCGGCGCGTCGTGTCGAATTGGCACAAATGGTTGAGCGTGATGAAGATCCGACTGAGGGTTTGCGAGAACAGTTACAAGGATTGCTAGAAAGCCGCATTGAAGTTGAGAAAAAATTAGCGGTAGCGCGTAATGATCTAGCAGACTTTGAAACTAAAATGCAAAACGCCGATCAACAGCGCCTCGGTTTCGATCAAAAATCTAAAACAGTGCGCGATGGTCTGGAATCGGTGCGGATGTCGCGTCAAGAATTTATTGTTCGCCGCGACACAATCGCTGAGGAATTGCAAAAAAATACCGAGCAAATGAGTTTATTGCGACAGCAGTTGCCCGAAGAACTCAACTTAGAAGATTTAGAGCAACAGTTACAAGATGTAGTGCGTAAGGTTGAACGCATAGGTGCTGTGAATTTGGTTGCGATTGATGAATATGAAGAATGCTCTGAGCGTAAAGTTTACTTAGATAAGCAGCATGCAGATTTGACCGAAGCCATGGCTACTCTAGAAACTGCGATAGGTAAAATAGACAAAGAAACAAGAACACGTTTTAAAGAAACTTTTGATAATCTCAACGAAGGCTTTAAAGAATTTTTTCCGAAACTGTTTGGTGGTGGCAGCGCCTACTTGGAGCTAACGAGTAACGATATGCTTGATACCGGTGTGGGGGTAATGGCCAGACCCCCCGGCAAACGAAACTCTACTATCGCATTATTGTCGGGTGGAGAGAAAGCGTTGGCTGCGGTGTCATTGTTGTTTGCGTTTTTCGAGCTAAACCCTGCGCCATTCTGTGTGCTAGACGAGGTCGATGCGCCTATGGATGATGCCAATGTGGAACGTTACGCTGGAGTGTTAAAACAATTGGGTGAAAAGACTCAGTTGTTATTTATTACGCATAATAAAATCACCATGGAAGTTGCAGATGTGTTGGTTGGAGTAACGATGGCTGAGCCTGGCGTATCTCGCCTAGTGGCGGTCGATGTTACTGAAGCGGCTGCCATGGCTGCACAATGACTGTAAGGGCTTAAGCGAAATTTATGGGTAGTTTATACGCGATATTTTTTCTGGTTGCTATGCTCTTGTTTGCCGCTATTGTGGGAGCGTCTTGGTGGCAAAAACAATCAAAATCGGATCGTTTGACTCTACGTGGACGTCGCAAGCATAGCGAGTCTTTTGACGATGTTATACCGCCCGACCTTAAAGAAAGTGCTAAGTTTAAGGATGACCTCGCACCTCAAAGCAATGATGAAAAATTAGCGCCTCGTTTAGATGCTCAGTCTGAACTAGGACAACAAGCTGCTGAGCCCATCGCGCAAGCTCCTGAAAAAACGACACCATTAAAAGCAGATCTTAATAATGCCGGTCAGAGTGGAAAAAGCACAGCTCCAGCGTCATTAGCAGGCGCACAAAAACTCACTGAAACCAATGACGCAAATTCGCCTCAAGGTCTGAATGTTTTGGATCACAAAAGTAGTCTTAAAAGTGCTCCCTTATTTGATCAAGACTCTAACTTAGTTACTGAATTAGTGGCAAGAGTGTACAACCATGACCCAATTGAGCAGCATGATTTGCTGTCGTTGTTTCGCGAATACGATTTTAAGTTTTCGCGCAAGGTTCACATATATGGTCTTAACCAAATGACAGATATTTGGTGCGATATCGAACACGAGTTACCTTCTTCTCGTTTTGTAGAAGTTGGCTTATCTATTCAATTGGCGGATCCACGCGGCGCCATGACTAAAAAAGAGTCGCATGACTTTCAGCAGATGGCCCTCGAGCTAACCAATCGATTCAATGGCACTTTTGAATTTCCGATAAGTGCTGATGATGCTTTAGAGCAAGCGCAGTTATTAGATGGAATCGGCCGACGATTCGATTCCATGGCGGTGCTCAATGTAGTACCTAAATCCAAAGCAGGTTTTCGTATTGCTGATATCGAGAGTTGTGCCCGTGATTTACTTATGTCTACTGATAAAAACGGTATCTTTATGAAAACCCAAGGTCATAAGGATAACTTGGAAGTGCTGTATCGTCTTGCCTGTACTGATGGCTCTGGGCAGTTTGGAATAGTGGGTGGTGGGGCGGCCGCTGCCAGTGGTTCGCCAGTGCATGACTTAGTGATATATATGAATGTGCCAGCAACTAATAATCCCGATTTAGTGTTTGAAGAAATGATACAAGACGCTGGTAAATTGGCTACTTGGCTAGAAGGCCGTGTTGTCGATAAAAATGGCCGTGCAGTAACGCAGCGTTCTTTTGTAGCGTTAATGAAACAGATTAGTGATATCGCTGACGGATTGCGTAATGAAGGCTTGAGGCCAGGCGATGCGGTAAGCCGCAAATTATTCTAGATACTTAACTGTTCTAGAGACTTAGTAGAATTTATGCCACCTAAAACTGATTCGCCAAGCCCAGCTCAACGACATGCGGCTTTGTCAGATCAAATCGAACATCATAATCGCTTGTATCATGGTCTTGATACACCTGAACTTAGTGATTATGAATACGATCAATTGATGAGTGAACTGCTCGATTTAGAGCATGCCCACCCATCATTAAAAACACCTAACTCTCCATCGCAAAGAGTGGGGTCAGCACCGCTGGATGAGTTCGCGCAGATTCGGCACGAGCTGCCGATGTTGTCACTTAACAATGGCTTTAGCGACCAAGAGATTCAAGACTTCAATGCTCGTCTGTTAAAGGAGCTTGGTCAGCCTGAAGAGCTAGTATTGGAGTATGTTGCGGAACCCAAACTGGATGGACTGGCGGTCAGCGTCTTATATGAAAATGGCGAGTTTGTGCATGCCGCGACGCGCGGAGACGGCAAGATTGGAGAGGATATTAGTCAAAACGTTAAAACTATTCGCACCTTGCCTTTGCGTTTGCCTGCCGGTGCGCCAACTCGCCTAGAAGTGCGTGGTGAAGTGTTTATGTCGCATCAAAATTTTAAGCAGCTTAATCAGCGGCAAATGGATGCAGATAAGAAACCATTTGTTAATCCGCGCAACGCTGCTGCTGGAAGCTTGCGACAACTTGACAGTGCAATAACGGCAAGTCGCTCTTTAGATGTATTTATTTATGCAATAGGGGTTAATGATCAAGCGGATTTTGCGCTGACTCATTCTGAATCCTTGTCTAAGTTAGCGGAATTTGGTTTTCCAATTTGCCCCCTAATTCGGCCAGTTAGTGGAGTGCCTGGATGCTTAAATTATTTTCAGCAATTGAGTGAGCAAAGAGACTCTTTGGCTTATGAAATAGACGGGATCGTTTATAAGTTAAATCGCTTAGATTGGCAGCGATCTGCTGGCTTTATTGCTAAAGCACCACGTTGGGCATTAGCGCATAAGTTCCCGGCTCAAGAGAAGAGTACGCAGGTAAAAAGTATTGAAGTTCAAGTTGGCCGTACCGGAGCCATCACTCCCGTGGCTCGGCTTGAACCAGTTTTTGTGGGTGGAGTAACAGTATCAAATGTCACTCTACACAATCAGTCTGAGATACGACGACTCGATATTCGAGTAGGTGACACAGTAATCGTGCGTAGAGCGGGTGATGTGATTCCTCAAATTGTATCAGTCAATATGAGTGAGCGACCAGCAAATGCTCAGGAGTACGATTTTCCTGAGTATTGTCCTGTGTGCAACTCACGTGTTTTGGTTGAAGGAGAGGGGGTTATCGCGCGCTGTACAGGCGGACTAGTTTGTGGTGCCCAAGTCAAACAAGCGATAAAGCACTTTGTGTCGCGAAAGGCGATGGATATTGACGGTTTGGGAGATCGAATTGTCGATATGTTAGTAGAGCAAAAACTCATTATTAATGTTGCAGATCTCTATAGTCTGCGTTTTGAGCAAGTTGTTGAGCTTGAGGGGTTTGCGGAAAAATCGGCACAGAATTTAATAGATTCTATTCAAGCTAGCAAGCAAACTGAATTGTCGCGCTTGCTTTATGCTCTGGGTATTTCTCAGGTCGGGGAAACCACCGCTGAGCAGTTAGCGAACAGTTTTGGCAGCCTTGATAAACTTAGACAAGTACGTGCTGCTGATCTTGAAACCTTACCCGATATTGGTCCAATCGTGGCAAGCAGTATTGAAGCGTTTTGGGCTGATTCAAACAATCAATCGGTCATTCAATCTCTGTTAGATCACGGTGTTAGGTATGCCGAGATTAGCACTAGTGATTTACCGGACCCAGATAGTTTGCCGTTGGCCGGAAAAACCATAGTGTTGACAGGTGCCTTGAATACCATGAGTCGCTCGGATGCCAAGAAAGCATTGCAAGCACTTGGGGCTAAGGTGGCCGGCAGTGTGTCGAAAAAAACCAGTCTAGTAGTAGTCGGCAGCGATGCTGGTAGTAAAGCCAAAAAAGCTCAAGAGTTGGGGGTGGATATGATTGATGAAGACGCGATGCTGGCGCTAATAAACACTAAATAATTCTTGTAGTTTTTAAATAAAATCGATCCCGCTAAGTCCTGTTTTCTTTAAACTCCGGCGGCTTACTTCTACTTGCTTACTGCTACTTGCTTAGTGCTTCTCATTATCGGTTTGGGTCAATGCGATCGATTGTTAGCGCGTCGAATTTTGGCTTTCGGTAAGGAGCACACATTGTTTACTGGCTGACTGTTTTTAAGTTGTGGGCCCTGATCTGAATAATTGTCGTAAGATTTTTCTTTAGATTCGAAATGATCCGCAAATCGTTGGCTAATATGCCAAGCAATTTCTTCCAACAGCTCAATGTCAAATAAGTCGTCTTGCCGTTTTAGTTGCAGCTGATAGGCTGTTTCACCGAGTATATCGAGCACGCTAATAACACTGATACTCGAACCTAAATGATGGCATTGATTCGCCTTATAGGATCGTTTGATGGCGTCTCTTAAATATGCTTTTTGGTCACCGTCGGCTATTAGTAAATTATGAATAGAATGTGCATTACTGTTTATTTTTAGTCTTGAGTTGCCGAGTTCCTTGGCAATGAATTGCCAAAAGCTTAAAAACGATACCTTTTTTGATTTTCTATTTGAGTTCGGTGACGTCATTAGATTGGTTTATGCGGTATATGAAAAAATGCATTAGATAGCTTCACAGGTTTTATGTTTAGCGCAATTAAGCTGTGTTAAAATCGGCAAATATACAGCTTGTTATCGATATACGTTACGCCCGCCGATTCAGTCTGTCAAATGACCAACCATTCAGTTTTGTCTCAGCTAGCGAGTTAAGCTGTTTATTCACTAACTTTTAATGAATTTTTGTAATGAACGATCAATCAATCTCAATGTCAGATATTGAAGCTGACAGTAACTCCCGTGTTTATAATGTAGCCATTGTAGGAGCGACAGGTGCCGTAGGTGAAACCCTCTTGGAAGTCTTACAAGAACGCAACTTTCCAGTGGGTAATTTATATTTGTTGGCCAGCGAACGTTCGGCGGGCACCACCAAGAAGTTTAAGGGCAAAAGTGTGCGCGTCGAAAACTTGGCTGAATTTGATTTTTCCAAAGCAGAGATTGGTTTGTTTTCAGCGGGTGGATCTATATCGGCTGAATATGCCCCTAAGGCCGCCGCCGCAGGTTGTGTGGTGATTGATAATACTTCACACTTTCGTTATGACGATGACAAGCCATTAGTGGTACCAGAAGTAAATCCTCAAGCTATTGCAGACTATAAAGCAAGTAACATAATCGCTAACCCAAACTGCTCGACTATTCAAATGTTAGTAGCAATGAAGCCTATTCACGATGCAGTAGGAATCGAGCGTATTAATGTGTGTACCTATCAGGCAGTTTCCGGCACCGGTAAAGAAGCCATGCAAGAACTGGCAGGGCAGACTGCCAATCTGCTAAATGCTAAAGCAATTGAAACCAGTGTGTATCCAAAACAAATTGCGTTTAATGCTTTACCCCAAATCGATAAATTTATGGAGAACGGATATACCAAAGAAGAAATGAAAATGGTCTGGGAGACTAAAAAGATCATGGGTGATGATTCTATCGTGGTTAATCCAACCGCCGTTAGGGTTCCGGTGTTTTACGGTCATTCCGAAGCCTGCCACATAGAAACTAAAGAGAAGATAACCGCAGAGCATGCTACTGAGCTATTAAGCAATGCGCCTGGCATAGTAGTCATTGATGAACATCAAGATGGTGGCTACCCTACCGCTGTGGATGCTGCCGCCGGCAGTGATTCAGTTTACGTAGGGCGTATTAGAGAAGACATTTCTCACCCTCGAGGGCTCAATTTGTGGGTGGTGGCTGATAATGTGAGAAAGGGCGCTGCAACCAACAGTGTGCAGATTGCTGAGTGTCTAATTGAGGTCTATTTAGCCTAAATTTTAGGGTTTATTTGATAATAAGTTAAATTGATTTGCTTAAAGATTTGCCTAAAACTTATGTAACTTGTTACAATTCGCTGGTAACTATCTAAAAAATAATATAAAAATAAGAAATAACGCCATGTTATATGGGGTTTCTGGCGATTATTAAGTTACACTTATCTATATATTTATTAATGATTTAATAGGCAACTTGAATGAAATTGGCTAAGAACTGTGTTGTAGGCCATTGATTACACGGTATGTGAAGCTATAAAAATAAAAGAAAATCTAAGAACTGCCGAACTTGTATTCGCGTTAATACCAAAATGCGATATCGGGTTGCACGCAATCTAATAATAAGCGAAAAGAAATGCTAAAACTAAAATATAAAAACGCAATAGCACCTGAGATGTCGGAAGTAACTGCTTATCGGGGAGTAATAAGTAAAATTGCTGGTGCCTGTATGGTGCTAGGATTTGCTGGACAAGCTGCGGCTCTAGGGTTAGGTAACTTAGACGTACAATCTAACCTCGAAGAACCTTTTAACGGAGTTATAGAGTTGAACGTCGCGGCCAGTGATGATGCCAGTAGTATTGAGGCTGAAATAGCATCACGCGATGAATTTGTAAGCTTAGGTCTTGATTACCCAGCTTATCTGGAAGATATATCTGTCGAGGTAGAAGGCGAAGGTGATGATGTTGTATTACGTTTAAACAGTAATGACGTAATCATTAAAGAACCCTACTTACAGATTTTAGTTAAAGTTGATTGGTCGGGCGGAAGCTTTTTGAGAGAGTACACCGCACTAATTAATCCTCCGGTTTATGCCGCCGAAACACCTAATCCAATTTCAGAACCAAAATCTGTTGGCTCAGATCAGTCCTACCAGATTGATGAAGATGTTGTGCGGGCAGAGCCTCTTGGCGATGCACAAGTTATCGATGAATCATTTACAGAACCGGAAGTGGTTCAAGATTCTACTATTGATGATGATTTTTATGACTCGCAGGCGATCGAGGATCTAGAGCCAGTTGAGTTTCTTGAAGACTCTGCATCAACACCGGGCACTGCATCAACAGAGTTTGTTGATGATGCTAAGTATGGGCCTGTTACGAGTGGCGAATCTTTAAGTCTTATTGCACAAGAATTGCAGCAGCAGTTTCCTGATTTGAGTATTTATCAAATAATGAAGGTGCTGTTTGAAGAAAACCCAGAATCTTTTATCGATAATAATATAAATGGTTTAATTCGAGGGTCAGTGCTTAGGATTGGTGATTTAGAATCAATTCGAGCAGTAGATTTAGCAGAAGCCAAAGAGTTCTTTGCACAGCAGCTCAGTAGTTGGGATCAAAGTCTCTTTGCTACAAGCGATGATGAATCCGTCAAATTTGGTCAAGACTCCTACAATGATTCGAGTGCTGATTCGTTTTCGAGTAGTGATGATTCTGTTGCTAGTTCAGAGGGCTCGTTTGAAAGCGCTGCCTCACAAGAGAATTTTAGAGTTGGGTCAAGTGATGACGTATCTAGCTTTGTCTCGAGTTCCGAATCGGGAACTTCTGAAGGTGAAGTGATAGCTTTGCGTGAAGAGATACTTGAATTAGAGGCCTCGCTTAGTTCAAGCGAATTGGAAAACCAAGAGTTGACTGAACGTATTTCAATACTTGAAGGTCAGCTGGCTGATATGAATAAATTAGTTAGCTTGGATGTAGAAGATGCAGAGCTAGCTTCTTTGGAATCTACTCTAGCAGAACAAAATAGCGCTGAAGACTCTATATCGGTTGAGGACTCTCTATTAGCTGAAGACTCTTTATCGGTTGAGGACTCTCT
>CAZHEL010000042.1:0-18786 GCA_964531625.1 uncultured Gammaproteobacteria bacterium
AAGTAGTGCAAGCAAATCGATCTACCTATCCTATTGTGGTTAATGCTAACGGTACCATTCAAGCTGAAACTCGCGGTAATTTAGTCGCACAAATTAGTGGCGAGATTGTCAGCGTCGCAGATAATTTTAAGACGGGTGGCACCTTCCGCAAAGGCGATCAATTAATCCAAATTGATAAGCGAGACTTCCAATCAAATCTTAGCCAAGCATTAGCACAACTCTCGCAGGCTCAGGCCAGCTATAGCCAAGAACTTGCCAATGCCAAGCAAGCTGAGCTTGATTGGCAACGATTAGGCAACACCAATCCGGCACCTGATTTAGTATTACGTAAACCACAGTTGGCGGCCGCCAAAGCAATGCTAGACTCAGCTAAAGCGGCTCATTCATCCGCCCAGCTGAACTTGAGCCGCACTTCCATTAAAGCTCCCTATAACGGGCGTATCATCGCTCGCAGTGCAGTACTCGGGCAATATGTTTCGGTAGGCAACACATTGGCGGAAATATTCGAAACTAATGGCGTAGAAGTTCGTCTTCCAATTAGTCAAAACGAATTCAATCAATTAGGGCTTAACGAGTTCGTAGAGGGAAGCGGTCAAGAGCAACAGTTTCAAGTGCTGTTAAGTTCGCAAATTGGTCAAAACGAATATCGCTGGGATGCCAAAATTACCCGCACTGATAGTATTTTTGATATCAATACCAGGCAGATCGATGTTATTGCAGAGGTCAGTGACCCATTTGGCAAAGAGTCTAATCAGCCCGCCCTGAAAATTGGTCAATTTGTAAACGCACAGATTAGCGGCCGCTCACTCGATGATGTTTTTGTCATTCCTAATAAAAGCATCCGTGAAGGCAGCTACATTTATACGGTTGAAAATGAGATTTTGACCAAAAAAAGTATCGATATTCTATGGCAAGATGATCAAAACGCCCTAGTTAACTCTGGATTGCAAGAAGGCGCAACAATAGTAACAACTTCTCTCAACAGTACGTTGGCTGGCGCAAAAGCCAAGTATGGCGAGAATGATTCGGAGTCTAAGTCAGCGCCTCAAAAAGCCAATGCAGGAACAGTGAATACTGAAAAAACTGAAGTTGAGGCGACCGATGTTGAAACAACAGAGTTTGAAACAACAAGCGTTGAAGCAGCACAAACAAATGAAAAGCCAGTGATCTTTAAAGATCAAATCGCAGACGATCAGGCAACCGTGACTAATGCAGATATCGAAGAAAATATTGAATCGGAAACTGTCGCTGAGTAGAGAGGTTCTGCTTACTCTAGCCGCCATGGTTCTTCGACGTGCAACAATTTTGTTGAAACAGGCTAAAGGTCACAACAATGCTTGAATGGTTCGCGCGTAATTCTGTAGCGGCAAATCTATTAATGATCACAATCGTGATCATAGGTTGTTTTTCTGCAGCGCGCCTAATCCCACTGGAAATTTTTCCAAGCTTTGAAATTCAAGCAGTTACCGTTTCCACGGCCTTTCGCGGTGCCACTCCTGACGCGGTTGAAGACAGCATTACCACTCGTATCGAACAAGCTATATTTGATATAGAGGGCATTAAAGAAATCACTTCCACATCTTCAGAAGGGCTTTCAATAGTAATCGCAGAGTTAAATGCAAACTATAACAATCGAGAACTGCTGAATGAGATAAAACTTAAGGTTGATTCACTAAACACCTTGCCTGTTGATGCAGAAAACTCAGTAGTCACTTTATCTAGGCGCAATCCAGCGGTGATACAAGTGGCGGTGGTTGGCGAAGCTAATACAAATTCAAAAAATTTACGGTTAGCCGCTGAAGCAGTTCGAGATGATCTACTAGCATTGCAAGATATTACTTTGGTTGAGCTGCAAGGTGTTACCGATTATGAAATAAGTATCGAAGTAAAACCTGAGGTCTTGGATGATTTCAATCTCTCTCTGCAACAAGTATCTCAAGCTGTGAGAGCTGGTTCGATTGATGTATCCGCGGGAAATATTAAAACTGCCGAAGGCGATGTATTAGTGCGCACTGATGGACAAGCTTATACGGCGGCAGAATTTGCACAGATACCTGTCCTTACGCCAATTGGTGCAGACCCAGTACTACTCGGAGAGATTGCTACCATTGTGGATGGTTTTGAAGACAAACCAATACTCACTCAATTTAATGGCAATCCTGCCATTATAATTGACGTCACGCGCACTGGAAAACAATCGTCACTTAAGATCGCCAGCGAAGTTCGAGAGTACATATTAGACTACAACGAACGAGCCGTTGGTGAGATCAAACTTAACTATTGGGACGACGACTCTATACGTCTTAAAGGTAGATTATCTACATTGATTAGTAGTGGCATTTGGGGTGGAATTCTAGTGCTGCTTATGCTGTCACTTTTTTTACGTCCAGCGGTCGCATTTTGGGTGTTTTTAGGTATACCAGTAAGTTTCATGGGCGCCTTTATTTTCATGCCTTTGGTGGGCGGTACTTTCAACTTGATGTCGCTATTCGCTTTCATAACGGTACTTGGAATTGTGGTGGATGACGCAATTGTCACCGGCGAAAATATTTATTCTAAAATGCGCGATGGTATGGACCCGATTGACGCATCCATTGTGGGAACTAAGGAAATAGCCATACCGGTAACCTTTGGCGTACTAACCACTATTGTGGCCTTTACTCCAATGGGCAACTTAGGTGCTAATAGAATAGGATATATTGCTGCGCAAATTCCCTTAGTGGTTATTCCGGTACTGTTTTTTTCATTAATTGAATCCAAACTAGTTTTGCCCGCACATCTTAGTCATATAAAACCGCGAAGCGAATCTGATAAAAATAATGTCTTGACCCGTGCGCAGATGGCAATATCCCGTGGTTTTGAAGATTCGATACTGACTTTTTATAAACCTCTGCTAGAAAAATGTTTGCATAACAAGGCCATTACGCTGGTGATGATTTTTGCCGTCACCTCTATCATAATGACGTGGGCACTGACGGGACATTTAAAATTCACTTTCTTTCCTAGGGTTCAATCTGAAGAAATTCGCCTGTCGCTGACAATGCCAGATACCACGGGTTTTGAAACCACCCACAGAAATATTGAATATATTTCGCAACAAGTTAAAGACGTACAAGAAAAATATAGAGATCCTGAAACTGGTATTTCCATTATTCGACACACCTATAGCACTTCGGGCACCACTGGTCGAACTGTTAAGCCAAGCATTGGTGTTGTGCGCGCTGAGTTGCTTGGACCTGAAGAACGACATATTGATATTAGTTCGACTCAAATAGCACGAGAAATACGTCAACGCGTCGGCATTATTCCTGGCGCTGAACAATTAAATGTTCGCTCAGAGTTAGGCCGAGGAGGTGATCCAATCAATATTGAATTGACTGGATTGGCGCTCCAAGACATGCGCTCTGCTGGCGATCGAATACGGCAAAAATTGCTCGAGTACCCAAATGTATTTGATGTACAAGATAATTTTTCCGGCGGTAAAGAAGAACTTAATATAGAACTAAAAACTCAAGCAACCGTGCTAGGTCTGGATTTAGCTAATATAGCTGGCCAGATCCGCGGCTCCGTTTTTGGACTAGAAGCACAACGTATTCAGCGCGGTCAAGAAGAAGTTAGAGTCATGGTTCGCTTACCATTAGAAAACCGCTCATCAATAGAAGACTTAAACAATTTGCCTATTCGAGTTGGGCCGCAAAATCAGCCAACTCCCTTATCTGATTTAGTCAATATTGAATCGGTGCGTAGCCCGACTACTTTATATCGAGTCAATCGTAATTCGATCATCAATGTGAGTGCCGACGTAGACAAAGAAAAAGCCGATGTGCCGGCTATACTGAGAGACCTAAGAATCGAGCTTGAACAAGAAGTACAACGACAACCAGGCTTGGTATACACATTTAAAGGTGAATCAGAAGAACAAGCAGAGAACAACGAAGGATTCAAATCAGGTACATTCGTCGTGCTAATTGCGATCTACGCCTTACTTGCTATTCCCTTTAAATCTTATACTCAACCTCTAATTGTAATGTCGGTGATTCCATTTAGCGCGGTCGGCGCTATCCTAGGTCATATCATCACTGGTTACAGCTTGTCTATTTTAAGTACCATCGGCATGTTAGCTTTACTCGGCGTGGTGGTTAATGACAGCTTAGTATTGGTTCATTATATAAACCAGCAGCGTGCTAGAGGAGTGGCTGTATTTGAAGCAGTTTTGAATAGTGGCTCACGACGCTTCCGACCTGTAATTTTAACCTCGATCACGACTTTTGCAGGCCTTACCCCACTACTATTAGATCAAAGCACTCAATCTAAATTTTTGGTCCCAATGGCTATTTCTTTAGGTTTTGGAATTCTGTTTGCAACCTGCCTTACTTTAATAATGGTGCCCGTTAATTATTTAGTAGCTTATAACCTTAAGCATGGAACTATACGTATCGCAAAATTCTTATGGCAGAGATGGCTGGTGTTTTGGAACAAACCGGACTATCCAAATAGTCGAGGTCAATCATGATTGAATGGTTTGCACGTAATTCGGTAGCATCTAATTTGCTCATGTTTGGGATTGTGTTAGCCGGCACTATCTCTGCGGTAAAGTCGATACCGGTGGAATCTTTTCCAACATACGACCCGGAAATAGTGGAGATTAGCACTGTGTTCCGCGGTGCCACACCCATATCTACCGAAGATGGCATTACTCTGCGCATAGAAGAAGCTATCGCCGATTTAGAAGGCATTGAGGAAATAAGTTCAACCTCTCAAGAAGGCCTTTCTACAGTTAGCGTAGAAGTGGCAAATAGTTATGATACTCGTGATCTATTGGATGACATAAAAGTGAGAGTGGACTCGCTTAACACGCTTCCGACTCAGGCGGAAAACCCAATTGTTGCGGTAGCTAGCCGCGCTCAACCAGTACTTTATGTAGTCATCAGTGGTGAAGTATCGGATCTAGTTTTACGCGATACCGCAGAAAAATTTCGAGAAGGCCTCCTCAACAAAGATGATATTACCAACGTAGAATTAGAAGGCGTCGCAAACCGTGAAATCAGTATAGAAATATCGCCTCAAACTCTCGACAACTATAATCTAACACTGGAACAAGTGGGCCAAGCGATTCAAAATGGCGCAAGCGATATTAGTGTAGGCAATGTGCAAACGCGCAACGGTGACATTTTAGTACGCAGTGATGGTCAAGCCTATACAGCGGCTCAATTTGCTCGTATTCCAATTATTTCAAACTCGATTGGAAAATCAATCAAGCTCGGAGAAATTGCAACTATCGAAGATGGCTTTGAAGAAAGCTCTTTAATCACAAAATTCGATGGTAAAAAGGCTGTGTTGTTAGTGGTAAGTCGAATCGGCGACCAAAGTACTCTGCAAGTCTCCAATCAAACGAACGATTACATTGAAGAGTTTTCGCGCCAATTGCCGTCGGGTATTGAAATAAATAAGTGGCAAAACTTTGCTGATTATCTTAAAACTCGGATTGATGCCGTATTAGACAGTGCGATCTATGGCGGCATTCTAGTCATTTTACTGTTGTCCTTGTTCTTACGGCCCATTGTTGCGTTTTGGGTATTTTTAGGAATTCCCGTTAGCTTTATGGGTGCCTTTTTGTTTATGCCGCAGGTAAGCGGCTCATTTAATGTGATCAGCTTGTTCGCTTTTATTATGGTGATAGGCATTGTCGTCGATGACGCCATTGTTACTGGTGAAAATATCTATCGGCATATCCGCGAGGGCTTAGAACCCATAGATGCAGCTATCACCGGCACCAAACAAATTGCCACCCCAGTTACCTTCGGGATTTTAACCACGGTAATTGCATTCCTTCCATTGAGTTTTTTAGATGGGACACAATTCGATTTTATAAGTCGACAAATGCCAATGGTGGTTATTCCTATTTTGCTCATGTCGCTGGTCGAATCGAAGCTAGTGTTACCATCCCATATGAGTCATGTAAAAATCCGCGATCCAAATGCGCCAATGTCTGGCTTTACTCGAATACAAACCACCATATCACGCGGTTTAGAGCGTTTTGTAGAAAACACTTATAAACCATTTTTAGAACGTAGACTTAACAATAAAACGATTACCCTAAGCTCCGTAATAGCGGTTTCTACTATTCTTATTTGCTCCATTTATTTAGGACATATCCAGTATAGTCCTTTTCCTAGAGTGGAAGCTCGAAGCGTGACGATTACACTCACTATGCCTGAATCAACCGGTTTTAGTACCACTCACAAACATGTGCAACATATTGCTAAGCAATTTAGCGATTTACAAGAAAAATACCGCGATACAAAAACGGGCAAAAGTGTAATTCTTAATGTTTATGCTAGCAGTGGTAGCAGCCGTTTTAGCGTCAAGCCTAACCTTGGCACTGTCGTTGCCGAGCTACAAGACCCAAGCGAACGAGTATTCGATGTAACTGCCAATGACATTGCCCGCGAGGCTCGCGAATTAATCGGCACTATTCCAGGAGCGCAAAGTTTAAGCGTTCGTTCTAGATCAGGCCGAGACAACGTACCAATTGATATCGAGCTTTCTGGAGACACCGCATCTCGCCTATTTGAAACTGCTAAATTGATTAAGGCTGAGCTTAAAACTTACCCAGGCATATATGACGTGCAGGATAATTATTCTGGCGGTAAAGAAGAGTTTACCCTTAATTTAAAGCCTCAAGCATACTCACTTGGCTTACGACTAAGCGATGTTGCCAGTCAAGTTAGAAACGCGGTGTTTGGGTACCAGGCACAACGTATTCAACGACAGCGCGATGAACTTAGAGTCATGGTTCGCTACCCGCTAGAAAATCGATCATCATTGGATGATTTGAATCTCTTAGCAATTAGAGTCCCCAATAATAGTGAGGAAGTATTGCTCTCTGATATCGCCGAAATAATTCCGACTGAAAGCCCCAGCACCTTGTACAGACTGAATCAACGGTCCGTCGTTAATGTAACGGCCGATATTGATAAGGAAGTAACCAGTCTAGGCAAAATACTCCCTGACTTAAAAACCCAACTTGCTGAAATTCAGCAACAATTTCCGCAAGCCAGGATTCGCTTTGATGGAGAAGTGGAAGAGCAACGCAAAACTAATGCTAATTTACTGGTTGGGCTATGCGCAATCTTGTTTGGTATTTATGCACTACTGGCTATCCCATTAAAATCTTGGGGGCAACCTTTGATTGTAATGAGTATCATTCCTTTTGCTGTGATCGGTGCCATCGCTGGTCATCTGATTACTTTTCAGTTTTTATCGGTGCTCAGTGTTTTTGGTATTCTCGCGCTGATTGGTGTGGTGGTTAATGATAGCTTGGTGTTGGTCGACTATATTAATCAAGCTAGGGCCAAAGGTGCCGCTGTTAAAGATGCCGTACTGAATGCAGCTCAAAAACGTTTTCGACCTGTATTTTTAACGTCTATTACAACTTTTGCAGGCTTAGCACCAATACTATTGGACGGCTCTCAACAGGCAAAGTGGTTGAAGCCAATGGCAACCTCACTGGCTTTTGGAATAATTTTTGCAACTGTAATTACACTTATAATTACACCTATCAACTACATAGTTGCGCGTAAACTCAAGCATGCAGTATTAGAGTATTGGAATCGATCCGATTTACAACATGAACAATAACCTTAAGCAGCGTAAAGTGATCAACTTATGATTAAATGGTTCGCAGAAAATCATGTGGCAGCTAATTTGCTCATGTTTGCCATTATGATCATGGGTTATTTATCGGTAAAAAATGACATTCCCTTGGAGTTAATGCCTGATTTTCAATTAGGCCAAATTAGTATTGTCACGATACTTCCAGGTGGTAATCCAAAATCGATAGAAGAAACTATTACTACCCGTATTGAAGAAGCGGTGGCTGATCTAGAGGGCATCAAGAAAATAACATCGCGCTCATCTGAAGAGTTTTCTACAGTCGGCATTGAGATTGAAGCTGACTACGATCAACAAGACTTACTCAATGATGTAAAAATACGGGTTGACTCCTTAAATACCTTGCCAGTTCAAGCCGAACGCCCGATTATTGAGCTAGCCGATATACCTATTCAAGTCGTTGGTTTAGTTGTTTATGGCGATGTGGATTATGACCTCCTATATGAAACTGCTGCTAATTTTCGACAAGCGCTATACAAAGTACCGGGTATTACCCAATTAAGTGAGATACAAGCACCCGCGCGCGAACTTCACATTGAAGTCACTCCCGACATCCTAAAACAATATAATTTAACTCTGCAAGATGTAGGCGAAGCAATACAACGTAATGCTGTCGATATTTCAGCTGGCAACCTATCCACGCGTGACGGTGATATTTTAGTTCGAGCAAATGCGCAAGCTTATAGCAAGCAAGAATTTGAGCGCATACCGGTAATAACATCGGGCGATAATATCGTTACTATCGGTGAAATTGCTACTGTAGTGGATGGTTATGAATTAATAAGGGTAGAAACCCTGTATAACGGTGAACCCGCCATCACTATCGAAGCTTTTCGAGTGGGCACTCAAAGCACTATCGAGATAGCCAGCAAAGCTTTTCAGTTCATGGAAGATTATCGCCACCAGTTGCCTACCGGGATCAAACTAGGCACTTATGGTGATACCTCTGTGGTTGTAAAAGATCGTCTCTCTACCTTAGTTAATAGTGCTATTCAGGGGGGCATATTAGTACTGATTTTACTCTCACTATTCTTACGCCCAGCGGTTGCGTTCTGGGTCGGCTTAGGAATTCCTGTCTGTTTCTTGGGTGGCCTAGCAGTAATGCCATTGTTAGGCATGAGCCTTAACATGCTATCAATGTTCGCCTTTTTACTGGTACTGGGCATCGTGGTTGACGATGCTATTGTCACGGGTGAGAATATTTACCGCCATCAACGCAACGGTATGTCGCCAGCAGACGCAGCGCTATTTGGCACACAAGAAGTGGCCGTCCCCGTTACTTTTGGCGTTATAACAACCATGGTTGCATTTGCGCCATTGCTATTAATTGAAGGGGTTTTGTCAACCTTCGCCGCACAAATTCCTTTGGTGGTAATCCCAGTATTGGCTTTTTCCTTGGTTGAGTCAAAACTAATTTTACCTTCTCATATGTCTACTATTAAACCACGCCAAGACGACAATATTTCTGGTCTTGGAAAAATACAACAAAATTTTTCTCGTGGCTTCGAAAGCTCAGTTATCCGAGTTTATCGACCTTTTCTAAATTGGTGTATAGCTAACAAGGCCATCACCATAGTCTCAGCTATCGCCGTGTTTGTTATTACCGTAAGCTCGGTGGGCCAAGGTTGGCTGAAAACTTCGTTCTTTCCGGACTTTGAAGACAATGCAATTTATGTGCGTTTAACCATGCCCAGTACAACTGCTTATGAAACTACTAAAGGCCATATTGAAAATATTGTTCAGGCCTCGGGTGAACTCTCGCAAGAATATTTAGACCCGGAAACCAAGGAGTCCTATTTTAAGTACTTTATTTCAGCCAGTGGCTTAACCCTGAGTGGCGACGGTGCAGTGTCTTTTGGCACCAATAAAGGCATGGTTGTCATGGAATTTGTGCAAGGTGACAATGGCCTACCTGAAGGATTCTCTATTAAAGAGGTGCAAGAGAAACTACGTGATCGTATTGGGGTAATACCAGGTGCCGAACAGTTGAGTTTATCTTCTAGTTTTGGAGATTTTGGTCGCCCTATTTCTATCGCCTTATATGGCGATGATTTAAATCGGATTGATGATTTAGTTACTAAAATACGAGAATATTTAAAGAGTTATCCTGGTATTTTTGATATTCAAGATAATTTTTCTAGCGGCAAAGAAGAACTAAAAATCACTGTCAACGAGTTAGCTAACTCACTTGGATTGTCACAAGCGGGTATTGCAGAACAAATGCGTCAAGCTATTTTTGGCTTTGAGGCACAGCGTATTCAGCGCAGTTACGACGACATCAAGGTAATGGTACGTTATCCAAAAGAGTACCGATCTAGCATTAACAATGTACAAAATTTACCCATCAGAACCGCAAATAGCGACACCACGATTCCATTAGCAAAATTAGCTACTTTGACACCGTCGCAAAGCCCAAACACCATCTATCGCGATAAACAACGCAGGTTAGTAACCGTTAACGCCGATATCGATGCTGGATCCTATGATGTTAACGTGATTCGAAAAGACATAAAGGAATTTCTAAATGAGCTTTTTATTTATGAACCCGATATTACCTTCGACATGGATGGCCAAGCAGAGACACAAAAAGAAGCGACGCAGAGTTTCTTTCTTGGTTTTGTTTTAGTGGTTGTTATTATTTTTGCGTTGCTTGCTATTCCGTTTAAATCTTTTGGACAACCTTTAGTTGTGATGTCAATTATTCCTTTGGCGATCGTTGGAGCAATCTTTGGCCACTACATTATGGGCTTATCATTTTCGATGTTAAGCGTAATGGGTATGCTTGGCCTAACTGGAATAGTGGTCAACGACAGCCTAGTACTAGTTGACTATATTAATAAAAAAAGGTCCGAAGGAATGCCTGTGTTAGATGCGGTACTTACGGCAGGCGAAACTCGCTTTCGACCAGTTATATTAACATCACTAACTACATTCGTAGGCTTATTGCCACTAATGCTAAACAAAAGTGCTCAAGCTCAAGCACTAATTCCAATGGCAGTATCTCTTGGTTTTGGCATTATAGTTGCAACTGTAATAACGCTAGTAATCACACCCGTAAACTATCTTGTTGGGCGACAATTCAAACATGCGGTGCTGCGAGGCATTAGTATAGTTTCCAGCAGCGCTAGTAGATATTGGAACAAAGCATATTAAGTTGAACGCGCTAGTCCTTTAACTCTAGTCTATTTCATTCGGTAAAGATAGATTCCTTATTTGTTCAATACGGTGCACTAATACACGCAACTCTTTACTGATAGCCCGACGCTTCTCTTTTAGATTTTCACCTTCGGGCGCCACCACACCATAACTATCAAGCAACTTGTATCCATTATTAAAAAGTATTTTGCCAACAGAAGCCTTACTACTAATTCGCCTTTGTAGATAAGCTTGCTTGCCATATTTTAGCGCCCGGCTCTCCAACTCCTTCGCATCGAGGGTCTCATTTTCCTGCAAACGTGCGAACACATCAGCCACAACACGATAAGCTTCAATATACGGCTTTAGACAAGCATGTGCTGCGAATGGTGACATTGACTTAAGGAGCTTTACGGCATTTTCAGAGTCTGTAATTTTGGCTTCCCAATCTGGATCTACTATTACCATCTCTTGCCTGACCTCAGCATGAAACTCTTCTGTCGGCACGTAGAAAAACTCAAACTTAAACATATCTTTTAGATAATCAGCCTCTTGCCAAAAAACCTGCACAGCATTTTCACTACTATTAGCAAGTTTCAACAAACTAAGTTCAGTAATCGATTTGATAACAAAGTGATGCGCGATGGTATTGCGATAATAACTAGCGATGGCATGTTGATCTTCTGCAACGGCATAAACTGTTTCTGGCCCTTCGTCATAACGACTGATTAGACCTGAGTCAACCATGCCATCAATTAAGTCGATCATTTTAGTTTTATTAAGATCATTAAAATCTTTAGTAAAAGAAATATCTCGATGCGCTGCCCAGACACGCAAACCTTCCATGCTTTTTTGCATTTCTTTAATCGTCTGAGCCCGTGGAGCAGAACCTAATAGCGACATAGACATCAACGATGTTAAGGTAATTGGTGTTACACGATTAGCTTCTACACCCACTTTAAATGCGGTCTTTTGCAATGCCAACTGATCATTTTGAAAACTCTCTTTGTTGACTATAACTGGGTCGCCAAAATCAATATAGATACGTCCTAAGGGCCTGCGCAAACGACGCAAATACGAGATAAACCAACTCAGTGATTCAGGTCTTTTAATCGCCCCACTCTGCTCTGCTGCATAGTCTTTGACATCGTTATTCATGTCATAGTTAATTGCCACAGGAACGATATACAACTCTTGCGCTGTAGAATCTGACATGGCATCCATTACGTATTTAAGCATGCCGTAGCGAGGAGGCATCAATTTGCCTACTCGAGAACGAGTACCTTCAAATGACCAAGTCAGTGGGAAACGCTTTTCTAATAAATAAGACAAATACCGTCGCAGCACTAATTTATACAGAGGGTTATCTTGAAATGATCGACGAATAAAAATTGCACCTGAGCGACGTGCTAAATATCCCGCACCAGCAAAGGCCATGTTGATGCCACCCATAGTATGCGGTGTCGGAAAATCATGCTCAAATAAGACCGAATGCATGGTGATACCATCCATATGGGTTTTGTGAGTCCACAACAATGCTGAAGGATTCTCACGTACTACATTACGAAAGTGCTGCAGGCGATTAACATCAACCACCAGTTTATTTTCATAGGCTAAGGAAATAACCCAGCGATTAAATGCACCTGCGACGTCTTGCCAAAAACTATGAGGAGTCGCAACTAGCTCCTTAAAATAAGGCAATGCTCGAGCCCGTAACTCGGTTTCAGGCTCGCCTGATTGAGCGGAAATTTCTAATAATCCAGATCGATAAATATCGCTAGCGCGTATTTGCTTGGACACTTGCCTAGGCACTTTATAGCGACTACCACGCATTCGCCGTTCGGCAACTTCTAATGCGAGACCGGCTTGACTCGCCACATAATCTGCCAATTCGCCATAGATGATTGCTGCCGAATTTTGCTGCTCATAGCGAGTGATCAAATCACTTAAAGTAGCTGCCTTACCGGCTATGCATACCGCACGATCAGGATCTTTCTGGAGTATTTTTTCAGCTTTTCTCTCATTAGGTAATCGAGGATTGCCGCCAAATATGTCATTCCATTTGAGTCTGCCTATATTTTGATCAAGTGACGTTTTCCAGAAAACTCTTACTGGAACAACGAGGGTTGTGTCAGGAACTTGTAAGGCCATTTCTAGACCTTCAGTAGAAATATTTTCTGGGTCATGGGCAATTGGCACCACACAATGACTGACCGACCCTTGGTATTCAGACTCGCTTTTACCCTGGTTCAACCAATCTAATAATATTTTTTCCTCAACCTTATGATCAGCATCGACAACGAATAACACGCTCTCAGAGTTTATGTCATGCCAAGGATTATTATTCATTAGTACTACTACTTTTACCCTTTATTTTTACTAGACGTTGCTTTTTGTTTTACTGTTTTCTTAGACTTTGTGTTGGTCGTAGACTTGCTCTTTTTTGCTGGCTTTACAGCAGTTGTTTGTGTGTTAACACGCTTTTTTATAGTCGCTTTCTTTTTAACAACTTTACTGGAACGCTTAGCGACCGTACCGGCTCTGCTAGCCAAACCCTTTGCTGCGCCGCTGGCTAGTTTAACAACGTTCTTACCAGCACTTCTTTGCGGCTTTCGTCTTGGTGATTTTACTTCACGCAATTTGGGCGCCTCTCGACTAGGTCGTTCCGCCTGATCTAATTCCTCCAAAAACAAGTCTCGCACATCGCTGACATGTTGGTCTATAGAATCAAAAGACCAATCACTGGTATCCACGGCAGGCAAGGCGGCAACCTTAACCGTGGCGGGCCGCAAAATGTTTTCTCCGCGAGCCGCTACGTCAATAGCATTGTGAATAACAATGGGCACGATTGGTACGCCAGCTTGCATGGCCAAATGAAACGCACCTTTCTTAAAACGTCCCAAATTGGTCGAGGTTGAACGTGTGCCTTCTGGAGCAATACATACCGAGCGGCCTTCTTTAAGCATTACATCAACTAAGGGCTCCATGGCGGCATGCGCAGAGCTGCTATTTTCTCTATCAATCAACACAGTGCCACCAAACTGCATAATCTTTCCGATAATGGGTACATCACCGATTTCCTTTTTACCAACACTCGCCAAGTCGCGGCGTAGTAAAGCAGGCATAATAATCACATCCGCCTGGCTTTGATGATTAAACACAAAGATACAAGGTCTACTAGCCCAAATATTTTCTTCACCAGTTACGTCAAGTTCAATGCCAACGACAGCACAGGCTAAATCGGCAAATAAAGAAGTGGAAAAGTTTCGCGTCTTATTCATTGAGCCTGTCAGTGCGTAAAATGGAATCCCCGCCAAGAAGGATGACAACATAGTGCCTTGAGCTGCAAACGTTCTTACATAGTCTCGCACGCCAACTTTACCGCGACTAGAAAAATCTCTTACTGGCCAACCACGTCCACTAGCAATACGTCTTAGACGGGTATTCGGGTTTAACGGACGTGGCTTACCCACGTATTCTAATAACTGAATATCTTCGTCGCTGTCTGAATAAAAATAACTTTCGCTAATATTGAGATTAAACTCTCGTGCTAGTTGATCAGCCGCGTCAACTTTGCCCATCCCATAACAGGTAGGTTTTACTACTGCACCTGTAAATACGCCATCTTCGACCTCTAGACTGGTGCATTTAATATGATCAATTCCTAATTCACGCGCAGCCGGTACTACCTGATACGGTGTGGCGGCGGATACCAAGGCTACAGTGTGGCCTTTGCGCAGATGAGCTTCAATCAGGGCTCTTGATTCGGGATAAATGAGTTTGGCGATGTGCTCGCGGTATAGCTCTTCACCAAAATTAAGATATTCGGCCTCTTCAATTCCCTTTAAGTATTGCGAGGCCGCCATCATCATGGCGGAGAAACCCATATTGCCCATACCAAACTGCACCATAGTTTTAGTTAGTTCAACTAACTGACCAGGTGTTACGTAACCACGTTTTATTTGTTCACGCAAATAAGTTGTGGCTGAATAGCCATAGATGATGGTGCCGTCGAAATCGAAAAACGCGCCTATTTGAGGTCCGCTTGGAGAAGCTTCCACTTCTTTAATAACTTTGGCATATAGGTCCATATGAGTGCTCGGATACTTTTAAAAAATTCAATCTACCAAACTTTGTTTAAGGTTGCCCAATAACGTTAAGAACAGGTAATAACTATACTATGTTGACACAAATAAGTGTTCAATAACGGCGCTTGCTATCATAGTACCTTAATCAATTAAAATGTTATGCTCGAAATATCAATCTTGAGAATAAGCCTCACGATAATATTCATATGTTAGAGTAATATTATTCAATCATAAAATCTAAAGTTAGCCTTAACATGCAGCAATTATCACCACAAGATGCGCAGTTTTTGTATATGGAGACGAACAAGAGTTTCTCTCAAGTCACATCTGTGGCCATTTTTGATCCATCCTCAGCACCTAAGGGTGAAGTGCGCTTTAAGCAAATCATCAAGCATGTACGTAGTCGTTTATATACCTCTCCTATTTATAAACGCCGTATCTACCATGTGCCATTAGAGCTAGATTATCCATATTGGATAGAAGATGAACATTTTGATATTGAATACCATATTCGCCATGGGCGTTTGCCGCACCCAGCTGACTGGCGACAGCTGTGTATTCATTTAGCCAGGTTTCACTCTCGACCACTCGATATGGAGCGACCACCCTGGGAGATGTATGTAATCGAAGGCTTAGATAATATTGAAGGCATCCCTAAAGGCAGCTATGCACTGGCTATCAAAATTCATCATGCCGCTGCCGATGGTAAAGCTATAGTCGATTTCCTTGGTGGCTTACTTGATATCGACACACAAGGCACACCAGTGATGCCCACTAAGCAGCGAGTGAATTCAGACCGATATGAGAAACCAAGTCTATTTCAAATGTCGGCGCGCGGGGCCTTAAACGGCATACGATCTCCAATGGAGGTAGCGAATACCTTGATGCGCCATGCACCTGCCATTGTAAAATCAGCAAAGCAAAAATTTAATGAAGAAAAACTGGAAGCCAACCGAGAAGTTCCCCATACACGTTTTAATTTGGAAACCTCGCCGCACAGAGTATTTGATTCCACACGTTTCTTACTCAAGGACTTTAAGCCGATAAGAGCATTAGTCACAGGCAGCACCGTTAACGACATAGTATTGTCTGTCTGCGCGGGCGCACTGCGTAAATACTTGAGCCACCACAAAGAACTTCCAAAGAGATCCTTGCGCGCCTTTGTGCCAGTAAATGTCAGAGTTGAGAGCAGCAATAAAAAAGAATCTCCTGGCAATAACATTAGCACTATGGCGCCTAACCTATTTACAGATATTGAGGATGCAGTAGAACGTTTAACCGCTATTCGTGCTGAAACCAAGGAACAAAAAGCCGCACGCAAGGGTATTTCTGCGCGGATAATGACCGATGTGACCAAACATATTCCTGCCAGCACACAATTAATAGCATCACGCCTAATAATGAATTCGGAACTTGCTGGGCGAATGACTAACGCATGTATCTCCAATGTGCCAGGACCCAAAGTACCTGTCTATATGAATGGCGCTAAACTTGTCAATCAAATGGCCTTGGGACCATTAGCAGACAGGATGGGTTTGTTTATTGCAGTCTCTAGCTACAATGGCGCTATATCTTTTAACGTCACTTCCTGTAGACGCACCCTTCCAGATATTGATTTCTTTATGGATTGCATACGAGATAGTTTTGCCGAACTACTTAATGCCACCAACAAAAATGCTAAGTCTGCAGCCAAGCCACGCACACCACAAAAAAAGAAAGTAACTAAGAAAAAAGCAGTGGCGAAAAACAAAAAAAGATCAAAGAGAAAAGTATCTAAAAAGTCAGCCACTAAAAAATAACAGTGTGTTTTTATAGGTAGCCCGCTGCCAACTAACTAGAGATAAAAGCAATATTAGTTATTTTCGCTATGCCAAGCGCGGCTAGCTAAATAAAAATGCAAAGCCGCCCATATGCAAACTATTGGGGTCACGGCCAGCATCGCATAGCGTACTGATTCACTACCATAAGATGGACTAATAAAATCACTGACTGCGCCTATGGCGGTAGGTCCTAAGCCCAAACCAATAATGTTAATACACAGAAAGAACAGCGCGGATGCGGTAGCTCGCATTCTCGGTTCCACGGAGCCATGGAATACCGCCAAAGCAGCACCTAGGTAACCAGTAGTAAACATAGCTGGGAAAAGATTAGCTATTAAAGCGACTTGTAGGTTTGAACTAGAAAAACCAATTAATATAAATGGCACTGCCAATACAATAGCAAGTGCAGGCAACCAATAATAATAGCGCTTGTCCTTGCGTCCAAACCGATCACATAAATAACCCCAGCCGAAGGTACCAATCGAGCCAAATAAGCCGACTCCTATTGCGAGCCAAACACCCAACTCGCTAGTAGGCATGCCAAAACTACGAATAAAGTACGAAGCGCTCCAATTGGTTAAGGCATAACCAACAAATGCCGCAAGAGAAGACGCGATAATTAAATGAATCAGAGATCTTTTTGCAAGAATAACACTAAGGACTTGCTTTAAAGAGGTAGACTTATTATCAACCTCTAAGTTTTCTGACCAACCACGTATCGGTTCAGAGACAGTAAATTTAAAAATTAATGCAATTAAAATGCCTGGGGCACCAACCACAAAAAACGCGACGCGCCAGCTGTAGTGTTCATTCAAATAACCACCCAATAGAAATCCGAACATGATCCCGATATTAATACCTATTGAATACATCGACAGAGCGGTAGCTCGTTGCTCTGCAGGGAAAATATCGGAGATCATGGAATGAGCAGGAGGACTACACCCTGCTTCGCCAACACCCACCCCAATGCGTGCCAAAAGCAGTTGTACATAATTGGCAGCTAGACCACTAATCGCGGTCATAAAGCTCCATACACCTATAGATAAAGAAATAATATTACGTCTGTCAGAGCGGTCAGCCCAACGCGCGATCGGCAATCCAGCCAATACATAAAACATAGCGAATGCAAAGCCAGTAAGTAAACCTAGCTGAGTGTCTGAAAAGCCCAAGTCAGCCTTAATTGAGTCTTGTAAAATGGCTAATAATTGACGGTCGATAAAATTGACCGCATAGACTATGGTCATTAATCCCAAAACATAATTACGATAGGATTTGCTTTGGTATTTACTCTGAGAATTCGACAAGCATGGCTCCGAACTTAAACTAACTGATTGTTAGCTTTATGATTTATATATAGTAGAACGTTAACTATAAACGCAAAGGCTAAATAAGGACTCGAAGAACGACTTAGACACTAAGTCAACAGACTAATTCACACACTACATTAACACGCTAAACCAATGCGTTAACCCTAAGCATTAAGGCTAAAACTACGGTATTACGGCTAAAAATGAATCTGCAATAATTTGTTGGCCAGTTGTATTTGGATGAATGCCATCAGGAAACAAACCCATTCCATCACCTAAATTGCCCCTAACTTCTGCAATCCTTGCGCCGCTCAAACCACGAATACCATTACTGATTTGTGCAGCACGTTCGTTGTATAGAGAATTCGCAGGTATTGGGGGAATCGTACCGACGACAGCAATGACATCGTTAGCATTGGCAATATCCACCATGGCTTGTAAATTTGCGATGGCCCCATTTACCGAACCGCGAATGGCGTCATTAGTACCCAGTAAAATCAATACATGACTAGGGTCATTGTTATTTAATAAACCTTGAATAACACTAACCCCGAACGGCGTCTCCTCTCCTGTAACACTCGTATTACTGACGCTAACGCCCACTGAGTTTTGAACTAAGGTAGGCCAAGGTGTAGCAATGCCAAAACCATTTCCTATACTATCTCCTATAGCGACAATACCAGTTAACACTGGCCCTGCATCGGTCTCCTCGCCGGCACCATCACCAGTTGAACCACCACCACAAGCGGCCAGCATTAATGC
>CAZHEL010000043.1:0-16459 GCA_964531625.1 uncultured Gammaproteobacteria bacterium
CGTTTGATTAAACAGCCCTGAGCGATCTAAACAGCCCTGAGCGATCTAAACAGCCTTGAGCGATTAACAACATAGCCTCGAATCTGATCCGATAAAGTGAGCGGCACACTCACGCCATCGCGTTCATTGCGATATATGACACCAGTAGCGTTCGCAAACAAAGCAGCATAAAATGAATTATCTCATCTAAGAAATGGTACTAAATTTGGGGGAAAGTCACATCAACAACAAGACTGGTTGTAGAACAGATTTACGGCTATTGATCGCTCAATAACAACAGACTCAAAATGGGTGTGACTAAAGACCCAGCTCCTCCTTCTCCAAGCATATAAAAGAACTCAATACCGGTATGATTCTGATTGGACGGTAGAGAATTATCGAGCTGCTGTGGCACACCAATTGTTCCATCGTCTAGGAGACTAACTCCTTCGGTAAATCCAAACAAAGAGATTTCAGGTTCACAGTTTTGGCAAGAACTAAATGGAAAAAGCCTAACACCTGGAATGGGCGTCACGCCCTCTATTGTGAAGCTCACCTGAGTAGACCCTTCTGGCACTTGTACAGGTTCGGGCGGAAAGAATATTCGAAGAGCGGTGTTTGGAGGCTGACTAGGGATATATTGTATTGCAGGGAAAGGCGTTAGCACTCGGTCAGAAACCGCGCGAGGGAAAAAAATCGTTCCGGAAACAGTATTGCCTACCCGTAAATTAAAATTTCGAACAGACGGCAGCTGATTGCTCAGTAGGACGGCGTCACTACTAAACTCAAATGCGTCGGTATTTCCTTGCGTTACATAGATCTCGCGCACGAATCTACCACAGGTATTGTCACGACATAGATATCTCACGGTAAAACGATCGCCCGTTATGCCGTCTATTTGATAGGAAACACTACCAGTATTCGCTGCAATGGTCACGGGATCCTCAAAAAACTCGTCAATAAATAAATTCTCATCAAGCGAAAGCACTTGAACAACGATATTCATATCCGAAGTCGCAAAACCATTCGATAAGGTAAGAGTCCCACTCACAGATTGTTGAGCGCTGACTTTTCCTGCAAATGCTAGGATGACGACAAATACGATACGACTGATAAATGATGGCTGAGCAAAGATCATAATTAAAAACTCCGTGTATTTTTATAAAGCACCTTTTTAAAAATGCTTTTTGTATTTTCAAAAGGTTGTGAGCTACCCCTACCCCTAGCTCACAAGAATTTTGGTGCAATCCCTGCGAACCTTGCTTGCAACAATCAAAGTATAAAATTACAAATATTCGGTTAGCAGCCCTATAGAAATTGTGCCGCAGGCACGTTTTTTTGCATAGAGTACTAATACTCAGACAGAGCACTTTATTTGCACGAACTTCGCAACAGCAACTCGGTAAGTTATGACTTGGGCGCGGAGAACAATTTATCGAGTACTTTATGGCTGGCAGTAGCCACTTTGAGCAACTGAGAGTTTCGAGTCAACATTAAACGTGATTTAATACTGGCGCGATGATTTTGCACGGTTCGAAAACTCAATCCTAAGCGTTTGGCTATTTCCTTGCTGGTTAGATCCTCTGCGAGAAAGTACAACACTTCTTTTTCTCGCAGAGTGAGCTCTGAAATATCGACGCCGTCAATAGACAATGTCGACGTTTGATTTTGCATTAATGCTTCACAACGATCACTTAGAAAGAAAACATCGCTTTCTTGCATATGCTCTAAGCAGCGATAGACGATGTCAGGGTGATCATCTTTGAGTAAATAAGCATGTGCGCCTAATTGTTGTGAACGTTGGATATAAGCCACTTCTTGATGAGTCGTCAATATCACTATTTTTATAATGGGACTAAGCTTCTTATATATTTCAATCGCAGATAAGCCACTACCGTCAGGCAATTCTATATCTAGAAATAGGATATCGGGATAGTTAACATTGATTGCTTTTTCTAGGCTCACTAAATCGTCAAACTCATAAATATCAAAACCTGAATAATCTTGAAGATGGCGAATAAACCCAGATCGATATAAGGGATGGTCATCTACTACAAAAATAATTTTGTTCTTAATGGACATACTAAAACTCTATCCGAAAAGATGTTCCCTGCCCTAGTTCACTTGTCATGTTAAGCTCGCCATCTAGTGCTTGAGCATATTCACGAATAGTTGCTATTCCAAAACCAAATTCGTTGGAATTAAAGCCATCACCATCATCTTTGAACAAAAACTGATGTTTATTATTATCAAATTTTATTTTCAAAATTATTCTACTAGCGTTGGCATGACGTACAACATTATTAATGCATTCTTGAAGAATACGATACAGCAGCAAACTTTGACGATCAATCAAGCTTGAGTCATCTATAGAAATTTTGAAATCAATATCGGCTTCTTCAAGATGAAGTTCAGCGTAATTTTTTATCGTTTTAGCAAGACCAATTTCGTTAAGCGCGTGAGGATAAGTATCATGAGAAATTGCACGTAATTTGCGCATGGATTGATCAGCTAACTGGCGCACCTCTGAAATTACCGGCGAGCTAACGGTATCTTCAATTTTTAGTAATTTACTTTTTAACAGTGCTAACAGTTGGGCAACAGAATTGTGTAGATAGACAGCCATGTCTTGTTTTTCTTTTTCCCTTACCGCAATCAACTGGTTCAAGTACTGTTCCCTTGTTCGCTGAATTTCCCGTTCTGCTCGTGTCAAACTCTGCAACTTGTAACCCAAGCCTAAAGAAAACACCAGCGCTTCCAATAAAAGAGAAACCTCGACAGCATGATTAACAAATGGATTAATTTCCACTGCGGCAGAGAATTTAAGAATAGATAAAACAAGACCTGGAAACAAAACTAGATAACCAAGTATTAAAAATATAGCTTGTTTATGCTGCTGTAGAAAAGTTTGAATCGCAAAACCTAGTAAAACCGCCATTTGTACGAACGCAAATACAAAAAAGTAGGTATCCATGGCACCATGATGTATAAAAAACAACGAACCTGACACCAAGATCAGTATTGTAAGATTGCATTTAGACAAGGACCAAAACCACTGCGACAAATTTTCTCGGCCAATAAAGCTTCTAGCAAATAACGTGATAAATACCGCCATACCGCAAGACGACCAGAAACTGTAGCGAGTAGTTGTGACTTGTTCAGTCCATAGAATAGCTTGACCTAAGCCATTAGCAGTCAGCAAAAAAACGACAGAACAATTTAGATAAGCTGAGTACCATAAAAAACTAGTTTCACGGGTAAAATAGAATAAAAACAGGCTCCCTGTGATCAATAAAAGCAAAACGCCATAATACAAACCATATATGAACATGTTGTACCGAGAATATTGCTGAAAATCCTGCTTTGTATAAACATGAACACCAATGCCAGACTGAATGGTATCAATGGCCTGTATAACAACTTGGCCAGAGTTAGGAGGCTCCTGTATTTCAATCGTTGGCAAACGAAAAGGCAAACTGCGATTTGAAACAGCTAACTCGTCACCAAACATGACCGCTTCTGGGTTTTGTTCACTAGCAACGCTTATCCCCCGGCCATAATCGAAATTAGGATAATTAATAACGGCGACTAAAGCATCGCTAGCAGTGGACTCTACATCGGCAAGCTGCAGTACATAGGTAGATGGAATCGTGTACTCAGAAGCATGATCTAGAAAAAATTGTGCGTAACTGTCTCTTTGGGCTTTCGACAGACGAGCTTTTAATTGTTGCTCTTGGACATCCTCTAAGGGTTTTAAATCAAAATATTGATTAGGCACCTCAATCGATCTATTCAATAAGGTGCCAAATACCAAAATCATCACTGCTAGCATGGCAAAGCCAAACGCGGATACTAATAAGCGATTTTTTTGATGCGATGTTGGTAGATTTTCTTGCACGACGTTTCGTTTTTTCTTATTTGTATCTTAATCGTGGTTTTAATGGAAATAAATTGGACACCCAAGTTAGACCTATTTAGACAAGCTTGAGCCTTCTAAGCAGCGTAGCCTTGAATCTGATCCAATAAAGTGAGCGGCACACTCACGCCATCACGCTCATTGCGAGCCCGGTTAGCCTTACCTTTGCTACCCGCCACATGCGCGCCTTCTTGCTCGGCAATCGCTGCTACTAAACTGCTAACCTGAGTCGAAAAAGAATCGCCGGAAAAAGCACTAGGATCAAATGCAATAAAACATTGCCCGGTACTAGGCGGGCCACCTTTGGTGCCGGCAAAAGGGCTCGCATCTTTACTTAGTACTGCGCCAGCAAGGCAAGAAGCCAACAGCTCAGCAACTAAACCAATACCAAAACCTTTATAACCACCAGCAGGAGCCATCGAGCCTTTTAAGGCCGCGTCGGCATCGGTGGTTGGTTGGCCGTCAGCATCAAAAGCCCAATGTGATTCAATAGCCTCTCCGTTACGCGAGCGCAATAGTATTTCCGACTTGGCGACCACACTAGCTGACTGGTCAATGGCAATTGCAGATCCACCTTTACCATCGGGTACCGCTAACGCAAATGGGTTGGTGCCAATAACTGGCGTACTTGCTCCAGTCGGCGCGATCGAAGCTGGTGCATGAGTAAAACATAAGCCGAGTAGACCTTCTTCAGCTAGTCGTTGAGCATGATGACCCAATACCCCACAATTATAAGAATTGTGTACGGTTAACACACCCACACCTGTGTCCTTAGCTGCATCAGTAAATTTTGACCAGCCCGCATCAATCGCCGGATGCGCAAAACCTGAGTTAGCATCGACCCGAACTGCACTGGCGCGGGTCAGCTCTACTTTCGGCACAGCATCGCCTACTACTTTGCCGCACATTACGTGCTCCGCGTAAATTGGCACATACACCAAACCATGACTGCGAATACCATCACGCTCAGCTAGATAAGTAGATCTTGCAACAGCAGCGGCATTGTCCTGAGTCGCACCAGCACCCAGCAAAGCTTGCTCAGCGATTTTTTGCACTTCTTCCAGACTAATAATTTTTTCACTCATAACATTCCTCGCTTTAGATTAGGCACCTGCGCCTTTTCTAGATTGTTCATTACTTTCAACCAACACATTGTTACCTAACTCTACTAGTTTTTGCCAAAGCTCGGTGGATATTTCAATACCATTGTTCAAAGCATATTGATATTTTTCTCGACTCTGCGCTGCTGATGTAGTGGCTAATAATTGCGCCTTATCAAATTCTTTATGCTTGACAAGAACATCATCTAACTGAGTTCGATGTTTGGCATAAGCGAGTACTAATTGATACTGATCCTTTGCAGCTACAGCGCCAACTTGATCAGTACTCTGCAGACTAAAATTAAAGGTCTCTAAACATGGGCAAAATGAACAAGCCTTTTCAGTAGAGTCTTTGCTAAGCTCCTGAAGGGTGTTTTGCTTTTTACCATCGTTTTTTACCGAAGTCCTAAGCATTTGCCACATTGTGCCTGACTCAAGCGCCTCAGTTCGTGTTTGCCAATAGGCTAAACCGTGTAAACCTAGACTTTGCGCGTCTATCAGTTGCTTGGCGATATAAGCATGATCTTGCACATCGCGAATAAAACCAATGCACAACTCACCATCCGCGGCCTTAGCCAACACTAAATTGCTTACTAATGCACCGGTGCTCAACACGCTCTGCCCGGCCATATCAAATAACAAGGTATTCGGTTCGCTTTCAGTCACTGCAAAGGATTGATCTGCCCAATTTGTAAATTGACCTAAACTCGCGGATAACAATGACAAGCCATCCATGCCATGCATTTGCAGCCATAGCACCATTTGCGCAGCATTCTCATAACGTCCAGCGTCAAAACCGCAACCTTCAAACGCTTGTTTAAGTACCGAGTATAATTCGTTCTCAGAAACCTGCATTAAGACATTATGCAGCGGGCTGCGCTTGAGCTGTTGGAAAATACCAGTCATCTGCAAACGGCTGGCCTATATCAGACAACACCGGCGCCCCCTGAAACATAGTATTGCGAACCCAAAGTTTAGATTTTGGATCAAATTTACTGACGCCAAAAAAGGACAACTTACATCTAAGCAAATCCATCGGGCGCATATCAATATCAGCCACATTGCCACGAATCTCGCCATAGCATTCTTGTGACATAGTTTGGATACGTTTTACGATGCTAGCTTGGCGAGGATTGTCGATTAAGAATTCTGCGACCATAACTTTATCACTTTCGTTTTCATCTGTTTTTTTATCACAATAAGCGATTATGCAGTCATAACAATCGCGCACTAGTCTAGCGATTGTTAATGGCATTTCGTTTTCTTCGCCAGGTTCCTTGAAACGCTCACCAATACGAGGTTCCATTTTTTCTTCTGAACGATACCAAAAATAATAATTGGCTTTCGCTTGGCTAAAATCATATTGCAAGGCCCAAGCATAGTGATTTTCAATTAGCCCACGTAACGCACTCACAGACATGCTCGGCTGCAAGGTATAGTGTTCATCTATGCAAGCATACGGCCCTACTTCGTCAGCTAAGTCAGGAAATACCTCAAGTAATGCTGAGTTTAAAATTTCTTGAGTTTCTAAACTGTATTGTTGCTCAGCTTTAGCCGCTAACTCTTGCCAAGTACTTATCGCCTTATCGTTTAATGACTCAAGAACCAGCATCAATTCTTGTTCAAGAGTTTGGTTCCGCCTTATTTGAATTTTATCAGGCACAGTCGTTTCTTTTATATGCACCAGCATTTTATTAAATACCTGACTTAAACGTTTAAGCGACTCAGTATTAACAACTCCATCGGCAATCACTTTAGCAATGGCTTTTTCGCGCGTTAGTATCCAACGACTAATTAACTTAGGATGCCTAAGTAAGTATGGCGCCATACCTAGCCCAGTAGAATTGCCAATGCCAATAAATCGCTTAACTTCATCCGTGAAAA
Organism: uncultured Gammaproteobacteria bacterium; assembly: GCA_964531625.1. Taxonomy (GTDB): domain Bacteria; phylum Pseudomonadota; class Gammaproteobacteria; order Arenicellales; family Arenicellaceae; genus Arenicella. The sequence continues at coordinate 6,880 of CAZHEL010000043.1, forward strand.
CTACGCTTGTTTGAGGTGCCTTAATACGAGCTAAATGTTCAGCTTGCTCAATACTAAAATGACGTAGCATATAACAACAAAACATCTCCGCGGCAAAAGGACTAGCGAAATCTGGGCATTGCTGTTTAACTTTGGCCCAGTCGGCCATACCAAATTTACCACTACCATAAACGGCGGTAGTACGATACAAATACCCTACCTTGGCCAATACACTTTTGTCTGGCTGTCTGCCTGCGGCAAGTTCATCCACCACATAAGAAAAATTACGAGCGCTTTTATTGCCACGCGACAACACCATCATATTAGAGTTAGCTCGACCCGCTTCTTGCTTGGGTACGTTGCGACGCATTATTTCTAATTGTTCAGCGTTTACCTCACCGATAACTAATGCCATGGTGACATCCCATTTTTCAGCAATGACTCTGTCATTGCGCTCAGCATCATCTAAATAGTCCGAAAACAGCACATGACTATAGACTTTATTCGGCGTAGTAATGGTATACACCATAGTGCCATAGCCATCCTCATCTAGATCAACGATAGAGGGGCTAATTTGCCATTGCTCGCGCATAATGACGCGCATCAAGTGCCGCATAAAACTCAAGCGAGACTGATGCATACTGCCCAAGCGGTTAATATCCATTACCAATTCTGGCGAGCGCAACGGCAGCTTCTGTTGTACGGTTACAGATGAATTTGATAATGATGTCGCCATTTTATATCTCTATCTAGGGTTAAGGGTTAAGAGCCAAGTAGAGCATGGGCCTCAAGCTGTTCCAAAGGAAACATTAAAAAAGCGTAGCCAGTTACCACCCATCACTTTATTGACATCAGCTTGAGCAAACCCTAAATCAGTTAATCCAGTAGCAATATTTTTTATATCGCGTGAATCTTTAAACCAATGCGGTTGTTCAGGCCACTGTTGATCATCGGCAGAGCCTTCTCCGTAGTCAGCGGCAAAAGTCCAACGGCCGCTGCGCATCCACTCTAAAGTGTCATAGCCCCAGTTCTCACACAAATCAGAACCCAAGGCAATGTTATCTATGCCTAACATGTCGGCGGTGCGTGCAATCATCTGACAAAACTCTGATAGCGTACAGTCCGCACCGCCTTTCAAATGAAACGGGTACATACTAAAACCTAAAATGCCACCAGATTCTGCCAAAGCGGAAATAACTTTATCAGACTTATTACGCAGCGCGGCATGAAAAGACACAGGATTGGCATGTGTAATGGCAATCGGTCTTTGCGACAATTCAATCGCCTCAAGCGTAGATTGCTCAGCTGAATGAGACATATCTATCACCATTCCTACGCGATTCATTTCTTGTATCACCTGTTTGCCAAAGCGCGTAATACCAGGATCATTATCTTCATAACAACCAGTCGCTAACAGACTTTGATTATTGTAAGAAAGTTGCATGATGCGCACACCTAAGTCATGCAAAACCTCGATCAAAGACAGGTCATCTTCAATTGGCGAGCAATTTTGGAAACCAAACAAAATACCTAATTTTCCAGTCTGTTTAGCAGTTAACACATCAGCCGCAGAGCGCACCTGCATAATCACATCGCCATGGTTTACAAAATGACGATTCCATTTAGCGATATTTTCAATCACTTCACGAAAATTCTCCCAATAGGCAATAGTGACATGTACCGCATTAATGCCGCTATCTCGAGTCTTTTCAAACAACTCGCGATTCCAATTAACGTACTGTAAGCCGTCAATTATAACTGGCTCAGCCAGTTGGTCTGTGCTAAGTAATGAAGGACTAGTTGGACTCTGTGACATATTAGGCTCTATGACATTGCAGTTAATAAGGCTTGCTGTAGTTGGTTTTAACGATAGTGTAAAACTCTTTAGCATACACGCCTTGTTCACGACTACCATAACTCGAAGACTTACGGCCTCCAAATGGCACATGATAATCAGTTCCGGCAGTGGGTAAATTAACCATCACACAGCCCGACTTAGAATGCCGTTTAAAATGCGCAGCTCTAGCCAGCGATTCAGTCATGATGCCTGAGGTTAGACCAAAATCAGAATCGTTCGACATAGCCAAGGCTTCATCATAATCACTCGCTTTAATAACACATGCCACTGGTCCAAAAATTTCTTCGCAGTTAACCCGCATATCATTGCTGGTGTTTTTAAATAAGGTAGGTTCAATGTAATAACCCTTTGGCTTTAAATCCAAACTATTGCCACCGGCAACTAATTCGGCACCTTCGGATTTTGCGAGCTCGATATAATCCAACACTTGCTTATATTGACTCTCACTTGCTAATGATCCAATTTGCATTCCTTCTTCAAGCGGATTACCAACCTTAAGTTTGGCCATTTCAGCTATCATTAATTCAATGAATTTATCATGTATTCCCTCTTCAACAATAATACGAGACGAAGCGGTACATTTTTGACCAGTACCAAAAAATGCACCGTTGATAGCACATTGAACAGCGTTATCAAGGTCAGCATCGTTTAATACTACTAAGGCGTTTTTACTGCCCATTTCAAGCTGGACCTTACCCATATTTTGAACCACATTGGCTGCAATCTGCCGACCGATTGGTACCGAACCGGTAAAGGTTACCGCTTGTACGTCCTTAGAAGTACTAATGGCTTCACCGACTTCTCGACCCGAACCGATAAGCAAATTAAAAACACCATTGGGCAAACCGCTACGGCTAATAATTTCAGCCAATATCCAAGCACTAGCGGGAACCAATTCGGCTGGCTTAAATACCACAGAGTTCCCGTAAGCTAAGGCCGGTGCAATTTTCCAAGCGGCCACTGCCATGGGAAAATTCCATGGCGTAATAATGCCAATAACACCGACTGCTTCGCGACGCACTTCCACATCTATGCCAGGGCGAACCGATTCAGTCATCTCGCCCATTAAACGTAAAGTTTCGGCAGCATAATATTGAAAGAACTGCCCGGAGCGATACACTTCTCCAACACCCTCGGGAATAGTTTTACCTTCTTCTCGCGCAAGAATACTGCCAATTTCAGCACTGCGCTCAATTAACTCATTACCAATTTTATCCAATATTGTTTTGCGTTCCTCAAGCGCAGACTGACTCCATTGCGCTACCGCCGCGGTAGCCGCCACAATGGCATTTTGAGCTTGGGCTTTGCTTGCCAATGCGTATTCGCCAATCACATCATCTAGATCAGAAGGACTGGTGTTTTGCGTGTAATTGTCGGAGCCAATCCACTCACCGTTAATATAATTATCGTATTGTTTTATTGTCATTAGTTTGTCGTTTAATTAAGTGCCGAGAAGGAAATTATTGAGGTAGTCAGTCTACCCTAAGAGACTGTAATTTAGCTGAAAAACTTAGTGCAAAAATAGCAAATTCGATAAGTTTTACTAATACCAAAAAAAAACTTACATTGCTTTACCTTTGGGTACAACTTCAGCGCCTTTTGCAGCAGGTTCGTCATCCACCATTTCAGCTGGAAAACCAGGCGCCAATACTTCTACACCTGCCGCTTCTTCTAGGCGTTTAATAATATTCGGTGACCATTCACGTGGGCCATAACGCTCTTGCCCATCTTTAAATATATTTAAGACCAAAGGAGATAATTCTAATGGCACACCCACGGCTTGTGCCCATGAATCAAATAGGCCCACATCTTTGATTACTAAATCCATAGTGAAACTAATATCGCGACTACCATTCAAAATAACTTGTGATTCTGTTTCATGCACAAAAGAGTTACCGGATGAGATACGAATCGCTTCATAGGCAGTATTCATATCTAAGCCTGCTTTTTTAGCCACGGTGAGGGCTTCAGCCAAAGATACCAGGTTAACGGTTGCTAGATAATTAGTTAGCACTTTGAGTACTGACGCTGAGCCTACAGGGCCGGTATGCAGAACACGTCTTCCTAATGTAGTAAGTAATGGCAATACTTTTTCAAAGGTAGCCCGTTCGCCACCACAAAATATAGAGATATTACCCGTGGCTGCGCGATGACAACCGCCCGAGACAGGCGACTCCAGGGCCATAGCACCTTTGGCAATAACCGCCTCTGATAAACGGCGTATTTCAGACTCATCGGTGGTGCTCATTTCCATCCAAACTTTGCCTTCGGATATTCCTTCGAGAATTCCATCGGGTCCTTCAACGACTAATGCGCTGGCTGCTGGCGATGGCAAACATGTAATAATTACATCCACATTTTCGGCTAACTCTTTGGCCGAATCTGCCCAATGCGCGCCGTGGTTAATAAACTCTCGAGCGATTTGATCATCTAAATCCCGCACTGTTAAATCATAGGCATTGTCGAGTAAGTTACCCGCCAATTTAGCACCCACATTACCTAAACCAACAAAACCAATTTTCATATCAAAACCTCTAATAAATAATGCTATATAGTGACCTTAGTTACAGATTACACGAATTGCAAAGTGCTTTACTGTCGCCAAACCGACGAACTTTCACCGTTCTCAGTTAATTTGGTTTAGTATCGAACTTTAAAGTAAATTCATTTATGTTGCGGGGAACCCCATATGGCATCAAATAGTACTGCTCAATGGTCGTCTAGACTTAGTTTCATTTTAGCTGCAATCGGCTCATCAGTGGGTCTCGGAAACCTTTGGCGTTTCTCAGCAGAAGCTGGCTCTAATGGCGGTGGTGCTTTTATTTTAGTGTACTTATTATGTGTGCTTTTAATCGGCATACCCGCTCTGATGAGTGAGTTTATCGTAGGCCGCTCTGGCACGGGTTCCAGCGTGGTGTCGAGCATGTCTGATCTAACTATGCGCAGCAATCGCTCGAATGCATGGAATGTTAGCGTTTGGGCTGGCATGATCAGTGCGTTTCTCATTGTGAGTTTTTATTGTGTTGTCGCCGCGTGGGTAATGGCTTATGTTCCGCGTTTTTTGACTGGTGCATTTAATGGTCAAAACCCTGAGCAGATCGCTGCGCAATTTGATCAATTATTGATCAGCCCTAGTGAATTAATGCCTTGGTTTTTAATTTTTGCAGGCCTTACTATTTGGTTGGTTGGCCGCGGCTTGAATCGTGGTATTGAATTAGCATCGCGAATCTTAATGCCGTCTTTTTTCTTACTCCTATTAGCCTTATGTATTTATAGCCTCACGACTGGCTGGGCCTCAGGAGGCACAAAAGAGGCGCTAGCATTTATGTTCAGCCCCGACTTCACTAAAATTAATGGTCAAGTCGCGGTTAGCGCACTAGGCCAAGCCTTTTTCTCCATCGGTATTGGAATGGCCTTTATGGTGGCTTATGGCAGTTACCTGCCGAAAGAAATTAGTATTCCAAAATCGGCTTTTATTATTGGTCTTTGCGATACGGCAGTAGCACTGATTGCCGGCTTAGCTATTTTTCCCATCGTATTTAAATACGGGTTAGACTTTCAGGCTGGCGCTGGATTGTTTTTTCAAACATTGCCGACCGCATTAGTATCATCGCCGGGTGGCAACCTAATTGGCGCGGCTTTTTTCTGCATGGCTATTTTCGCCGCCTTAACCACGGCGGTGGCTTTGTTAGAGCCGTCAGTTGCCTATGTCTCAGAACGCTATGAGATAGCAAAATCACGCGCCGCTTTATATGTGGGTATCGTTATGATCGCGGTAGGTTTTATTTGCCTTTACGACATGGACTTTTTGAACTTTTTGGATGGCGGGCTAACCGCACCAATCACCCTGCCCCTTGCCGCCCTCATACTGGTGCTGTTTGTGGGCTGGCGTCTTGATCAAAACATCATTGACGGTCAACTGCATGAAAGTGATCGTAAGCTGGGTAGTTTTTTACTGCTTTTAATACGTTATGTAGCGCCTGTAATGATCGCCATTATTTTTATAGCCGGTGTTCGCGACAAGTATTTTCCTGACCTGTTTTAAACAGTTGGTTTAACGAAAATAATATCGCGGAAATAAGGAGCAAAAAGTGATCGTATTTAATTGAGTAGGTACAGCATTAGATGATTTAGTCGCTGCCGTACTGGCTTATAAAAACTTTAGTTTATAAAACGATTCAAACTGTAAGTTATAAACCGGTTCAAACTATAAGTTATAAACCGGTTCAAACTGTAAATTACCAAACTATAGATTACTAATCATGCTTGGTTGGCAAAATATGGCAGATCATTCCTAAAAAGAAAAACGCCAGCATTTGATTTACTGCCGACCATTCTTGTAGAACATAGTGTCCTACTAATAAGGAGGCCATAAACGCGTACCACATATACACTGTATACGGTTTCAATTTTGATACTAGTAAAGCAAATCCTAAACCTACTTCAATAAACGGTATCAAATTTAGGTATAAACTGACCAAGCCAGCTGGCAAATTAATGCGCAATGCGTCACTGCTAAATTGGCCTAAATAATACGCAGCAAAACCACCACCGCTAAAAAATTTGCTGATACCTGCGGTGATCAAAATTAACGCCATTAAGCAACGCGCTACCCTTTCTATTTGAATAAGTTTTTCAGTTTGTATCATGCGTATATACACCTAATTCACAATAATTGATTTAACAGTTACTGACTTAAACTTGGGTATTAGCTCCAGGGAAATGGGCTATTCGATACCGGATGCAATTCACCCAACTCATATCTTGAAAAACGAAATGGCTGCAACAAAGTCGATGCAGTCTCATTGCAAATATCTTCAGCAACTAATTTACCAACACCCAGCATTTTATAGCCATGGTTGGAGTCAGCTATAAAATAGCAATTGTCGTGAAATACATCAAACACAGGAAAGCTATCTGGCGTGAATGCACCAATACCGCCAGAAGGCTCACGCTTATACAAAGGCATGGTGCCTTCGAAACGCTTTTGACAATGCGCTAAAGCCGACACCCACATACGCGAAAAGTCTTCACCTACAATAAACTCAGGCGACTCAACACCATAAGGATCAACTTGTACTGAGTCGGCATTTTTGTCAACTATAAAAGGCGCCGCTCCACCCTGCACACCAGCAAAATGAAAATCGGGCTTATAGTAAATGCCCCACATCTCTTCAGTAACTAAGGAGCCATCTTCATCGCTATAAAGTGGCGCATCGGTATCAACATGAATTACCGGTGGCACCGCTCCATCATTAGTCACTTGCAACTTAGGGTCTACACCCAACACACCTTCTTGCAAAGACCAATATACCCACATGGCAACATCGCTTAGCATTTCACCACTATTTGGATTTTTAATACTGATGCTTCTGGGTAATTCTAATTTATCCCAAAACTGTTTAGCCCACGGTCCAGCACCAATAACCACATAATCGCAATGTATTTTACCGTGACTAGTCTCTACACTGGCCACGCTACCAGAGGCGTCTCGATCAAAGCCAAGCACTTCTACACCAGCAATTATGTTTACCCCTTCGGCCTGTGCTTTTTTTGCAAGACCCTCTAACGCTTTAGTGTTGTTGGCATAGCCACCAGGTTGCTCATGCAATACTGACGTAATATTTTTTGCTTGCCAATCATGAAAGATGCCTTGCATATAATTTTGGCAATCGGCCTCACCTTCTACAAAGGTAGACTGATAGCCAATCGATGCTTGTTGTTCATAAATAGTAGCAACATCCTCGTGCATGCTCTCAGAGCTTATTTGCATATAACCAACTGGATGATAACTGTATGCCTTGGGATCAGTTTCCCAAACGCCGACGCTGTGCGCCATTAACTCTCGCATGGCCGGCTGAAAATAATTATTGCGAATCACTCCACAAGCAATGCCTGAAGCGCCTGCGGCAATGCCCGTTTTATCGATAACGATAATATCTTTACCCGTGCCTTTACCGGTGGATTTTAACTCCAGCGCTAAGTGGTAGGCCGTGCTTAAACCGTGAATTCCTGCCCCTATAATGACATATGAGGAATGAGTGGGACATACCATAAATAATCTCCTACTAGATCAAATACGTATTTAAAATTTTGATTGAATTTATACAACAACAATCGCAATTAAACACGCTAATCAATGCTATGGCTATTGTATTTTCTATTAGTATTACTAATAATAATAGCCATGGATCATTAGAGTCACTATTGTTTAAAAATGTTGCCGTATTATGAGAAGAAACAAATCACTTGAATTTAGCGCGTTAAAGATTTTTGCCACGGTGGCGAATTCAGACAGCCTTACTCATGCCGCGCAGCGCCTAGGGATTACTCAGTCAGCGGTGTCACAAGCATTACAACAGCTAGAAAACCAAACTTCTACCAACCTGTTGTATAGACGCTCTAGACCTATCAAACTTACGCTTGGTGGCCAAGTATTACGTGATTATGCGCAAAAAGTTATTTCCGATAATAGTCGGATTATGAACGACGTGAAAATGGCCGAGAAAGGTCGCTTGTCGCATTTAAGTCTGGGCATGATTGATTCCTACAGTGACAATATAGCCTTGCAGTTCATCAAAGAAATTAAACCTTATGCCGACAAGATTTCACTATCAACTGGCCTCAATAGTTATTTATTTGAAGTCCTAAATAATCGCGAGATTGACATCATGGTCACCTCAGACTTGGTCTCACAACGCAAAGACATCGTTTGCCATGCAATTTTACGCGACCCATTTTTAGTCATAGCACCGAAAAGCAGTAGTGACTCAAATGATGTTTATGCCTTAGCCGACGAACTACCGTTCATCCACTACAATGCGAGCTCGACGATTGGCGCACAAACCGATGTGGTGGCCAGACGACTTGGCATTGAACTCAATACTCATTACGAATTAGATAGTACGCAAACCTTGATGCGCTTTGTGGGTGCCAATTACGGCTGGGCGATTATCTCGGCCATGTGCTTGGTGCGTTATCCGAACCTGTTAACGGGTTTACGCATTATCAACTTAAATGAAGGCAGCCATGCGCGCTACATCACCCAACTAAGTCGCAAAAATGAGCTAGGTGAACTGCCTGAAAAATTTGCCAAGATTGCGAGACAATTATTCAAAAAAGATGTCATTCCGAAACTGGAAAACATTTCTCCGTGGTTAAGTGAGCAAGCCTTTACGATTGATAAACTTCCAGTAGTATAAAACTGGCCCTAAATTATTAGTACTAACATTGAAGGGGCTAAATTAAAAAGACTAAGTTTGTTGATAAAACTCACTAAACACACGAACAAATTCGTCTACATTATCACTGGCCAACTCATTGATCCCTGCCGCTGCGGCACGTCCACCACCCGTTTCAAACTGTCGACAAACCTCGTCGGCGCCTTGCTTGTTTTCTAAGGGTGCTCGCACACTAACCAAATAGTTTCCATCTGCCCGTTCGGTAATAACGGCATGTGCTTTTGACGGAGTTTGATTCGCAAGGTCATTTCCATACACACCGCTGACGCGACGCGACCAGGCTTGATTAGGCAAACTAAATACCGCTGCATGCTCTTTGTCAAACATAGCTTGAATAGCCGCAGCCTTAGCCATGTCTTCGTGGTAACCGTTCTCTAAGGTTGAAAAAGTCTGCGTATCATCTTGCATAAACGCTCGCGCTGTTGAATGCACAGAGGTCAATTTAAATAATTCTGCAGGATCAAAATATAAATCTTCCAGACTGGCACCGTAACCATTGTAG
>CAZHEL010000044.1:0-4024 GCA_964531625.1 uncultured Gammaproteobacteria bacterium
TAGTGTATCAGCCTAATCAATGATTAGTACAGAGGTATTTTATTAAATAAATCGTGATCAGCTATTGACTACTACTTCTTTGCAAATATTTGCTTTAAACGATTTGAGTTACGATCGATCGATTCTTTTAATTTTTGGCTGGCTTTAAAGGTAACCACACGCCGTGCGGAAATCGGGATCTCTTCACCTGTCTTTGGATTACGCCCTGGCCGTGAAGGCTTGTCACGCAAACCAAAATTACCAAAGCCGGAAAGCTTAACCGCATTTCCATCTTCAAGAGAACTCTTAATGCTTTCAAAAAATTGTTCAACAAACTCTTTAGACTCTCGCTTATTGAGTCCTAGTTCTTCGTGCAAAGATACCGCTAGCTCTGCTTTTGTAATTGCCATTATGTCCGCCCTTAGGATTGTCTTTTTATCTTTTTATTTTTTTATTTTTATATTGTGTGCATTAAATTTACGTACAGTCGTAATACTCAATTCATGCACCACACCAAGATGACATTTAATATTGCCGATACACCTAGTCCGTTAACTTCTAAGCACCGCACCTAACTTAGATTCTAAAACGCCCAGAGCGTTTAAAACGCAGGCCTCAGCTTCTTCATCTGTCATTGTTCGGTCGACATGTCGCAGAACCAGACTCAAGGAAACACTCTTCTTGCCATCCTCAACGCCACTGCCTTGATAAACATCAAATAATTCTATTTTATTTAATGCTTTACCCAACTGACCACTAACGGCAGCTGTTAACTCAGTCACTGGTACCTCTTGCGCTACCAGTACTGATAAATCACGCTTGATACTCGGAAATCGAGAAACGCTGATGAACTCAGGTAATTGCGCGTCTAAAGCTAAATCTAAATTAAGCTCAAAAGCATAAACATCTGACACACCATAGTGTTTTTCAATTGACGGATGTATCCGTCCAATCCAGCCAATTTCACTTGTTGTTTCACTGTTGTTACTGCAACTATTATCACGAGATAACGACGAAACCTGACCTGGATGCAGAGCAATGTGCTCGAACTCCTTAAATATAATAGGTTTTTTGTGTCCGGTCAAGGCTAGAACAGCTTCGATATCGGCTTTTAAATCAAAGAAGTCAACTTTATCCACTTTATCAAAGCCCCACTGCACTGGTGCACGAGGGCCAGTCACGACGCCCGCTATTCTCTGCACTTCTTTGTAAGCGCCGTCATGGTGATGATAAGTTGCACCTGCTTCAAACAGGCGAATTCGATCATGCTGACGATTTTTATTAAACTGTAACGCATCCATCAGGCCCGGCAACAGGCTAGTACGCATCACTGCCATATTATCCGCCAATGGGTTTGTTAATGAAACAGGCTGTTCTTGACTATACAATGCATGCACTTTGGGATCGATAAAGCTATAGGTGATGGCCTCACGATAGTCACGAGCTACGAATGAATGCCGAACCTGTCTTAGGCCAACTTTATCTTCGGATGCCGCAATTGATGTTGGTACGATGCGAGGCATTGCCGTCGGGATATTGTCATAGCCTTTAACCCGCGCTACTTCTTCTACCAGATCTGCCTCTAGCTCAATATCAAAGCGATAACTAGGCGGTATGACTGACCATTCTTCCTTGTTAGAGCTTACCGAGTCGGCGACACGACTAAAGATATCGTCTATTTCTTCGCCGACTAAGTCCATGCCTAGTAGACTATTTAGTCGGCCAAGGCGAATATTAACCGCTGGTCTGGCTTGTAAACCCGCTTGATTTTCAACTTTCGCAACCGAGCCCGCTTGTCCTCCGCAAATCTCTAATACTAGTTCACAAGCACGTTCTATTGCTTGCGACGGCAATTGTGGATCTACTCCACGCTCAAAACGATGAGAACTTTCAGTATGTAAACCATAGCGACGAGCCGCTCCTGCAGCCGACTTACGCGTAAAGTGGGCTGCTTCCAATACGATATCTACAGTATTGTCGTCAATCGCACTGTCCGCACCGCCCATAACTCCAGCGATAGCAATTGGGCCTTTAGCATCCGCGATAACCAAAGTATTGCTTTCAAGCTTGGCTTTTGAATCATCTAATAAGGTTATTTGTTCGCCTTGCTTGGCCTGCCGCACAATAATTTTATCGTTGAGCTTGGCTAAATCAAATGCATGCATAGGTTGGCCTAATTCCATCATCACATAATTAGTGATATCCACAATTGGGCTTATCGGGCGCACGCCACAGCGGCGTAAGCGTTCTTGCATCCACAACGGTGTTACTACATCTTGACGAATACCCTTTATCACTCTACCCAAGTAACGCGGACACGCTTGGGGGTCTAAGACTTCAATTTCTATACTCGCATCGATGCTCGCAGCTATCGGACTAATATCCTTGACTTGGTAATCACCCGCAGCCAATACCTTGAGCTCTCGAGCAATGCCTTGCACACTTAAGCAATCTCCTCGGTTAGGGGTAAGATCAATATCGATCAAATGATCTTCTAATTGCAAATATTCATCTACTCGCTGGCCAATAATTGCATCAGCTTCTAACTCAATAAGACCCTCTGAGTTTTCTTCTAAACCGAGCTCCGATGCAGAACAGAGCATTCCGTTCGACTCTATTCCGCGGACTTTAGCCTTTTTAATTATAAGCCCGTTGGGCAGCTTGGCCCCAACGGTAGCTACGGCAACCATTAATTCTGGACGCACATTAGCCGCACCACAAACAATATCGAGTTGTTTTGTGCCAATATCGACTTTGGTTAACTTCAATCGGTCTGCATCGGGGTGTTTAGACACATCTAATATCTTGCCCACCACCAAATTATCAATAGGTCCGGCAACTTGCTCGACCCCATCAACTTCCAAACCGGCATTTGTCAGACAGTCAGCGATGCCTTGAGCATCTAAATCTACCTTCACCCAGTCGCGCAACCATTGCTCGCTAATGATCATTTAAACTGCTCCAAAAAGATAAGGTCATTGTCAAAAAACAAACGTAAATCATCTACCCCATAGCGAAGCATTGTGAGCCGCTCAATACCTAGACCAAAAGCAAATCCTGTATATTTTTCAGCATCAATACCCACTTTTTTAAACACATGTGGATGCACCATGCCACTACCTAACACCTCGATCCACCCAGTTCTTTTACAGATACGACAGCCTTGCGTTTTACCATGCTCGTCAGCGCAAAACACACAAGAAATATCGACTTCAGCCGATGGTTCGGTGAACGGAAAATACGATGGGCGCAAACGAATATCCAAATCCGTTTCGAAGAACTGACGTAAAAAGTGGGTCAGCACTCCTTTTAAATCGGCAAAAGAAATACCTTCGTCAACCATCAAGCCTTCAACCTGATGAAACATTGGGGTATGGGTTATATCTGAATCACAGCGATAAACGCGACCCGGTGCGATAATATTGATCGGCGGTTTATTACTGAGCATATAACGCGCTTGTACCGGTGAGGTGTGGGTTCGCAATAAATGCTGGGAATCTTTACCGTCAGACCCATCAGCCGCATTGACATAAAAGGTATCATGCATCGCTCTGGCGGGATGCTCAGGCGGGATATTCAATGCTTCAAAATTATGAAAATCGTCTTCTATTTCTGGACCCGTAGCAACACCAAAGCCCATCGCCACAAAAATATCTTCTATGCGTTGCATAGTACGAGTAACTGGATGTAAACCGCCCGTGCCAATCCCTCTTCCGGGCAGGCTGATATCAATTTTTTCGGCGGCTATCGCTTTCGCTAATTCGGCATCATCCAAGGTTTGCTTTTTAGCCTGCAAAACTTCCGCAACTTGTTGCTTTATTTGATTAACCTTGTCACCAAACTTAGGTCGTTCCTCAGCTGGCAAACTACCAATCTGTTTAAGTTGGCTGGTTAGTTGGCCTTTTTTACCAAGGTAATGAACGCGCAGGTTTTCCAGTTCAGCAGGTTCATTAGCGGCATCAATAGCACTCAATGCTTGCTGCAAAATAGCTTGGAGGTTTGCGTCTAGTGATTCAGTCATTGTTATTTATAATTTAAAAAGCCT
>CAZHEL010000044.1:4124-15334 GCA_964531625.1 uncultured Gammaproteobacteria bacterium
TAAAAAGCCTATGGCATAGTAAAAACATTTAACACAAAACATTTAGCACAAAAAAGGAAGACCATCGGCCTTCCTTTTTCATAATACTAACGCTGTTTGAGAGCTGCAATAACCATCTATTCAGACAGCAGACTCATCATTAAAAAATCTACGCCGCTTTATTATCAAGAGCCGCTTTGGCTTGCTCTACCAATTGTGCAAATGCGGCAGCATCATGTACCGCGATATCAGCTAATACTTTGCGATCCAATTCAATCCCGGCTTTCATCATGCCATTGATAAAACGGCTATAGTTAAGGCCGTTCATCTTAGCGGCAGCTGAAATTCGCGTAATCCACAGACGACGAAATTGGCGTTTGCGTTGACGACGGTCACGATATTCATATTGACCAGCACGTGTTACCGCCTGCTTGGCAACTCGAAAGACATTTTTATTACGTCCACGATAACCTTTAGCTTGTGCGATTACTTTCTTATGTTTGGCTCGGGCGGTGACGCCACGTTTTACTCTAGGCATTTCTAATCTCCTGAAAAGAAGCTCGCATAATCGAGTCTCTTCTAATCTCTGTTTACGTTTAGGCGTATGGCAACATACGTTGAATCAATCGAGCATCCGCAGCGGTAGCTGTGGTCTGATGACGCAAATGACGCTTACGTTTAGTGGATTTTTTGGTCAGTATATGACGCAAGTGAGATTGAGAGCGTTTGAACTTACCGCTACCAGTTTTTTTGAAGCGCTTTGCAGCGCCACTATTACTTTTAATTTTAGGCATACATTCTCCAGTGCTAGTGCACGATTGCCGTTAATATTGAAGCCATGAGAGTTTAAAAGTTGACTCTCAAAAGCCCTCGCCACTCTTTACGAGTAACTGTTGTTGAGCTCGCGATAAAAAATTATTTTTTTATCGGCCCTAAAACCATCACCATTTGACGGCCTTCAAGTTTGGGAAACTGTTCTACTGTACCGTGTTCCTCCAAATCTGTTTCAATTCGCTTTAGTAGATCCATACCAAGCTCTTTATGAGCCATTTCACGTCCACGAAAACGAATAGTTACTTTGGTTTTATCACCATTGCCCAAGAATTCTATTAATTTACCCAACTTGATATTGTAATCTCCAATATCGGTTCCTGGGCGAAACTTAATTTCTTTAACTTGAGTTTGTTTTTGGTTCTTACGAGCAGCTGCTTTACGTTTACTGTCTTCGTACAAAAACTTGCCATAATCCATAATTCGACAGACTGGCGGATCTGCGTTTGGTGAAATTTCTACTAAATCCAAGCCAGCGGCTTCGGCTAAAGAGAAGGCTTCATCTCGTTCTACAATTCCTGCTTGTTCACCGTTTTGGTCAATCAGTCGAATGGTGGGCGCGGTAATGCTTTCATTAACACGCTGTTTCTTTTTACTGGCTATGGTAATACCTCATATCTTAGTTAATCACATACGCATTGACCCATATAAACAACTTGCGTAAAGCTATGGTTCTACTGCGCGGGACGCGAATTTTAAAGGGGATTTGGCGTTGCCTCAATAGCTGCCACGGTTAAAATTCAATAAATCGGCTATAAAACCCCAAAAAAAACAATAAAAACGCCAAATATGACCTATTTAGCGTATTTGCACCCGTTTAACTGA
The DNA here is from genome assembly GCA_964531625.1 of uncultured Gammaproteobacteria bacterium. Lineage (GTDB taxonomy): Bacteria > Pseudomonadota > Gammaproteobacteria > Arenicellales > Arenicellaceae > Arenicella. The sequence continues at coordinate 5,760 of CAZHEL010000044.1, forward strand.
TCTGATGGTAGACGCGAGTGGATTCGAACCACCGACCCCCACCATGTCAAGGTGGTGCTCTAACCAACTGAGCTACGCGTCTGACTCAGGCCGCGCACAATATCAAACCCGCTATTTTGTTTCAACATCTGTTTCTTTAAATTAAACCAGCGACAGCGGTAAATATGGCCAGACTCAGCAGTGCAAATTTTAGTGAAATCACGTTAAGCTTTGTGATAAGCGATTGCAATTTATTGCACGTAATTGAATACTGTGCGCTGGATAAAGTCGGTACAAAACCGAATTATCATTCTTTTTCACAATTAATTATGAGGTACTGACATGGATATAATGAAATTAGCAACTCAATTACTGATTTCAAAACTGGGTGGTTCAGCGGCTGGCAATAGCGATATGGTGACTTCTGTCATTGGCAAATTGCTAGGTGGCTCAGGGGGATCAGGAATAGATTTAGGATCTTTAGTTGGCGGATTGCAAAGTGGCGGCTTGGCCGACATTGCTGAATCTTGGTTAGGCGATGGCGACAACGCTGAGATTTCAAGCTCGCAAATCCAAGATCTACTGGGATCTGACAAAATTAAAGAAGCTGCAGCGGAACTTGGCGCTGATCAAAACGACTTACTTAGTGGTTTACAGGAAATGATACCGCAAGTTGTCGACAAATCATCAAGCGGTGGTAACTTACTTGACTCGGTCGGTGGCATTGGTGGCCTAGCCAGCTTAGCAGGTAAATTTTTGAAATAGGTTCAATACAGACACAATAGCTGGTAAATTAGCTATTGAACGAAAAAGGACTACCACTTCATTGCAATGTAGTCCTTTTTTTATACCTGAATTTTAGTCTATGCTTGAACTCGATTGTTTGAGGTCACAAAAAGTGACATTTTCTTCGACCTTTGCCCATGTTTTTTACGGATTACATGACCTAAGATTCGCTCACTGTTAGAAAAAAACATACAAATGACCATAAAATCAATGTAAATATTGTGTGATTTATGTTTACAGACGATTAGTCGAACCATTCTTTATGTTAACCAAGCATAATTAGTCAAAGAAATTATTGATGTTTTAAGCGGTTTTTTGCTATCGGTCCAGTATGGTATTAAGCTACTTTAGAAGAGCAAGAGAATACTAAGTAACAACATGAATTTACCAAATCAAGTACTACTCGCCCTAGGTATAGGAACCGCAGCCGGCTTAGCACTCAACGTTTCTGGCGTGAGTAATACTCCTTGGATGGAAGCTAATGTCATCAATGGCTTGTTCTATGTGGGTGGAGCACTGTTTGTTAATGCATTAAAAATGCTGGTAGTGCCGCTGGTGCTGTTTTCCTTGATCCCTGGCATCCTAGGCATTGGCGACATCCGTTTATTAGGTCGTATAGGCAGCAAGTCATTCGTGCTTTACATGCTGACTACCGCTATTGCGATTAGTACTGCCATTGGGTTTGCCGTTTTGTTTGATATTGGCAAAGGATTAACGATTCCATTAGAAGGTGACTTTGGTGGCAAGGAGGCAGCCAAGAGTTTTATTGATATTTTAGTTGGTATCGTACCTCCCAATGTGTTTAAGGCCATGGTAAATGCCGATATGTTGGCCATTATCTTCTTTTCAATTTTCTTTGGCATCGCCCTGCTTATCGAAGTCAAACAATCGTCTGATTTGGTTAAAGTGATTGAACAGCTTAACCGAGTAATCATGCGCATGGTAGAAATGGTCATGGTATTCGCACCTTATGCTGTGTTTTGCCTAGTGGCAAAAGCCATCGCTGAGCTTGGAATTGATTTAGTGTGGCAAGTAGGTGGCTACTTTTTAGTGATTATGTTTGCTTTGCTGTTTCATGCCTTTGTCACACAAATGCTATTACTGAAAACGCTCACTGGCCTTAGCGTGCCCATGTTTTTAAGAAAAGTTTATACTGCTCAGTTGTTCGCATTTAGTACCTCAAGTTCGGGCGCGACCATTCCTGTAACCATGCGAACGTTACAACAGCGAATGGGAATTGATCGATCAGTGACTTCTTTCAGTGTGCCCTTTGGCGCCACCATTAATATGGATGGAACCGCCATGATGCAAGGTGTAGCAACGGTTTTTATCGCCAATCTATATGGCATCGAATTAGGTCTGGGTGGTTATGTAACGGTAGTGCTCACCGCCGTTCTAGCGTCTATAGGCACTGCTGCGGTACCCTCCGTTGGCTTGGTTATGTTGACACTGGTATTCGCTCAAGTCGGTCTTCCCGTAGAAGCCATCGCCTATATTATTGGCGTCGACCGAATCGTGGACATGACTCGCACAGCGGTTAATGTAACGGGCGATGCAATGGTCAGTGCTGTGGTAGCAAAAAGCGAAAATAGGATTGATTTAGACGTTTTTAACGACCCAGAAGCGGGCAACGTAGAGTTAGATATGCCCTTGCATGAAAGTTCTGAAAACAGCACCACTTAAATTAAAGGTAAATTAAACAGTAGTATAGCCTGCGAAATCAGTTAAAAATTACAAAGTAATGCATTAAAATAAATAAAATTAGGTACTTTATGATCAATTGCATAGTATTATGTAGATGTGGGATTTGGTACAAATGATTAAGCCGTTTACTTAATAAAAAATCGGCAACAAAAAATGAAAAGATACGCAATTATTCTTGCGATATTGGTATTGGTAGGCGTTGCACTTGCTTACTATTTACTTGTGCAAGAAAAACAAACAGGTAAATCTGTTCTTGATGAGGCAATAGTTTCATTGGGAGAATTGCACGTACTTGATCAAAAGCTCAACATAGAGCTTAATAATTCTCGATTTAATCTCTCCTATAACCATGACACTCTGTTCGATCTAAACTTCGAAATTAGCGAAAAATTTGATGAGTTGCGCTTCGGTATCTTAATCGATCACATTGAGGTAGGAACACCAGTAGATCTTGCCTTATCTAACTTTTCTAATAATTTTTTAGAACGAGAGCAAGAACTTGAACGCTATGTGGAGATTAACTCTTTAGTCTCTAAGGGTTTAAACGATGCACTGACAATAACTGCAGATTTGCAGACTAGTTACCTTGGCGATCAAGCACATGAGTTAAATGACTTAGTCTCTAAGACCAATGATGAAATTTATCGCTTCACGCTGTCTGATACATTCGACGAATCTGAGGTAGCTACTCAAAACAAACTCATTGCGCAACTTACGGAATTACAATTTGAAGTTCCACAAAACTTAACCATCCCTTTGGCTAACTATAAATCTGCCACACAAGCCGTATTCGACAACCATCAGGCTGCTAAACTGAGCTTTGAGCAACTAAAAGCAACTCCCGATGATGTGGACATTAGCTCAATTCAAGATGCGTTTGCTCGCCAACACTTTAATGAACCTTTTATTTCTAAGACTGCCACCTTTATTTTGCTTGCTTACATTACTTGTGTAATTGCCGGCTTAATCATTAGCGGATGGAGACTGCAACAAAACCGCGTATTGTTAGAAGAACGAGCTTCTGCACTGGAAATAAGGGCCAAAGAACTTGAGTCTGAATACGTAGAACTAAGAGAATCCCAAGAACAGGTTATACAATCCGAAAAAATGTCCTCGCTAGGACAGATGGTGGCGGGTGTGGCTCATGAAATCAACACTCCCTTAGGATACGTCAGCGGTAACATTAATGCTCTTAAAGAAAATTTTTCTGAGCTTCGACTTATATTCTCCAAACTAGACGAAATTTTACTGGTCGTTAAGGAGCCTGGCCGCGAAAGCACTAACATAACAAAACGATTAGTCAGTACACTAAGAGCATATAAGCGTTTGCGCGGCCCTGAATTAATGGAGGAGAGCGAGGAGCTCATTAATGATGGCGACTACGGCTTGTTAGAAATGGCTAGACTGGTCAATACCTTGAAAGACTTTTCTCGTTTAGATCGTCAAAGCACCGAACAAGTAGACATTCACGAGTGCATAAAAAGTTCAATAATTATCGCTAGTAATCATATTAGAGACAATAATGTTACAGTAGTAGAAAGCTATGCGACTCTACCAAAGATCTCCTGTTTTCCGTCGAAGATAAATCAAGTGTTCTTAAATATCATCACCAATGCTTGCCAAGCAATGGCAAGACGGGGTGGTGAGCTGATGATTATCACCGAAAGACAGCGTAATTGGTTAGTAATCCGTTTTGCTGACCAAGGCGTTGGGATGGATGAGGAGACTGAGCAAAAAATGTTTGACCCTTTCTTTACTTCAAAAGATATTGGCGAAGGTACTGGATTAGGCATGTCAATTGCCTATAAAATAATACAAGCACACAATGGTAAAATCGACGTCAAGACTACCGTAGGTGAAGGGACCGTAATCTCGATATCCCTACCTATTGATGAAAGTGAAATGTCGGAATATGTATAAGAACAGAGTAATCAAAAATGAATGAGACAGGCTTGAAGAATAGAATACTTTTTGTCGATGACGAGCCACGCATAACTAGCGCTTTGCGCGCTACCTTTAGACGTGATTTTAACATTGTAGTGGCAAACAGCGGCGCAGAAGCTCTTGCGATCTTAGAGAAACATCAAATCGATGTATTGGTGAGTGATGAACGCATGCCTGGCATGCTCGGCCACGAATTATTATCCAAGGTTGCCAAACTGTATCCGCAAACTATGCGCATTTTGTTAACCGGTTTTACGGATAAAAGAGCAATTATCGACTCGATTAATGATGGTGAGATATTTCGGTTTATAAACAAGCCTTGGCAGAATGATGAAATGCGTGCTGTTTTGCATGAGGCGGCCCTAGCTTCTAAAGCTGCGATGCCTACCGAAGAGCTGCTAAATCGCACCGCACTGCCAAATGAAAACGGTCCCATGACCAGAAAAAGCTCTGCGGCCAGTCCTACCGCTATGGCTCCGCCACCGCTTCCGAAAGGTGAGCGGGCGTTGTTGATGCTGGACCAGCATGAGAGTACCCGTCTTCAAATAAGGCGTTTTTGCAGTAAAAATAAAATAATGATTTACGGCACCCAGAATGCTCAACAAGCTGTGGCCGCAGCGGTGTCTCGAAAGCAAATTGGCGTAGCCGTATTAGAGTTCTCAAGTGACAACGAAGCTGCGATTGAAATCATCAACGTGTTAAAACGCGTGCGCCCAGACTTAATTACCATCGCGCTAACAAACGAGCATGATGCGCAAACCGCCGTTAACTTGATCAATCAGGGTCAGGTGTTCAAATATTTAGATAAGCCACTGGATGGAATTGTATTTGAAAACGCAATACGAAATGCCTTTATTCGCCACGAATTCTTAAAGAACAATAAAGTTGCTAATCAACGCTTCACGGTAGAAAAACCTAAAAAAGCATTGTCACAAGGCTTGCAAAACTTCCTTAACCGCTTGCGTAGATAAGTTTATCATTTAAACCTTATTGACCAGCTAACATCAATTGCAAGCTCTACACTAGTTGGCAGTTTGTAAGCTTAGCAGCAGTAGATTCTCTACCAAATTAGGCAGTTAAACCGAATATAGATAGTTAAGCCATCATTGGTTTTAATGACAAATAGACAGATTAGTTATACGACATATTTTCTTAGTCAAAGCGCGTATTTAGTGTTATCCTTAACCAGTAGTCTACATAGCGCTTCCCCCCCCTAGATTCTAAAGCGCACCTTCGGTCGACTTGTAAACTCAATTAGTAGTTAGAAATTGTGTGCTCTAAAGTAGTTATAAATTAGATGCACAATATTGTTTATAAATGGATTATTGACCAAAGGTGTAATTATGAAAATCAATCCAATCTTGCCTCTTTTACTGTTTATCGGCTTAATACTAGAAAACAGTGCATTATTCGCTTTCGACACAACCTACACAGCTAATCGCCATCGCATAGCGATCAAAGGCTACGACCCGGTAGGATACTTTATCCAGAATACAGCCCTTAAAGGAGATAAATATATTTCTGTAGAATATGACGGAGCCAAGTGGTTGTTCTCCTCTGAAGCAAATCGACAAATCTTTTTGGGCAACCCAACTAAATACATGCCACAGTATGGTGGGTATTGCGCTTACGCTTTATCAAGAAATGCTGTCAGTTCTAGCAAACCTGAATACTTCACTATTCTGAATGGCAAACTGTATCTCAAGTTCGGCAAAGTTGCGTTCAAAAGATGGTCCAAAGACCCAGAAAAATATATTGCTCTAGCAGACGCTAGCTGGGCTAAGCGAGTAAATACTTTATAAATAGATTGAGATTTGTGAATTATCAATTTATGTAAGCTAGCCCCCTCTAGTAGAAATCTATACCTCTTATTAATGGTGGGCTAGCAATAAACTCCAGACCCAACTGTAAACGACAGACTTTAAGCTTCCTACCTTCAAACTTTTACCTTTTAAATATGAATTTTGACGGTTCTAGAGTTCCTGCTTGGCAAAATGCCAACCCACCCCTGCGTAAGAAGCAAATATCTAGAGTGCAAGGCTCAGATTAAAAACAAACTCTCAGTCGACACTTCTATAATTCGAAGATAGTTGGGAGTCTACGATGATAATTTACTTTAGTTGACATTATGTCTAATAAAATCATTATATTATTATCCCTGAGTTTACACAGCACCACATCCACTTTAGTGCTCTGTCGACCTAATTTCTGAATTGCAGCTTCGACCAAGCGGCTTCAGTCATTAGCGTGAACTCGATATTACCGTGAAACTTTCTGGCTTATTAAGGATCGCAAAATCGATAGTGAACTAAAGGTATAAAAATGAAAAAAGTAAACCCTTTCGTGCCTCTTCTGCTGTTTATCGGCTTATTAATAGAGACTAGTAACGTATACGCCCTTAAACCTTTCTATAGTGCCAACCGTGATCGTATTGCGATCAGTGGTTATGACGTAGTGGGATACTTCATACAAAAAGTGGCGATAGCGGGAAAACCAGAAATTTTCGAAGAATACCAAGGCGTAAAATGGTTATTTTCTAGTGAAGAAAATAAGCAAATTTTTATGGGCGACCCTCAAAAATATCTTCCTCAATATGGTGGTTACTGCGCTTACGCTATGGCAAGAGATGCAGTCAGTTCTAGCAAACCTTATTTCTTCACTCTTGTAGACGACAAGCTGTATCTAAACTACGGTCGAATTGCTTATAAAAGGTGGATAAAAAATAAAGATAAATACATATCTTTGGCTGACGCCCATTGGAGCGTACGGCTAGCTAAAATTTAGATACTCTGACGTCTCCTTCAGATAGGTAGTTATAGTATGGCTACGGGCATACAAATAACAACTTAATCGTCTTCAGACTTGCGCGGCGAACGCATTTCTCGTTTAGTCAACGAGACAACCATAGATAATATGATTAGCAAGCCAAAGGTTAAGGTAATCTTAACGAACATTGCCCAAGGCACGATATCAAACCACAGATCAGCAATTGCGAGTAGTACCCAAACAATAAATAAAGCCAAGGTAATAATAGAAGCCATTTTCATAGTTGTCTCCGTTTTGTTTATGCTTAACAATAATTGCTGTGCTCTTCTGCGTTTCCTAAGGTCGAATAAGGGGCGCCGCGCTAGCGTTTAAGATAGCCTGCGCGTAATTCTTCTATTTTATCGCGAGTTCGCGCGGCCTGTTCAAACTCTAGGCTTTCGGCATATTCATACATCTGCTTTTCTAGGTCTTTCATCAATTTACCAAACTGCTTGGGGTCGTCACCAATATTGACGAATTCCGAAGGCTCTTTTATTCGCGCTAACACCTGAGCCGCTTCGCTAGTGGCCCCATCAATAATATCTCGAACCGCTTTGTGCACACTCTTTGGCACAATGCCGTGCTCTTTATTATGCTTAGTTTGCTTTTCTCTGCGTCGTTCAGTTTCATCAATAGCGGTTTTCATTGAGCGAGTGATTTTATCGCCATACAAAATGGCTTTGCCATTTAAATTTCGCGCCGCACGCCCAATGGTCTGAATCAATGAACGAGTAGAACGCAGAAAGCCTTCTTTGTCAGCATCTAAAATTGCCACCAATGACACTTCTGGCATATCTAAGCCTTCACGTAGTAGGTTAATGCCCACCAACACATCAAATTCACCCGCGCGTAGGTCACGAATTATTTCTACCCGCTCTACGGTATCAATGTCGGAGTGCAAATATCGAACCTTAACACCAGCATCTGACAAATAATCGGTTAAATCTTCTGACATTCGCTTGGTTAAAGTAGTAATCAACACCCTTTCATTTTTAACAACACGCTTATTTATTTCAGACAAGACGTCATCCACTTGGGTACCAACCGGACGCACTTCGATGACCGGATCAATCAGTCCCGTCGGGCGTACTACTTGATCTATGGTCTCTGGATTCTGAGCTATCTCATAATCGCCTGGTGTAGCGGATACAAACACCGCTTGCGGCATCAAGTTACGAAACTCTTCAAACTTCAGGGGTCTATTATCCATCGCCGAAGGCAGCCGAAACCCGTATTCGACCAAGGTTTCTTTGCGCGAACGATCTCCCTTATACATGGCACCTAACTGCGGCACCATAACGTGGCTTTCGTCCAAAATCATTAAGGCATCGGGGGGTAAATAATTAATCAGGGTTGGCGGAGCCTCGCCTGGTTTAGCGCCTGACAGATAGCGTGAATAGTTTTCAATGCCATTGCAATAACCCAGCTCTTGCATCATCTCTAGATCAAACAAAGTGCGTTGTTCCAGACGCTGCGCTTCAACTAATTTGTCGAGCTCACGCAATACTTTGAGTCGATCACGTAATTCTTCGCGAATATGTTCACATGCTTCTAAAATTCGAACACGAGGCGTTACATAGTGCGACTTGGGAAATATAGTCACACGCTTCAAATCCTCTTCCACCACGCCTGTGAGAGGGTCGAATCGAGATATTTTTTCAACATCTTCACCAAACAGTTCAATGCGAATTGCATAGCGCTCTGATTCCGCCGGATAAATATCAATCACGTCACCGCGCACCCTAAATGTGGCACGTTTAAGCTCAGTATCATTGCGCGTGTATTGCAGCTCAGCAAGACGCTTTAGCACGGCCCTCTGATCTATGATGTCTCCAATACTAAGATGCAAGATCATCTCATGGTAAGCCTCAGGGTCACCCAAACCGTATATCGCCGAAACAGTGCCTACAATGATGACGTCATCGCGCTCTAAAATCGCTTTAGTCGCGGACAAACGCATTTGATCTATATGTTCATTTACCGATGCATCTTTCTCGATAAAGGTATCAGAGCTTGGCACGTAAGCCTCTGGCTGATAGTAGTCATAGTAAGAAACAAAATACTCTACCGCATTATGAGGAAAAAAATCTCGCATCTCTGAATACAGCTGAGCCGCCAAGGTTTTATTAGGCGCCATGATAATGGTCGGGCGCTGCACTGTTTGAATAACATTGGCGATAGTAAAGGTCTTGCCAGAACCAGTTACACCCAACAAGGTTTGAAAAGCCTCACCATCATTTATACCCCCCACCAACTTTTCAATTGCCTGCGGCTGATCTCCAGCGGGAGTGTAGTCACTCACCAGTTCAAACGAACGCTTCATGTTTCTAATATTTGACAAAGTTTGTAGCGAAAAG
>CAZHEL010000045.1:0-14499 GCA_964531625.1 uncultured Gammaproteobacteria bacterium
TTATAACAACGGGTTGGTACTCAAAATCAGCGGGAGGCGCTGGCAGGTTTGGTTCGCTGACCGTACACTGCGTGCCGGCGACAATATTGTTGATTGTGCCAGTCGCTCCTGGTTGAAGATTAAATGTTTGTGAGGTGGCGGTTGGTACGTCGTTACATTGCACTTCAATTGTAAAATCGACATTATTGAAAGCATTATCAGGGTCGATAAGCGTCTTAGTGACTTGAATTGACCCTCTTGGACGATCTTCTACAAAATCATTCTCTATATCGGTTTCACCACCACCGACAAATCCAGCTATTTGATTATTATTGAGCGGATTACTTGCAACATCATTGTCTGCGCCACCTTCGTTTTCTGATACATCATCAAAACCAGGAGGTTGAGTTTGCACAGCTATATAATTTCCGAAAAGACCTGTAAACGAATAATCACCATTTGAGTCTGTGACATCTACTAATGGCGGTGTTGGTTGATTATTAATTTCGGCTTGAGTTAAAACTCCATCGCCATCTAAATCTTGGAATAAAGTAATTGTAACGCCAGGTATTGCAACGTCACCATCACCATCACCATCTGTATCCTCTAAAACATTACCAGTCCAGTCGCCCGTCTCATAACCGAGTAAAAACGTATCGATTGCACCACTATTCTCGTAGGCAATCTCAAATTCAGCTATATCATCAATCGACGGATTAATGCTTTGCAGTAGAGCAACCGTAATAAACGATGGGTCCAACTCACAAAACGTACTATCACCGAGCACACACCCTTGGCTAGCAAAGGCACCACCAGCCTCAAACTCTGACGCTTGGATAATCGCAACATCACCATCACTATCAGTAAAGGTATACTCTGTCCCATCTTCAGTATCGACCAAGGTGAAACTTATACTCGCTAACGGCTGCTCAAAAATAAGTGTTTCAACAGGATCTGGAACATCGTCAGGCGTAATAAACTCACCGTTACCAAAAAAAGTGGTGATATCACCAGGGCCTGTCGTATTAGTATTATCATTGTTGCCAGAAGATTGCTCTTGCGATATTAGAACATTACCACTATTGGAGAATTCTAAGTCATCATCGTTACCATTAGTGCCGGGAGTCGAATTGTAGACAGTTGACTCCCCAGTTCCACGCGCAGAAGTAGTAGTAATCGTAAAGCCGCCGCCTGCGGGTAATGGACTGCCAGGTATTCCAGGAATAGCCGGGTTTACATTATCTGCGCCACCTGTCTGATATTCTGTATCAATAATAGTCGTGCCTGTTGCTGACGCAAGAGGAATATGTGGCTCATCAAAGGTAACTTCAAATACCGCAGTTTGCGCATGAGCGGACGATATAGGGATTGTTAACAGCAAAGCAGTTAAGGACATGAAAACACCGTGCTTAAATGTCCGCGATGGTCCCATTAGCATGTCTGTTATCGATAAGAAAACGCTGCTCTTATATAGCTTCGATGATCTTTTAGTGCTTAAATTTGACGATGCGCTATTCAAAAATACTGCATTACGCGACCAGTTCTGGATCCTTTCTTGGATCCATTTACTTGGATTATTCATTACTTATGTAGGCCCTTTTTACCCAGAAATTTTTACCACTACTTCAAAGCACGAGACACAACCAAAAAAAAACTCCTTGTACGGATACAAGGTCCCAGATTTGCGATCAGTTCGCGCTTACTAATTTATTTATTATTATTATTATTTTACTAACTCGTTTTTATAATTATCTACCAATGTCGCCACGCGTTTTCCTTCAACCACCAACCATTCAACGCAGAAGCTTTCGTATCAATTACTTATGTTTACCACTCGGTAAAATTTATCGAATATAAGTAATCTTTAGATACCAGCGAATAATAAACTTATTTAATGTAATTTGGCAAATGGTTAAATAGTGACTTAGCATGCACCAAACCAAACTTAGAACTATCCAATTTGCTAGTAAGGACAATGGATGAATGGTGCCTTAAGTAAACACCACTAGCAAAAACTGAAAATTGCCTTAAACACTACATTTAGCATACCTTTAGCGCGATTGATAAAGTGAATTAGACGAAAATAGATGCACTCAAAAGTGGCCAAATAAGCCTCTATCATAGAGCTCTATATACTTAGTTAACCATCGTGTTTATTGCACAAATCATTACTAAACATTTAACATAATTTATTACTTAGTTAGTACAACTTACTGTTGCAATTGTGATTAACGCCCAAGTAGTCAGCTTGGAGTGACGTCGCGCAATCATATTAGTGCTATATTTAGGCCGATTAAAATTACGATATAATCAGCAAAATCGTCCAAACCACCCAAGAGGTCTTTGCCCCAATGGATTCATTTAAAGCAATAATATTAGACAAAACTGATGACGGGCAGACCGCTTCATTACAGCCTATTAATGACGATCAATTACCTGATGGCGAGGTTTTGGTTCGTGTCGATTACTCAACTATTAACTATAAAGATGCCTTGGCACTCACGGGTGCATCTCCAGTCGTGCGCCAATTCCCAATGGTGCCGGGGATTGATTTAGCAGGGGTAGTAGAACAAAGCAATTCATCACAGTGGTCTACTGGCGATAAAGTAGTGCTAAATGGTTGGGGCGTTGGTGAGGGTCATTGGGGTGGGCTAGCGCAAAAAGCTCGTTTGAAAGCCGACTGGTTGCTACCTATTCCTGAGCAACTCGATTCGCGCCAAGCAATGATAATAGGCACGGCTGGCTACACAGCAAGCTTGTGCGTTGATGCCTTAGTAGAACATGGCATAACTCCCGACGACGGCGAGATATTGGTAACTGGCGCCAGTGGTGGCGTGGGGAGTTTTGCAGTGATGCTATTGAACGCAGCTGCTTACAAAGTGGTAGCATCAACGGGTAAAACAGGCGAGATAGAGTATCTAAAATCATTAGGCGCAACTGAGGTCATGGACCGTTCGGAATTATCAGAAGCGGGTAAACCTATGCAGCGTGAACGATGGGCTGGTGTGGTTGATGCCTTGGGTGGAGAGACGCTAGCGAATGCCTGTGCGCAAACAAAATACCGAGGCGCGGTGGCAGCCTGCGGCTTGGCACAAAGCATGAAATTTCCTGCGAGTGTTGCACCATTTATCTTGAGAGGCGTGACTCTTTATGGAATAGATAGTGTGATGGCGCCAATGGATGTGCGTAAAAAAGCCTGGGCACGACTGGCGGCTAATTTAGACACCAGTTTGCTTGAGTCTGTTATTCAAGAAATTGGTTTGAATGAAGTTGAGAGCGCGGGCGCCGATGTTCTGGCTGGTAAAATACGTGGTCGATTAGTGGTCGATGTTAATCGCTTTTAGGAATAATAGCACCACGGTGTTGGATTACTTTGGCCGCTAGTGAATGACCGGCGTTGCATGCATCTAGACCTACCTCGCCGTTAAACTTTGCTGCCAAATAGCCAGCGTTAAAAGAATCACCTGCGGCGGTAGTATCTACTGGGTTAACTAACTCTGTGAATATATGCTTCACAACGCCATCGTGCATCGCTAGGCATCCTTCGCCACCCATTTTTACCACGATCTCTGCAACACCGTAATCACGTATGGATTGCATAACTTGTTCGGCTGAATCATAGCCAAACAAGAGTATTTCATCATCTAAGGTTGGCAAGGCAATGTCCGTCATCTTGTACATACGAACATAGGCTTGTTTTGCAAGCTCAGCATCAGGCCATAAATTTGGTCTATAGTTGTCATCAAAAATAAGCTTACCGCCTTGCTCGCGATAGGCTTCGAGCAAACCAAACAATCGCTCACGCGCCTCGCTCTCAAGTATCGCCAAGCTTATTCCTGACAAATAAAGGAAGTCGAAACGCTCTAATGATGAAAATAATTTTTCCGCTGATGCGGCGTCATCAAATATGCGGCTCGCTGGCGAATGCTTACGCCAATACATGAAGGAACGCTCGCCATGATCATCCACATTAATCATATACATACCTGGAACGGAGTTAGGCAGTCGGGTAACTAAGGAACAATCAATTCCTTCTTTGGCCCACTCCTTTAACAACCAATCGCTCATGATGTCGTCACCCAGCCCCGTGACATAACTCACATCCACATTGCTTCTGGATAAATAAATGGAAGTGTTAATGGTGTCGCCACCGAAATTCATTGCCATTGGCAATTTAGTGCTGGCCGAATCAATGTCTGCATGTGTCAGCTCTAACATGCATTCACCGATAACGGCTATGGATATAGACATATAGCTTTAAACCAAAACAATCAATTACAATTTAAATACGTGACTATTTAATGGCGTCACCAAATCTAGTGGCGCCAACTAACTTAACTATGAGAACAATAAGCCGCCATTGATATCCATGTTCACGCCAGTTACAAATGACGCTTCATCAGATATTAGAAAGCTGACTGCTTCAGCAACTTCATCTGACTGACCTTCGCGTTTCAAAGGTGTGCCATTTGCAACATTGCTACGTACTTCGTCTTTGGTGAAAGTATCGTGGAAAGTTGTGCTAATCATGCCAGGGCAAAGTGAATTAACACGTATGCCTTTAGGGCCAAGCTCTTTCGCCATTGCACGGGTAAAAGTCATTACCGCACCTTTAGAAGTTGCATAAGCCGATGCTCCTGGGCCACCGCCATCACGACCGGCTTGCGATGCAAAGTTAACGATCGACGCACCTTCTGACATATGCGCAAGTACCGCCTTGGTTGTCAAAAAGGTAGAGTTAACATTGAGTTTCATGACCGTATCAAAGAAGTCTTCATCCATCTCATCCATTGTCTTGCGCTGCACTAAGCCACCCACAATATTAACTAGACCATCAACTTTTTGCCCGAACGCTTCGGTAGTCTTTGCTACCAAATCTGCAACGTCAGCAGCGTTGGTCATATCACCTTTCAAAACGATTGCTTCAGAACCTTGGTCTTTTAGCTGATCCCGAAGGCTGTTTGCTTGGTCTTCACTACCATAGTAGTTAACCGCAATCTTTGCGCCATGTTTAGCAAGATCTAGCGATACCGCACGACCAATATCTCGTGCCCCACCAGTGATTATAATTACTTTGTTTTGTAGTTTCATTTTGTTACTAAAGTCCTAATTAAGTTCGTTTAAATTGTTGAAAATTGTTTGTTGTTACATTAAAAACCCTTAGACCTTCGGTTTAAGTGGTTCAATTTTGGGGCAAAGAAACAACACGCTTGCCATGACAGTAAATGCCAAAAAAGCTCCCAAAATAAATACGTTTTGATAATTTGCTCCTGCTGTTAAAGTTGGCACAAGCAGTGTTAGGCCAGCGGCTGTAAATTTGGCCGCCATGCCCGCAAAGCCAGCTAAAGAACCGACACTAGCCTTGCTTAGCATGTCACTAGGCAATGTTTGAATGCTGCCAATCGAGGTTTGAAATCCAAACAAAATAACCGCCATGATAAGCACTGCATTATTGGCACTACCAGGATCTATTAACATCATAAATGCTGGCAACATTATCAAGCAGCCAAGCACAATGACAGACTTACGTGTTTTATTCACACTCCAACCAGCGTTCAGCCTATTTAGTGCAACAATGCCTCCAAACCAAGCGCCAAACATGGCTCCGACATAAGGCACCCAACCAATCAGCGCTAGGCCTTTAACATCAATGCCGTAAACTTCGACTAGATAAGTTGGAATCCATACAATAAACAACCACCAGATTGGATCTATGGCTGCGGATGCAATAATGACACCCCAGCTTTCCTTACGAGATAACATCTCGCCGTAGCTTGGCGCATACTCTTGACCATCATTTGTACTGTCTGATTCATCCAAAGTTTTTTGACCAGATAAAATGTAGTCTCGTTCTTCATCAGTAATCCAAGGGTGCTGAGTCGGTGGTGCCTTAACGATTGCCAACCAAGGTATTAGCCAGATCAGACCAATCAGGCCAATTATTACAAACACCGCCTTCCAACTTAAAAAGAGTACCAACCAAGCGACTAGTGGCACAGCAATGATGCCGCCGATGGCCGCACCAGAATTAAAAATACCTTGGGCAAGTGCACGTTCTTTACTTGGAAACCACTCAGCATTGGCTTTTGCTGCGCCAGGCCAGTTACCCGCCTCGGAAACACCCAGCAATGCACGAAAAATACTAAACGTAAGTACACCTTGCGCAAAGGCATGCAATGCCGTGGCGATAGACCAGACAGAAATAGATAAAGCAAAACCTAAACGGGTACCAATCCAGTCAAAGATTCTTCCAAATATGGCTTGGCCTAAAGCATAAGCAAATAAGAATACAGTACTTACTATTCCTAATACTTCTTTTAGCTCATCGGCATTTTTCTCAGGATAGATTTCATCACCCATAAACGGCCATAAAACGCTCAAAGCCTGTCTATCGATATAATTAATCACGGTCGCTAATGCAACCAGTGCGATTACCCACCAACGCAGATTGTTCATTTTCATTAATTTTTACCTTCCATAAAGTCTTCGCGCTGTGGGCTAAAAATATCAATTAGCACCCCGGCCTTCTTACATATCGCGCCATGCGTTTTATGTGGTGCCACATGAAACGAATCGCCCGCAACTAATATTTGTGTTTCACCGTCAATAGTAGCTTCAAACTCGCCGCTTTCGACATAGGTGACTTGCGTATGAGGATGACTATGTTGATAACCCTCGGCACCTTCCTCAAACCAAACTTTAATCGCCATTAGCTCAGGGCCGTAGCCAAGAAACTGGCGTTTAATGCCTGTGTCTACTTGTTCTATTTCACCCTTAGCGGCGAATACAAATGCTGGACTCTGTTTATCCATAACTTAATATCGACTCTCTATAGTTAGTTTGTAGAAATTTGACGTAAAACGGTATGATGACCTACCCATTCAATGGTTTGCCCATCATGCTCAATTTTATGTTCAGTCGTGTCGGTGCCGCTCTCGGTAAATACCAAGCTTAGAGCACCGCCGGAGACAAACTCAACATCAACAATGGTTGCGTCAGCTTGTGCGTTGCTGCTCAGAGCAGCGATATTACTTTTGGCGTCGCGGGTGTATTCAACCCGGCCATTGTATTCACCATGCTGTTCCAGCACCGATACAAAGGTATGATCTTTACTCGACCTAACTCGGTGAATTAATGAACTCTCGCTGCGCAGGTTAAAATTAGGGTCATTGGCTCCTAACTGAGCAAATATAAACTCTTGGCCTTTTCCAGCAATGGTACTGTAAGTGTAAAAACGACCATTATTCAGCCAAGTCATTTGCCCTAAGTCAGAGGTAAAACTACCGCGACCGCGGTCCCACAAATATTGATAGCCGTTATCATCGCCAAGTTGCGATAGCGCACTGGCGTCGACTTCTAATTCGACGTTATGCGAAATTAATTGGCCCTGATAATGCAAAGGCAAATCGTATTGCTGAGTGGAGTCACCCTCGACTTTAAACACATCAATAATGAATGGGAACTCCATACTTGGGTCAGTCACCATCGCCATAGTGCGGCTCAGAGCTGTTCCTTTATAAGCATCATTGATAGAGGCAGAGGTGATTTTAAGCTCATCACTGACATCAAAGAAAGCAACTGTAGGTGCCGATTCTTGAGCTACTCGCCAATCACCATTAAATTGACTTGTCTCATCAACTACCACGGTGTTATGCGCTATAGTTTGCTTGGCCCAAGCATTATTTTCCGGCAGGTAATGACCACCGTACTTGGCTTCAATATTTAAGAAACGCGCTGCGCCATAATCGCTGACTATCTCTTGGTTATTGTCAAAATATAAAAAATGCAATTTATCAAAATGACCATGGCCTAAACCTTGCGAGGTGTTTTTCATGACTAAGGCTTGATGGCCTTCTTCAAAACCGCTGCGGAAGATCGCCAAAGCACCTTGATCACCGCTTTGACCATCACGCAGTTGCATGGATTCAAATTGAAATGGTGTTGCCATACCTTCTTCAATAGCGTTAGCCACCTGAAATCCGTAGCCAGTTAACAGGGTTTGACCTTGCCGCTGTGCCACACTTAGTAAACTCGAGTCCTGGGTTAACTCATAAGCAATCGCAACACCATGTACCAACTCAATAGTATCCGTGCCCTTATCTTTAATCGCATCATTAATGCCAAAGAACAACTTGTTATAGCTAAGCTGCACTGCGGTGCGAATGGCCTTTAATAGAACTTGATCTCTGAATTCGAATATCTCACGTTCTGGCTCGTTAACTTGAATTGCTTTAGCAAACAGGACAAACGGCATTAAAGCGTAGCGCTGATAGTATGGACCTTCGGCATAATAGCCGTCGGGCGAGAAGAGATTTTCGATCTGTTTCAAAAAACCACCCGCGCCACTTAAATCCAAACCTAATAAAGCTTGTTCAACCAGCATCTCATCGCGCAACACATAGCCTGTCATACCAACAGCAGCTGCAGCCCAGGTACCATGATTATGAATTTTATTAAAAGTCTCGGGCTGACCTGCCGATAAGTAGTTCGCTACTGGACGCAGTAAGTTAGTTTCAATGGTTTCTCGGTCTTGCTCACTGAGCGCATTGAAGATCATGTCATAAGCTTGAATAGTATGTACTAGCCACACAGATTCATTGAGACTTTGCCAAAAAAGTTTGCCAGGTGTTTGCTCTTTGGGTTTAGGGTGGATGCCTAAACTTGGATACATCTCAGCGTATTCCAACAACATGTTTTTTGCATAATCGGAATACTTAGTGTTTTCAGTAATTTGAAACAACAGCCCTGCGTCATACATCGATTGGTAATTACGCTTATGCTGCTCGTGAGTGTAGCCGCCGCCTGCATCCGCAGGTACTGGCACTTGCATCGGTTGAGCGATTTGTGCGTCAACTTTTTCAAGTAAAATAGACAAGGCATCAAACGCCTGTGGTACTTTTTCAATTTTTGCTGAGATATTGGCAATATCGTCCTGAGTCACCGTCAAATAAGGATGACCCTTATCTTTAGCTAGAGAGCCAGTGGGGTGAGAGCCAGCCGCTTTACTCACCTGTACTCCAGCAGCCATTATCATAAACAGCGGCACTAAACCAAGAAACTTATTTTTGAACTTCATTCTTATACAATCATTATCTATTTTTTTAGCTTAATTTGTTTTGCTATAGCTATTGCCAGACACGGTCGCTGTGTCAGTCTTATCACTGTACAGTTCGCTTACAACAATCTGGGGAGTATCTGTAAACTGGTTGTTGACAATACTAGTCACAGGCTCACTCACTGTGTGGTTAACTATAATGCCTGCGCTAGCGGTAATTTGATTATCGCTCATGGAGGTCACTTGCACACCGTGTAATAGCACGGCACTTTTTGATTTATTTCGCTTATCAAGCCCAACATTACTTAACGTAGAGCCGGTCATTTCAAAATGCGGGCCAAAGGTACTCTCGTCAGTACCACCTCGATAATAGTCTACTATATCGCCACCAATATTCTCAAAACTTGAGTCTTTTATGGTCACATACTCAGAATTGTAAATTCCAAAGTCGTCGCTTTCTTTATCAAGCCCCAAAATAGCACCAGTGATGTTTTTAAAGGTCGAATTTGTGATCTCAATACGATCCGCGAACGTGCTTTTAGATACAGTCAAGAAACTAAATGAATGATTAATATCTAAATCAATAATTTCACAGTCTTCTATAAGAAGATCGTAGTTAGTCAACATTGATCGACGTTGTGTTCGGATAACCGTATTACCTGAACTGTCTGGTGATTCGCTACCTGAGATTTTCAACCCTTTAAGCTTTAAGCTACCGCCCTCTTGAAGCTCAAACAAAGCACCACGTTGATAATTCAATTCAACATTGGATGCGCTAGATTTAGCTTGTATGGTGATCGCCTTAGTGAGATTAAGCACTCGAGAAACCGAATATTCACCAGTCGATAACACCAAAATATCACCGTCTTGCGCTTCTTTTAATGCATCAGGGAGAGTATCTAGACCGGGCTTTACACTAATCTTGTTACCGTAATCGAAGCGTGCTTGCGCAGCAGATTTTGGGTACCAGTCAGGGCCGACTTGCTGCTTAGTTATCGGGCTAATATCTTTGGCAATACCAACACTAGACGAAGCGCCTTTGGCAGTTGAGTAAAGCAAACCATTTTCAGCACGTTTGACATCAAAAGCGTTGTTTTCAAAGCCGTCGGTAATTTGTATTTCTTGCATACCGTTGATAGCATTTCCGGCAAAAGCAATACCGCTAATATCATCATAAATCGTGAATGGGTCGGTCTTATTTTCATGATAAATAAGGTTATTAGCAAAGCTGGTACCAATCGGTATTGCAGAGCGTTCAAAATCACTGCCTGCTGCCAATTGAATATGATCGGAATTAACTATAGAGTTATTTTCAATCACTGAGTCTTCTACTTGATGATAACGGTTGATCGGCGAATCGGGCACGCCATTCATTACTACCATTGCACCACCAAAGCGGTAGCCTTTTAAACCTTCCATATAGTTATTGCGGATGGTTTGGCGTTTGTTGATTAAACGAATTCCGCCTGTGTGATCAGCGCCATTACCAAAAAACACATTATTCTCTATTAGGGTGTCATTACCATGGCGCATGGTTAGTGTACCGCGCGACTCGTAAAACACATTACCGATATATTTGTTATTACCAGACTTGTTAGAAATGATTTCTAACTCACCATCACAGCGATCAAAATAATTGTTTTCTACCGTGGTAAAGGAGTCAGTAAGAGAATAGTGGCTGGTGCCTACACGCAGCGTCTCACCGCCATTAGAGCCGAGTATAGAACGAGGCCCAAAATAATTATGATCTATTCGATGATAGTTTTGTTGGCTAGCTTCTGTATTAAGGCGCACCGCCATGGTCACACCTTTTGTGCTCTTACCAGAAATATGATTGTGGTCAAAGCGATTATGCCGACCATACATGGTTACCCAACTTTCGTTTTCAAAACGTTCAGGGTTGTTGTAGGCGTCAATCACCGTCTCGGTGACGCGCGAGTGGTTAGCTAATTCAGTTTTGCTCTTAGCAAAAGAAATAACCGAACTGGTTGGTGTAAAACCATTTTTAAAAACAAGGCCGGAAACTACCAAGTGTTCGCCAGCAAGACGCAAATTTGAATTTCCGCTTAGAATTACTTCGCCCTTAGTTTCAGCCTGTAGGCTTATAGGCTTTTCTAGCGTGCCCATTCCTTCAAACAAAATCTCAAAATCTCGCCACACACCATCTTTAAGGGTCACTGTGTCGCCAGCAACAAGATTCGGCAAAACTTTTTCATAACCTGCAATATCTCGAACTAAATAATTTTCAGCACTCACATGATTTGTATAAACGCTACTCAATAGCATCATTACAACAATTTGGATACTTCTCATAGTAAAAGCCTTTTTAGCCAGTTTATTGATCGTAAATAGTGAATTACTTTTGGTACTAAACAAAAAATAGCCTCCAACATAGAATCATGTCTAGATGGAGGCTACGTGTTTTTGAAGGTACTAGAGAAACAAAACCCTAGCACCTTCGTTTCTTACATTATTAAAACCTAATCTTAGAATCTATAGCTACCGCCAAAAATGATTCTACGATCTGGAAAACCCACGAAACAAAGAGGACCAGTATCAACTACGCAATTTTGATCAATGCGTTCTTCGGTAAGATTAATCGCTTCGATTCCTACATTGAAATGCTCGTTAATGTCATACGAGATACTCGCGTTTAGCTGACCACGATCGTCTGTTACCACTGGGAAGCTTAATGTTGAGCTACCACTGGTGTTCGCGCCGCCACCAAAATCTTGGGTGCGGAAAGCTTCACGCCATGTGTAACGCGCTCTAGCAGACAAACCATACTTCTCGTAGAAAAGCGTGATGTTATAAGCTGTTTCAGAGAAATCTAACAAACCCCGTTCTGCAGCAGCTTCGCCTAACACGGTTAAACCACGACCAGAAGTCTCATCAATAATAGAGCCTCCATCAAAGTCTTGGAAGGTCGCGTTAAGGATAACACCAAAACCGGAAGCCCAACCTATAGAATCTTCATAGCTTGAAAGGTCGTATTGAAAAGCAAGCTCAACCCCAGTTTGCGTGGTTGTATCAGGGTCATTACCCGGGATAGTGAAATCTACACATAAACCAAGCTGATTTGGGTTACCCAATACGTTTGGTACAACTTCCGGATTAAAGATACCGCCACCAGGACAACTTGGATCAGTCTCTCGAGCAAACCCTCCAGGCGTGTTTGGATCACTTATCAGTAAAGCTCCCTCAAAATCAGTACCAAAGATATTAGTACGTTCTTTTCGGAAGTAACCAATACTGGCCACCGCTGATGGAGCAAAATACCATTCAGCCGTAATATCAAACGACTCAACTTCTTCAGGCTCTAGACCCGGGTTACCTAAACCAACCGCAGCATTCTCACTAAGATCGAAGGTAAAACCAGTATTTAGGTCATCAAAGTCTGGACGACGAATATCTTCACCGTAGCCTAAACGAAAGACCAAGCTCTCAGATGCTTGAGCAACGATATTCAAGCGTGGGAGTAAAAAGTCATAGCTGCCAGAGGTTGTTTGAAGAACTCGATTGCCATTGGCATCTTCTGGTCCAAAAGCTATTGAGTCAATGTCGGTATCAATGAAGCGAGCACCGAAATTACCGCGAAAGATACCAAACTCAAAGTTTGCTTGCGCATATATAGCGGTGGTTTCTTCAGATACATCATAGAAAGAGTTTTGATCTGACTCAATATTCAAGATGTCAGGGCTTGTTGGATCATGCTCAATAACCGCTTGTTGTAAGGTATTGATTACAAGGTCTGGGTTTGAAAATGCGATATCGGGATCAACCAACAAGAAGTTTCTTACCGCCAAGGTTCGACCGTCAGCTGCATCAAAATTGGTTGGGCCTTGGATCAAAAGATCAGCGAACAGCAAACCGTTAGGACTGTCGACTAATTGACTAAAACCACCAATATTATCGTCAATATCTTCGAAGCGGCTTGATGATTCATTGAAACGAATACCGGCATCAATTGAAGTAATACCCGTGTCACCAAATGCATACGAAAGATCGATTCGCCCTGCCGTCTCTTCGTTTTCGGTGGTGTTTTGGCCAACTTGGACTGCGTCTAACACAACGTTAGCAGGATTAAGCAAATCTGCCGGAGTCGGTGCAAACGGCGAATCAAAATTAATGCCGAAAGATAAAGAACCACCCGATAAATCAAAAATAAATGGCACGCAATTATCATTGCTAGTGCCATCTAGCGGGCAATTAGGATTAATAAAGTTAAGCGTTGTATTAATCGTTGGGTTGCTAGTATCTGATGTTGTTGAAGCTATCTGTGCACCGATTGTCCAGCGCTCATTAGTCCATTCACCACCTAATACGAAAATTTCACTATCGGTAATACGCGATCCAGTTTCACTGGTAAAACGTAGGTTAGGATCATCATCATCAATAGATAAGTTAGGCTCCAATGTGCCAGCAAGTGCAGCTGGAAAAGAACCTAACGCAGAACCACCAAAATTCTGGAAGTCGACGGTTTCGAAAGCCGTTGGGATAGTAGTCGATGTAAGTGTGCTTACACCTGAAGCTTGGATTCGATACTGATCTCTACTACGCTCTTGTTCGTTAATAATCGCGTCAACGTATAATCTTAGGTTGTCGTTTGGCGCCCATTCGAAAGTACCTGCAAGATTGGTTGTTTCGAAATCATCGTTCTCTTGTTCTTGCACTAAGAACTGAATACCTAGGAAATCGTCATTAGGTCCGCCAAGATTATCTCGGTCAGCACGAGGGCGAAACGAAACCGCTTCTTGCTCAGTATAACTGCCACTTACAACAAAACCGATGCGGCCATTCGAAGTTTCCCAGCTATCACCATAAGCACCTGAAATTCGTGGCTGGATACTTTCGGTAGATAAACTGCTGTCTTCACCTTGAATTCGGATAGAACCAAGAGTGTCATTTAAATCTAGCGGACGAATCGTGCGTAGATTAATAGTGCCACCCACTGAGCCTTCAATTGTTTTTGCTTCTGGCGCTTTAATAACTTCTACCGCTGCGATCAACGCAGGATTTACGTCTTCAAAGTCAATACCGCTTCTACCCGCACCAGAGCCAACAGTTGACACACCATTAAACTCAACGCGGTTTGCGTTGGTACCACGAATTTGTACACCAGTACCTACACCTGCGGTACGAGTGATTTGAATACCCGTAATATTCTCAAGAACCTCAGCAAGGTTTTGATCAGGCAGCTTACCGATATCTTCAGCAACAATCACTTCTATAAGGTTATCTGCATTGCGTTTTTGATTAAGTGCGTTGGCAAGCGAGCTGCGAATGCCGGTAACAACAATTTCTTCTAAGCTATCGTCAGTGCTAGCTGTGTCTTGGGCCATAGATACTGGCGACACGCTGAGCATTGCGATAACCGAACTCGCGATTAATCGCTTTTTAGTCAATAGTCGCGCTGACGCTCCTATGACACTTCTCATATTTGATTTCATTATATTGTTTCACTT
>CAZHEL010000046.1:0-14383 GCA_964531625.1 uncultured Gammaproteobacteria bacterium
TACCGCGCCAAAAGGTTGTAGTTGCTGCAGAAGTGATAGTAATTCCACGCTCTTGTTCTTGCTCCATCCAGTCCATCGTCGCGGCACCATCGTGCACTTCGCCGATTTTATGACTGATACCGGTGTAAAACAAAATGCGCTCCGTTGTCGTGGTTTTACCCGCGTCAATATGAGCCATGATGCCGACATTTCGGTATCGATTAATTGGAGTTGAACGTGCCATTTTCTAAATATGTCTGCGGATTTGCTCAAGGCTTTACACCCTTTGCGAAACTTTAGACCTTCTGTTTAACCTACTTATAGTAAAAAGCTATGTCTAACGACTAATCTATTTTAAATTTTAAAAGAACAATTCTTACGCTACTTCTTACAACCACCGCTAGCGCTCGCGGCTTTTTAGGTGAGAAAGCACCTAACACTTAAAAAAACTAGAACCTAAAATGTGAGAACGCTCTGTTCGCTTCCGCCATACGATGTACATCTTCAGTCTTGCGAACTGCGCCACCACGTTTTTCAAACGCATCGATCAACTCACCGGCTAATCGCTGCATCATCGACTTTTCCGAACGACTACGCGCATATTCTACAATCCAGCGCATCGCCAAAGCCGTGCGACGAGAAGCGCGAACTTCAACAGGCACTTGATAAGTAGCACCACCAACACGACGACTCTTAACCTCTACCATTGGCTTGACGTTTTCTAATGCTCCATCAAAGATTTCTAGCGGGTCTTCTTCACGACGCTCGGCAATCAAATCCAGAGCATCATATATAATTTTTTCAGCGATCGACTTTTTACCATCCTTCATTAGGATGTTTACGAATTTCGCTAGCGTTACATTTCCAAATTTAGGATCTGGCAATATTTCGCGTTTTGGTACTTCTCTTCTACGTGGCATAACGGCTCTCTTGTTAGCTGTTTATTCTCAGTTCTCTCGAATCTCTCGAACCAATACTTATGACTTAAATAATTTAATTACGATTCACTAAACCCTTATGTCTTAGCTTAAGACTTAGGCTTCTTAGCACCGTACTTGGAACGACCTTGGCGACGCTCTGATACACCAGACGTATCCAAAGCACCACGAACAGTGTGATAACGCACACCTGGTAAATCTTTTACACGACCACCGCGAATTAATACTACGCTGTGCTCTTGTAGGTTATGACCTTCACCACCGATATAGCTGGTTACTTCAAAACCATTAGTTAGACGAACACGAGCTACTTTACGTAGTGCTGAGTTCGGTTTCTTAGGCGTAGTTGTATATACACGAGTACACACACCACGACGCTGTGGGCAAGCCATCAGGGCTGGCACGTTTGATTTCTGAATCTGCTTTTTACGCGGTTTTCTTACTAACTGATTAATAGTTGGCATAATCTAATTTAATTTCTCAAAAATCGTTGAAATACAGCAAATACGCTATATACAGAGCGACAAAAAGCCCTCGCACAGGCAGGGGCGACAAAAGAGACGCGATTCTATGGACTCGCATACGCAAAGTCAAGAAAAAGCACGGTCAAAACCATGTACTTGTTCTACACAGAAGCAACGATTCAATTACTTAGTGAATTACAGCCTTAAAGATAAGTATTTAAAGGCTTTATCGTCTTACTAAAGAGGCTTTTGCTAAGCACAAACCCTACAGCTTATAGTGCCTAATATAGTAGCTCAGGCTTAACCTAAGGCTTAATTAGGTGCCTGGCAAAAAGGTCCCTAGCAGTAACGATGTTCAGTGCGGCGCATTCTATGCCCGTAGGTGCCTCAAAGCAAGCCAAATAGCTTAAAATATCGGCTTAGTTGAGAGTTTTTAAGAATTTTAGGTTTTTTTGGCGAAAACTGACCGTTTATGAGGAAAAATCGAATATTTCCAAGGTAATTGGCAATATCGACACTAATAACAAAACCGCCATAGCTATATTGAAAACACGCCTATATGAGGTCTTTTTTAACAGGGTTTTCAAGCTATAGCCAAAGCACAACCAAGTACCTGCGCTCAAAAAGCCTATCAGCACAAAAAATAAGCTCATTATTATGACTTGATAAAGCACGTGCTCTCCGATTGCAGTAAAAGTAGCAATGGAAGTGGTAACCAGTATCCAACTCTTGGGGTTGACCCATTGAAATAGCATGGTTTGTAAAAAGGTAAATGGCTTAGCTAAGCTCTCGGAACCGTTTCCTGCCGATGATTGAGAGATTTGCCAGGCTAAATAAATCAGATACAGAGTACCGATGATCTTTACGATTCCATGCAGTTGAGGATACATCTCGAACACCACACCTAAACCGAGCCCAACCGCAATGAACATGGTTGGCACACCAAGCGCGATACCTGCCAATTGTGGCAAGCTGGCACGGATTCCATGATTTAAACCCGAAGTCATAATCATGATGTTGTTCGGCCCTGGTGTGAAGGCCATGGCAAAACCGAACAATAAGAATGAGGTACTAATCACTCTATATTAGTAATTAGTGAGCGCGGCTGTCCGCCATTATCAATTGAGTCAAAAATTTTTAGCAACAGGCTCCGCCATCGCTAGCGCCTTGACTTGAACCGTCATTTTCACTGGTCGAGCTGAAAGGCATAGCGGTTCCGCACCCCTCAAAAATACCAAAGTGAGTATCCCAATTACCAAAAAAATCAAAATGTTCTGCAAAACGTGTCTCACGCAACATGCGGTAGGTATTACCACATACTGGGAACAACTTGCCGGTCTCAATCACATGGTGTTCGTCTAGCACAAATTTGTCGGGGTGATGCGCTACCGAGCCTTTATAGCGAACTGCTTGGCCATAATCTTCACAAGCAGGCTCTAATGAATCCAATTTAAACAGTCGATAAGTGGCTGAGAAAAATCGTCTATCACCTAGCTTAGCTTGCAACTTGGCGTTTTCAATCGCCAATGGGCGACTCTTCACAAGACGCGGGTCCTTAAAGCCACACTGTTTGGAGAGGTTAATAAAATCATTCCAATATAAAGCGCCAGAGATGCACTCGCCGTAAAGCTCTTCATCATCCATCAACTCTTGTGGCACGCGACGCTCGGCATACACATCTGAAAAATATATTTCGCCACCAGGCTTTAAGAGCTGGTAACACTGTTCTAGCACGGCACGTTTGTCGGGTGATAAATTAATCACACAATTCGAAACAATCACATCGAATGAGTTTGGCTCCAGTCCAAGCTTATCAAGCTGTTCAATATAACCTTCTTTGAAGGACACATTAGCTTTGCTAAAACCGAAAACATCAGCGTGGTAATCACGATACTCGTTGGCAACCTTCAACTGCTCTTCGGTCATGTCCACACCAACTACTTCGCCCGACTCACCTACCAATGCCGATAACGCATAAACATCGCGCCCTGCACCTGAGCCTAAATCAAGAATTCGAATACCGTCTAATTCTTCAGGCAATACCAAACCACAGCCGTAATAGCGTATCATCACTTCATCATGTACTTTAGATAAAATTGGCTTTAAGTATTCAGGCAAGCCTTCATCAGTACAGCAAGCATCAGTTTTCAAGTCATCGCTGGTTTGCAGTACTTTGCCATAATAGTCTTGAACCTGAGTATAAGTTAATTTTTCGTTCATGCTGGTATCTTGAGTGGGGAATAATTTGGTGGCAATATTTCATTAAATTTAAGTGCATGTATAGCATACAACAGAAGCTATAATATCATTATAACGGCTAACCTTTTATGACGATTTTGTCTCAAACAACTGTATCGCAAGCAAGCTTGTATCTCGCATAAATAGATTAATGACTAATTTATCTCGTCGACAGTTATTGTTAGTTGGATCCGTTATTAGCGGTGGTGTGCTTGTATACAGGCAGGGGCTGCGCTATCCACGGTTCGGCTTGGAGCCACAAAACCCAAGCACAAAAATTGTGTCCACTCTGGCAGAGCTTGATCTTGAGGATTGTATATTTACTGGAGATCACGAGCCAATATCTGTTCGAGCCATCGCGCCAGAGCCGCGACTAAACGTTAGTTTCAAAGCTGCGGGCAAAATACGCTTAAGCTTGAACAATATAGCCAGCAATGCTGAATTAAATATTGAAGGCTCGGGCTTTAGTGTTGAAGACGAAGATATTAATGGCATCTCGCGAGAAGTATGCGTCAAAGCCACTGGCGCTACACAAGCTAATCTACTTTGGCGATTGCCTAATCGAGACGGTTTCAAGTTCGCCATAATTGGTGATACCGGTGGTGGTACAGAGTTGGATTGGTGTTTATCCAGAGCACACAAGCTCGGAGCTCAGTTTTTACTTCATCTCGGAGACTTTAACTATACAGATAAAGACGCTTCGCCCGACAATCGAGACGATGAGTACGAGCTTGCTATACAAAAGTTTCACCGATCTCCATTGCCAGTCTATATTTGCATAGGCAATCACGACTTCAATCAGAGCGGCTTGGTCTATGAGCGATTTATCAACGAACTCGGCCCCATGAATAATGCTTTTGAGCTGGGTGGAACACGCTTTATAAATATGGACACCGGTGCCGACTTCTTTCCGGCCAGCGGTGGAAATCGAGGCGAACTAGCTCGCTTATTGGGCGCTTCAGAAACCGCTTTCGACGATCAATTACTTTTTACTCATAAGCCCATGCAGGATCCGCGTGAAGGCAAAGATCATGTAATTGGCAGCGCAAGCGAAATCAACTGGTTGCGTGAACAAATGGACTTGCTTGGATGCAATACTCTGTTTAACGGTCATGTACACCATAGCGATGAACAAGATTTGCAAGGCATTCACCAATGGACCGCTGGAGAAGGATTAGGACACGAAGACCTGGTGCATAAACGCCGCGTATCTAAGCTTGTTATAGGTCGAGTAGAGCGCGGTAAAAAGGTTGTTTATTCTTGGCAAGCTTTAGATATGCCTTGGTCACTGCATCAAAGCCATACACACGAGACTAAACTGCTAAAGTATCAACGACTTGAACAGCTAGAATGGTATAAGGAATTTCTTAAAGATCAGCTAAGCTAAGCCGCTTAGATAGTGAGGCTCAAAAGAATATCCTGCGACGGACTAAAGCGATAGCTTGGGGTCATTAATGACTTCATTTACTATTCCTTTCATTTTCTTTGGCTTGCTTAGCATTAATGCTTTTGGGATTTGCTTGCCAATTGGCGGGATCGCCATATTTTTCTTGCCATTCACTTAAAGCTTGATCGTAATAATCAAAAATACATGGCACGCAACCGCTGCCACAACATTCGAAGGCTTCTGGCTTTTCAGGCGGTGACGGTATTTTTTGATCGTGTTTCATTTAAGCAGTTTAACAAATTTAAGTTAAAGCAATAAAAAAGCCTCTCGGTTAAGTAACCAAGAGGCTTTTAAAAGATAAGCTTAGCTATACTAAAGCAATGTTTGCTTATTCAACCGCAGCTGCTTCATCATTATCTTCATAGGCATCAAAGGCGGCTTCTGCGTCTTTGGTTTCTTGAGTCAGAAGCGCTGCTAACTCAGCTTCTTTCTCGTCACCTTCGCGACGCTTACGCACGCGCTCTTCGTGATATGCCAAGCCTGTACCAGCAGGAATCAATCGTCCTACAACCACATTCTCTTTCAAGCCACGCAGACGGTCTACCTTGCCAGCAATTGAGGCTTCGGTTAGAACACGAGTGGTCTCTTGGAAAGAGGCAGCTGAGATAAATGACTCAGTGGTCAATGAAGCCTTAGTAATACCCAACAGAACTGGTTCAGCTTGCGCTTCTACCATATCTTGTTTTTGCGCTTCTTCATTGGTTTCTAACCAGCGAGTTCGCTCTATCTGCTCACCAGGCAATAACTTGGTATCACCAGGATCAGTCACCTTCACTTTACGCAACATTTGACGAACAATAACTTCGATATGCTTATCATTAATGGTTACACCTTGCAGGCGGTATACATCTTGAACTTCATCGACAATATAGTCGGTTAAAGACTCTTTGCCTTTCAGCGCTAGAATATCTTCAGCCACTGGCGAACCGTCAACAACGATCTCACCTTTCTCTACGGTTTCACCTTCAAATACGTTGATGGTTCTGCCTTTCAAAATAAGCGTTTCAACTGACTCACCATTGGTATCAGTAATCACTAAACGTTGCTTACCTTTGGTTTCTTTACCAAATGAAATCACACCTGAAGCGGTTGCCATAATAGCAGCGTCTTTTGGTTTACGTGCTTCAAATAGTTCAGCAACTCGCGGCAGACCACCGGTGATGTCACGTGTTTTAGATGAGGCTTGCGGGATACGAGCAAGGATGTCACCTACTCCCACTTTTTGACCATCTTCTACCGTCACAATCGCACCTGCTTGTAGCGTATAACGCGCTGGCACATCAGTACCTGCAATGGTCAACTGCTTACCACGGCCATCAACTAACTCTAGCGTTGGTTTTAGGTCTCGCGCTGCACCACGACGTTCAGCTGGGTCAATAACTTCATAAGATGTGACACCCGTGAGGTCATCGGTTTGTTGGATCACTGTCATGCCTTCGGTCATTTCAGAGAAACGAACCTTACCAGCTACCTCGGTGATAATTGGATGTGTATGTGGATCCCAGTTTGCTACAACTTGTCCGGCAGTGATTTCATCACCATCATTAACTTGTAAAACAGCACCATAAGGCAGTTTATAACGCTCACGGTCACTACCGTTCTGGTCTTGAACAATTAGTTCACCCGAACGAGCAACAACTACCTGCTTCTTATCAGAGTTACGTACCGAACGTAGGTTCTCTAATTTGACTGAGCCATTGTTCTTAACTTCAATGTTAGACACTGACGCGCCGGCGGTTGCCGCACCACCAATATGGAAGGTACGCATGGTCAACTGAGTGCCAGGCTCACCAATCGATTGCGCAGCAATAACACCCACCGCTTCACCGCGGTTAACTAGGTGTCCACGTGCAAGGTCGCGACCATAACACTTAGAGCAAATACCATAACGAGTGTCACAAGTTACCGCAGAACGAACCAATACCTCATCGATATTGTGTGCTTCAATGGCATCGAAATAGGCCTCATCAATCATTTCACCGTCTGGCACTACAACTGAGTCATCAATATTAGAAGTCACATCACCAATCACAGTACGACCTAAGATACGGTCACGTAATGGAATCACCACATCGCCGCCTTGTACCAATGCTTTACGAACTACGCCGTTGGTAGTTCCACAGTCTTGATCAGTCACTACTAAGTCTTGACATACATCAACCAAACGACGCGTCAAATAACCTGAGTTGGCTGTTTTCAAAGCAGTATCAGCCAAACCTTTACGAGCTCCATGAGTCGAAATAAAGTAATGCGATACGTTTAGACCTTCGCGGAAGTTAGCGGTAATTGGTGTTTCAATAATTGAACCATCCGGTTTCGCCATCAATCCACGCATACCTGATAACTGACGAATCTGCGCGTGTGAACCACGAGCGCCGGAGTCAGCCATCATGTAGATAGAGTTAAAAGATTCTTGATCAACAGAATTGCCTTCTGCATCAACAACATCATCAGAACCAAGATTGTCCATCATTTTGTTAGCAATGTTTTCCGAAGCACGCGTCCAAATATCAACTACTTTATTGTAACGCTCACCATCGGTAAGCAAGCCTGAAGAGTATTGTTCTTGAATATGTTTAACTTCAGCCTCTGCATCATCAACAATCTCATGCTTTTGATCCGGCACAACCATGTCGTCTACACCAATCGAAATACCCGCTAAAGCGGCATTACGGAAACCGGTGTACATTAATTGGTCAGCAAAGATCACCGTCTCTTTCATACCCACTGTGCGATAACACAAGTTGATAGTTTCAGAGATAGTTTTCTTTTTCATCTTTTGGTTGATGGCCGAGAAAGGCATGCCTTCAGGCAAAATCTCAGACAACAAAGCGCGGCCTACGGTAGTTTCTTTCAGCTCGTTATGCTCAGAGCGTTCGCCTGTTTCTTCATCAAACAAGACTTCAGGAATACGCACTTTGATTTTTGCATGCAGTGCTATCAAGTTAGCATCATAGGCGCGACGTACTTCATTGACATTGGCGAATGCCTTGCCTTCACCATCGACGTTAATCATTTCACGGGTCATGTAGTACAAGCCTAGTACGATATCCTGCGATGGCACAATAATTGGCTCTCCGTTAGCAGGAGATAAAATATTGTTGGTCGACATCATTAGCGTACGTGCTTCCAATTGAGCTTCAATTGAAAGAGGCACATGCACCGCCATTTGGTCACCATCAAAGTCAGCGTTGTAGGCGGTACATACTAATGGGTGCAGCTGAATCGCTTTACCTTCAATCAGTACCGGTTCAAACGCTTGAATACCAAGTCTGTGCAGTGTTGGAGCGCGATTCAACATAATTGGGTGCTCTCGAATAACCTCATCAAGAATATCCCAAACCTCAGGCGTCTCGGCTTCAACTAGCTTTTTAGCTTGTTTAATCGTTGTCGATAGACCGCGTTGCTCTAATTTATTGAAAATGAATGGCTTGAATAACTCAAGACCCATTTTCTTAGGCAGACCACACTGATGTAAGCGCAAAGTTGGACCTACTACAATTACAGAACGACCAGAGTAGTCAACACGCTTACCAAGTAGATTCTGACGGAAACGACCTTGCTTACCTTTGATCATATCGGCAAGTGATTTCAATTGACGCTTATTAGCACCAGTAATCGCTTTACCGCGACGACCATTATCCAATAAGGCGTCAACTGATTCTTGCAACATACGCTTTTCGTTACGTACGATGATGTCAGGCGCGTTTAAATCTAAAAGACGACGTAGACGATTATTACGATTAATTACACGACGATACAGGTCATTCAAATCTGAGGTCGCAAATCGACCACCGTCTAGTGCAACTAATGGGCGTAAATCAGGTGGAAGAACCGGTAGGACTTCCATAATCATCCACATTGGATCGTTACCTGAAGATTGGAACGCTTCCAACACTTTAAGGCGCTTAGTGATGTTCTTGATTTTAGTTTCAGAGCTAGTGCCGGCCAACTCTTCACGCAGGCGAGTCACTTCTTTGTCGATATTTACATCGTTTAGCAGTTCTTTAATCGCTTCTGCGCCCATACCGGCTTTGAACTCATCACCGTATTGCTCAACCGCATCGAGGTAAGCTTCTTCGGTCATTAGAACCTTTGATTCCAATGGCGTCATGCCAGGATCGATAATGATGTAGGCTTCAAAATACAATACGCGCTCAATTTCACGTACTGTCATATCTAGCATCAAGCCTAAGCGAGATGGCAGCGACTTCAAAAACCAAATATGTGCAACAGGGCAAGCTAGATCAATATGACCCATGCGCTCGCGACGCACTTTAGCTAAGGTAACTTCTACCCCGCATTTTTCACAAATAACACCACGATGCTTTAAGCGTTTGTACTTACCGCATAAGCATTCGTAGTCGTTAATTGGACCAAATAATTTGGCACAAAACAGCCCGTCACGCTCTGGCTTAAAAGTACGATAATTAATGGTTTCAGGCTTTTTTACTTCACCGAATGACCAAGAGCGAATTTTCTCAGGGGACGCGATACTAACTCGAATTGAATCGAAATCATCATTTACCACGTTTGGCTGTTTAAATAGACTTAATAAATCTTGCATTGTTTTAGCTCCGAATTTGTTTCGTTTGGTAACGTAGTATTTAGTCTTCTTCTAGCTCGATATTAAGACCCAAAGATCGGATCTCTTTAACAAGCACGTTGAAGGACTCAGGCATATTTGCTTCAACCTGATAGTTACCCTTAACAATGTTTTCGTACATTTTAGTACGACCGCTCACGTCATCGGATTTAACCGTTAACATTTCCTGCAAGGTGTAGGCAGCGCCATAGGCTTCTAATGCCCACACCTCCATCTCACCAAATCGTTGGCCACCAAACTGCGCTTTACCACCCAGCGGTTGCTGCGTAATCAAGCTGTATGGACCAGTAGAACGTGCATGCATTTTGTCATCAATCAAGTGATTGAGTTTCAACACATACATATAACCAACCGTTACCGGACGGTCGAATTTTTCACCGGTACGTCCGTCATAAAGCGTGGTTTGTCCAGAAGTTGGCAAATCTGCTAACTCCAACATACCTTTAATCTCGCTTTCTGCTGCACCATCAAATACTGGAGTAGCCATCGGCACACCACCGCGTAAGTTGCCAGCCATTTCGATGACTTCGTCATCAGTCAACTCTTTCAAGTCTTCGGCTTTACCACTGGTGTTATATACCTGACCTAGAAAATCTCGCATCTGTTTCGCAGACTGTTGCTCGCGCAACATTTTGTCGATCTTCTTACCTAAGCCAGCGGCCGCCCAACCAAGATGAACTTCAAGCACCTGACCTACATTCATACGTGAAGGTACACCTAATGGGTTCAGTACAATATCAACCGTAGTTCCATCTTCTTGGAACGGCATATCTTCAACAGGAACAATTTTCGAGATGACACCTTTGTTACCATGGCGTCCGGCCATTTTGTCACCAGGTTGTAATCGGCGCTTAACCGCGACGAAGACTTTAACCATCTTCAATACGCCTGGCGCTAGATCATCACCGGCTTCTAATTTACCGCGTTTCTCGTCGAACAATTCGTCAAAGTACTGCCGTTGCTGAGTCAGGCTTTCTTGTAACTGCTCTAACTTATCAGCCGCAGTTGCATTGGTTAGACTAATCTCAAACCATTTTTCTCGCTCAGTCTCCTCTAAATAAGCGGGTGTTACCTTCTGGCCTTTCTTAAGACCTGGGGCTTTTACCACTTCTTTATTCTTAAGCAGCTTTTCAATACGCGCGTAAGTGTCTTCTTCAACAATGCGAAATTGCTCGTTTAAGTCTTTGCGTACACTGGCAAGCTCAGATTCTTCATTGGCAAGAGCACGAGTATCTTTTTCAACACCGTCACGAGTGAATACTTGCACGTCAATAACCGTTCCCTTCATCGATGAAGGCACGCGTAGAGATGTGTCCTTTACGTCAGATGCTTTTTCACCAAAAATTGCTCGCAACAATTTTTCTTCTGGCGTTAGTTGCGTCTCACCTTTGGGCGTGACCTTGCCAACTAAAATATCACCGCCTTTTACTTCGGCGCCAACATAAACAATACCCGCTTCGTCTAAACGACCTAGCGCGTGTTCGCCTACATTAGGGATATCACGAGTAATTTCTTCAGAACCTAATTTGGTATCACGCGCTACGCAGGTCAACTCTTCAATATGAATAGTTGTGTATACGTCATCTTTAACTAAGTTCTCTGAGATTAAAATCGAATCCTCAAAGTTGTAACCATTCCAAGGCATGAATGCTAATAAAACATTACGGCCTAGGGCTAGCTCACCCATATCAGTCGACGGTCCGTCAGCAAGTACATCGCCACGAGCAATCGTATCGCCAACTTTAACCAATGGACGTTGATTGATATTAGTATTTTGGTTAGAACGTGTGTATTTAGTTAGATTGTAAATATCCACACCCGACTCAGAACCGACCACCTCAGACTCATTAGCACGAACAACGATACGCGCCGCGTCAACTGATTCAACACTGCCGCCTCGACGTGCGGTTAATGCCACACCTGAGTCAACCGCAACTGTACGTTCCATACCAGTACCTACTAGCGGCTTTTCGCTGCGAATAGTTGGTACAGCTTGACGTTGCATGTTTGAACCCATCAATGCACGGTTGGCATCATCGTGCTCCAAGAACGGAATCAAAGATGCAGCCACCGATACAATTTGTGATGGCGCTACGTCAATAAACTCAACTTGATCTGGAGTCGACAATGAGAATTCATTTTGATGTCGGCAGTTAACCAACTCATCGGTCAGTTTACCGTTTTTATCAACCTCAGCGTTAGCCTGCGCAATCACATACAAACGCTCTTCAATCGCAGACAAGTAGACAACCTCGTCAGTCATCTTACCTTTTGCAACTTTTAGATAAGGAGTCTCTAAGAAACCATAGTCATTAGTACGTGCAAATACGGCCAATGAGTTGATCAGACCAATATTTGGTCCCTCAGGCGTCTCAATTGGGCATACTCGACCATAATGTGTTGGGTGTACGTCACGTACTTCAAAGCCCGCACGTTCACGCGTTAAACCACCGGGGCCTAAGGCTGATACTCGGCGCTTGTGAGTAACCTCAGATAGCGGGTTAGTTTGGTCCATAAATTGCGACAATTGGCTTGAACCAAAGAACTCTTTAACCACCGCTGAAACTGGTTTAGCGTTAATTAAGTCTTGTGGAGTTAGACCTTCAGCTTCCGCCAAAGTTAAACGCTCTCGCACAGCGCGCTCGACACGCACCAGACCAACGCGGAATTGATTTTCGACCAACTCGCCAACAGAGCGAACACGTCGATTACCTAAATTATCAATATCGTCAATATCGCCCTTACCATTTTTAAGGTCGATCAAGGTTTTCATGACGTCAATAATATCTTGCTTGCTTAAAATACCGTCGCCAGTATCTGACTCACGATTTAAGCGTCGGTTGAATTTCATTCGACCCACTGTGGATAAGTCATAGCGATCTGGATTGAAAAACATATTGCCGAATAAGCCTTGAGCTGCCTCTTTTGTTGGGGGTTCACCTGGGCGCATCATGCGATAGATTTCCACTTGCGCTTCCAACTCGTTATTAGTTGGATCACTGCGCAAGGTTTCTGAAACATACGGACCTTCATCAAGATCGTTGGTGTAGATCACTTCAACCGATTTAACTTTAGTTTCAATCAGTTTCTCAAGCAATTCTTCAGTGACAACCTGATTTGCTTCGGCGATTAATTCACCTGTTTCAGTATCGGCAATGTCTTTAGCTAATGTTCTGCCAATGAAATAGTCATTTGGAACAACGATTGATTTCAGCTTGGCTTCTTCGATCTCGCGAATATGTCGTGCAGTAATACGACGACCCGCTTCTACGATAACGCCACCGCGTTTTTTAGAAACATCAAAGGCTAACTGTTCACCACGTAAGCGTGAAGGAACAAGATCCATTGAAACTTCCTTAGCCGATATATTGAAGGTATCGTTATTGAAGAACATCTCAAGAATTTCTTGAGTGGTGTAGCCCAATGCACGTAAAAGAATGGTAGCCGCAAGTTTACGACGACGGTCAATACGGATGAACAATAAGTCTTTTGGATCGAACTCAAAATCCAACCATGAGCCACGATAAGGAATAATTCGAGATGAAAATAATAGCTTGCCTGAAGAGTGTGTTTTACCTCGATCGTGGTCGAAAAACACACCTGGTGAACGATGCAGTTGAGCAACCACAACTCGCTCAGTACCGTTGATAACGAAGGTGCCGTTATCGGTCATCAACGGCATATCGCCTAGATAGACTTCTTGCTCTTTAACTTCTTTAACAGTTTTAGCACCAGTGGATTTACCTTCTTCTTTGTTGTAAATCACCAAACGCATTTTGACTCGTAGTGGAGCCGCGTAAATCAAACCACGCTGCTGACATTCGCGAACATCAAACGCTGGCACGCCGAGTCGATAACTAACAAACTCTAAAGCCGCGCTACCGTTAAAGCTTTCAATTGGAAACACAGATTTAAAAGCGGCTTGCAGGCCCTTTTCATTACGGCCATCTGGATCCGCATCTGCTTGTAAAAACTTACGATAGGACTCTAGTTGAGTCTGTAGTAAGTAAGGAATTGGTAAAACGCCTTCAGGACGTTTAGAAAAACTCTTACGTAAACGTTTCTTTTCAGTAAAAGAGTAGCCCATGGATAACCTCAGTATTTAAACAAGCCTTAGAGAAATTGTTTTTTGTCGCTTGGTAATGCGCTAGCCAAACAAAAACTCCGAAAATTTTTTAAGTGTTGATTGCCAAATATTGGCAAGTATTAAAAACGGGATAAGGCCGATGAGTAAAAACACCCATCAGCCTTAACACTTGTTCCCGTTTTAACAAATGTGAGTCCTATTAAAAAAACTCACGCCAGTAATAGAAAACAATCTACTACTTAAGCTCAACGCCAGCGCCAGCTTCTTCAAGAGCCTTTTTCATCTCTTCAGCTTCAGCTTTTGCAACGCCTTCTTTCAAAGTAGCTGGAGCGCCTTCAACCATGTCTTTGGCTTCTTTCAAGCCAAGGCCAGTTGCACCACGCACCGCTTTAATAACAGCAACTTTATTGTCGCCAAAACCAGTTAGTACTACGTCGAACTCGTCTTTGTCATCAGCTGCGCCGCCGGCATCACCGCCGCCGCCAGGAGCTGCTACAGCGACTGCTGCTGCGGCTGCCGACACGCCGAATTTTTCTTCCATTTCTGAAATTAACTCAGAAAGCTCTAGTACTGACATTGAAGCAATTGCTTCTAAAATATCTTGTTTACTCATTTGTAAAACCT
>CAZHEL010000047.1:0-4343 GCA_964531625.1 uncultured Gammaproteobacteria bacterium
ACAATGGTGACATAGTTGAGTTTATTCTTAGGCCGCGAGTTGTTGGTTCAACACTGGAAGCGCTAACCAACGTCAGGTTGACGGATAATTTGCCGGCAAATTATGAGTTTGTACAATTTACCCAACCACCAAGCTCACCTGGAGCAACTTGTAGTCCGCCGCCAACGCCTTCTGGCACTATTACTTGTCAATTTTCTGAGCCTAATCCATTGGTAGACAGCGACCCATTATTGCCTGAAGGTATACCTGGCGGCTGGTCTGATGAAGTCAGATTTGAGGTAATGGTAGTTGGCGCAATTGCCGACCCTGATACACCAACGGTAATCACTAATACAGCAAGAATAAGTTCAGACGCACTTGGGCCTTGGGATCCGGTTAATGGCGTTTTCTCAAATCCAAGTGCAATCGCGCCCGGAGCTAGAACCGTTACAAATAGTGCAAGATCGTTTTTGCCATTACCGGCTGATGAAGCGGTGATTGTGAAAGCGGTTGCTGATTTAGATGGCGAATGCGAAGTTGTACCACCGACTTTCACAGGCACTTTGGCTGAATGGCAAGAACGATGCTCGGTGATCGATCCGAATAACGATATAGTTTTTGATCTAACCGTTGAGAATGAAGGTAATACTGCCTTTGCTCAGTTAGAGTTTATCGATGTATTGCCACACTTAGCGGATGCCACTGAAGAAGTGTCTGATACAAGCGTAGCGCAACTGGAAAGTTCTCGACCTCCAACAGTCGGTGACGGCCGCTTACCGGCCTCGAACTTTAATGGTCTTGTCTCGTTTGTTAGCTTAACCGCTACCACGCTTCCAACGGGTGCCTCATTGGCAGAAGTTTGGGTAACAGCGGATCCACCATTGACAGTTTCGCGTGATCCCAATTTGGCCCTGGTCGCGACCACTTGGTGTGACGGTGTTAGTGGTCCTGTAATCAGTGGCCCTGCGGGTGCTTGCCCAGCCGCGCCGGAAGATGTGACTGCCGTATACGGCTTGATTGATGGTGGTGCTGGTTTGCTACCCGGTGACATGGCCGTGCTTGAATTGACCTTAGGTACCGAAGGTACTCAGTGTGACGATTTGTGGACCAATACTTTTGGTTTGCGCATGGATGAAATCTTACTGCCTATTCGTTCCAACGATGTGTCAGTCATGGCCGGTGGTTGTGATTTAGCAGACGTTAGCGACACTTATTTAACGTTAATAGCCAGTGGCGGCCCAGTGCATCCAGTTCGCACTGGTTTGTCTTTGGGTGCGACTGTTGATATTGAACTTGATGGTCAACCGCTCGCAACAGCGGATGGCGATGACACCAGTATTCTCGGTGCCACCACCGTTCCTGATGACGAAGACGCCCTATTAAATGTGGCGGGTACTGCCATGGTAGACGGCCAAACAATCAGCGTAGCTGATGTGAATGGCGTTCCAACAACGGCTTTTACTTTAACGGATATTAGCGTAGTGAATACCACAGGCAATCCTGCCTATGTGGCTGGGTTTATTGATTTTAACGGCAATGGTGTTTTTGATCCGGGTGAAGTCTCCGCATCAGTGCCAGTGTCGGCCAGTGGTGTCATTAGTCTAAGTTTCACTGGTATAACGGGTATTGTAACTGGCATAGTACCGTTACGCCTTCGTTTATCGAGCGTAGAAGCTGATGTACTAGTACCTGGTGGTTTTGCCACTGATGGTGAAGTAGAAGATCATTTGATTGAAATTCTTCCGGTAGTACAAACGGCTAAAGTAGTGATTCCTGCCAATTCGGGCGATACCTTTGATTTAACTGCCGGCCCACAAACCGCGTCAAATGCTGGTAACGGCGATGCGACATCGTTTACGCCATTTAATCCTGGCGCGGTATCACCGTTAGGCATTAGCGAGTCGTCAAATTCGGCTTATACCACTACTGCGGTTTGTACGGATGGCAATGGTGTGGTGGTCTCTGATCCATCTATTGCATCCGGTGTCACCACTTTTGATACAAGCTCAATTACCTTAGTGGGTAATAGTGCGGCTGCAAATACCATCAGCTGTACCTTTACTAACACTGAATTAACGACTATTGCGGTGGTTAAAACAGCGACACCAGCGGACGACACTAACTTTTTATTCTCAAGTTCCGCTCCCTTAATCGGTGCGACAGCTGCCGATGGTGAAATTCCAGCGAGCTTTGAGCTCGATGGTGAATTGGTTGATAGTGACGGCGATAATTTGATTAATCAAATTTCGGTACAGGGTGATTTTAGTGCAGTTGGCGATGTAACCTTTACTGAAACAGTACCGCCAGGTTGGTTATTGCGAAGCGTGAGTTGCGATGACGTAGATTCTGCGGGTAACGCTGTAACGGTAGTGGGTGCTGTGCCAAGTGTCACCGTGAGCATTGATCCAGGCGATACCATTACCTGTGCCTTTGATAACATTCAATTGGTCAGTCTAGGTTCAGAGTTGTGGATAGACGCTAATGCTGATGGCGTGATAGACGCCAATGAGCCACCAGTTGTTGGCGCTATTGTTAACTTGCTAGATACAAGTGGCAATCCAGTGCTAGACGCTGCGGGCGTTCCGATTACAACTATTACTGATGCTAATGGTAATTACTTTTTTAATGATCTGTTACCAGGTGACTATATGGTGCAGGTGGTTGTTCCACCAGAGCTGGTGCCGACACCGGTACAGAACGCGGGTCCAAATGATGATGTTAACAACGATTCAAACATAGATGTTGCTAGCCCATTGAATAATCCAGCCGGTGGTATATACACCTCGGCAGTGATTAGCTTGTCGCCAGGCACGGAGCCGGCAGGCGAACTTGACGCTAATGGCGCGGCTGATCAACCTGGCCAAACTGCGATTGAAGACGACGCAGGTAATATGACGCTTGATTTTGGTTTTATTCCAGAGCCAGAAATTGGTGTGGCGAAAGCCGCGGGCGTACCGACTCTTAATCCAAATGGGACTTTCGACGTGGTCTATACATTAATCGTAGAGAATACTGGCATGGTTGACATAAGCGATATCACCTTGATGGATGATTTGGCTAGTCAATTCACCCCGGCCTTTTATACGGCCTCCGCTGCGACTGATCAAACTGGTGGCATAGTTGTTGCGCCTGCGGTAGTAGTGGCAGTCGATGCACCAGGTACAGCGGTAGTGTTGCCAACCGGCAATGCTGCGTATACGGGTGATGCCGCAGGCATTGATCTATTTGATGCTACGCCAAGCACCTTAGGTGTAGGTGACAGCGTTGAAGTGACCTTTACGGTTCGTTTTCCGCCAAGCGTCGCCGGGCAAACATTGAATAACCAGGCAACGGCGGGTGGTGCTGATCCTTCGGGTCGTTTGGCCGAAGATCTATCCGACGATGGTTCGGATGCATTGAGTAACGCAGGTGGTCCCGGCACGCCAACGCCAGTGGTATTTCCGTTAATCGAGCCAAGCATCGTGCTTGCTAAAGAAGTGGCGGCGCCTCCCGTTGATCTGGGTAATGGTTCGTGGGAAGTGATGTTTAACTTCTCGGTTATGAACGATGGTGTAGTCGATGTGACTGATCTTCAGATTCAAGACGATTTGCTCGCTGCGCTTAATAACCCAACGCCGAATGGCGCTGTGGTGAACTCGGCGTCAGTGGCGTTTGTATCAGGCACTCCACTAACACCTAACGCAGCGTTTGACGGTGTGGGTAATATTGATATGTTAAGCGGAACCGACCCGTTCCCAGTAGGCGCGAGTTCAGATATAGTTATCACTATGGTCTTTACGCCAGACTCTCACTTAGGCCCTTACAACAATAATGCAACCGCCTCGGGGACTGACCCAAGCGGCAATCCAGTAGTCGATGATTCAGAAAATGCCGCCGCACCAACAGCGGGTGGTGATCTGTCTTCGGACACCATCTTTAGTATATTAGTACCAACCGTGCCAATCAGTTTGGGTAGTTTTACAACTGGCTTAGAGAACGATGTGCTTGTGTTTAGCTGGGTTACGCAATCGGAAGTTGCCAACATTGGTTTCCAACTGTACGGCCTAGTCGATGACGAATGGGTTCAATTGAACGACTCAATCATCCCAAGCCAAGGTGATAGCACCAGCTTGCAAAGCTATGAGTATAGAGTGGTAACGGATTCGCGAGTGTTTT
This sequence comes from uncultured Gammaproteobacteria bacterium, assembly GCA_964531625.1. GTDB lineage: Bacteria > Pseudomonadota > Gammaproteobacteria > Arenicellales > Arenicellaceae > Arenicella. Next base: position 4,135 of record CAZHEL010000047.1, read on the forward strand.
CGATAAGTGATATTGATCTGCAAGGTGTTGAGACACTGCATGGACCATTCGTATTCGGCGAAACGCATGGTGAGATTGGTGAGCGTCAAGAAATTGATTGGCAAGCCGAGCAACTTGAGCGCGAGGCCAAAGCCGCCGCACGTAAAGCACGTCTTGAAGAACGTCAACGTCAACGCATACAACAACAGATGCAACAACAGATGCAACAA
>CAZHEL010000047.1:4443-13642 GCA_964531625.1 uncultured Gammaproteobacteria bacterium
CAACAACAGATGCAACAACAGATGCAACAAATAAAAGAAGGAGACACTTCTATGTTTAATAAGGTAAAACAATCCTTAAGCCATGCGCTCGCAGCGACCCTTATGGCAGTGGTGCCTGCAGCACACGCGCAAGATGCGGTTGAATGGGTTAACCTAGTGACGGTCGAAGAAGGCATGCACGAAGTTAGTTACACGGATATCTCCGCGGCCTTCGGCGCCGACTTAGCGGGTCTGGATGCGAGTCAGATCAGCCTAGTGAACCAAGGTCAGACGGTTCCCGTGCAAGTCATTGGCGGTAATGTGTTCGGTCCGGGGTCTAGCCTGCGCTTTGTGGCCAAAGCGATTGATACTTTATACACCAACGAGAATGTCTATACGCTGCGCAGTGGCGGTGCTGTGAATAAGATTATTGAGCAAGACACACCCATCTCTAGCCGTGCGCCATTTGCGACCAGTTACTTATCCAGCGCCAAGTACGCACCGCAAGCCAACTACTCGTTTACCTCTCCTGATGGCGACGACCCGTGGTATGCATCGCGCCTAGTGGCGGTCAATGCCCCCGCGAGTGATACCGTGCTACTGCAATTGGATAATGTCGCTGTGGGTGGTAACAACGGGAGTACTCAAGCCAAGATGAACGTCAATGTGTGGGGCGCCAGTGATCTGCCGGGCGTTAATGATCACCGCATGCAAATCGCTTTCAACGGTCAAACCCTAGTAGACGAGACCTTTAATGCCTTGAATGAGAAGAACTTCGATATGACGCTTGAGTCAGTGGTTGAAGGCAACAACCGAGTCACTCTGACATTACCAACCCAATCGAACTTTGGTATTGATGTGGTGAATGTGAATGAAGTCGAGGTGCTATACCCACGTCAGTTTATCGCCCAAGACAACCGTCTGTCGTTTAGCTCGCGCTTTACTAAATTTTTAGTACGTGGCTTTACGCCGAACGCGGAAAACGCCAATGGCGATGCTGACTTAGACTTTACCGTTCTTAGAGAAGACGCAAACGGTAATGTGGTGCAAGTGACTAATGCCCAAGCGATCTGTACCCAAGAGTGCAGTGTGGTGTTTGGGGGCACAGGCCAAGTAGAGACTTACTATGTCAGTGCCAACAAGCATGTGGCAACGCCCAGCGCGTTAGTGGAGTCGCGAAATATCGACAGTGGTAATGCCACTTATCTGATTATCAGTCATCCAGACTTTATTGGGGTGGATGGTAATAATCAACTTGAAGCCTTAGCGGGTGAATTGGCCTCTGAGATGGGCAGTGCTGATGTAGTTAGTGTGGAACAGATCTACGCTCAGTACAGCGGTCATGTGTTTGACCCAACGGCAATTCAACGTTATATCCAAGACGCCTACAATAAACGTGGGACTCGATATGTCTTGTTGGTGGGTGGTGATGTGTATGACTACCGTCAGTTTGAGAACGAAGACGCGACGAGCTTTATTCCAAGTTTGTATGCGTCGACTGGTAACAACGTGACCTTTGCACCGGTCGATGCGAAGTACGTAGACCTTGATGATGACAATGTCCCAGATATACCGATTGGTCGATTACCAGTACGAACCACGGCGCAACTTACCAGCTTGATGAACAAGCGCGTGAGTTATCTAGCACGAGACTATGCCGGCACTGCATTAGTGGTGGCGGATGAATTTGACGAAATTCAGCAGTACGACTTCGCCGATGATGCCAATCAGGTAGTCAATGAGTTCTTAGGTGGCTTTCAGGTAAGCACGGTCTTTGCCGATGACTTAGGATCAAGAGGCGCAAGAACGGCATTGACCAATCAAATTAATCAAGGTGTAACCTTGACCAGTTTTTTCGGTCACAGCTCGACTAACCAATGGAGCTTTGACGGTTTACTAACGGGTAATGACGCGGCTAACTTGAACAACCAAGGCAGGCCGACAGTGGTCACTCAGTGGGGTTGTTGGAATGCGTATTACGTAAGTCCCAACGAAGACAGCATGGGACACCGTTTTTTAATGGAAGGGGACCAAGGTGCGGTTGCCGTGATGGGTGCTACTACCTTAACCAATGCCAACGCCGAAAGTCAGTTAGCCAGACTGGTGTTTGCTAGATTGGCGAATGGCGAACGCTTAGGTGATGCGGTAACAGGTGCCAAGCAAGAGTATGCACAGACCAATCCGAATGACTTAGATGTATTACTGGGTTGGACGCTACTCGGAATGCCTGATCTTTTTATTAACTAGCAAGATAATCGAAGGAATAAGAAAAAGCCTCTGTATTGCAGGGGCTTTTTTATGGCCAGCTCTGTGTCTTTAAGTCGTAATTCTTATAATGATATTCAATGTGCGAATTATCGATAATAAATTTGGACGCGATTGCCGATTTGGATTACTTCGTTTCAGAGACAGCTCGCCGTTTACCTCTGGCAATGTCTGGGAAGACACCGGCGAGTCAATTGATGATCAGAATACCGACTGCAGGCCATAGCTAATTAATTCAATGCTCTAGGAGATTGTTTGTCTGCATTAATCTTCTCTAATATTGAGTGGTGTAGTTGTTTTCATCATGTTAAGTTTAAAATTATGTATTTTAAGTATTTAAAAAAATCGCTGTTTATATTTATCATCTTGATCTTGGCGCTGCCTTTTCGATTGGCATCAGTCGAGTATGCGCCGCCGATCGTTAGTTATTTATTAACTAATCAGTCTACTGATCCATCCTCTCCCGAAGACCCCCCTAATCCCGAAGTGCCAGAGTTTGACCCAACCGTGGTTCCTATCCCTCTAAACGGGGCGTATCACGGCGTTTCAACATTGCTCGATAATGCCGTTGATGGGCGCTTTACTATCGAAGGTCGATTGCAAGCCATCGCGGAGTTCGAGCAAGCCGTGTATCAAACAACGGGTAATACAAGACGCGTGGCATTTGATCGACAATTCTATCGTTGGGACAATATTTTACGTGACGACAACATTCATCCTTATCTTTTGCAAAGTGCTGCACTTGGTCATATACCGGTAGCTTCACTCACAACTAGGTTAGGAGACGGTTCTCCAATAGTTTGTCCCGATGGCACTGACAAACTTCCGTGGGCATGTATTGCTGAGGGTAACTTCGATGCTCGTATTATTGATGTGGCGCAAAAGATAAGAGACTCTGGCGTATCTCCATTTGTATTTACCTTTAACCATGAACCCGAAGATGAAATTCGCTGTGGTGCTAATGATACGTGTATGGGAACAGCCGAAGACTATGTGGCCGCGTGGCGACGTATTGTTAATTTGTTTCGAGAGCAGCAGGCCGATAATGTTGATTTTATGTGGATCACTCGCCACAATATTTATGGTGCTACCGTGCAAGCAGGATTTCCCACTGCCGATCAAATTTATCCGGGTGATGACTACATTGATTGGATAGCCGCAGACGTGTACAACTTTGCGTTTCGATCGGGTGGTGATTTTGACTGGCGACCTTTAAGTGACGTTGCTAGTGAGTTTTATGAGTGGGGAAGTCAGCGGCCAAAACCACTAGCGTTTGGTGAATGGGGTTCTAGAGAAGAGTACTTTAACCCTAATAATGACGGCAGCCGCAAAGCCGCGTGGTTCGACGATGCACGAACATGGTTAAAAACCGAAGCTACTAAAATAAAAGCCGTTATGTACTTTAATCTTTATGTGGAAGGCGAGTTTAGAAACCCCGATGAATTTGGCAACACTGGCCCAGACTGGCGAGTCGACACCACGCAAAAATCCTTAGAAGCCTATCGACGTTTAGCCCAAGACCCGTATTTTATTGGTATCGACGGTTAAAAGGTGTTGATGGTTAAAGCTAGTAACCAGCAGCGTGACCATCTTTTCTAGTTTCAGTCGCCCCCCAATAAACTCCATTGTCAGCTCGCTGAATTGCTTGATAACCACCATATGGACCGTTAGCAAATTGTATGCGATGACCCATGCGCATAAGTTCTCTAATCGTGTCGTAAGCAAAGCCGGTTTCAAGATTAAGTATGCCACCGTCTTGCATGACTTCGCCGGTTGGTTCAGACGAGCCCGTATGATGAATTCTCGGCGCATCACCCGCGGCTTGTACATCCATGCCAAAGTCGATCATATTAATAATGATTTGTGCATGGCCTTGCGGCTGCATGGCTCCGCCCATTAAACCGAAACTCATCCACGGCTTACCGTCTTTAGTAACAAACGCTGGAATAATAGTATGGAAAGGTCGTTTGCCGCCTGCAAAGGAATTAAAATGGTCTTCGTCGAGCGAGAACATTTCGCCTCGGTCCTGCAGAATAAAGCCAAGCCCCGGTGGCGTCATGCCAGAGCCCATGCCACGGTAATTACTTTGAATCAACGACACCATATTGCCTTCGGCATCGGCAGTCGTTAGGTAAATGGTATCGCCATCTTCAAGGATATTGCCCGCACCATACGCGCGCGCAGCGCGCTCAGTGTTAAGAAGTTTGCCGCGTTGTTTCGCATATTCCTTTGAGATAAGTGTCTCAACTGGAATGTCATTAAACTCAGGGTCAGCATAATATTTGGCTCGGTCTTCAAAAACGATTTTTTTGGCTTCGGTAAATAGGTGCACATACTCGGCAGAGTCATGGCGCATGTCGGAGATATCATGCTGCTCCATTATATTAAGGATTTGCAGAGCGGCAATGCCTTGGCCATTGGGAGGAAGCTCCCAAACATCATAACCTCGGTAATTAGTACTTACTGGATCAACCCAATTCCCCGCATGAGAAGCCAGATCATCTTCTGAAATAAAGCCATCATTGTCTTGCATGTAGTCAGCAATCGTTTTGGCAACCGCGCCTTTATAAAAGGCATCGCGTCCGCCGGTGGCAATGGTTTTCAATGTATTGGCTAAATTTGGGTTCTGCCAAATTTCGCCATGTTGTGGGGCCTTACCATTAATGGTGAATTGCTCACTAAAGCCAGGCCATTTTTCTAAAATGGGTACCGAACGATTCCAGTAGTAGGCGATCAATTGCGAAACGGGAAAACCTTTCTCGGCATATTCGATGGTGGGTGCCAATAGTTCACTCATGGGCATCTTACCGAAACGCTCATGCAACATAAACCAACCATCAACCGCACCTGGTACGGTCACTGGCAATGGGCCATGTGAGGGTATGGATGTATGGCCGTTTTCAATGAACCACTCGCGGGTTAAAGCTTTGGCGGATCTGCCGGAGCCGTTTAAACCGACCAGTTCTTTATTTTTAGCATCCCAGACAATCGCAAAAATATCACCACCAATGCCATTACCGGTTGGTTCTACCAAACCAAGCATCGCGTTAGCCGCGATAGCAGCGTCAATCGCATTACCACCATTTTTCATAACATCTAAAGCAACTTGCGTCGCTAAGGGTTGCGATGTAGCGGCCATGGCGGAACTGGCTAACACGGGCGAGCGTAGTGCAAAGGTCTCGCCCGATATTCGGTCTGCCGCTTGTGCGCTACCTACTATAAAGATAAGCGCCGGTAATATTAAGGTGAGCAATATTCGGTTCACTATTGTTTTATGTGCTGTCATGGTATTTGTATTCAATTCATGAAAGAGTAAGATTAAGCAATGTTAGCATATGCTATCTCTAAGCCTTTCTCACATAGTTTTAAAGACAAAAAATAGCCTGTCAAAAGGGAAAACAATGAACCAAAATAGAACCAATAAATTCGTACACACCAGAGCGGTTATAAAATTAGCGGTCTTGGCAGCGACTTTTGCCTTGTTTAGCTCGTCAATAATTGGCTCTGCTAAAGAAGGTATGTTTACGCCAGAACAATTATCGGATATTGCTAAGCAGTTACGCAGCGCTGGCCTTAAACTAAATGCCAGCCAACTTAGTGACCTAACCGATTTTCCAATGGGGGCAGTTATTTCACTGGGTGGTTGTTCGGCCTCGTTTGTGTCAGACCAAGGTTTAGTAGTGACTAACCATCATTGTGCTCGTGGCTCCATACAATTTAATTCTACGGAAGAAAATAATTATTTGGCAGACGGTTTTCTGGCCGCATCTTTAGATGAGGAACTGCCTGCCGCGCCTGGCTCACGAGTGTACGTGACAGAGCAAGTCAGCGATGTTACTGATGAGGTATTAGATGGAATTAAAGAATCCATGCCTGATCTGGAACGTTTTGAACATATTGAAAGCAACCGCAAACAATTACTCGCTGATTGCGAACAGGCTGAAGGTTATCGTTGTCAAGTGTCTTCCTTTTTTGGTGGCGCGCAATACAAACTGAATAAGCGCCTAGAGATTCGAGATGTGCGTTTGGTTTATGCGCCAGCAGATGCAATAGGTCGTTATGGTGGCGATGCTGATAATTGGTTGTGGCCGCGTCACACCGGGGACTTTGCGTTTTACCGAGCTTATGTTTCGCCGGCAGGCTTACCGGCCGATTTTTCCGAGGAAAATGTTCCGTTTAGGCCTAAACATGTGCTGACGGTTTCTGCTACTGGAGTACAAGAAGGTGACTTTGTCATGGTTGCTGGTTATCCGGGATCTACTTCGCGTTATGCACGTTTACAAGAAGTACAAAATGTATTTGATTGGACCTACCCAACATGGGTTTCTCTGTTAGAAGATTGGATAACAGCCATAGAAGCAACCGCGCCAGAAGGAAGTGACGAACGTATTAAGTATGAATCTCGTTTAGCAGGCTTAAATAATTTTTATAAAAACCTAGGCGGCCAAATAAGCGGTGCTAAAACAGTGGGTTTGGTTGAACGACGTACAGAACGAGAAGCCGCTTTAAACAAATGGATAGCCAACAATGATGATACTGAAGGCTTTGCTACGGCGATTGGAGAACTAGATGAGTTAACTTCCGAGACTGCCATAGCAAACCGCAAAAACTATTGGTACCGAAACGTTAAGCGACCCCAACTTCTAGATAGCGCAGTTCGTTTATACCGTCTAGCCAAAGAAAAACAAAAACCAAATGCTGAGCGTGAGCAAGGTTTTCAAGAACGAGATATGACGTTTTTCACCCAACGCTTACAAGCAATAGACAGGCGTTACGATGCAGACGTAGATAAAGCCGAATGGATGGTGTTTTTACAAGGCTATCTCGAGCAGCCACAAGAACAACGCGTAGCCGCTTTTGATAAATTCATGAAACTTGAAGGCCAAACTGTAGAGGAGCAACTATTAAAAACTATTAGTAGTTTCTACCAAGACACATCACTCAATGATTTAGATACTCGCATCGCTCTAATGGACGCCACTACCGAACAATTAGAGGCGAGCTCTGACCCGTTTATGCGTTTGGCTATCGCTTTGTATGAAGAAGACATTGCTATTGAAAATGCCAGTAAGGCACGCAGCGGTCGCTACGCCGTTTTAGAACCAAAATACATGCGCTCTATTATTGCTTGGCAACAATCACAAGGTTTTGCCGCGTATCCAGACGCTAACTCAAATTTGCGTGTTAGCTACGGCAATGTGATGGGTGGTTCGCCTAGAGATGGCTTGCGCTACACCGCCTTTACATCGCTTGAAGGCATTGTCGAAAAAGACACTGGTGAAGAACCGTTTAATTCTCCACAGTCTCAACTGGCGTTAATTGATCAAGAACAATACGGCGACTATGAACTTGAATCACTTGGTTCGGTGCCAGTGAACTTTATGTCTGACTTAGATATCACTGGTGGTAACTCAGGTTCAGCTACATTGAATGGTAGGGGCGAGTTAGTCGGCTTGGCATTTGATGGCACTATTGAAAGCGTAAACTCTGATTGGCATTTTGAGGGAGACATTACACGCACCATTCATGTCGACAGTCGCTATATGCTTTGGGTAATGGAGAAAATAGATGGCGCCCAGCATGTTATAGATGAAATGAATATCAGTAGTAAGTAATTGCAAATTACTATATTAATTTGTTCTTCGTATTAAAGTAAGGGTATGATAAAAATTATCGTCCAACCATAAGTAGGGGAATAAGTGTGGATAACAATGAATTCAAACCAGTCGAGTTACTTGAAAAAGTTTTAGCCGCCAGCAAAGAGATAGCCGAGCAAGGCAAGAACTACGCAGAAGATGCGCTGAATATTCCGGACAGCGGTGTTGAGCGTGAAAACAAACTGGATGGTTTAAAAAAAGGCGCTTTTGCTACCGCCGTGTTGTTTGGCTTACTAGGTACCAAAGGTGGTCGCTCGATTACTGGCAAAGCAATAAAGATTGGTGGCGTCGCCGCATTAGGTGCCGCGGCTTATAAAGGATATAAATATTGGCGTAATCATCATGGCGGTATAGCGGTACATCAGCTTAAGGGTATCGAAGCACAGGACAGAGCGTTTTTACTAATAGCCGCCATGGTGTCAGCTGCACGTGCGGATGGTAAATTAGACGATGACGAGTCGGCTCTTTTAAAGCGCGAAATATTGGAAATGAATTTATCTAAAGACTTATTCGACCAACTTGCTCAGGTTGTCGAAAATCCTTTAACAGCTGCAGAGTTAAGTGCGCGCGTTAGCGACGATGCCATCGCTAGCGAAGTTTACTTAGCCGCTAGAATTTTTATTGACGATGATTCATCGGAATCTGAGCTCGCGTATTTAAAAGACTTGGTTGGTGGCCTTGGTATTAATCAAGAACTAGTAGCAGCATTGGATGCTGAACTAGTTTAGAAAAGCTTATAAATGATGGTTTATTCACGCAATTGGATGCTGATGATGTGGATGACATCGACACAAATTTAAACGTCGCCTAAATCAACAACTTGATTATTTTTGCGTTCGAGAATACCAAGTTTAAAATGGTATTCGCTTTTCGTAGTATGGCTTTAAAGACAGCGCTTTGACTTTCTCATTTAAACCGTGAGCCTGAAATTTGGCGTGCTTTTTAAAGTATGGCACGGTTCTTGCTGTCTATTAGATGTGTTTAACAAACTTTAGTTTTACTTCGATTACTCAAGTGATCACATCGCTATGTACATTGCTCTTATTTATAACCCCACCGATTCCATCAAAACGCCTATTAATACTCTGTTAGAGGAGGCGGGTCATCAAACTAAGGTTTATTACAAAGATCTTAATTCAGTTGATCTTGATGCTAAGGATTTGTTTGATTTAGTCGTTATGAATTGTACGTCGTCAGAACCTTTTGGACAGATCTGGCTCTAGTCTAAGGGAGTATCCCGCCCATCAATTGATCAGACGCTCTAGAATAGCAATTTTAAAATGGCGCTAACTCTTCAT
>CAZHEL010000048.1:0-12253 GCA_964531625.1 uncultured Gammaproteobacteria bacterium
TCGTCGCCTTAGGATAAGTGCGTTTGATGAATGGAATTACGTTGTCGCTTAAGAAGATCCGCTTCAATTCTTACGACTTCGAAAGTTAACTTGTCAGTACCCTCAGAATTATCATTGCCGTGATCCAACCATAGTAATGAGTCCTCTGAGTATAGGAAATATAAACGCCATGTTTCCATCGTTCCCACATCAATTCCTTTTGTTGAGCTGAATAATTAATTCTGCGTCGATATTGCATTTCTTACACCTCATATTAATATCTAAATATAAAGTGTTGCGTCGACCAGTTGAACTCGCAGCAAAACTCTGCCGTTGTGCCTTTATTCGAACTCATATAAGCATTCTATTTTTGCGCTATAAAATTTCTTTAGGGTTATAGCAACTTCAGGGTTTAGATAGTTGCTAGTTTCGGCTCTGTAAGTACAGCCTTTTGATAGGTTTAGTAGGCTATCAACTTGCCTATACGATAGTCCTATATGTTCACGCATTAGCTTCAGTAGATGTCCCTCAGACTGGCAATAATGTACTGGGCAGTAGCCGAGAAATTCCATTATTTTTGGATAATATTTTATTTTAGGGGAAACTCCATATCGTTCCCACGAGCGATAAGCGGAGGCCGAGATTACACCAATTTTTACCATGACCTCAGCCTGGGTTAATTTGAGCTGTTTTCGCTTAAGAGCGATATGCTCACCCAGAGTCTCCGGAAAACTAATTGGAGTATGAAACTTAGGAGGACTTTTACACTTCGTTCGTGCAGGAATAAATTTCGAGTTTTCTTTCTTTGAAATCTGCCAATCAATTGCCTCCAAAAAGCCTTTGATCGAGTTAAGCACTTGAGTGTGACGGATTACGTTTCTCTGTTCAATTTCGTTGAGAGTGCCTTCATCAATTCCTATTTCAGTGGCTAAATCAAAGATGCTTTTATCTGAGGTGAAAATCCGATAATTACGAAGCTGATGCCCAAGTGCTTAACAGGCGCCTCAGTTAATGGGCAATATTTTAAGAAATTATATATCAAAGGCAATGTGTAAAATTCAATTCGATGTGTCATGGATATTCAAATCTAAGTGTCATATTTCACATGAGTTGGGATTTTACGCATAGATTTGAATTTTTAAGTTTATCGAAGTCAATGATTCGAAGGAATTCCCAACGAAATTTTACACATTGTATTGAATCTTTTTTTCTTACATAGGTGAGACTCTTCTTTTTACACATGGTATTGAATAAATATCGGTTACGACCTAAGAATAGTCTCTCACATCCAGATAATGAGATATAAAAACTTAACAATCGCGTATATTTTAAGGGCGTTAAATGTCTGTTTAGGGCAATTAAGAGTCAAATTGAATATTCAATAAGGATGTTGCATGTAATGTCGCGCCGTCGATTTTGATACCTCGTTATCAAATGAGGTTCTTTGACCAACGAACCGAAAATTGCCAATATTTGACACTGCATTGAGTCTAATCCCAGTTCATAGTGCTAATTTCAGGTGAGAAGTCATCAGCGCATCAAGATGTTATGTTGCGGTAATACTGGACCTAAAGTAATATTGTTGTTTGGCAGGTTAACGTGCATAGGGAAAATTAGATGAAGATTGCAACTGTAGGTAAGGGCGGGTCGGGCAAAACGACTATCACGGGCACGTTGGCGCGTATGTTGGCTAGTGATGGACACAAAATTTTAGCAATTGACGGCGACCCCAATCCAAATTTAGCGCTGACATTGGGATTGACACGAGTCGAAGCTGATGAAATTAACTACATACCGCCAAGTGTTATGACGATCAAAGAGGATGACGATGGTGTTCGCAAATTAAGTATGACTGTGTCGGAGGAGGACTTAATATGCAAGTATGCGGCTGCAGCGCCAGAGAATATTGATCTAATTGTCATGGGTAAACCGGAAGATGGTAGTGCGGGCGCTGGATGTATGTGTGGATCACACAGAGCAGTACGCGGTGTTATCGCTGAGATGGCTGGTTACGGCGAATTTACTGTCACAGATATGGAAGCTGGTTTGGAGCACTTGAGGCGTGGCACGGTACGTAATGTCGATACCATGCTGGTTGTTTGCGAACCTTATTACCGATCTTTAGAGGCTGGAGCGCGAATATTTTCGCTCGCCCGTGAGCTTGAAATTCCGAATATTTTTGTGATCGCCAATAAAGTCAATACTGATGCCGATCGAGCGGCAATTGAGCAATTCTGCGAGCAGCACGAAATGCTGATCATTGGTGTTGTGCCACTTGAAGAAGCTTATGTAGAAGCTGAACGTCAAATTCAGTCTCCTATCGATTTTGCGCCGGACTGCGGAGCATCACACGCGATCCGAGAGATAGCACAGAAATTGACAGAGCTTGAAGGTTTGACCACACATTAACCGAAGTGCATCCCTGAATTTATACGGGCTAAGGCTATAATTTCTTAAGTAGTAGAGTAGGCGCGACCAGAACTCTCAACGCAGAGTCATTATTTTTACAGGAAGGAGAGGCCTAAAACTAGAGCTTAATGTGCAAGCAAGCTCTCTGTTTGTAATATTAGCTAGAAGCCGATGCCGTTATGTCTTTTGCAGAGGTCGATTTTTCACTCAATGGGATGCCAAGTTTGTTTAGCATCCAAGCAGGTGCGTAAAGAAATCCGAGTATTGCGATGGGTAGCAATAGATGTTGTGAGACCATTTGAAAAGCCGCGAAGGAACCAGCACCAGGCGAGACCGCTATCGTATTAGCCAAAGAGGACACACAGTTCATGCCGGTAGCCATCCATGCGACAGACAGTCCAGTGATTCCAGCTCGAAATTCAAGCGAGCAGTCACACGAAGTCATGGGCTTAACCGCGAAGGTGATACCCACAAGTGCTAATATGCCAGAAAACGGAAACACTAAGGCATATAGTCCTTCTGTTGCGTGTAAGCTAGTTGCATATTTCACCACGATATAACCAGCTAAGCTTGTGGCTATGGCGAACAAAGCTACGCGAAATGCCATAGCACCCTTAACGGCTTTAGAAGCGGAATGTTCCATAGTGATACCTCTCAGGTTTATTTATTTTAGAAAGATATATCAATTCACAGGCATAGATCAAGGCCAAGTCCACTATTTTACCTACCTATGTTGCAAGCTCTATCGTTGAAAATAGGTAACGATATTGTGAGGTTCGGGTTTAAAAATATTTTAGAACAACACGAACCACACACAAACTAGTAACCGAAAATATTAAGTTATTAGAAACCTAATGATATGCCCACATACGCACTAATAGAGTTTGCGGGTATGCCAACAACCAGTTCAAACTCTTCGTCAGTAATATTATCGATGCCGAAGAAACCTCTTATATTGTCTCTAAAATCATAATTTAATTTTAAGTCAGCAACGAAATAGCTATCAAGTTCTACCTGTGGACTATTTGGGGGAGCAACAGCGATATCGAATGTGTCGGTCGCATATCGGCCGAACAAACTAGCTGAAAATTTGTTTTTGTCATAAGAAATACCCACATCTACCGTTCTTTCGGGTGTTCGTAAGAAACGATTGGTTTCTTGATCAAAATCAGCAATCGAAAATCCTAGCGTCGTGCTTATGCTATCGGTTAGCGAATAATTAAATTTTGCCTCGACGCCTTGATTTGAGTATTCGATCGCATTTTGAATGTCCGGTGGCGGGGGAGGTGGTGTAGCAGGGATCTCAATCAAATCTTCCCCCTCTTGGGAATAAACGACAATATCAAAACTCCCTCTCGAAAAGGTCTTGTTAAACCCTATTTCAACCTGAGTGATGATTTCAGGGTCTAAATCAGGGTTCGCTGGACCGTTTCGGCCTCCTCTAAAGATTCCAAATAACTGCTGCAAAGTAGGCGATTGGTAACCGCGTGTTGCTCTTGCTCGAAAGGCTGAACCATATAACGGATGACTCGTATCGCTAATTACTGGTGTCAATAATAGATTCAGTTCACTCGACACTACGCTACCATATTCACTATGGTCGGTTTGCCTTAATCCGCCTGATATAGAAAAAGTATCAGAGAGTTTAAAATCTGCTGCAGCATAAACAGATGCTTCACTCAATTCCTCCTCTAGTCGATCTCGAGGGATTGCCAACCCTGGTCCTCCAAATGGGGGAAGCACTGGAGAGTTGTCGGCTTGGGCTTCCAAGTAATCGATTCCACCGATGAATGTTGTATTTTCTGAAGCAAGCCATGTTGTTTTAAAACGAACCCCTCGTTCAGAGATATCGGCGCGTTCTTCAGGGCCATCAAGTACTTGACTGGTTGGGTCCAGATCATCGTTAAAAAATTTCAATGATGACTGTACATTCTGCCAATCAGCGTTAAGAGTTAAATCAAATACAGTCTGTGTTAAATCAAGGTTTTCGGTGCGTGGATCCGTGAATGGACCGGGCACAAAAAATTCATTAAAAACCTCAAATTCATCCTCATTCCTTGCCGCAGTGACAGTTACATCGAAAACATCATTAATATTGAACCCACCTCTAAAATTAAAACCTAAAATCTCGGCTTCAGAGTTCGGATTATCTCCGTCCGTGCCTCGATGAGAAACACCTAGGCGTGCATAACCGTTTTCACCGGCATAAGATAATTCGGCAGAATTTTCGAATGTATCAAATCTGCCAAAACTTAGTTCCAGTGACCCATGAAGTCCGGGGTCAGGATTGGCACTCACAATATTGACGACACCTGTTTTTCCCGAACCATAAAGTACTGGCGAAGGACCATGAACTACTTCAATATGGTTGATATTCCCAAGAGCAAGAGCCGAAGGCGTAGGGTGTGCAAATGAAACAGTTGCATCTGGACGACCATCGACAAATACCTGTATTCCTGCCGGACCGACGCCACCATTACCTCGAATGGTTAAACGACTCAATCCTGCGCCGGTTAAACCTAAGCGGCGTACAACATTTAAGCCTGGTTTTGTTTCCAACACATCAAAGGCCACTGAAGCCCGTTTACTCTCTATTTCATCTAAGTCGATAATAGTCGCTGTATCAGCTCGCTGTAATTGCCCTATAACAGTAAGTGTTTCTAACTCAGATTCTTCTGTTTCACTACCTGATTGGCTATAGGTGATGCTCGGAAACAGAAAAATTAGTGCAGAAACTGCGACTATATAATTATTTTTTGATTTATTCATCTAACAACTCCTGCTAAAGTTCTAGTGCTCATAAAAGCTTATATCAGAGACTAAACTATTTTTCTATCATCTTTTCGGAGAAGTTTGCCCGGTACTTTTTTGGATAAGAATGGTGCTGGACTGCTTTATTAGCTTGGTCTATTCTTGAATTCGTTATTGTTTCAAAATAGCACTCCCCAAAAACACTTGTAATCTTTAGATACCTGAAATTAACTTATCAAGCGAAATATTAAATGTGTCCGATATTTTCCAAGTAATTTAAGACTTAGGCTTATCAGCACAAAATAATCTTGAGCACGATAAGTAAAAACTGGAGCCACTGATGATGGCACGATTGATTCAAGTTTCAGGGATCGTACAAGGCGTCGGCTTTCGTCCCACCGTATGGCGTCTTGCAAATGAATTAGGCCTGACCGGGTCGGTGTCAAATGATAGCGACGGCGTGCGTATCTCAGTTTGGGGTAAAAACTCGCTGTTAAATCATTTTACCGAACGACTTCAGGCTGAATCGCCCCCGTTGGCTCGCATTGACGGCATTACAACTGAGGATATTTCGGGTGAGCCCATACCAACTGAATTTACCATCACGCAAAGTACCGTTGGAACGGCACCTGTTTATATTGCTCCAGATACAGCAACTTGCGATCAATGTGTTGCAGACACGATGCGCGCCACAGGGCGTCGATTTCGATATCCGTTTACCAATTGTACGCATTGTGGTCCGCGTTTTTCGATTATCAATGGTATTCCTTATGATCGCAAAAACTCCAGCATGGTCAGCTTTAAGTTGTGCAATGATTGCCAAACGGAATACGATTTACCGAGTGATCGCCGCTTTCATGCACAACCCAATGCCTGTCCTGTTTGCGGCCCTAAGCTATGGTTTGAATTGGTTGGAAGGCAATCTCGTGAGTCTAACTCTGATCAACGAGCCGACAGTAAGCAAGATGCGATAGCACTAGCCGTAGCGCAAATAAAACAAGGAAAGATAGTTGCGATTAAGGGTATTGGTGGTTTTCATTTGGCTTGTGACGCAAGTAACAATGCGGCTGTAAAACGCCTAAGAGCGCGCAAACGCCGTTATCAAAAGCCATTTGCCATGATGGCTAAGGATATACAAAACATAAAGCTCTATTGTCGGGTCAGTGATGTCGAAGCTGCCTTGTTAAAAAGTAACGAGTGTCCAATCGTTGTCTTAGCAAAAAACGATAAAAAACAATTAGCTGAATTGGTTGCACCTAATCAAGTCAATCTTGGTTTTATGCTGCCTTATTCACCCTTGCATCACCTGCTTATGCAGAACCTAGACGATGCCATTGTTTTAACTTCCGGCAATTTAAGCGAAGAACCACAATGTATTGAAAACGAAGAAGCTAGGAAGAAGCTTAGTGATATAGCTGATGCTTTTTTGCTGCATGATCGAGACATTCTTAATCGAATAGATGATTCAGTAGTCAGATTAATGGATTCGCAGGCCGTCCTTATAAGGCGAGCTAGAGGCTATGCGCCGGTGCCTATCCGTCTACCCAGCGGTTTTGAGCAAGCACCGGCAATACTGGCAATGGGGGCAGAATTGAAGAACACTTTTTGTCTCATAAAAGAGGGTCAAGCCATTATTTCGCAACATATGGGTGATTTGCACGATGCTGCTAGTTTCCAAGATTATCTTAAGAATTTAGACTTGTATCAAACGCTGTTTGACCATCGAGCAGAACGAATTGCAATAGATCGACATCCCGATTACCGAGCTTCACGAATCGGGCACCAAATGTCTGAACAGGATTGTCTCCCCTTAGATCAGGTGCAGCATCACCATGCGCACATTGCCGCTTGCATGGCTGAAAATAGTTTGCCCCTGGATACAGAGTCGATTTTGGGAATTGCCCTTGATGGGCTGGGGTTTGGCGATGAACAGTCATTTTGGGGTGGCGAGTTTCTATTGGCAGATTATCGTGGTTATCAGCGTGTCGGTCGCCTGATGCCGGTGGCCTTACTCGGTGGCAATCAAGCCATGCTTGAACCCTGGCGAAATACCTACGCGCATCTTAATTTAGAAGGGCAATGGACACAGATCGAGCAGCGATATCAATCGCTGCAAATAGTTCAGTTGTTAAAATCAAAACCACTGGCAACGTTAGATGCGATGCTTGCAAGCGATACCAATTCACCATTGGCTTCTTCCTGTGGGCGTTTGTTCGATGCAGTGGCTGCCGCAGTTGGGATTTGCCCTGAAAAAGTAAATTATGAAGGCCAGGCCGCGATCGAATTAGAGACAGCAATTGACTTATTTGCGTTTGCGCATGAAGATGATTCAATGGCTTATTCTTTTACAATAGATGAACAGGGTTCAGGAGAACCATTGACGATCAACAGCACGTCAATGTGGATGTCTTTATTGGAAGATTTGCTATCCAATACCTCCACGGGAATTATATCCGCGCGCTTTCACAAAGGACTGGTTCTTGGCATGATGAAACTAATTCGCAAGGTTTGTGAGGGTCAGGCAGGTCGCACAATTAAATGCATTGCATTATCAGGCGGTGTGTTTCAGAATAAGGCGCTATATGAATATTTTCTTACTCAATTACGTACTGAGAATTTTGACGTGCTGACCCATCGTCAACTCCCTGTTAATGATGGCGGTATATCGTTTGGACAAGCAGTTGTAGCAGCAGCGCGATCAATCGAGAACATTAAAACAACTGAAAAGAGGTCATGACATGTGCCTAGCTATTCCAGGTCAAATTGTCGAACTGATTGATCGTGAAAAGAACTTAGTCAAGGTCGATGTGTCGGGCGTAAAGCGTGAGATTAATGTTTCCTGCGTGCTTGATGAAGAACATTCTTTTGAATCTTGTATTGGAGACTGGGTTCTAATACACGTAGGTTTTGCGATGAGCCGCGTTGACGAAGTTGAGGCGCGTAAAACTATTGCTGTCTTGGATGAAATGGGCGAGTTAATGGATCAGATGATGGAGATGCAAAACACATCAAGCTGATACCCAGCAACAACAAATGACTGAAGACAAACCGCCCCTCGAATCTCTCTATCCTTTTTTGCACGGCAAGCGTAAGAATCTCGTTGAGGCTAACGACGCGCTTATTAACTCCGTCAAACAAAAAGTGCAACACAGCATAGATGCCAAACAGGCTTTCTTTGATGCTAATGGGCAAGCGTTGGTGGAAGCTGCGCAAGCGATGGCAACCGTCTATCGAGGCGGGCACCGTTTTTTTTCGATGGGTAACGGCGGGTCCAGTTGCGATGCAGCACACTTTGCTGTTGAATTTTCACACCCAGTTACTGCCGGCCGTCCGGCGCTCCCTGCGATCAACTTGAGTATGGATACTGCTATGATTAGTGCGGTGGCAAATGATGTTGGTATCGAACATGTGTTTTCTCGACAGCTTGATTGTTTGGCTAGTAAAGGCGATGGACTCATTGGGTTCTCAACCAGTGGTCATTCTCAAAATCTATTAAAGGCTTATCAAAAGGCAAAGGAAATGGGCATGATAACTTTCGGCTTGGTTGGTGGAGATGGCGGCAAAATGGCAACCAGCGGATTTCTTGAGCATTGTTTAGTGGTCAACACCGACTCCATTCATCGTGTACAAGAAGTGCATGTAGCGAGTTACCATATTTTATGGGATCTGGTGCATACAATATTGGCGGATGATCGCGGTAGACTTGTCGAGGCATCAAAATAACTCGATGAAATATGTTGATGAATTCCGCGACCCTGTCAAAGCAGAAAAGCTTAAGCATAAGATTGCTGAGCTGATTCAACTCATTCCTGCTGCGGCAGACCGTCCACTACAAATCATGGAGTTTTGTGGAGGGCACACTCACACTATTTTTCGTTACGGGATTGAGCAGTTATTACCCGATAATCTCGAATTAGTTCATGGGCCCGGCTGTCCTGTTTGCGTATTGCCAATGGGCAGAGTGGATGATTGTGTCGCACTCGCGGAGCGCCCTGATGTCATCTTTACAACTTTCGGGGATGCTATGCGTGTGCCGGGTTCGGAGAAAAGCCTATTGCAGGCTAAAGCTGAAGGCGCAGACATTCGAATGGTTTATTCGCCATTAGACGCTTTGTCTTTGGCACGCAAGAATCCTGAACGTGAAGTGATATTTTTCGCTCTAGGGTTTGAAACAACCATGCCCAGCAGTGCTATGACTGTCCTACAGGCGCAGGCGGATGGCATCAAAAACTTCTCTCTGTTTTGTAATCACATCACTACCGTGCCTACCATCAAAGCGATTCTTGATTCCCCGGATATGCGTTTAGATGGCTTTTTAGCTCCCGGCCATGTCAGCATGGTGGTGGGCGAGCAACCTTTTCAGTTTGTCAGTGACAATTACGACAAACCGATCGTGATTACTGGTTTTGAACCATTGGATATTTTGCAATCAATCTGGATGGTTCTGCAACAAATTGCGGAGCAACGCTGTGAAGTGCAAAATCAATATAAACGTTTCGTTCCTGAAACCGGAAATCTACCAGGCCTAGAGGCCATCCAACAAGTTTTTAAAATACGTGATTTTTTCGAATGGCGCGGATTGGGGTCAATAGACCATTCTGGTGTCCGTATGCGTAGCGCATTCGCGGACTATGATGCGGAACAGAAATTTAAAATGCCAAACCTGAAAATTGCAGACCCTAAATCGTGTCAATGTGGTGAAGTCTTGAAAGGGGTAATTAAACCTTGGGAATGCAAAATTTTTGGTAACTCGTGCACCCCAGAAAACCCAATGGGTGCTTTGATGGTATCTTCAGAAGGCGCATGTGCTGCCTACTATCGCTTCGGCAATCTCCCTGAACTGTTGGCCAAGCGTGAGTTGTCTAAACGTGAGAATCACGATGCGTAAATCAAGTGTCTAAGGAACAAGGTAAAAAGTACCAAGGCAAAACTATCAACTTATCACATGGCAGCGGCGGTAAGGCCATGCATGATTTGATCAATGACGTATTTGTTGAAGGTTTTTCTAACACCTTTTTGAATGGCTTAGAAGATCAAGCCAGAATACCCTTAAATACGCTGTCGGCGATGGGTGATCGACTGGCGTTCACCACCGATAGTTATGTGGTTGATCCACTCTTTTTCCCCGGTGGTGATATTGGCTCCTTGGCAATTAATGGCACGGTAAATGATTTAGCCGTGGGGGGCGCAAAGCCTTTGTATTTGAGCTGTGGTTTTATAATTGAGGAAGGGTTCCCAATTGAATCTTTGCAACGCGTGGTTGATTCGATGCGTCGAGCGGCATCAGCGGCGGGCGTCAATATCGTGACTGGAGATACTAAGGTTGTGGATCATGGCTCAGCGGATAAACTTTTTATCAATACAGCCGGTGTCGGCGTGATTAAGAAGGGCATCGAGATATCATCAGGCAATGCTCGACCAGGTGATTTGATTATAATAAATGGTTACATCGGTGATCATGGAGCGGCGATTGTTGATGCGCGAGGAGAACTGGCTCTTGAGAGCACCATTGAGAGTGATTGCCAACCTTTGCATGACTTAATCCAAACCATGCTAAAAGTTTGTCCAACTCTACACTGTCTTCGCGATGCAACAAGAGGGGGCATTGCGACGGTTCTTAATGAGTTTGCGGCCGTAAGCGATGTGAGCATTCGGATTAACGAAACACTGATTCCGCTGCGCGAAGAGGTGCGAGGTATTTGCGAAATACTAGGGCTCGACCCGCTGTATTTAGCCAATGAAGGTAAGGTGTTGGCAGTTGTTCCTGCAGATCAAGCTCCCGATGTGCTAGCTGCTATGCATAGCCATCCCATGGGTAAGTATTCGGCCATAATTGGTGAGGTCATCGAGCAGCCCGCTAAGACGGTTATCTTGCAAACTAGTTTTGGCGGCGAGCGGATTATCGATTTACTGATTGGCGAGCAGTTACCAAGGATTTGTTAACACCCGATATTGATGTCACTATTTAATCCCGCTATGTGTTCTATTTAGGGGGCAATGCAAGCATTGATCCCTGATCGTATGTCGTCTTCAGGTAAGTCTCGACCGATAAACACAAAGCGGCTAAGACGTTGTTCGTCTTTATGCCAAGCACGATCTGCCTTCGCTTCAAATAAGCTATGGATGCCCTGAAATACAGTACGTTGATCCTGACCTTTGAAGTCCAATATTCCTTTAAAGCGGAGTAAGCGTTCTTCGTAACGCATGATTAAAAATGAAAACCAATCCAATAGTAACTCTTTCTGAAGCGGCTTATTAATCTCGATACTTAAGCTTTGAATATGTGCGAGGTGAGTGGCACCTGCTTTTAAGTCAATGGCTGAGCCCTGCAGTGGGGTAAAAGAAATTTTGAAATTAGTGTCGATGCCTCGTATCACTTTGTTACTCAGGTCAAACAATGTCTTAGTTTCAACTTGGCACTGATTGCTCCTTTGAATCATTGCATATTGGTTCATTTTTGTTATACGTTGCTCAATTTGATCAAGTGCATCTAGCTCTTGCAGATCTGATTTGTTGAGCAGGACATAATCGGCCACTCCAATTTGTTCTTGTGCTTCGGAAAACTCATTCAGTTGAGACGTGATATGAAAGGCGTCAACGACGGTGATGATACCGTTTAAGCGTAACAGCTTCTTGAGAGCTGGCGAATGTAGAGTTTCGACAATGGGAGCTGGTCTGGCAACGCCCGTGGTTTCCATGACGATATGGTCAAACTCAATTGTACCGCGTTGTCGTGCGTCGAACAGTTGCATGATTGCCGTGACTAAATCTTCACGCACCTCGCAACAGATACAGCCGTTATTCATTTCAAGAATGCGGTCAGGCACATCGTCCAATACTAGTAAGCCATCGATTCCAATTTCACCTAATTCATTAACAATGATTGCCAGCTTTTGATCATGTTGAGCTGATAACAAATGACGCAAAAGTGTAGTTTTGCCGGCTCCTAAAAAACCCGTAAGTATAGTAAAGCTGGTTGGCGTTGGCTCCGTCATGTCGATAGGGTAGTTAAGCGCTTAAGCTGGGTCAAGTGAGATAAAATTTGTTGAATAGTGAGGACCCCAAAATGTCCAAATTTTAGGACACTAGTTTAATGTGTTAGGCTAGTCTCACT
>CAZHEL010000049.1:0-12167 GCA_964531625.1 uncultured Gammaproteobacteria bacterium
TTATGCTCTTGCGTACTTCAATACCGAGTGCGTTTACTGGCGGAGAATCAATGGTAATCACAGCAGTACGGCCATGAATTTGATAATTAAAAATGTCGGAGGGCATAGCTTGTAAAGTTAGTTTGTAAAGTTAGTTTGTAAAGTTAGTTAGTAAAGTTAGTTTGTAAAGTTAGTTTGTAAAGTTAGTTAGTATTAGCAGAATTTATTAAGAATAGATAATTTTCGGGTCTGATTTTAACTGATGCTGAGTTTAATTGCCTGCGGTAAATAGCCCTTAGTAAATAGCCCATTTGCTAGTGGCTATGAATCGATTAAGCTGTAATTATATGGATAACAAGCTTGGTTGTTTTAACAACCAGCCTATCAAATCTGACTATATGTTTTTGGCACCCAAAAGACCGTTGTTTAGTCAGTCGTTAAAAAAGCCTATGAACGATATTGAAAAATTAATTGCACGCGAGAAAATAGAAAGACAACTTTATAAGTATTGCCGCTCGCTTGATCAAAAAGATTGGCAAGCTCTGCGCGCTTGTTTTGGCGAGGAACATGTACACAAACATGGCTCATATACCGGTGATTTAGATGGCTTTATTCATTTTGCTAAGCAGGTAGGCGAGCGCATGCATGTGGCTCATCATAGTATTTCAAATCTTATGGTTGATGTGGGTGATGATCTATTAAGCGCAACAACCCAAGCGTACTTCAGTGCTGTGCATAAAATTGATGGTAGCAAGATATCCGAAATGTACTTCTTTACCGATGATATCGAAGAGGTCGACTCAGATTGGATGGTTGCAGGTTACTACAATGATCGTTGGATTTTTCGAGATGAGAAATGGCTGATTGTTGAACGCAATGCTCGTCATGTTTGGGAGCGGTTAGCGCCCATTACGCCAGAAATACTCTGATATTTATATCGTTGTTTAAGCTTTAGTTAGCATGCTATTTTTTTTGCTAGGCTATTTTGATTGAGTTCGCTTTAGTAGTTAAGTTCTAATACTACGATTAGTATTAACGATTATTTTATCTTTTGTTTAGAACATTAGTTTAGGAAACTCTATGACAACCCTTACAAGGCCTTATGCTGTTGCACAGCTGGTCCGAGACCGCGCAAAAGAACTGAGCAATAATCCTGTTTTCTCTTATCAAGATGAACATTTAAGTTACGCTAATTTACATGTGAATAGCGATCTCACCGCTAAAGCATTGCTTGTTAAGGGTTTTAAAAAAGGTGACCGTATTGCTTTTCTTGGCAAGAATTCGCCTGTGTATTTTGAGCTTATTGCGGCAGTCGCAAAAATTGGAGCGGTGGTTGTTCCGATCAACTGGAGACTGGCAAGCGCTGAACTAAGTTATATTCTAAATGACTCTCAAGCAAGTTTACTGTTCGTTGAACCTTTGTTCTTCGATACCGTTGCGAGTATCCAGAGTTCTTTAGACTATGAGCTTTCTGTTTGTGTGATCAATGGAGACCATACGGACGCGATATCTTATCTTGAATTGCAGAGCCAAGGCGATTTGGCCGACATTAGTTTAGACAGCAGCTCTTATGATGATGCAGACGTTGGTATTGTGCAGTTATACACATCAGGCACTACTGGCAAACCAAAAGGAGCGGTGTTGACTAGCCGCATGTTGACCGCCTTGCGCGGGCAGGAGGAGGCGTTTCAAGTTCCAGATTGGCAAGGCTACGAAATAGGTGAGACTGGTTTGCTAGTAATGCCTTGCTTTCATGTTGGGGGCACTAGTTTTGGCTTAGGTATTATTTATAACGGTGCGCACTCTGTGGTGCTACCCGAATATGATCAAAATGAGGTTATCGATTTAATCGAAAAATTTAAGGTCAGTAAAGCATTTATGGTCCCCGCTGCTTTGCAAAGCTTGTTAAATAACCCCCGCATAGATACTGCTGATCTTAGCTCATTGAATCATATTTATTATGGAGCTTCACCGATTCCTCTAGAACTTATGCGTGCCGCAATCGAGCGATTCGATTGCGGCTTTGTCCAAATGTATGGGATGACTGAAAGTGGTGGCACTATTGTTGCTTTGCCACCAGAAGACCATGACCCCGATAGTAATGATGCGGCCGTCATTAATAGAATGAATTCAGTTGGTAAGCCCTTGCAAGGTGTTGAAATTAAAGTAATCGATGAGCAGGGTAATACTTTGAAAAATGGTCAGACCGGCGAAATTGCTACGCGCTCTGTTAAAAATATTATAGCTTATTGGAATCGCCCTGAAGCTACTCAATCGACAATTGATAAAAATGGTTGGTTGCGCACCGGTGATGCTGGTTATATTGATGACGATGGCTATCTCTATATTCAAGATCGTGTCAAAGACATGATTATTTCCGGCGGTGAAAATATATACCCTGCTGAAGTGGAAAACGCTTTGTATGCACACCAAGCTATACAAGAGGTGGCGGTGATTGGTGTGCCGGATGATAAATGGGGTGAAACAGTAAAAGCGGTCGTCGTTTTAAGAGAAGGACAAAGCGCGGACCCTGAATCAATAATTAAGTTTTCGCGTGAACGTATTGCGGCTTATAAATGCCCGAAATCTATTGCTTTTATTGATGCATTACCGCGAAATGCAACCGGTAAAGTGCTTCGAAAAGACTTACGCGCTCCGTACTGGAAAGGTAGGTCCAGATCGGTCAATTAGATAGCGCTTTTAAGGCTACTATTTTAGATCATTCTATTTTTGAGTCAGCAGGGCTAAAATGCAGTTTCTGAATAAATTGGCTGACTAAACGATTTACAATTAAATAGCTACTAACGAGGGTAGGTGAAGAAATGGATCTGAGTTTAAATGGTAAAAAAGTAATCATGAATGGTGGCTCAGGCGGCCTAGGTATTGAAACATTAACCACTTTTGCGGCTGAAGGTTGTGATATCGCCTTCTGTTCGAGTAGTGAAGAACGTGTCACTAAGGCGACAGGTATAATCGATGCTGCTGGTTCGGGCACAGTGCATGGCAGTGTTGTTAATATTGCCGAAGACCCGGAAGCTTATGCTGCTTGGTTAGAAAACGCGCTTAAAGATCTTGGTGGATGTGATATTTTTATTCATACCGCAAGCGCTTCTGGTCTTGGTGCAACAGCCGACTGGGACGTTTGCCTGAATGTTGATATTAAGAGTGCGGTTAAAGGCGTTGAAGTGTTAACACCTGCCCTAGAAGCATCAGATGCTGGCTCGATTGTGTTAATGGCGTCTACGGCTGGGGTAGAAAAATTCTTTGTACCACAGGCTTATAATGCGATGAAGGCAGCAATGTTGACTTACAGTTCGCAACTCAGCCAAGCCCTTGCTCCACAAGGTATTCGTGTAAACTGTGTGTCACCAGGTCCAATTGAGTTTGCTGGTGGTAACTGGGAAAATATCAAAAATAATAACCGTGATTTCTATGACGCTACGGTAGCTCAAATGCCATTAGGCAGATTTGGCACGCCGCAAGATATTGCTAATTCCGTGGTGTTTTTAGCCAGCCCTGCTTCTCCGTATACGACGGGCACCAACCTAGTGATTGACGGTGGTTACACCAAGCGCGTTCAGTTTTAGAAAGCGCTAAACTGGCTTAGGAGCCTAATATGACTGCAGCCGAAGTCTTAGATACCGTTTATAGCCTTATGCGCCAAGGAGATTGGGATGGTGTGCAAGCTATGCTAACGGACGATTTCAAAATTCTTGAACCAGAGTCCTTACCTTTTGGTGGCGTGTGGCATGGCAAAGATGCATTGCAACGCTTGTTTCCAGCTGTGATGCAGTGTTTTGATGATCCCTCGCCAGTTACCAAGGAAGTGATTGGCGGAAAAGAGTGGGCATCCTGTATTGTCGACTTTACCGTTACTTCAAAAAAGTCAGGCAAGCGATTTACCATGACGGTAAGTGAAGTAGGCCGGATTCAAGGTGATAAACTTGCTGAGTTGCAAATTCATTACTTTGATACCGCGGCCATGCTCGCTGAGATTCCAGACGAGTTGCTAAAATAATCCGATGGCCAATATAGAAAAAGTGTTAGTCCTTGGGGCGTCTGGTGATCAAGGAATACCCTTGGTGTCTGCGTTGCTCGAAAGCGGTGTTAATGTTGTCGCTGGAACGCGGCGTCTCGATGCGATGCAAAACACGCCGCACTCAGACATTGAAGTGTTAGCGGCTGATATTTATGATCAAGCAAGTTTGGAAAAGGCATTTGTCCAGGTGGATGCGGTCGCCATGCATTTACCATTTGAGCACAACGTCGAGGTAGCTGAGGAATTTGGAAAAAATATCGCTCAAGCAGCTAAAAAAGTAGGTTTAAAGAAACTTGTTTTCAATACCAGTTGCTATGTCGTCGATGGTCAAGATCTCGGCTTGGGTGGTCACGAAGGTCGCCAGCGTATTGAAAAAGTAATCAAGCAGTCAGGCGTGGATTATGTGATTTTACGACCAGCCGTGTTTATGGATAATCAGATTCGTGCTTGGTGTAAACCCGCTGTCGTCAATCAAAATATATTCGCCTATCCAGCGAGCAATGAATTGAAAATCAGCTGGATCAGCCTTGGCGATCTAGGCAAGCTAGTAGCATGCGCCACATTGGCGGACAATGTCTCTAAGCAAACGATCACCGTGGGTGGACCAGAGGCGCTTACGGGTCACCAAATAGCTGCAAATATGAGCCAAGCCGCTGGGCGAGAAATAACTTTTAAGAGTCTCGCGCCCATGGAGTTTGCCGAAAATATGAGTGAGTTGGTGACGGGTTCGCGAGAGGTGATCGAAGGTAGCGTTTATTCGGGTATGTCGCGTTTTTATAGTTGGTACAACGAGCAGGCCGTGTCGCCGCTGGATATTGACCCTAAAAGCTTTAAAGATATTTTACCTGTTACGCTTACTAGTCATGCTGAGTGGGCCAAAAAGCAAGATTGGGATAAAGTCTAAGAGCTGACTTGATCTAACGGCATGCCAATAACCTCGGCAATATGTTCGTGTACCGCTTGCAGCGCCGGTTCGTTCGCGCCAATGAGCACTTCAAAATTGGCAGGCGCTGACTTTAAATTTTTATAGCCATGCGCGGATACTCGATAGTCTTCGCTTACAACTACTTTAGCCGTTGCATCGTAGGCAATCTCGCAATTTTTTTTATGCTCATCAGACTCAATACCAAAAGGTGCATAAACTGCAAATTGGCAACGTGTCTTACCTACGCCATCTGGAAATAGCCGAAAAACCTGCGTGAAATACATGCCTGGCATCAGCGAGCCATAAAAAATGACGGTGTTTGGAAATAAGAAATGCACCGCGCCATAATCATATTCTGGCCACTCTTTTTCATCCATGTCGAGAATATCTGCCAAAGCAAGTTTGGGGAAAGTGACTTTATGATGCTTTCCAAATGGTTCGAAAACATTTTTGTTGTTGTAGTTTGTCTTGGCAATGGTTGTTTTGTGTAGTGTTGAGAAATGATAGCTCTCACCATAGGTATCAAGTGCATACTTCCAATTTGAATCGGCCTTGAGAATGCCCTTTTTTACAGGCACGGCGCGCCAAAGTTCCAAGTTCGCTAAAACTAGCGCATAATCGCCGAGAAATTCTTTGGCTGCTTTTGTATCAAGAGCTTCTCCATCTGGATTTGCCCGTACAAAGACTAGGCCTAAGTATTCAGTGCACGGAACCTTAATTAGATCGCGTTGTCCTATCGAACAATCAGCGAAGCCTTCTTTGCCCGGTTGACCTACGAGTTTTCCACCACTGGAAAACAACCATGCATGAAAAGGGCAAGTTAAACGTTTTGAACTCCCCGACCATGGTTCACTTTCTTCTACAATTTTAGCGCCTCGATGGGTGCACATATTTAAAAACGCACAGGCATTACCGTCTTTGTCACGAGAAACAATGATTGATGGGCCAGCGGCATCAAACAAAACAGCGGTGTTGGGCTCAGGAATATCTTGTGACAAACATGCAACTAATGGCTGGTCTAAAAATATATGATCTTGTTCAGCTTTAAAACGTTGCTCGCTCAAATAAATTGACTTGTGAAGCGTCATGGCGCTGTTAGCCATGTCGGTCTCGGTTTTGAGCATCTTGACCAGTGCTCGTGTCTGTTCACGCCCCGCAGCCTGTCTTGCTTGCGCCCAGTCACCGTGATCTCCAAGAAGTTCTTCGTAGTTATTTTTTTTCATCAAATCAGTCTAATGAGGGTTGTTGCTCTTTGGCGTTTATTAAGTGTTGACGCTATGGCTAGTACTCGAATTATTAGAGATTTTTAATTGAGTTTAGCGCTTGATTAGCATCTTAGCTTACCCTAATTTTTGCCTATGTTGTTTAGCGCTTTTAATAGGCAATGTTCTGCACGCTATTAAAGCTTTTTAGCTTGTGAACCTACTTTGCAAGTTGCCTGCTGATTTCTCAGCACAGACATTTAAAACCACCGTATCGGAGTGGAATTTAATGAAGGAGGGCGGCTAACAGTAATGTCTTATGCCAACTGTTAATCGTTGATGTGTCTAGTCACTAGCGCCTAAGAAGCCAAGCTGTCCTGCTTTAAAAATAGTTTGCGCCCGATTCACTGAATAGAGTTTTTCTCCTGCACGATGAATATGGTATCGAATAGTGGCGTGAGACAAGGAAATGATCTCGGCAATTTCTTTATCAGTTTTGCCTATGGCGGCCCATTGAAGGCATTCAACTTCACGTTTCGACAAGACTAAATCTCCAGGTATGCGCGTAGTTTTTCTGATCGCTGTTACATATCCAGAAATGAAACGTCGAAAAATAAGAGCAAAAAAATCAGCATAATACTCATACTCTTTGGTGAGGTCTGTTTTCGTATCATCAAGTGAGTGAACACTATTTGCCGAGATTTGAGCAAATGGTAAATGTATTGGGATGATAATAGCCGAAGGAAAACGTGCGTATTCATCAAAGTATTCTTCTGTTTCTATGTTTTCGATGTATGGGTTTAGTCCATGACCATTAATGCCGGCTCGGTTAGCCCAAAACGGTTCGGATTCGTATCTGCATGCTCTAATAACCGGCGAATGCAATGCTAAGCAGTGTTCTTCCCACCAGCGTTCACCGTCATCTAACCAACCAAAAATATCCGCGCTTAATATAGTGCCTTCTGCGTCTATCATCGGGTCGCGAGATGAAATATCTTCGCATAGAGCTATTCTAAATCCACATTCGTCCGCAATACTTTTAAGTTTGACAGCCGCACCATGGACGTCTTCCATGGTCTCTATACTGACCTCTTTGAGTATAGATGCCAGATCAAAGCGATTTAAGGCATTGTCAGTCGAGTCACTCATCTAAGATTCCACTTGTTATATTCGGCGATGTTTACTTGTCTAAAGATAAGTAAATATAACTAGTATTGAGAATGATGTGAACCTTTATTACACCAGCTATAGCCCTAATATCCGTTTTGCTATGATGTTTTTCTGTACCTCATTACTGCCGCCATAGATCGTAGAGGCGCGACCATTTAGAAATGAGGCTAACGATACTTGGGCACCACTATCGCCAATAGCTTTTGGTGCATCTTCTGAATAAAGCGGGCGGTGATAGGGTAATTGCAGACCTTGGTATCCACTGAGTTCGTTACGTAATGTTTGGAATTCTTGCGATAAATTCGAATAAACTAATTTAGTTAATGAGGTGATTGGACCCGCTGGTCGACCGTTTGCAATATTCGCTTGAATCCTTAGTTCGGTAAATTCTAGTGCTAACACACTCAGCTTTAATTTGGCCAGCCGACGTTTAAAATTAGGGTCGTTGCTCATGGTTGAACCATGGCAATCGGGGGTTGTTTTTGCAGCCGTTTCGAGTGCCTCTATCCCGACTAAGAGCCTAGGTGCGAAGCAGCTCCCACCGCGCTCGTTTTGTAAAAGAAATTTGGCAATATCCCAACCTTGGCCTTCTTCCCCGACCCGGTTTTCTAGCGGGGTTTCTGCGTTGTCAAAAAATACTTGATTTACTTCATGATCACCAGACATTGAAATTATTGGCGTGACTGTAATACCAGGCTGGTCCATAGGCACTAATAAAAAAGTGATACCGGCTTGCTTCTTTTCGGTCACTTGTGTTCTCACTAAGCAAAAAATCCAATTTGCGTGTTGTGCATGTGTGGTCCAGATTTTAGTGCCATTGATCTTGTATTTTCCATCAATAAGTTCTGCGCTCATTGATAGTGATGCTAGGTCAGAGCCGCTAGATGGTTCGGAATAGCCTTGTGCCCAAAAGTCTTCACCAGAGCGGATACGCGGTAAAAATTTCTTTTGTTGTTCAGCGGTTCCATATTTACATAAGACTGGGCCAATAAGTCCTAAACTAATCGGTGCAGGCCTAGGAGCGTTTGCCATAGCAAATTCTTTCTCGAGGATATAGCGCTGCATTGGCGTCCAGTCAATGCCACCAAATTCGACTGGCCATCGGTGAGAAATCCACCCTTTTTCATATAGAATTTTATGCCACTCTAGACCTATATCAGGCTCAACGAAGACACCGGGCGTTTTAAGCACACCATCTCTTAATCGATCGGTTAGGTTTTCTTTTAAAAAGCTGCGGACTTCCTCACGAAACTCGAGGTCAGCCTCAGAATAGTTCATGTCCATTTTATATCCCCTCGCGCTTGATCTACGTTGCGAAGAAATAGAGCAGTGCTTGAAAAATTAATTGAGTGCATATGACTTGAATGGATGGCCTAAGCGACCTGTATATAACTATTAAGGTTTGCTGAAGAGTCACCAAACAATCGGGTGAGAATTATTATGCGTTTCATGGCATGGCCAACACCAACCTCATCCGTAATGCCCATTGCCCCATGATATTGCACAGCCTTGGCGGCTATAAAATTTGCGCCTTCGGAAACAAATGACTTTGCGCCCATAACGTCGGCAAACCACTCATCAGTTGAACCTTGTTCTAACACCAGTATGCGGTAGAGCATTGAACGCATTTGCTCTAACTCAGTAAAACAATCTACTAGGCCATGTTGAATAGCTTGAAAAGAACCAATTGAAACACCAAACTGTTCTCTATCTTTCACATACTTTACTGTGTCATCGAGCAGTAGTTGCCCAAGGCCAACCATCTCAGCGCAACATAGAACAGAGGCTTCAGCCACAACTTCTTTGAATGTTTGGTGGCTGATGTCGAGTTTCAAGCTTGCTTCAACGTTGGTCAAAACAATTGTTGTTGCAAAGCTGCCATCGGCTAGACAATAGGGTTGAGCTGTAATACCTTGGCTATCGCTAGGAACTAAATACACACCAAACTGATCATTTTCATTGGCAGTGATGAGTAGGTAATCTGCCAATGTTCCACCCATTACAAATTGCTTTTTACCATTAAGGAGTATTGAGTCGCCTGCTTGACTGCTAGTCGCCAACACATTTTTGGCTTGCAAGTTATAGCGTGTGCCTTCTTCCGCGAAGGCGAGAGCCGCTATTTTCGATCCGTCAATAAGGGAACTTAAAATTGATGTTTGATTGGCTTTGCTTATAAGTCGAATTGGTATCGCACCATTTTCTAGCCAAGGGTCGGGTGCATTATTTAAACCAAGGCTTTCGGCGATTGTACTTAAATCTGTAAGTGAGCCATCTAGACCGTCTTGATCGGCGTTGGCGGCAATTGCAAGCAAGCCAAGATCAGCCAATTCCTTCCATCGGTTGATATCGTATGCATTAGGCTGGGCGCGTATCTTTTCGCGCTCGGCAACATCGATATCTCGTGTAAAGCGTTCTACGGTGGAGTGAAATAGCTCCTGAGTTTCTGATAAATCAAAGTTCACGACTGAAAATTTCCAATTCTGTTTATTTTATAGTTTTCTTTAGGAATCTAATTTTGTTCTACCTAAATATTTGTAGCGCTGTGTAACTAGTCAGCGAATAATTAGGTTAGTAAAATTAACTTTATGTATTATCGAGAATTACATTCTGCCACATGAATTAAATGATGCGATACTCGAAAGTGTTAGTCCTATATAAAATGCTAAGGCTCTTAATTTCGTTATCGACGACCCAGTAAGAACAAAAATATCGGACAATGGTAGGATTATAGTGAAATCTCGTCTATAGTCATTTTTGATTGGTGTATCAATGTTCGCATGGCGGTATATTGCTTGTTAGAAATTAACTATATAGGTCGATGCTATGAGCAAAAACACACCCAAAACCATGTCACAACTAAAAAATAAGACGGCTGTTGTCATTGGTGCTGCTTCGCCAGGGAATATGGCGCAAGTGATTGCTCAACGGTTTGCTGATGAAGGTGCGACGGTCTTAGTTAGTGGTCGAAATGAAGAAGAGCTTATGCGCTTTTCGAAGGAAATTGGTGGCTTATATTTTATCTGTGATATTACCGATCATAATCAAGTAACAAATTTGGCAGAGCACGCTCAAGCCGAGTTAGGGTCGGTTGATATTGGCGTAAATGCAACCGGCTGGGGTTTAGCAAAGCCAATCTTAGAAGTAGAAGACGAAGAGTTAGAGCGTATGGTAGCGCTGCAGTTTAAAGGTGTGCATTATTTTTTGGCTGAGTTTGTACGAGCCATGATGGCGAATAAAACGCCGGGCGGTTCTTTAATTAATATTTCATCAGCGACAACCAAGGCCCTTATTAACAATTACGCTAGCTACATAGGCACTAAAACCGGATCCGAAGCCTTGGTTCGCTGTGTCGCAAATGATTATGGTCAACATGGTATTCGCGCCAACTCAATTTCACCGGCACTGACTAAAACACCGATGACTGAAGGTAGTTTTGGTGTGCCGGGTTTGGTTGACACATTTATTTCTCGTACTCCATTAGGCAGACTCAATACATCAAATGATATTGCATCAGCGGCTGTTTGGCTGGCAAGCGATCAGGCATTTGTGTCAGGTCAAAATCTTCAAGTGAATGGAGGCTTAACGCTTCGTGGTAATCCGCAAGCCGTTGATATTCAAAAAGCAATAGCCGAGGCTTCCGCTGAGTAGCAAGCTTTCAATCTTTTTGATAGTGGTAAAAGGCCTTCTATTGACTGATATTGCTAGGCTGTTGAATCAAATAAAATGAAGTGTTGTTACCTATTACTTCTAGTCAAAACTAAAAGAGCGTAAGTGCTAATATTGTATCTCTATTGTTAGGAGCTAAAATCTCTCAATAGATTGCTTGTCCTTTTCTATATGGTTGGCTAATTATTCGGCCGAAACTTTATTTTATTAGCAAGTGAAATAATAATACCCAAATATTGGAGTTATCTATGACAAACCTAACGCAACCACAATTAGTGCAAGCGTATCGTCGCATGAAGACCATTCGAGAATTCGAAGAACGTCTACACATTGAAATAGCAACCGGTCAAATCGCTGGTTTCACTCATCTGTACGCGGGTCAAGAGGCGATTGCTGTAGGTGTCTGTGAGCATCTTAGTGATGCCGACTCCATCGTCAGTACGCACAGAGGCCACGGACACTGTATTGCTAAAGGCGCTGATGTTTTGAAAATGATGAAGGAAATCTGGGGCTCTACTGAAGGTACTTGTAAAGGCAAAGGTGGCAGTATGCACATTGCTGAGGTTGGTCGTGGAATTTTAGGTGCGAATGGAATTGTCGGTGGAGGCCCTCCAATTGGGGTCGGTGCTGCCCTCGCAGGTAAACTTAAAAAGAATAATACCGTGGCCTTATCTTTTGGTGGCGACGGTTCAAGCAATCAAGGCACCACTTTTGAAGCTATGAACATGGCCGTTTGTCTAAAGGTGCCAAAGATATTCGTTTTGGAAAATAATGGTTACTCTGAAAATACAGGCGCAAGTTATTCATCTGGCGGGATTGATATCGCGGCGCGCGCCGCTGGTTTTGGTATGCCCGTTTTTGAAGCTGATGGATCGGATTTCTTTTCTGTTTATGAGGCGGCCAATAAAGCGGTTGAATATTCCAGAGGCGGTAGCGGCCCATCGGCGGTGTATGCAACTATGATGCGATTCTTCGGTCATTTTGAAGGCGATGCTCAGTTATACAGAGCTAAGGACGAGGTTCAAAACCTACGTGAAAACTCAGATTGTTTGAATAATTTTAGAGATAGAGTTAGTCAAGACAAGCTTATGGATGTGGGTGATCTCGACGCGGTTGATGATGAGGTGCTAGCCTTAATCGAACAATCAGTTAAAGAAGCAAAGGCGGCCCCGCGAGGCACCTTGGC
>CAZHEL010000050.1:0-11314 GCA_964531625.1 uncultured Gammaproteobacteria bacterium
GTTTAAGACACAGTTGCCATGCCTTCATTTCTGATTGTAGATGACCACTTATTGTTCGCCGATGTGCTTGCTTTAGCCATCGGCGGCGATAGCGCACAAGTTCAGAAGGTGACACAGGTTCAGAAAGTGACTAATGGTGAAGCCGCTTTAGCCTTAGCAAGCAAACAAACATTTGATTTAATATTATTAGACATGAACTTACCAGACATGCACGGTGAGCGTGTTTTGACTACTCTAATAGAGGAACAGCCTAAGCTTAAAGTGCTGGTGGTGACTGCCTCAAAAGTAGACTTAGCGCGCATGAAAAGTTTAGGAGCGCAAGGTGTCATTCATAAATCAAGCGAAATGGAAACCATGAAGCAAGCAATTGACTCGGTGTTATCCGGTGAGAGTTTTTTCCCCGAACCAGTGTCATCGATTAGCGCCGACGATTCTGAGTATTCGGTTTCCCCACGTCAACTTGAAATTCTAAGAGCAATGGCCAATGGTTTATCTAATAAATCTATAGCGCATGCTTTAAATATTAGTGAAGGCACCGTAAAGCAACAGGTCAATCGTATTTTTAGAACATTAGATGTCTACAGCCGTGTACAATGCATTCAAAAAGCCCAGCAATTGGGTTTAGATATAAACACCTAAAAACATCTAAGCCCTTATATTAAGTGAGTTGCCTGTTCGGGCAAAAAATTATGCAAAGCTGTTAACGTGTTCGATTTTTAATGAGACCAACTTCTATTGTTAGTTCAACTGTTACTTAAATTATTAGTTTAACTGTTAGTCCAATTGTAAGCTTAACTCTGCGATGCCTAAAACTGACCATTCTAAAGAAACCGGCGCTGTGAATACGCGCGAAAGCGCCCTGCGCAGAGAGCTGGAAATAGAATGGCAGCTAATGCGCATTTTTATATCGCAGCACCTTTATGTTGCGGCTTCTTATGTATTCGCCCCAATCTTTGTAATTGCCGCATTTTGGCTGGTTGATGATCACATCCCCCCAGGCATATGGCTCTGGTACGGTGTCTGTTGGATGTTAATGGTAGCGCGCCTTTTTTATCATCGTTTATTGGTAAATACGCCTCCCTCTATCGACGTTATGCGTCGCCGTAAACGCGAGCTCACCTTATATTATGCGCTAGTACTGCCTTTTTTATGGGCTTACCCAATTGTATTCGTCACCCTCGACAAACTGCCGTTGACCTTGGCGATAGTATGCAGCAGCATTCTAATGGTTATGGGTTTGGTATCCAATACGCTCACTCTGCCGCGCCTCTATATTAGTTACACGCTTGTGCATATCAGCGTAATGGCTGCCTACTTATTGTATTTTGACTTTCCCTTGTTTAACTATTATGTGGCCATGATGTTGATATCGGTGGTGTCGATTTTTTTGATGGGCTTAGTCAACTACCGATCCATTTTAGCGTCCATTTTAGTGCAATTTAATAACACCGATTTATTAGCAGAGGTAACACAGAAAAATATTCAAATTGAAAATGCCGATCGAGCCAAATCGCGTTTCTTAGTGGCGGCCAGTCACGACCTCAGCCAACCCTTAAACGCCTTGAGTTTAAGCGTCGACCTGCTCGATAAGCAAAGTGATTCTGCAGACCAAAATGTTATTGGCCATATGCGCGCGGCTATAGAAGGCTTGCGCAAACTGTTTAACGATGTGCTTGATGTATCTCGGCTCGATTCAGACACGGTTGAGGCAGAGATAAAGCCCGTTAATATCCAAGCGTTAGTAGAAAACCTATTGATGGAATTTGAAACATTGGCAAACAACAAAAATATAGACTTGCGTACTTATATATACGATCAATGGATATTGTCTGATGAACGGCAACTAGAGCGCGTGGTGCGAAATCTATTAAGCAATGCCATTAAATATACAGACGAGGGTGGGCGGGTGTTGCTTGGCACACGCAATCATAAAGAATCTTTGCGCCTAGAAGTTTGGGATAATGGCCAAGGCATCGCTTTAGACGAACAAGAAAATATTTTTGAAGAATTTTATCAAGTCGGCAATGTTGATCGTGATCGCTCCAAAGGTATTGGTTTAGGTTTGTCTCTGGTGCGTCGTATTTGTGCGTTGTTAGAGCACGAGTTAATTTTTAAGAGCACGCTAGGAGAAGGTACGATGTTCGCGGTAGTGTTACCGCTCGCCAGTACTGAACAACAGCGCCAATATTTGAGCAGGCCTAGTGTAATAGAAAGCGGCATGGAAATAAGCGCCGCACCGGCTCTGAATGAAGACTGGAATCTCAATGGCTACTCCGTATTGTTCGTCGATGACGAAAAAATGCTTTGTCATTTGATGGAAACCTTACTCCTTAGCTGGGGTGCACAAGTCAGCACGGCGTCATCACTCAGTGAAGTAGATGAATACCTAAAACAGCAAGCGCCCGATATATTACTAACCGATTATTGGTTGCAGAATGGTGAAACAGGCAAAATGGTGGTTGAACGCGTAACACAAAAGTTAAGCAAAAATATTCCCATAATTTATATGAGCGGCACCACATCGGAAGTTATCAGCCAATCAGCCAATAGTGGTGGTGAGCAAAGTAATGTCGCCGTGATGTATAAACCGGTTAATGCCGATGAGCTTCAGCAGCAGTTAATAGAATTAATGTAGCGTAAATAAAATAAGTGGTGGGCAGGGCAAGACATATGCGTAGGAACGTATATGGACGGTTGAAAGCCGCCCGAAAGGGTGAGTCTCATGGATGAGACGAATCAATCGAACTACCGACACGTGGATTTTCAGTTGTGATTTGAAACCTTAAATCTATATTAATCAATCACTTATAGCATTAGTTAAGCGTAAGTAGTAACAGTTTAGAATCAGTAATTTAGCGTAAGTTGTAAAAACTAGTGTGTGTACTGAATTTGTATACTGTTGTGCTAAATCTAAACTCAACTTTTTAGATAATGCTTCGTGTGCTTCGCTTGCTGCGAGCCAATCCGCTTCGGCGCTATCAAGTTCCTTCGTAATTTTACTCTGACCCCGATTATTCTGATAGTTGATGATGTGAGGGTTAAGGTCAAATCACGAGTGTCATAAATGGGTATCGGTGCAATAAAAGAAGTGAGCTGATATTAACTGGCTAAGAAGATTAGGGGCGATCTACCGAATTTTCGATCCATATTTACACCTACAGAAAAACTCCATGTTTTCTACAGGTCTTAAAATGCACGTTTGGTAACTTTGGTAAACCGAAATAAACGGTTATAACCAAATATATCTACCAAAGGAGCTTTATAAATGAAATTTATTGCATTGACGTTGCTAACGTTTATTACTTTTAGTTTTTCAATCGCAAACGCGGAAATCGAAATATTCAAGGACTACAAACCTAGTGATACTATTTATTCCATGTCCACTGTAAAAGTGGATGCAAACATGGGGGAGGTTTATCTAGAAGGACTAATGAATACTTGGATGGAGAGCGTAGAAGCGCAGAAAAAGCTTGGTCATATTGAAGACTACGCGATTTATGTCAGCGATATGCCGGCTAGTGGTGACTTTAATGTGGTGCTGCTAGTGATATTTGAAAACAGTGCTGATCTTGCACCGAACAAAGCTAAATACGATGCGTTTATAAATGAGATGAGTAAAAAGAAAGTCGATGAATCAACAGAATTTGCGCGTAAAAATTACCCGAGTATTCGCACCATTACAGGAGAATACCTATTTAGAAAAATAGAAGTGTTGCAATAGTTTATGGACGAACTTATCCGATGATGGTGTATTGCGAACTTGAAGCATCGCCATCATCGGGTTTTATTTGGCTGGGCCAACCGTATTTTTGCCAAGCCTTTACAAGTTTTGTTTTATCGATGAATTGACTAAAGTCGGGGTGCATACGCACTTGTTGAGAAGCAGAGGTAGGCTCCCAGATTCGAGCTATGGTATAGCCAAGATATGGGTTGGGTTTTGTTAGGATGCTATCCATAAATAGATTGGGTTTTTTTAAAAACAAAAAGCTAATTACCGAAGCCGCAGTTGGTTGGGCTAGCTTGTTGCATAGTCTGCGTTTTAGGGCGTAGGTCATCAATGATTTGGCGAAAGGTGAGTGCTTCAGATATGCGTTCGATAGCAGGGATCGAATGACCTTTGATTGCAACTCTGACCCCTCAACAGGCCCTAAAGCGTGGCTATGATCTTGCATAAATGCCACAGCTTGCTGAATATCTCCGCGCTCGGCCATCAACTGTGAAACGCCAAAGGCTGCTGCACCAAAACCTAGGTTGAATGAGCGTAGGAAGTGCTTTTCAGCCAGATCAGACTCTCCGCAGGCTAATAAAATTCCGCCGTAAGTGGTGTGCCAAATTCCACAGAGGGGGTCATTTTCGATCACTCTCTCTAGGTGGTATTTGGCTTTGTCGTGCTTGCCAATGGCCATGAGGCCTAGACCCATACCAGCCATTGTTTCTATATTGTTAGGGTCGAGTGCCAATGCATGTTCGTAACATTCGAGCGCCTTATCCAATTCAAATTCCCGTGTTAAATACATGGCTTTTACTAACCAAGCCACACTTGAGTTCGGGTCAATTTCCAGTGCGCGCTCATAGGCGAGTTTGCTCTTTGTAATATGTTGAGCCCAAAGACTGGTTTTCGAGAATTCCGGCAATATAAAGTGCGCGAGTGCAAGCCATGCAAAGGCGTCTGAAAATTGTGGGTCTATATCTACCGCTCTTTGCAAGTAGTCGATGCCGCTCGGAATAGTATTTTGCCCATTTAGTTTATGCGTGAGCTGTTTGCCGCGGAGAAACAACTGATAGGCGTCGCTGTTGACGACTTTTTGAGCTCTATTTTTATCGCTTGGTTTTATATCTAAAGAGTTGGAAACGTCCCACGCCACCGAATAGGCAATTTTTTCTTCAAAACTTAGCAGTTCGTGAAATTCACCTTTATAGTTTTTGGAGTAAACATGAAAACCTGATGCACCGTCCACCAACTGTATGGTTATGCATAGTTGGTCACCATGTTTTCGTAACGAACCTTCTAAAATGTATGCCACGTTGAGTGCTTGCGCGATAGAACGAATATCCTGATTCTTGCCCTTAAAAGAAAAAGAGGAAGTGCGCCCACTCACTTTTAACTCGTTTTGCTGCGTTAGTTCATTGATGATTTCTTCACTGATGCCGTCGCATAAATAGTCGAAACTCTGATCACTGGTGAAATCAACCAGCGGTAAAACCGCCAATGACAAAGGGGGAGTTTCACTTAACTCTATTTCGCTCTTAGGGCAGTCTAGCATTGATGC
Source organism: uncultured Gammaproteobacteria bacterium (assembly GCA_964531625.1). Lineage (GTDB taxonomy): Bacteria > Pseudomonadota > Gammaproteobacteria > Arenicellales > Arenicellaceae > Arenicella. The sequence goes on from CAZHEL010000050.1 coordinate 5,271, forward strand.
CTTTAAGCAATAGCCGCGTTTGGGGACCGTTTGGATATAATTCTTACACTCTAGGCTATCCCCGAAAGCCTTTCTAAGGATTGAGACGGCTCGAGTTAAGCCTTCATCCCCACCCGATGCTTTGCCCCAAACTGCATCCATTAGGCTGTCTCTAGAAACAACTTGGCCGCGCTGTTGAACTAAGGTATCTAAAACCTTCATAACCTTGGGTTCTATTATGAAATCGGACCCTTGACTATTGGTGATATGTGATGAATTAAAGTCGACAACTGCTTGACCAATTTTGAACCGTTTTATTTCATTCATGAATTTTCATAAACTATTATGTTGACCCTTGTAGCAACCCCTACATGAAAAAATGGTAGACAAACGTAACATAAGTGTCAAGTATTTTGCAATAAGATTGAATTTAACGGGGGGTGATAACTGGAAATCGGTGGAGATATCTCCGGCCTTCGGCCGCACTAGCGCTGCGCGCGTCGATCGCTCTAACGCGTCCATGCGTTCGCGACACTTGGGCTCCTGCCCATCGGTCGCTTCGCGCTCCTGCGCTCTCACGACAAAACTGCATGGAGCAGTTTTGGACAGCCGTAGGCTGGTTACGAAGGAATCCGACTCAGGGATGAGGAGGACATACTAATACATCCATGTATGTCGCCCGGATTGAGTATTCTCGTCCACGACGTCTCCACCAAATAAAAAAGGCCACCTAAAGGTGACCTTTTTATTTGGTGGAGGCGGCGGGGATCGAACCCGCGTCCACAAGCCCTCCGCTCATCGGATCTACATGTTTAGTTTGTCTTTAGTTTAGCCTTTTACCATCTGGACAAACGCACACGGTTAAAGGTGAGTCGAATTGCGTTTTAACGGCCATCTAATCGACACAGATGACTCGCGATTTTATGTAAGATGAGATCTCAAAGTCCGAAGCCATAAACAACTCTGGCGAGACCCTAGCGGCTCTAGGCTGCTAGTGCGTAGTTATCGTCGTTTGCAACTATAACTGTTGTAGCTGGTTTTAAGAGGAACTCTACACCTCTACATGCACCGAAGGTTTCGCGACCCATGTCGAAGCCATGTCGCCCCCGTATTCTGTTATTTGATACGGTGTTAGATCCGCCGATCTATTCGGTCAGGGGAGTATATGGGGGCAAATTTTTTGAAGCAAACAGTTTTGTTTAATATAAGGCATTTGTAACGCAAATGTTTAAGGTTCATTAATGTTTGTTTGAGTTGTTATACGTTGGATTATCAGTATTATAGCGTCTGCAATTAAACAATTGCACGCCAGTATAGGGTTAGCCATATTTTAGCTCGAATGATAGCGAGCACTTCATAAAATTAAATTATGTGCAAAATTAAACAATGCATAGGGTAATTGTGCGTAACTAGAGTGCCAGAATAGTCAGTTTTAAGAGGTTGATGGCCAGCTTGTAAACTCGGCAAGATACGCCAACTAATCATTTTCTAATTCAAATTTTAATTTCAATAAAATAGCTTATGTTTAAATCTGCTGTTATGACGTGCCTGATGTGTAGCTTGCTGATGTCTTGCACAACCGTGTTGGACAGCGCAAGCCGATTAGAGCTCGAGAAAGCTGAGGCTGCGCGTGTACAGTTTGATAAAGCGGAGTTTGCAAAAGTAGAGCAACAAATTACCGAATTAGAAAGGAAACTAGCGGCACAAATATTACAAAGTTGCGATAACAATATTGATGCCTTGTCAAAGAAGGTGGATAAGCTTAAGTCCCCCGATAAACGCCCTAAAGTTGTAAACCGCTGTAGCAATACTAGTGATGCTACACAAATTGGCGACAAATTAATCTTGGGTTCTATTGAAAAAGTGCGTCTCACTAAAGAGAAGCGTAAATTTAATGCTCGAATCGATACCGGTGCAGATACCTCTTCGATAGGTGTTTTTAAAATTAAGCGTTTTGAGCGTGATGGTAAAAAATGGGTGCGATTTTCTTTAAAAAAAGCAGACGATGCCCCGATCTATGAATACCCTATTCATGACACCGTTAAGATTAAACAAAGTAGCACCATTAATGAAGATCGCATTGAGGTTAAAATTGATATTGAAATGGGGGGCGTTAGCTACAAAAGACAGTTGTTTAATTTGGCTGATCGATCACATCTAGATTATCAAATTTTAATCGGCCGTAGTTTTTTAAGAGATATTGCGATCGTGGATGTGGGTCGCAAAAACTTATTACGACAAAACTAATATGTCATCCAGGGCGCCATTTTTATTTCTTATTTTTGTTTTAGTTGCGGTTGGTGTTACGAGCGTTTATTACCGGCATGTCGAGTATGGTGTACCGCTAACCACAGGTGAGCGAATCTCGATTTGGCAGGTCGAAGCGCAGATTAGTTTTATCGCCAATGAAGAAGCCGTCAATGCGCAATTGAGTTTGCCGCAGGATAACAGTTTTGAATTGGTTGAAGAATTTACCGCGTCGCCAGCCTATGGCGTACATGTACAAAGAGACACTACTCGGCCCAAGGTGATGTGGAGCAAACGCGAGGCACAAGGAAGGCAAACACTTTACTATCAAGGCTCATTTAAAGCGGCTTTGCAAGATCAACAAGACGCGCCGCCGTCCGCGGTGCCTTCAGTAGAATGGTGGCCGGAACCTTATCGCAGTTCTGTTCAAGTAGTATTCAATGATGCTAGAGCGCGTTCAGGTAATAATGATTCTTTGTTAATTCAAATTCAGCAAGATTTGCAATCTGATGATCAAAATATGGCTTTGTTGCAATCGCGCTTTTCTAAGACTGAAATATTCTCGCAATTGTTAAGCATGGCGAGTATACCTTCCAAAAAAGTCGGTGGTTTAATCCTTGAAGATGGCCGCCGCAATCAATCGTTAATCCCATTAGTGAAAGTTTACATTAATGAAAAGTGGCGAGTTTTAAATCTTGAAAGGGCTGAGATTGACCCGGAATTGCCGTTGTTGATTTGGCGGCAGGATGCACCATCGCTGTTAGACGTGGAGGGTGGTACCGATTCAAAAGTTTCGTTCTCGATTAGTCGAATAACACGCAGTGCATTAGCGGATGCCAAACAATCGCTAACTGATTCGGCCGCCTTTGGTCTTTACAATTTGCCCTTAGCTGAGCAAAACTTATTCAAAGGTATTTTATTGTTGCCTATCGGCGCTTTAGTCGTCGTGTTTCTTAGAATTATAATAGGCATCAAGTGCAGTGGTACGTTTATGCCTATTTTAATCGCCACATCTTTTATTCAAACTGAGTTACTTAACGGCGTACTCGGGTTTTTATTGATTGTGTCAACCGGACTAGTTATCCGCTCGTATTTATCGCATCTAAATTTATTACTGGTGTCGAGGATATCTGCGGTGGTGTTGGTTGTGATCGCGATCATTGTATTGCTAACCATTCTCGCATTTCAATTGGGATTGACCGAGGCCTTAACCATTACCTTCTTTCCGATGATTATCATGGCGTGGACTATAGAGCGTATGTCTATTCTTTGGGAGGAAGAAGGAGGGCGAGAGGTTTTGGCGCAGGGAATTGGTAGCTTGATTGTTGCTGTGGTGGCCTACTTGATGATGGACAACGAAGTTATCCGACATTGGGCATTTAACTTTTTAGGTGTGCATGCATTAATCATGGCAGCTATTCTTTTAATGGGTCAATACACGGGATATCGCTTGCTAGAGTTGCACCGTTTTAAGCCAATGGAAGACGCTTAAGTAAATCGCCATGTTGGATTTTGCCAGCCCAATAAAGTTAAAAACGCGCGGCGTTATGGGGATGAACCAGCGCAATTTTTCGTATATTGCACGCTACAACGACAGACGTCTATACCCTAATGTAGATGATAAACTTAAAACCAAAGTCATTGCGTTGGAGCATGGTCTTGCGGTGCCAAATTTATTAGGCACGGTACGTTTTCAGCACGAAGTGAAACGTGTATTTACCATTTTAGATAAACACCAAGGCTTTTGCATTAAGCCCGCGAAGGGCAGTGGTGGTAAAGGCATTTTGGTGATCTTGAAAACCGAAGAGAAGGGTTATCAAAAAGCCAATGGAGATGTGGTCTCTCGTAAAGAAATTGTGCGCCACATCTCTAATATATTGGCTGGGCTGTTTAGCTTAGGTGGTGCTAGTGATGTTGCGCTGATAGAATCTTTGATTGAATTTGATCCAATATTTGAAGGACTTAGCCACGGCGGTGTACCAGATATTCGCATGATTGTTTTCCAAGGCTATCCCGTTATGTCTATGTTGAGATTGGCAACCCATGCTAGTGATGGCAAAGCAAATTTACACCAAGGTGCGGTAGGTGTGGGGCTGGATATCGCTACTGGTTCAATGCTTGGCGCGGTACAGTTCGATCGGCCTGTGACGGAGCACCCAGACACGGGAAAATCTTTAGAAGATATCAAAATTAAGCAATGGCAAAATTTACTTTTGCTGTCTGCCGAATGCTATGAAATGTCGGGCCTAGGTTATTTGGGTGTAGATATTGTACTTGATAAGAAACTTGGTCCCTTAATTTTGGAACTTAATGCACGGCCTGGCTTGGCTATACAAACCGCTAATAGAATAGGTTTGTTACCTAGGTTGCATGCGATTGAAGCCTTAAAGCAAAAAAGCGGTCATAATAATATTACGCGAAAACGGATTCCGCGTGCTCATGATAGAGTGGCTTTTGCCATTAAACATTTTGGCTGAGTTTAATTTTAACTTTTCGCCAAGATCTCATAGAGGCCAGTCTGTTTTAGCATGCAAGCGTATCTATTAATTATTATTTTTTTTGCGGCCGGCGTTGGCGTCAATCGTTTTTTTACTGAGCGACCTGACTATGCAGAGCATAAGCGGCAACTAATTAAGCGACTAAATATATGGATTATTCAGGTGGCCTTACCAGCGCTTATTTTTCTGTATGTGCCATCGCTCGAATTTTCCAGTTTGGCGATTATTCCTACTTTAGTCGCTTGGGTGTGGATAATAATTTCTGCCATATTGGTTTTATTATTAGGGCGTTTATTGTCACTACGGCGTGACATTATCGGTGCAATGTTGTTGTTGGTTGCCTTAGGTAATACGTCTTTTCTTGGCTACCCCATGATTTTGGCATTACTAAATAAGGAAGTGCTTGCGTATGCTATTTTTCTAGATCAGTTTGGTAGCTTTATTGCCTTGAGCACGTTTGGAACATTTGTAATCGCTATTTATAGTAGCCCCACCGATGCGCAGTTGAATAAGCAAGAATTGTTTAGGATTATCTTAATTAAGATAATAACCTTTGCGCCTTTGCTAGCGATGCTGGCGGCTTTGTTTTTGCCCATAGAGACAATATCTTTAAAGTTGCAACCGCTGTTGAGTTTATTAGGAAGCAGTCTTATGCCTGCATCTTTGTTTGTAATAGGTTTACAGTTTCAAGCTAGACTACTAAGCGAACATTTACCTCCTTTGGGAATCGCGATAGTGCTAAAAATGGCCATGGCGCCTCTATTGGTTTGGCTGGTGCTTGATGCGGCGGATGTACCAGCAGTCGTGTTACAGGCTAGTGTGTTTGAGATGGCTATGCCTGCTATGATGACGCCAGGGATATTGGCGATGCAGGCTAATATTGCACCGCGGTTTTGTGCCAGCTTATTAGGGTATAGCACTTTGCTATCTTTAATCAGTTTGCCGCTCGTTGCCTTTTTATTGAGCTAAACGGCGAGCCAACTAGCTCACCCATCGCGGGTGTTATGCTGTTTTATAAAATGAGTTTATTAATATGACTACAAATCTTTTCGACCTAAGCAGTAAAGTTGCTCTTGTGACAGGCGCCAGCCGCGGTATTGGTGAGTCTATTGCCAAGTTATTAGCCGAGCAGGGTGCGCACGTGATTGTGTCTAGCCGCAAGGCAGATTCATGCGAGAGTGTGGTATCGCAAATAATCGACATGGGTGGCTCGGCTGAAGCCATGGCTTGTCATATTGGTGATATGGACAATATCCAAAGTATATTTGCGGATCTAAAAGCGAAGCATAATAAGCTTGATATTCTGGTCAATAATGCCGC
>CAZHEL010000051.1:0-11263 GCA_964531625.1 uncultured Gammaproteobacteria bacterium
TTCTAGGTAAGGTTCGGTATCGATTTCCAGTGCATCCGTTTTTTCCTGATAAGTCGTTTCTAAGCGATGATTTTTTCACAGGAAAGTTACCGCAATCGGTAATTGATGCAGCGCCATACCGGATTGAAGAACCTACTGACAATAAACCTTTCTTTAACTCCTTGCGTACGTCCTTGCAAACCTTGCCAGACTACGACCAAAGCAGGCATGTAAATCGAGGAGTTTCTGAGTTACTTAATTCACAAAAAGCCACCGGCTATCCGGTCGATGTCATGCATTTATTTATCAGTGCTGGTGCCGCCATAGTATTCGCTTTGATTTTTACCTTTGGACCCTTGTTTTTCTCCAAGGCCGGTCGTGAAAAGTGGCCAGGCAAAGCAAGTTTTATGACTTATTTTTGTTGCTTAGGCTTAGGTTTTATTATTTTTGAATTAGTTTTTATTCAAATTTTTATGAAGCTCATAGGCTTTCCTTTATACACCTATACTGTTGTGCTATTCACATTTTTATTTGGTGCTGGCGTCGGCAGTTTAGCCTCGGAAAAACTCAAGCTAATTGAGCGAGGTAAAGTTTGGGTGCCGTTTGCAGGTATCTTGCTGGCGACCATTATAGTAATTTTGTTTCAACAGTTTGTTTTTGATAACTTGCTCGAACTAAGAACAGCCTTACGCATTTTGGCCTCAGTAGTTATTATTTTTCCACTGGCATTTTTTCTGGGAATGCCGTTTCCAATGGGCGTGTTAGCGATTGAAAATAGGCCAATGGGAACCATCGCCTGGGCCTGGGCCTTAAATGGTTTATGCACTGTAGCTGGCGGTATATTTTCGGCAATTTTCTCGGTGTATTACGGCTTTATTGCTACCATGTTGTTCGCCGTTTTTGCGTATATGATTGCCTACTTGATGTATTTAAACTTATACCGTAGCTATATCGCAGAGTGACACGGCTGGGTCTGTTCAAAGCGAATTAGATAAGTCCGTTTTGTTAGAGCTAGATAGGCTAGAGCTCAGCCGCGGACACACAAGCGGCGACCCCTGAACTATGTCTACTTATAGGTTTTGCGCTAATTCCAATACTTGGTCAACATGCCCTTTGACTTTAACCTTCCTAATTTCGTGTCGTAGCTTGCCTTTGTCATCGAAGATAAAAGTGCTGCGTTCTATGCCCATATAGGTTCTACCGTACATACTTTTTTCTTTGATTACGTCCATGGCATTGCACAACACTTCATCGGGATCGGAGATTAAGTCAAAAGGAAATTCTTGCTTATTAATGAAGTTTATATGGCTGCGAATGCTCTCTCGAGAAACGCCTAAAATTTCAGTATTGGATTTTTTGAAGTCAGAATAGGCATCACGAAAATTTTGACCCTCAGTAGTGCAGCCGGGAGTGCTGTCTTTTGGGTAAAAATACAATACTAAATTTTTACCCTTTAATGAACGCAATTTAAGGGCCTCATTTTTTGTGGTGGTGACGGTTAAGTTAGGGATGGAGTTACCAATTTTTATAGTCATAATCGTATTTTTGAATGATGATATCAGGTGCTTTGTTGGTTAGTAAAAGATCAGTGGATAGTTAGAAATAGTTCAGCAAATAGAAAGTGAATAAATTAATCGATTATTTGCCAATCTTGCTGTTTCGCATATTCTCGCAAACGATCGTCTGGTGTAACAGCAATCGGTGTATTGACCAATTTAAGTAAGGGTAGGTCATTAATAGAATCACTATAAAAATAGCTACCAGACAGAGAATCATTGTCTAGTTTTTGCCCGCGCTCAGCCAGCCATTCTTCTAGCTTTTTTATCTTGCCATCTTGAAAACAAGGAGTACCAGAAACTTTTCCGGTAAAGCGATCATTTTTGAACTCTGCGTCGGTTGCCAATAAATGTGGCACGTTCAATCGCTTGGCAATGGGGCTGGTTACAAAATTATTAGTGGCGGTAATTATAATGAGGTCGTCTTGAGCTGCTCGGTGCTTTTCTAGCAGAGAAGCTTTGCCACTGACAATCATAGGCTCTATTACGCTATCCATGAACTGTGTGTGCCATTCATTAAGCTGTTCAATCGAATGTTTACTTAGCTCATCAAACTGATATTCACAGAATTCGTATATATCTAGTACACCCTGCTGATATTGCAGATAAAAATGGTCTTGTTTGACTTTTTGCTGCTGTGCATCCAGTACACCAATTTGGGCCAGAAACATCCCCCATGCATGATCGCTATCGCCATTTAAAAGTGTATTATCTAAGTCAAACAGCGCTAAGGCCACTATGGTCTCCCGAATTAGCCATTATTCTTGCAAAAAACCGTTTGTAACTATAATCAAATGATTGAAATACGGTTACAATTAAAGATCATAATTATAATGCCAATATAGCGCTGAGTCTGGGTATAATTACGCCGCATGCAAAGTTTCGACCCAATTTTCACTAATGATGGCTACCGCCCCAATGTAGGTATTATTATCTGCAATGGTAAAGGGCAGGTGTTTTGGGCGCGGCGCAGCAGTCACGATGGTTGGCAGTTCCCGCAAGGTGGAGTAAGCCGAGATGAGTCTTTGCTCGATGCCATGTATCGAGAGTTACACGAAGAAACCGGCCTTACTCAGCAAGACGTGCGACTAGTTGCTCATACTAAAAAATGGCTTCATTATAATCTTCCGGGTCGTTTTTTGCGTAATCAGCGTCGCGGTCGTTTGTTAAATCGCCGCCGAGTTAAATTCAAAGGGCAAAAGCAAGTCTGGTTTTTGCTTGAATTGTTAGGGGATGACTCAGTGGTTAATCTAAGTGCGGGCCCCGAGCAAGCCGAGTTTGACACCTGGCGTTGGGTAGAAACAAACTTTGCATTGGATAATATTGTTGATTTTAAACGCGCTGTTTACCAAAAAGCTTTGGGTGAACTTGAGCCATACCTGCCTGTTAGTTGACATTAGTCTGACTTATTTATGACCTATCCTTTTTTTTCTCGTGGTGTTTTATTTCTAGCAGCGATGTTGTTGGTATTTAATGCTGACGCACGCAAACTCGATAAAAAAGATATCGCACCAATTATTACCAGCAACGCCAAGGAAAACCGATTTCCGAATAGATTGTCATTCGCTGATATAGATGAGGCCAGAGTTAACTATACCTTTAGCTCTAGTTTGCACGAAGATATGGCCAATGTTTATCTGCAATATCAACCAGATTATGCGTGTTTTGTCGCCTTAGATGTTGAGACTGGCGCCATACTTAATTTGACCAGCTTTGTTAAAGCCGATGAGAAATGGGAAAATCTAGTAATGCGTGCCGACTACCCAGCTGCTTCGGTGTTTAAAATGATTACGGCGGCGGCCGCTTTAGATTTGAATGAGGTGACTCCGGAAACCGTCATTCCGTTTAATGGTAAATCTACCACCTTGTATAAAAACCAAGTGTTTAAACATAAAAAAACTAAGTGGACTCGAACTCCTACCTTCAAAGAGTCTTTTGCTAAGTCTATTAATCCGGTATTCGGACGTATAGGCGCTCAGCAGCTTGGTGCCGATAAGTTGACAGATTATGCAAATCGCTTTGGTTTTGACACGCCATTACAATCTGATTTTATTTTACCTATCAGCAAAATTGGTTTAGATCTCAATACTGAATGGGCTTTGGCTGAAGCAGCCTCAGGATATACGCGCGATATTACACTAAGCCCGATTCATGCAGCGCAATTGGCAGCCACGATTGCCAACGATGGGCGATTGGTGACACCGTATATGGTGAACTACATTAGTAGCAGTACAGGCAAGCTATTGTACAGTGCTAAACCTAATAAAATCGGCCCGCAAGTAATTAGCACTGAGTCAGCTAAAGAATTACGATCGTTAATGCGTGAGACAGTGCGTATAGGTTCAGCTCGAGGTTCGTTTAAAGACACAAAACGCTATAAGGTGTATAGGGACATGGAGATTGGTGGTAAAACTGGATCTCTTACTGGCTTGTCACCAAAGGGGCGACATGATTGGTTTGTCGGTTATGCCGAGAAGAATGGTAAAAAAATTGCCTATGCGTCGCTTATCGTTAACAAGGAAAAGTGGTATGTACGCAGCGCCTATGTGGCCAGACAGTTTATCTATCATTACTTTACTGAAATGGAAGCTAAAAATGAGGCCAGTGATGTAGCCTCCGCGAGCAAGTAGCCACATTGAATAAGCCTTGAGGCTACCGGCCTATTTCCAATCGCTATTTTAGGTTTTTCGGATTCTGTTCAGCAGCTGGGTGGTCGAGCGATCATATTGAAACTCAATTGAATGCACTTGGCCTCCATTGGCGACGACTATATCGGCACCTACGATTTCCGCTACTTGCCAATCACCACCTTTAACCAGAATGCTCGGCATAACGGTCGATATTAAATTGAACGGAGTGTCTTCATCGAAGCTTACTACTAAATCCACGCATTCTAAACTGGCGAGTACCGACATACGATCCGCCAATGCGTTGAGTGGGCGATCGTCTCCCTTATTTTGGCGTTTTACCGATGCATCGCTATTCACACCAACGATTAGTGAGTTGCCTAAATTGCGTGCCTGTTCTAAATAGGTGGTATGGCCACGGTGCAATAGATCAAAGCAGCCATTAGTGAATACCACTGGACTATTTAGAGCGTCACAACGGTTTTTGATTTGTTCGCTGTTGGCATTCTGTTTAACCAACTTTGTTTGACTGTTCAACATTGTTTGCTGATAAATGGTCTGCTGATAAGCTAGCTTTCGGTATATTCAAATACTTTTACAACACGTTTAACGCCGCGGGTTGTTTGTGCGATTTCGGTGGCTTTTTGTGCCTCACTTTCGGTCACAATTCCCATTAGGTAAACAGTGCCCCGAGTGCTGATGACCTTTATTCTATTAGCGTCTATGCCTGTTTTTAGGACCATACGGCTTTTTACTTTGTTGGCGATCCAAACATCATTAGTGCGCTTTAAAATTGGCGTTTTCTTATCAATAGTGGTTTCGTCGACCACTTGACGAACACCTCTGATGTTAGAGAACTTTGAGACTAAAACTTGTTTGGTTTCTTGATCCGCAATTTCGCCGGTCATTAAGAGTATTCCATTCCACGACTGCACCTTGACTCTAGCAGCCTTACGAAGGGTCGAGTCTAATCTCTTGATATTGCGCGCCGTTACTTCGATTGCTCCATCGTCAATATATTCACCAACCGTACGTCGGTCATGAATTACATCTACGGTGGTAATTACTACACCAGCGACTAATGCCGTTACACAACCACTTAAGAGTAGCGCCGCCATCAAGCCGGTAATAACTTTTGCAGCTTTTTTAACTTGTAAAGACTGCATTGACTGAGACAGAAGGGTTGTCATGGAGACTCCAGTGTTCAAAGATAGTATGAAAAAGATATTAGAAAACAGTTTAAGGCCGTTAAGGGTGAATAATATCTTATGTATGTAATCATTAGGTTAATCTAAAATATAGCTATCGATCAGCTCACAAAGGCAATGAATGATTAGCCCGTGAACTTCTTGAATACGTGCTGTGATATCACCTCTGACAATAATGTTGATGTCGCGGCTATCAAGCTCGGCATTCAATTTACCACCACCTTTGCCATTCAATGCTACGCACTTGATCGACTTTTCATGCGCAATTTGTGCTGCCTTAATTAAGTTATTTGAGTTGCCGGAAGTACTGATTAGCATTAACAGATCTTCGGGCTTGCCTAGTGCGCTCACTTGTTTAGAAAAGACTTGGCTGTAATCAAAGTCATTACCAATCGATGTGAGAGTAGAGGTGTCGGTGCTCAGCGCAATGCCAGGCAATTCACGTCGATCTCGATGGTATCGGTTAAGAAGTTCCGAGGATAAGTGTTGTGCATCCGCTGCTGAACCGCCGTTACCACATATCATTAGTTTACCGCCGGACTCAAAACATTCAAAAATAACTTTCGCCGCTTCTTCGATTTGCTTGGCGAGGTGCTGGTTATCGAGAATGCTAGCGGCGCTAGCCTGAAAATGATTCGTGATGACACTCATAATGTGAATTTTCTATTTATTAATCGAACCCAGTTAGAATGCATTTTTAATCCAATCTAGTTCAGGCTTGTTTAGGTTTCCAGTAATACAAAGTATATCAAATCGGCATGGGCAATCGTGATTTTTACTTTTTAATAAATAGCTTTCAGCGCTGCGGCGCAGCTTTGCTTGTTTAAAGCGGTCAACACTCTCGATTGCACCGCCATAGTTTTGATTTTTTCTGTAGCGTACTTCGACAAAAACCAAATAATCATTGTCGCGCATAACTAGGTCTATCTCACCGTATCGACAGTGATAATTTTGCGCTAGGCTTGTCAGCCCTTGCTTGCGTAGGTATTTATGGGCGAGCTTTTCGGCTCGATTCCCCAGCATCCCAGTTTGAGTCATTATAGCTAGCCTCTGTGCTAGTTGAATTTTGACCAGACTTAAATCGCTTTTGTTGATCGGCTGGCAGAGCCAGTGGATTCATATTAATCCCCAGAGTATCTATAGCAACCGCCTCACCCTCTATGAAATTTGCCCACACAGGTTGAAAACTTACGATCCCGTTTGTATTAAGGCTAAGCTGTCCTGTGCTGCCGTTGATCGCAATATTTGGGTTGCTTTTCAATCTATTGTAATTGCCTGCCAGGCGGTAGGTATCTATGCCCAATGCATATAGTTGGTTTAATTGTCCGGCGTAAGGAGCTACATTCGCCGAACGTAAAACCCATGGCATTACTGGGAAGCGTGTTTGCTCGAGATCTAAGTTTTCAGTATTGTTTTGGATTCCATTAAATATGCTTGATGCTGAATACACGGGCATTTTTACGCCGCCATAAAAATTAATCTGTGGTCTCAATATGCGGCCGACGGAGTTGTCCGCGATCATAAATACAAAGTCGATATCAGGCCTTTTATAAGCCGAGAACTTAGGTTTATAACCTATGGTGTTAGCCAGTTTAGTTCTTCTAGCTTCGCTTTCATAAATACCAAATAATTGTTTTAATTCAGCGCTGTGGTCAAATCGCTCGGGAGAATAACGAACTGTCTTGCTGATTTTCCCGCCTAAATCGAGCCAAGCTCGACTAAAAGCATCGGCTATCCGCTGATTGTTTCTAGATCCCGAAAACATTAGCCCAACACTTAGATGACCATCTTGGAAAGCTTTTCGCGCTACTCGTTCCCCATTACTTTCAGGGCTTAGGGTAAATCGATGGCTGGCGCCATTTAGCTGGGTATCACCGCCTAATAAAATGGTTGGCGGCTGCTCGGTTTGAGCATTAAAAAGATAGTTATTTAGCTTGTTTGCGTACTCTTTGCCTAATGGGCCGATAATGAAATCAGCGCCACTGTTTACGGCGGCAGAATAGTGTTGCGCGATATGAAATGGATTGTCACCAATATCATAGAAACTGAGCTGTGGAGCAATCGCTGATTTGTTTTGTTCATGTGCATACTTAATGCCATCCATCAAGGCCTGTGACGCTTTATTAAAGCGGGAATTTAATGGTAGGAGCACAGCTACGCGTTTAGCTGAATCTAGATTCCATTGCTCGGAAACCACTTGTTGGTTTAAGTGCTCCCCTTGTTCTCGCCATTGACTAAACTGTAGTGGTGTAGATATTTGTTCCCCAATTTGCCCCTCAAGACTTTGTTCTAAACGATTGCGTACCGTCACATTATTGGTGGTTTCAATAATCGCCAATCTCTGGGTAACGTTTATTTGATCAATAACTTGCCAGGTATAACGAGTCGTTTCCGCTCTGGCTTCTCCCTTTAAACCTGATTCACGACGCAAAAGGTGCGAAATAGCAATGTCGTAATGCCCCAATGCTTGATGGCACAGCGAACTTAATAGCAGCGCATCAATCTGTTGAGTAGTTGTCGGCAGTTGCGATCCATTAAATTGGTAGCGTTGCGCATAGCGTTGTCTGGCCGAATCGATGCCTTGATTGATACGCGCGCTTTGCAATGACCCGTTTATCGGCTCTGAATCAAAGTAAGAGAGCACTTTTTCAAGCTGCTCGAGAGCTTGATTATATTGTTTGCGAGAATACGCCACATAGGCCATAACAATGGCTGCGCGATCGGATTGCTGCTGGGTCATATTCTGGCGCAGTAGGGTACCAAGGTGTGGCAGTAGAATCTGCTCTGCGCGATTAAAGTCTTTGGCATGAATATAATGTTCGGCAGCGTTTAGGGCCGCTGTTAGCTGTGGATTGCGATCTGCGCCATCATTATTAGGCTTGTTACCAAACTGACGCTTGTTTTGCGGTGCTTTGGATAAACGTTCATAGTACTCAGCGCGTTCAATGTTTTGGTTGCGCACAGGCTGAGTGCTTCTGTTCGATGGAGGTGTGGATGTATCCTCACTAGGGGGTGACCGGTCAATATCCCGTTCTGCAACGCTAGAGGGCACTGAGCTACAAGCACTCAGCAATAAGGCGATCATTATTGCTAGAATAGTTGTAGGATTGATTAAATCCCTACCGATCTTGATCATACTCTGGTCTATTTGCGGATGCATTTTGTTGATAATCCGATTATTCTGACGGCTTAAAATTGTGACTACAGTATACCGAGTGAACACATCAATTAGCAAAGAACCTTTAGAGACAAATGTCCATGCAAGTGACAGCGATGATGGCACGGGTGAAACCGACAGCATATCTGGCACGAGTCGCCCAAATAGTGACATTAGTCTGTCTAGCTTCGGTAGCCTCTTCATAGTCTCAACTCCGATCGGTAATCTTGCAGATATCAGCGGTCGCGCTTTGGATGTGTTAGCTAAGGTCGATTGCATACTTGCTGAAGATACACGTCATAGCAAACGCTTGTTAAATCATTACGGTATCTCGACATCGCTTAGGTCCTGTCATGAGCACAATGAAGCAAGTATGGTTGATTGGGTTGTTAAGCAAATAAATGATGGCAAGAATCTAGCGCTAATTAGTGATGCAGGCACACCGTTAATTAGCGACCCTGGCTTCGTGCTAGTGCGCTCTTTGCGTCAATTAGATCATCAAGTCGTCGCAGTGCCAGGTGCCAGTTCAATTATTGCAGCGCTTTCTATTGCTGGTTTGCCAACTGACAGTTTCATTTTTGACGGGTTTTTAAGTTCTAAAAGTTCTGCTCGTCAAACTCAGTATGCGAAGTACCGTCAGCAAACACGTACCGTGGTCCTATTAGAATCTTCGCATCGTATTATAGCTAGCATTGATGATCTGATTAGCCAGCTGGGCGGCGATAGATTTATTGTTATTGCGCGAGAGCTAACTAAGCGTTTTGAGACTGTTCTCAGTGGCAGTGCTCAGAAAATTGCTGATATATTGAAGGACGATGAGGATCAGACACGTGGTGAGTTTGTGTTAATGATCGCTGGTGTGCCCAAACAAGCCGATACGGATGTGGAGCTAGAACAGATGTTACGGGTTTTATTGGCCGAGGTATCGGTTAAACAAGCTACTAAAATAGCTGTAAAAATGACTGGCCAACGTAAAAATGATGTATACCAATTAGCCTTAAAACTTAAGTCAAAAATGCCGGCGTGAGGTACGTCAGTACTATGTTAACTAGCCATTATTTTGTTCGATTAAGCCTATTATGCTTTTGCTGTTTTGCGAATAGTGGCGTTTTCGCATTTGAGTTAAATGAAAAGCTAACTAAAACTGATGCGGTCTTAATCACTAAATCAAATGGTGAATCTATTTTCGAGTGGCAGGTTGATAAACAGTTGATCCCAGCATCATTAACCAAACTGATTACTGCGCATTTGGCGATTGAGAAGTGGGGCTTAACACACCGATTCCGAACTGAGTTTTACTTAGATTCACATACCTTATGGGTGAAAGGTTATGGCGATCCTTATTTGGTATCGGAAGAGTTGGATCTGATTGCAATTGAATTATTGAAAAAAACGTCGGCTGAAAAAATTAGAGAGCTTGCCATCGATAATAGTTATTTTGACGTAAGGAATGTGCCAGGTAGATCTTCTGTGTCTGATCCCTACAATGCGCCAGTGTCGGCGGTAGCGGCAAATTTTAATACCGTTAGTTTACGTAGACAAGCGGGTGAAATTGCCAGCGCGGAACCACAAACACCACTTACATCAACCGCATTGATTCAAGCAAATAAGTCGAATAAGCGCTTTGGCGATGCTGCAGAGCGTATTAATTTAGCCAATGCCGATAATGCGCAAAGGCATTTTGCCGAGTTGTTAGCGATTAAGCTTGGCTTGCCTCAACCAGTTTTGCGCATCAATCAATCTCTACCAAATTCAGCTAAACTTTTGTACACACATTCGAATTCGCATACCGTGAAAGATGTTTTGCGCGGTTCTCTCAAATACTCTAATAATTTTATCGCAAATCAAGTGTTTCTTAAGCTCTCGGATGATGGCAAATCGTTTGCACAGGCGTCGCAAGCCGCTCAACAAAAATTGCGAGAAAGCTTTGAATGGCAAGACTTTATGCTTTTTGATGGCTCAGGTTTGTCTCGTAAAAATCGCCTTAGTGCACAACAAATTAATACGGTTCTGAGCACCCTTGCTAGACATAGAACGCTGCTTAAGTCGTATGACATAGGTAATAAGCACGGCGCGACCGTCTATGCTAAAACCGGAACCTTGGATGGCGTACGTAGCTTTGCTGGGTTTATCAAAATCCATGATGTTGATTACCAATTTGTGTTTATTTTTAATCGAACCGTAGATTGGCGATATCGAGAGACTCTGTTAGAGCGTGTAATTTCAGGTCTAGTTAAATAGAGTGCGCGGCCATCGCAAAAACTACGTTGAAGTGGACCAAGTTAACTGGGCTAGCTTAAAACAACTGTTTCCCTATCTTTTAGAGTTTCGAGGACGTATCGCCTTGGCTTTGCTGTGCTTGGTGGGTGCAAAGCTTGCAAGTGTTGGCTTGCCTTTTATTCTTAAGAATATTGTCGATGGACTCAACCTTGTGGGAGAGGCAGGTCTGGTAATTGTGCCACTAGCCTTATTAATAGCTTATGGTTTTGTGCGCTTATCAAATGTATTGTTTGGTGAACTGCGCGACACACTTTTTGGTCGCGTGACCGAACGCGCCATGCGGCGTGTAGGGCATAAAGTGTTTGAACATCTGCATGCCTTAGATTTAGCCTATCACCTTAATCGCCGCACTGGCGGAGTCTCGCGTGATATTGAACGCGGGGTGAACGGCATTAGTTTTTTAATGCGTTTTATGGTGTTTAATATTGTACCAACCTTTATCGAGATTGGCATGAT
>CAZHEL010000052.1:0-10924 GCA_964531625.1 uncultured Gammaproteobacteria bacterium
CTAAAACGTCTTTAATGTAATCACCGATGGTGGTTAAGCGAAAGGGCTTAGTATTCCCACTACCACCATGGCCGCGTAAATCCATTGCCCATGTTTCGTGTCCGACTTCTGAAAAATAATCTAAGTAGGTATCTTCCCAACACCATGCGCCATGCCAAGCACCGTGAACAAGTAAAATCGGTGGTTTATTATTCAAACCTTCGGGCGGTTTTTTTTGCAGTGTGTTTAGTATTCCAAACTGCACTTTATGTGTTTCCATTGAAGATGCCCACTATTTTAACTAATTAAATTTCGGCCGCAGAATAACTTGCTTGCTTGATCGCGGCTTTTGCATCGAGCTCGGCTGCTTTGTAAGCACCACCAATAAGCTCACTTGAATGCCTGCTTTTTTGTAGCTCGTCAAACAAGCTGCGTTCTGATTCTTGGCCCGCACAAATGATGACGGTATCTGCGGGTAGAATTTGTTGTTGGCCGCCTCGCCTAATATGCAGGCCAGCATCATCGATTTTTAAATACTCTACCGCATTCAGCATGGTTACCCCACGTCGTGATAAGGCTAGTCGATGTGTCCATCCTGTGGTCTTGCCAAGGCCTCGACCAACAGCGGTGTCTTTGCGTTGTAGCAACCAAATTTCTCGGTCGGACTTAGCCACAATAGGCTCGACACCAGTAACGCCGCCGCGTGGATGATTGTCAAAATCAATTCCCCACTCGCGCGCAAATACTTCGCGATCTACTGCGCCAGAAGGACCCGAGTGACTAATTAATTCACACACATCAAAGCCAATACCGCCTGCGCCGATCACAGCAACTTTGTTTCCTACTGCTTTGTTACCTTTGATGACGTCGGTATAAAGTATTGCTTTAGGGTGGTCGATACCATTAATTGCGGGAGTACGCGGAGTGATGCCGGTGGCAACTACCACATGGTCATATTGACCGGAGTTAAGATCTTCTGCCGAAACTCGGTGCCCTAGTTTGAGGCTCACATTATGTAGCTCTATCATGCGACCGTAATAACGCAGGGTTTCGTAGAACTCTTCTTTACCTGGAATCTTCTTTGCCAAATTAAATTGCCCGCCGATTTCACTAGCCGCATCAAATAGTGTTACTTCGTGTCCACGTTCTGCGGCAATGGTTGAATAAGCGAGGCCAGCAGGGCCAGCGCCTACAACCGCAATGCGTTTCTTTTGCTTTGTTGGCGGGAAGTTCAATACGGTTTCGTGACAGGCTCGCGGGTTAACTAAGCAAGACGAGGTAATGCCGCTAAACGTATGATCAAGGCATGCCTGATTGCAGGCGATGCAAGTATTAATTTCGTCTTCGCGTTGCTCACGCGCCTTTAACATAAAATCGCTGTCGGCTAACAGTGGGCGGGCCATTGAAACGAGGTCGGCGTCGCCGCGTGTTAGAACTTCTTCGGCCACATCAGGCATGTTGATGCGGTTAGAGGTAATCAATGGGATATTGAGTTCACGACGCAGTCGCCCAGTGACTGATGTAAATGCCGCTCGGGGAACCATGGTTGCGATAGTCGGGACTGCGCTTTCGTGCCATGTGAAATGTGTTGATACGATAGTTGCGCCGGCGGCTTCAATATTTTTGCCAAGCGCGACAACTTCTTCCCAACTCATTCCACCTTGCAGCATATCCATGGCGGCAATACGAAAAATAACAATAAAATCGTCGCCTACGGCGGCGCGTGTTCGTTTGATTATTTCAATTGCGAAACGCATTCGATTTTCGTAACTTCCACCATACTCGTCTGTGCGTTGATTGGTTTTTTCAACTAGAAAAGTAGAGATTAGATATCCTGCTGAACCGATAATTTCTACGCCGTCATAACCCGCGTGTTGAGCTAGTACAGCGCAATGCACATGGTCATTAATTTGTTTTTCGATACCTTCTGCGTCTAATTCTCTAGGCGTTAGCTTAGCGATACGAGATTTAATAGCCGACGGCGCCACCGGATTTTTGGTTCTTGCTAGAGGCCCTGAATGCAGAATTTGCAAACAAATTTTCACTTCAGGGTCTGTTTCATGAACTCGACGTGTGATGATTTTATGTTGTTCGGCTTCGGCTTTGGTTGACAACTTAGCGTGGCCATCGCTGCCGCCTTCATCGCTAGGAGCAATGCCGCCGGTGATTATCATGCCGATGCCTCCGGCGGCACGTTCTGCAAAATAGGCTGCCATGCGCTCGAAGCCATTTTCGGTTTCTTCTAGACCAGTGTGCATAGAGCCCATGATCGCGCGATTGCGAATCTTGGTGAAGCCAAGGTCTAGAGGTGCGAATAATTTTGGATAATTCATTGGCTAATCATCAGTTTAAAAACAAAGAATAATGTTATCAGGGCGCTCTACAAATAAGACTATGCAAACAACGCTATGCAAGTGCTTTTTGATAATCGGCTAAAACCGCTCTGGCTATAACCAGTTGCATGATTTCTGTGGTTCCCTCGAAAATTCGAAAGATACGCGAATCCCGATAAAATCGTTCGGCGTCATATTCTTGCAAATAGCCTGCTCCGCCATAGATCTGAACTACTCGATCAACAATGCGTCCGCAGGCTTCAGAGGCAAACATTTTCGTGCACGACGCTTCGAGCCTGATGTCAGCGCCGGAATCAAGCTTTTTTGCGGCGTCACTAAGCATGCATTCCAGAGCGTATAACTCTGCTTTAGAGTCGGCAATTTTGGCCTGAGTTAACTGAAAATTGGTAATTGGCTCGCCAAATGCTTTGCGCTGGACGCCATAGCTAATCGCACTGTCTAAGGCGCGTCGAGAATAGCCCAAACAGGCAGCAGCAACCGACAGTCGACCGTGGTTTAAAGATTTCATGGCGACCTGAAAGCCGCTGCCTTCTTGTTCACCAAGCAGGGCAGACTTAGGTAGTCGTACATCTTCTAGGATCACGTCGGCTATATGTGAACCTTGCTGACCCATTTTTCGATCGGCGCTACCAATGGTGATCCCTGGCGTATCAGTGGGCACTAGAAATGCACTCAGATGAGCATTTTTAGGTAGTTTGTCTGGTGACGTTCTGGCGATCACCAAGACCATCTTTGCGGACGGGGCATTGGTGATGTAGCGTTTTACACCATTGAGAATATAACCATCTGAGTCTTTGGTTGCCGTTGTACGTAGAGCCGCGCTATCTGAACCAGAGTCGGGCTCAGTGATCGCAAATGATGTAATTGTGCCTTCACTAATGGTCGTTAACCACAGTTGTTTCTGGGCCTCAGTGCCGCTATTGAGTAGCGCGGAGCCAACAATGCCATTGCCAATTGATATTACGGTTCTGAATGCAGGCGCAGCCCATGAGAGTTCAACGATGGCATTCAAATATTGGCTCGGGCTCATTCCTGCACCTCCATACTCTTGCGGAACGCTGAGACCGAACAAACCTAATTCGCGCATTTCATCGAGCAAGACCTCAGAAATGTCGTCTGCTTCAACCACTTCTTTTTCGGCAGGAACTAATCTCTCTCTAACGTAGCGCTGTAGAGTGTCAATGAACATTGAGTAGGAATCTTGGTCCATCATATTACGTCTCTCTTAATTGGGTTAATAGCTGATACAAGGTCAATGAGATTAGTCAGTTTAGCGTTACTCGCGACCGCCGCCACACACAATGGTTTGCCCAGTGACGTAGTTGCTGTCGTCGGTGCAAAACATAAATACTGCGCCAGCGGCTTCTTCAGGAGTGCCTGCGCGCCCCATTGGAATAACCGCCATGGAGGCTTCAAGGTGTTTAGCAGGAATGCCAACTTTGATTGAACGGTCGCCGATTTGCACGTCTGGTTTTTCGCCTTCGACTCCCTGTGTCAATCGGGTAGAGATCATGCCGTAGGCCACACAGTTAACATTAACCTTATAGCGGCCCCATTCTTTGGCTAGGGTTTCAGTGATACCAATCACTGCTTTTTTTGCAGCGGAATAGTTAACCTGGCCCGCATTGCCACGAGTACCACTGACGGATGATATATTAATGACCTTGCGAAACACTTCACGCCCTTCAGCGGCTTCTTTTTTGCCTTGCTCTCTAAAGTATTCTGAAGCGGCTCGTAAAATACGAAATGGGGTCATGGTATGAACGTCGATCATGGCCATAAATTGCTCATCACTCATTTTCTGAATGACGCTGTCCCATGTGTAACCGGCATTGTTGACGATGATGTCGAGTCGACCAAACTCACTGAGAGCCGTTTGCACAAAACGGTCACCGAAGTCGACAGCCGTAACATCGCCAATACATGCAACAGCTCGTCCACCTGCGCCTTCAATTTCGGCAACGGTTTCATTGGCTGCCGTTTCGTCAATATCGTTAACGACAATAGCAGCACCTTCATGTGCCAGTTTAAGTGCGATAGCGCGACCGATGCCTTGGCCAGAGCCCGAAATGATTGCGACTTTTTGATTAAGCTTATCCATTTCTTTGTTTCTCCGATTTCTTTAATTAAGTTGTTAAATTTATGTGACTTGCGGAACTGTGATGATGGCGGTTCCACTTAGTGTTTTTGCGCGCGCTTGCGTGGTTGTTTCGATCTCCAACGTGACTCGTTGTTCACCGTCTTCGATGGTCTTGTCTGAGATGGTCGCAGAAGCGGTTACTTCATCCAAAACTTGGGTGATCGCGACGAATCGCACCGAGATTGATTTGATATTTTCTTGCGCAGTCCAATTAGTTAGTAGCCGACCTAAAATTGCCATTGATAACATGCCATGAGCAAATACGTCGTCATAACCCGCGGCTTTCGCGAAGTCGCTGTCGACGTGAATGGGGTTATGGTCTCCTGATCCTCCGCAATACAGTGCCAGTATGTGACGTGTGATAGCGCCGAACTCGAGTGGCGGTAGTTGGTCACCGACATGCAATCGAGAAAAATCTAAGTCTTGTGGAACCATTACGCCGCCTCCTGACGCATTACCAGCGTGCTGGTCAGTTGTTGTACGAGGGTGTCGCTGCGAAGAATTTGGGTCTGTATTGCGATGAACTGTAATGCACCGCCTTTTTTTTCATAAATATCGATCACCTTTCCAACAAGGATAAGCTGATCGCCTGCATAAATTGGATGAAACGATTCAATTTTTTCCTCGGCATGTAATAGCCGCTTGTAGTCGATACCCAGCGAGTCGTAACTTAATTCTGTAGAAGGAGCTAGAGTCTTTAAACAGCTGCTAAATGTGGGTGGAGCCAAAATATCGCGATGACCAGCCGCTTTAGCGGCTGCTTGGTCGAAGTAAATGGGATTGGTCTCAAGAATCGCTTTCGCAAACAGCTTTAATTGGCCATGTTCGACCACAATGTTTCGTTGTTCCGATTGACGACCAATATTTTCGGGGTTAAGCATTGATGTTTCTCTTGTGAGGCGTGATTAGCTTTTTACACTGGGCTTTTGAGCAACCGTTTTGCGTATCGTTATTTGTAAAGGTAATAGTTTACTGCTCGGTTACTTTCCGGCTAATAATTAGCATACTTGGCTGCTTCGATTACGTTATCATAAACCAATAAAATTCACTATTCAAAATAGTTATTCAACATAGTGAATTTTAATAGTTGGCCAAACACCGATATCAAGCTAGAAGAATAGCTCTATTTACTATTTCAATGGATGGGTCAGACAATAGCTGTATAGCTACAGTGGTATTTAAAATCGTAAGGTTTGGTCGCAAATCCATCTAGACCAAACCTTGAACTTCTAAGCTTTAAATTCCAAATCTTTAATTCTCAAACTAGATCGCCAACACTGAGCGCTGGTGAGACAGTTCCTTGAAACCAAATTCGCCGTGATACGCGCCCATTCCGCTGCCATTAACACCACCAAACGGTAATGCTTTAACGGCCACGTGCAATAGGCAATTATTAACCGTTACACCGCCCGATGAAGTTTTACTAATTGCTTCTTCTACGAAGTCATCATCGGTGGTAAACAAGTACAGTGCCAGTGGTTTTGGTTGTTGCTGAATACTAGCAAATGCTTCATCCACCTCTTTATAAGTAAAGACGTTGAGAATGGGTCCAAACGTTTCTTCACCCATGATTGTTGCATCGGCGGGCACTTCAGTCATGATAGTTGGGTGGATTGACAACAACTCGGCGTCGGTATCGCCACCGCAGACAATGTTTGCACCTTTTTCGCGAGCGTCATCGATATAGCTTTTTACGCGTTGAAAATTGCGTTCATCAATCATTTTGCCGTTGGCATCTGGGTTTAGTTTGCCATCTTTGTAAAACAAGGCTTCAAAGGTACCCTGTGTCGCCGCCATAAAATCCTGCGCCAATTCTTCGGGTACCCAGATGTTCTCAGGGCATAGGCAAACTTGGCCATTATTCATATTGCGAAACGCGGCAATTTTTCCGGCTGCATCTTGTAGATCGGCAGATCGATCAATGATCACAGGGTTTTTGCCGCCCAGCTCTAGAGTGACCGATGTTAAATTTTTGGCCGCCGCACCCATAACAATCTTGCCAACAGCTGGACTACCAGTAAAGAAGATATGATCCATTGGCAGTTCGAGTAATTCGTTGGCAAGGTCTACACCACCTTCGAATACAGCCACGTCTTGTTCATCAAACGCCTCTTCAATTATTTCAGCCGCTACTTTACTAATATTGGGCGCTAATTCATTGGGCTTTACCATCGAGCAGTTGCCTGCGGCGATGATCGATACCAAAGGTTGGAACAGTAAGGCAAAAGGGTAATTCCATGGGCTGAACAGCAGAACAATCCCTCTAGATTCCACAGTAATGCGTGCCTTGCTTTCAACAAATGGAGCAGGGTCGGCTTCAACGGGTTTCATCCAATCTGCTAGATCGGTAAATGCATGTTCGATTTCGTTGTAAATTGAGGTTATCTCGCCGCGTGCACCTTCTTCATCTCGACGTAGATCAAGGTGTAAGGCCTTCACAACTTCTTCTTCTCGAGATTCTATAGAGCTTTTCAATTTACTCAGTTTAGCTAGCCGCTCTTCAGCGCTAGATCGCTTATTGACCCATTTGTGTTGGCTCTGTAATTCAAATACAGATTGGACTTTTTTGGATACTTGATTCATATGTTTTCTCGCGCAGGTGAGTGTGGCTATTAATTTGTATTGAGAGACGTTCTTCCTCAGGCGTCTAATAATAATATTAGCGTAGTAAACGACGGTGAGGCTAGCCTCCTTTATCTAATGCACTGCGCCCCTAGAAGATCGGCAGTGCTTGGCATTCTAATATTCGTCCGTGGTTGACGGGTTTTGCTTTACTCAACGCAGATCGAAATTTTAGATTTTGGAAATTATATTCGCAGATCAATGCAAGCATGTGTACTAGCTATCCTGCTAGTTTTATCGATCTGTTGATCAGTAAATACATCAAAACATTGCTTGTTAAGGTGTTTTTGTCCAGATTGCGGTTTACTTTGCTATCAATTTTAATGTCTTTCGATAGCTGTGATTTACTATGTTTGGTGTATAGTAAAAGTGGCTTTTGATTCATTTATATATTGATATATTCAACCTTCAATTCAAATATAAGGCATTTGAACTAAGGCTGAGTTTGAACTAAGTCTAAGATAGCTTTTTAATATTTGGTGTGCGATTTAAAGATGTTCGTATTCGGCAAACAATATGCGACTAATATTGGTGAGGTTTGTCATAATGACCTTCATCAAAACGTCGCTTACCTTATCATTCTAGGGAAAACGGAAGATGTTACGGTGGTTGATAAATCAGGTATGCAGCATACTGCGCGTGCCATGTTAATTAAGCCTATGGTCGAGCATTTTGTTGTTGAGAGTTCAAACATCGCATGTCATATATTCTTGGCCCCGTACTCATCATTTGCGCCTACCTTAAGTAAACAGTTTGGTGAGGGTGAAATAGTAGAGTTACCTGCCAACTCGTTACCATTTAATAGTCAAATGACTGGCTTAGAAATTTGTCGAGTTTTGGATGAGCTGGTTGGTGGAATAGATCCTAATATAGACCCCCGCTTATCTGCGATGCTTGCTGATTTAGATAAGGCGCCGTTTAAATCGACACTGGCCGAAATCGCCATCAATTATGATTTATCTCCTTCTCGCCTTAGAGTTCTTGCGAAAGAGCAAATCGGTGTGTCCTTATCGAATCTACTTTTATGGCGAAAATTGGTGAAGGCACTGGAGGTGTTGGCCTCAGGTTCAATTCTTTCAGAGGCCGCTCAAGCTGGAGGATTTTCAGACCAAGCGCATTTTAGTCGTACAACACGCAAAATGTTTGGTATCACGCCTCATAGTACTACATCGACTCTCAGCTGAGACTGTTCTGTCTCATTTTATCGCTCCGCTCTTTTCGACCCCTACATGTCTAAGCTTCCGAGCCCCAAAAGGGCTTATTAGACAAAGATATTGATTTAATTAAAGCGATACTAATTGCAAATAGCTAACTAATAAAATTGATAGGTAGCTGCAGGCGATTCATTCAATATTTTTTCTTCGCGAATTGTGATTGTAATAACAACTTAAAACCCGTTCGTCGGTTTGATGTTATTGGCGAGCCTTCTAAAGGCAGAGTGTTCGCTCAACAATATAAACAATAAGAACTTATTTAAAGTTTTTGAGGAGAAAACAAAATGAGTATAGCTAGAGTAGGGCCGAAGAGTCCCAAGCGTATGATTTCTAAGGTAATTGCTGCATCGTTGCTCGGTTGCGCAATGTATAGCCACGTGGGTTTTGCACAACAAGGTCAAGCCCTTGTTCTTGAAGAGATAATTGTAACGGCTCGAAAAAGACAAGAGTCATTACAAGATGTACCTATTGCAATAACCGCATTCGATGTAGGCACTATAGAGCGCCAGCATTTAGATACCGTAGCAGACCTAGAAAAATTCATACCAAATACAGACTTTGGTGCAATTTCATTTGCTGGGCAAGCATTAGCCGCAACCATCCGTGGTGTTGGTTTTTCTGATTTTGAGAAGTCGTTTGAGCCCGCCGTTGGTGTCTCGATTGATGGCGTATTTCAGGCATTCAGTACCAACTCTGCGATTGACTCCTTCGATTTAGAGTCGGTTGAGGTATTGCGTGGACCACAAGGTACTCTATTTGGACGAAACACCGTCGGTGGCGTAATTAATATTAGACGATCTAGGCCTACCGATGAGTTGGGCGTAAAGCTGGGTACACGATTTAATAATGTTGGTGGCGAAGAATTTATAATCGTTGCGAATACAGGTCAGGTAGCTAACTCTTTATCAACCAAATTGTGGGCATTTACTAAGCAAGATGAAACGTTTGCTGTTAATAGATTGACAGGCTCTCCGGAAGATCAAACGGATCTCACAAACTTTGGTGCGGCTTTTTTGTATGAGCCAAATGATAGATTTGAAGCACTTATTTCGATTGACTCCTTTGATGATGATTCTCAAGGTTCGCCGATCTTTAACTTTAATGCTCCGACTGATTTATTTTGTTTTTTGCCGAATATGATCTTTGGATTTAATCCAGCAAATATAAATGCAGGTTGTGGCTCTGAGTCTGGAGATATTGCTTTAGAATCCGGTTTAGAAGTCTTTACCAGAGGCGAGCCTTTTATATCGACTTCTGAGGGCACGTCAGCAACAGTGGAGATTAATTACCAAATCAATGACAACCTTAGATTGACGTCAATCACTGGCTTTCGCGAAACCGATGAGCAATTGTTAAATGAAGGCTTGGGTGCTCCAAATATCGAAATACCGGTAGCGCCTGGCGTTGTTGTTGATTTTCCACTTTTATTTACAAATCGCGTGCAAGACTCTGAGCAATTCTCTCAGGAATTACGATTGGCGGGTGACATTGGCGATAATCTAACATTTGTCGCAGGCTTATATTATTTAGATGCTGAATACTCTCTAACTGGAGGAACATTTCCCGATGGCACTTTCGGTACAGCACAAGCCTTTGGAATGGTTAGCGGTAATGATACCTATGACCAAACAACAGAAGCATTTGCTTTGTTTGTTGACGGTACATATCAAGTTAATGATCGTTTTTCAATATCGGGTGGGCTACGTTACTCGGATGAAACAAAGGACGCTATAAGGACCTTTATTCTAGATCCTACCAACCCTATCTCAAGTGGCGAACAATCAGCTAGTTTTGATGAGGTATCGGGGCGGTTTATTTTACAATATGAATTTGCAGATAATATCTCGGCGTTTGGTGGTTTCTCTCGAGGTTTCCGAAGCGGCGGGTTTAACGGTCGTGCTCAATCTGTGGAAGTACTCGGCCCGTTTGATTCTGAAATTGTAGAAGGTTTCGAAGCAGGGCTTCGTACCGAATTTTTCAACAATAGACTGCGCGTGAATCCTACAGTTTTCACTTACGATTACACTGACAAGCAAGAAGAAAACTCTATTGCGGTTGGTGTTTTGACGCAAACAACGGTGCAAAATGCATCAGAAGTTGACATTTCAGGGTTAGAGCTAGAAGTTCTAGCTCTTGTATCACCTGAATGGACTATTCGAGGTTCACTTGGTCTTCTTGACGCTGAATTTTCTGAATTCCTAATACCAGACCTTAGTGATCCAACTGGTCAAGCTGTTATTGATGTGACTGATGAGAGAAATCTTCGTTCAGCTCCTGATTCAACATTTTCGATCGGCGCCACTTATACGAGATCACTTTTTGGTGGCAGTTCGCAAATTGTGTTTGATGCCAGCTATAACTATCAAGAAGATTTCTTTACCAGTGGCATCAACGATCCACAAGGTTTAGGGCGAGAAGTTAGTGAAGGGACAGAAGGTTTTGATTTTTCATTGACATATCAAACCTTAGGTGATGGAACGAATTTCAAAGTAACCGCGTACATTAATGACGCCTTTGACAACGATGCGGGTCGTATTGCAACCACTGTCTTTGTTCCTGGTTTATTTACTTTTGGTATTGGTCAGGTAACAACAATTTATGGTCTTCAAGCCGAA
>CAZHEL010000053.1:0-10524 GCA_964531625.1 uncultured Gammaproteobacteria bacterium
GATTTGCCTACGCAGAAGTATTGCGTCGTCCAGATTTTAATGAGTTAAGTTCTGCACTTAGTATTGATACGGCAATTGTGAATGCGTCTTCAGGTTCAGTAGAATTAGATCCTTTCCGTGCTACTCAGTATGACTTGTCGTTAGAGCATTATTGGGGTTTAGGTAATGTTGTTTCTTTTGCCGTGTACTATAAAGATGTTGAATCATTTTTAAACAATACATCTAATTGTACTGCTAGTCCTCTTGCGGTTGGGCAAAACACGACTGAGTTTGATAACATCTGTTTGCTTGACACTCCTGGTGTAGACAACCCTAATATTGTACTAACACCAAGAAGTGCTTTTCCAAACCAAGATGATGGAATTGCAGCGCTTGCGGCTCTTGCTTCCCAAGGCTTAACCGGTATCGTAAATCAATCACGTTCTAATGGCGAAAAAGGTACTGTTGAAGGTATTGAGCTTGGTTATCAACAGAACTTTGATTTCTTACCTGGTATTTGGTCTAACTTAGGTGTTGCGCTTAATTACACCTATGCAGAGAGTGAGCAACCAAACGGTAATCCACTAGTGGGTATCTCTGAAAACACATTCAATGCACAAATATTTTGGGAAGGTGAGCGCCTTTCACTACGTGCAGCGTATAACTTCCGTGATAGTTTCTTAGAAGAGGAAGATCAGCGTCGTGTAGAGCGTATTGGTGTATTGGCGCTTGGTAGTTCGACCAACGATGACTCAGATCCGTTGTTTGACCCAACCACGGGAAGTGTTTTTGTTGACGATCGTGGCCAACTTGATATTCAAGCAAGTTACGACATCAATGATTCATTGACTGCTGTTCTAAATGTAGTAAACCTTTTTGAAGAACCTACTCTTAGAAACAATGCCTTAGGCGGTATTTGGAAATACTCTGAATCCGATCGTCGGTTTTCTTTCGGAATACGAGCTAAATTCTAAAAGTAATTAAAATATAAAAATTTGTTTTAGATTCTATCCTTTAAGTAGTACTTTAGTAGCCGCCTAGCGTCATGTTAGGCGGTTTTTTTTGCAGTATTTTGGATAGCCAAACAGATCAGAGCTAAATTAAAATAGAATTAATTAGGCTTGGAAAGTAGGGAATGGAGAATTCAGAATGGTGTTCAGTTCTGGCTCAATAAGTTTTGAGTTCGTTAGCCAAGCTATATGATTTTCAGGCGTTAGGAAAAATGCAGACCCCATTCCATTCATTGGAGCGTGAGCATTTATTTAGCTTAACTACAAAAAACACATTACATTAAATATGTTTGGAGCTAGAACTCTAATCTAGCACTGCCATAAACAACACGGCCAGCAGGGTCTTGAAAGGTACCAACAAAGAATTGATTGTCATTGGTCAATACAATATTAGGCTCGTCATTAAAAATATTTCGAGCACCAATTGTAAAAACTAGATTAGTATCCTTGCCTACAATTTTTCGATCAACGGTGTAGCTATATTGTGCATCTATGGTTAATTGACCTTCAGCAACACCGCTTGAAGCACCACGTACTCGATCGACATCACTGAAATAGCGAGCCGTGACGACAGATGAATGATTGCCTCTATACCAATTTAGACGTGAGTTAAACCGCCATTGTGCAATAGCGCTACCAATATTGGCATTATTATCAGAGCCTACACCGTCAATAATTGTGCTACCAGTTTGTTCTTGAATATCATAGCTGCTAACGAATACACCTTGAGTTTGAACCCCAAAGTTACCATAGCCTGAATCGCCAAAGTCGTAATCGATTTTGAAATCCACACCGTCAGTTTCTATTGATCCGGCATTAAAAAATGGGCGATTGATGACACTAATAGTACCCGATGGGTTTCTTTCGATGAGTGAGCTGAAAGGATCCGAGTCAAGAATTGATTGAGTTGTTGGTGCTGCAACTAAGTCTTCAAATTCAAAGTTCCAATAAGCTAACTCAATTGATAACTTATCTAAGGGTCTTAATGTTAGGCCAAAGGAAAAAGAGGTGGATTCCTGATTATCTAAGTTTCCGTTACCAATAATCAAGGCGCTTACTTGCTCGCTCTGACCCGTTATTGGATCTGTAATAAGGTCAAACTGAGATGTTACACCGCCTGTTTGAAATAGCGATGGAGACAAGAATGACGTTGCGTACGAGCCTTTTAAATCGAATAGATTATTCGAATACTGAAATGAAAACTTAGGGTTAAATGAGCTGTCACCACCGCTAATGCTTTCAACACGGCCAGCAATTGATAAATCTAATGTGCCGACGTCAGAGTCGAAGACAGGAATACCTGCTTCAACAAATGCTGCAGTCACTCTTTCTCTTGCTTTAAAATCAATATCTCCGTTACCAAAGAATGACACTTCGCGAATTGTTTTTAATAGGTCAAAATCTTGGCTTAGTGTTTCATTTCTTATTTGTAGACCAAACGCAGTTAACAATGGTCCGGCTGATAGCTGTGCTAATTCGCCAGTAATGACAGCATCAAAAGTGGTTGTTCGCGAAACATGTTGATCAAATAAAATAACTTGAATATCTCTTACAAGCGCTGGATCAATTTCAAAATTAGGATCTAACAAGGCGCTGCCAAATGGATTTAAAAAGACGTCATCGTTGTCACCACCTTGACCATTTAGAGCAGCTTGAAGCTCTGAGCTTATTGAATCAGGGCCACGTCTAATTAATTTTTGCCTTGCGGTGTTCCAGTTTAGGCTCCAGTCCCATTCGCTATAATCGCCTCTAAGGCCAAATTCGACGCGTGAAGTTTCTACTTCTTGTTTAGGCGACGCTAAACCCAGGTTAGTTGATGAAAACGGCCGCCCGCGAAACAAAACGTCCTCATTAAATGCAATGCCGTTAGGGTCCACAATGACATTTCCATTTGTATCTCGATCAGCGATGCCGTCAACATTGGCGTCTTGAGCGAATACTTGGTTGCCATTGGCATCAACAGCTACAAATGGATTACCTGGGTTCTCGCCAGGGACGGTAGGAAAATTCAATACCGGCGTTGTCGCCTGAAAAGCATCTATAATTTCAGTACGTGTAAAAGAGAAAGCTGGTTTGAACTCTATTGAGTCCGTGATATTCCAGCTAGCTTGAATCCGTCCATTAATTCGTTTCTCATCCAGTAAAAATGGTTGATTTGGGAAGGTTGTTCGACATAAATCGGCAGCTTCATCCAAGGAAGTTGCTGTTTGAGAAAAATTAGGATCCGCATTGATGTTTGCATCAATGACTGCTTGGCAAGCTGGGTCTGCAACGCGCTGGTCAACAAGTCCACCAGATTCGTTGAATTGTAACTGGCCAAACTCGTCGCGTATTGGTACTCGAAAAGAGCCCGGGTTGCCAAAGCTGGAGGCGCCGGTCACATCAAATACGGGTACGTTTTCCACTTCACCAAAAACCAGGTTGTCTTGTTGGAAATATTCAATGCCAGCGACAATGTGAGCACTCTCTGAAATGGGTGAGCCAAATAGCAAACCTAGGGTTTGATTGTTGTGGTCAAAGGCATCAACTGTTGCGCCAAGTGTGCCTCGAGTGTCTGCACGAACTTCAAAGCCTTCGAATTTGTCTCTGGTAATAAAGTTAACTACGCCTGCGACTGCGTCAGAACCATAAACTGCTGATGCGCCATCTTTTAATACTTCAACTCGTTCCAAGAAAATGCTTGAGACCAGTGAGTTTACATCAACACGCCCATCGACAGATAAAGGGAAAGCTGTGCTGCGTTGACCATTTAATAGAACCAAGGTGGCATTAGCCCCCAGCCCTCGAATATCAACGGTGCCTCCACCTAGACGACCCTCTTGTGGTCCACCATCGCCGCCGGGCACTATTCCTACGCCGGTCCCTGAGTTGCCGGGAAGAAATCGCAAAAACTCAACAAGACGACCAGTTGGTGCATCAGCATCTAAGTCAGAACGATTTAAGGTGTCGATTAGTGCCCCTACTTCGTTATATGGTTTTGTTGTTAAAAAAGAGCCAGTGGTAACTAAAATTTCGTCCATTACATCTTGTTGCTCGAGATCAAGACCAAGATCAAGTTCTAGTTCTTGAGCTAAGACGTTTTGAACTACCGCAATCTGTTTAGCTCCGCAGGTGGGTGTTTGCGCGCCCGCAATGCCATTTTTGTTAAACTTTGTTGAGCTGTTTAATTTCGCTTTATTATTAACAGGCTTATTATTGTTCTCTGAAATCGTGATAACACCGCCATTGGTGAGGTCGCCACTTAAGCTTGTTCCTTGTAGCATTGTTGAAAGTGCCTCATTTAAAGTGCACTTTCCCTTGACTGGCCTAGATTCCTCAAGCTGTACCGTTTCATAAGGAAACAAGAGCATCGTGCTGGTTTTTTCAGCAAGTAAGCTTAATGCGGATTCAATCCCTTGGCTTGGAATGTCGAAGTCATACTTTTGATCTTCGGCTGGTTTAGCAGAAGCCACCATGCAAAGTGATGAACTTAATATACATACGTACAAAAGCCATCGAGCACCCAGACTGATATTTCTCGTGGTCAACAAGATAAGAAACGGGTTATTCTTCATGTCGACCTTACGTAATAGAAGATCGTTGGTGAAGAAAAAACCTCAGTAAAAAAAACTTTTTCTTTCACAAAAATAACGAATAATTTAATCTGATAAATTTTTAATCAGATAAATAACAATAAAATACATCGCATAGGTTTTTGTCCGGTTTTACCTGAATTAAGGCGTTCTAAAATCTAATTAGAGTGAACTTAAGTGAACTAGGTTTTCGTTAATATATTCGACTTTGATTCCAAAGCCTTTCTCTAAGGCTTCAAACATTTTATCGGTTTCGCCCATATCAAATAAGCCGCCAATACGAAGGTTTCGCAACTCGGAGTCTAAAATAACAATAGACAAAGGCGAATATCGAACAATCTCTTCAACAACTTGGTTTAATGGTTCACCAGAAAACTTCAATTTTCCATCATGCCAAGCTGGAATGTAGGATGGGTCAGAAAGTTGTGTTGTTTCGATAGAGCCTGCCAGTTGATCAAATTGTGCTGTGTGGCCAGCTGTGACAATTGTTTTTGCCTCTACATAATTATTATTGCTTAGCGACCCTTTATTAGTTGGCGGCACTTTATCGGCTAGTGACACTGAATCAACAATGGATTCACGTATTGAGTCGATCGCTACACTGCCGTGGGTAACAATAATATCGACAGTTGTTTTCTTGAGATGGACTGAAAAAGCCGTACCTACAGCGCGCACTTTACTTTTTCCGGCAAAGACTCGAAATGGTCTGTCATTATCAGACTCTACTTCAAAATGAGCTTCACCTTGAACTAAGTAAATGTCTCGAAATTCCGGGGTATAAGCAATGCTGAACTGGCTATTAGTAT
The DNA here is from genome assembly GCA_964531625.1 of uncultured Gammaproteobacteria bacterium. Classification (GTDB taxonomy): domain Bacteria; phylum Pseudomonadota; class Gammaproteobacteria; order Arenicellales; family Arenicellaceae; genus Arenicella. Next base: position 5,368 of record CAZHEL010000053.1, read on the forward strand.
TGAGTAAAACAGTAGAGTTGTCTGCAAGGGTAATCGTTTTTTGTTCACCTATATCGGTTGAATGTGATTTAAGTTCCTTGGTGATTTGCTGTTCAGGCATGGTTTGTGGCCACAGCATAATTGCAAACAAAGCAATAGCGGCTGCGGTCGCAAAACCCAGTTGTTTATTTGCTAAAGAAAAGGTGCGTGGATTGCTTTTGGTTGCTTTTGGTTGATCAGATGGCACAGCCAATAACGTCAAAGCATTGAGATCATCCCATCGCTGAGCCATGCGTCTAAGCTCGGTTTTATTTTCTTCACTGCGCTCCATCCAAGCTTTTAGTTCTTCATGTTCACTTTCAGATAGATCATTTTCATGCAATTTAGCAATCCATTCGCAGGCTTGCCGATTAATGTTGTTCGGGGTTGAGATTTTCATGAGTTTCACTTATGTTTTAAAACGGTTACAGAGCTGGAGTATTGGTGTTTTGCTTGCCCGTTTTTATTTATTGGGTCGTTTACAAATGGTTTTTTACCTTGGTTCTTGGAATTCTCAGCTTTATCGACATAGTCATTGCAAATCTCTAAGCCTCGAGCAATGTGCTTTTCCACACCGCTTACTGATATCCCAAGGTGAGATGCAATCTCTTTGTAAGAAAAACCATAAACTTTACACATTAGGAACGCTTTGCGGCATCTAGGTGGCATCTCTATGGCTGATTCACAAAACAAACCAAATCGTTGATTTGCAATGCTTGAGTCCTCAAGAGCGGTTTCAGATGTTGATGCTTCTGGTATGTCTAATTCATCTAGATAATCTGTTATTCGACGCGACTTCTTTTGCAGTTCTTTTAAAGCTTCATTGCGTGCAATGCGAAACAGAAAAGCTTTTGGAGAATTGATCGCGTGCTTCTTCTCAGCGCACAACGCCTTTAAGTACGATTCTTGAACCACATCTTCAATATCTTGAGACGAGGATAAAAAACGCGTCAAAAACCGTTTTAAAAAGGATTGATTCTTTATAAAAGCGGGTGTGACCACAGACTCAAAATTTTGTCGTGGAAGGCTTGTTGTTATTTTTTTTCCCATAATCGTTCCCCTAAGAACTTAATGATGAAAATTATGCATGAATTAAAACTAAGAGCCAAGTTAACCGTGCTAAAACTAAACTGCTCCAATATATATGATTAATAACTCGCAAAAAACCTCACCTAATTTATCGATTTTTTTTTAAAATAATTTAAAAAAGACTGTTTTAATGCTTAAAACCAAGCGAACTGCGCGTTCCCGTACTTCGGGAAATATCCTGGTCTTCTGTTTATTGGCTAATCCTCTGAAGAAATTAAGTCTCCGACAGATGCAGCGCTATCATCTCAGTAATGATGATCAAATTAGATTGCTAATAGCCTTGAACGTCAGTGAATACTGCTTATTGCGGAAGAAACCTCCAAACCAATTGCTTGCGAGAATTTAGTCAGTTTGTCAGAGATTGAAGGTTTTCAATTTTTCACAAGCTGAAATTGGACAGGATGTTAAAGTTAATCATTAAAAACTCTAAACGAAAGTTTATGAATAAATGTTTGCAACTTAGGGCTGTGCGCTATAATTGCCTGTATAAATCGAATAATAATTATAACGAGCCATTGCTTGGGGCCTTTTTATGTTGAAAACATTATTGAAATTAATCGTTGAGAAAGACGGTTCTGATCTGTATTTATCTTCTGGTGTTCAGCCTGCGATGAAATTGCAGGGCAAACTCAAAAAGATTGGTAATGAAATCTTAAGCGCTGAAGATGTCGAAAAAATCGGCTTAGAGATTATGGATGCCGAACAAGCAAAAGCGTTCGAGCAAAAACCCGAAATGAATTTAGCCATTGACGAAGACGATATCGGGCGTTTTCGCGTCAATATTTTTCGTCAACGCAATCACATGGCTTTGGTTATACGGGTTATCAAAACCGATCTGCCTAATTATAAGGATCTCGGCTTACCAAAAGTGCTCGCAGAGCTTGTGATGGAAAAGCGCGGTTTAGTGATATTTGTAGGTGGCACTGGCTCGGGTAAATCTACCTCCTTAGCGGCACTGATTGATCATAGAAACTCAACCGATGCGGGTCACATTATTACCATTGAAGATCCGATAGAGTTCGTTCATCCACACAAGCGCAGTATTGTAAATCAGCGAGAAGTTGGAGTTGATACTGATAGTTATCAGGATGCTTTGGAAAACACACTTCGCCAGGCGCCCGATGTTATTTTGATTGGTGAGATTCGCAATCGTGAAACCATGGAACATGCTTTGGCTTTTGCAGAAACCGGGCATCTTTGTTTGTCGACTTTGCATGCGAATAATGCTGACCAGGCCTTAGACCGTATTATTAACTTCTTTCCTGAAGAGCGACATAAACAGTTATTTACTGATATATCGCTTAATCTTCAAGGCATAATTTCGCAACGATTAATTCCCACAGTAGCGGGCGGCCGTACCGCAGCGATTGAAATTTTAACCGCTTCGCCACGCATAAAAGATCTGATTAAGGCTGGCAAGGTGACTGAGATAAAAGAAGCAATGCAAGCATCCGAGGCTTACGGCATGCAGACGTTTGACTTGGCGTTGATGAAGCTATTTAAAGATGGTGTAATTTCTGAACAAGAAGCACTTAAAAATGCCGATTCACCCAATAATTTGCGCCTCATGCTTAAAGACACAGAAGACTTTACTTCTGAAAATGAATTTGAATTAGCACCCGAACCAGATCCAGAAGAAGAAATAGAGGAAGAAGACGAGGAGCGAAAAGGTTTTGTTGGCGAAGTGTTTAACGCAGGTTGATATTAAATAATCTAATTACCCCGCATGGGAGGGTTTATGAGTGATTCAAAAAGCGAACGTGCAGTGTTGGCGGGTGGTTGTTTTTGGGGAATGCAAGATTTGATTCGCAAGATGTCTGGCGTGTTATCAAGCCGAGTAGGCTACAGCGGCGGCGATGTACCCAATGCCACTTATCGTAATCACGGTACTCACGCTGAAGCTATTGAGATAATGTTCGACCCAAATATGTTGAGTTACCGACAGTTGTTAGAGTTTTTTTTCCAAATACATGATCCAAGTACGGAAAATCGTCAGGGTAATGATCGTGGCTTGGCCTATCGCTCGGCAATATATTACACAAGCGATGAGCAGTTACACATTGCACAAGAGACTATTGCTGATGTGGATGCATCAGGGTTGTGGCCGGGCAAGGTAGTCACAGAAGTGGCCCCAGTCAGCGATTTTTGGGAAGCCGAGCCAGAACATCAAGATTATCTAGAGCGCACACCGAACGGTTATACCTGCCACTTTATTAGACCAGGCTGGCAGTTGCCACGCCGCCAAGCATCTTAAAAGGGAATGAGGCATAGTGGCTAATAGGGCGCCTGAACTGCGCGTTGAGAGCTGGATCGATGGCGCTGGTCAAGATCGAGGTCCTTTAACGTTGGATGAACTGGGTGATGACCTAAAGATTATCTATTGTTTTCAACACTGGTGCGCTGGTTGCCACAGTATGGGTTTTCCCACATTGCAGAGCTTGGTAGCAGCCTTACAGCCGCAAGGAGTAGGTTTTGCGGTTGTTCAAACCGTTTTCGAAGGATTCGAAGAAAACGGCTTTGATCGATTGCGTGAAACCCAACAACGTTATGAATTAGCATTACCCTTCGGGCACGATTCAGTGGCCGGGCAGCAACCAACCATCATGCAAGATTATCGAACCGGCGGCACACCTTGGTATCTTTTAATCGATGCAAATAGTGAAGTGATTTTCAGTGATTTCCACATCAATGGTGAAAAGCTCATCGAGCATTTGCAACAATAGGTTTGTGCGGAGCTCTTATGCGGAATTGTCAGCTAAGTTGCCTATCGGGAAGCGCTCTCGGAGTTTAGACATTCTTTGTTTAGTTGCCTCAACCGCTTCTTTTTCTGATGCGTCGTGCATTGCTTCAAGTAGGTCTGAAAAATGATTGCGTACAGCCCGACGAGCTTCGTTTGCATTGCCAGCGGCAATAGCATCATAGATGGCCGCATGATCGGAGATTCTAGTAGTAATGTCGGCCACGCAAACCGATTCATGTGCCTCATGGATGTGGTCAATATTCTCTTGAATATCCCATAGATAATGAATTTGTTTTGCAATTACTCGATTATGAGTCGCCTGTGCAATTATTGTATGAAACTGTCGGTCAGCACCCGATGATGAAATATCTTCGATCCCTTCAAGCTCCATATTGTGCAGCGCCGAAGCAAGTTCTTTTAATTCGTTTTCGGTAATCATTCTAGCCGCTAAAGCGGCGGCCTCTCCTTCTATTAGCACTCTTGCTTCTAATAGTTCGAATGCACTAATTTCACGACTGAAGTCATCGCTAACTAGCTTGTTACCTAATACATAAACTCCAGAGTTGGTTTTAACAGAAACTTCTTCTTTGGCTTCTAAGGCGATAATCGCTTCGCGAATCGTAGGTCGACTCACCTTGAAACGTTCAGACAGTTCGCGTTCGGTCGGCAACCGACTCCCCACGGCAAACTCCCCAGATTTAATGAGGTTTGAAATTTCGTTAAAGATAGAAATATATAGTCTTTCTTTGTTTGCCATATTTATCTGCTTTAGCGTTGCTTTGTTAACATTAAACTCCTAATTCAAACATACTATAACATCATTAAATAAGATTGTAATACAATTTGTTAAAGCACTATCTAAAATGTCTTACATTTTGTTGTCATATGAGAAATTAATGTTATTACAACAATACTTTTAACTTATTGTTTTTATTGAGAGAAGTCGCAGGCTGGCTCCTTTTCTGACAATCTAATGCAAAATTGTATTACCAATTCACTTGTAAATATGTGTAAAACTATGATGTAATTGTCTTGGTATTTTGTAAGTGTCCAAGGGGATGTTGAGTAATTCTTGGACGTTTTATTAATACTAACTACTATAAAAATAATAATTATAAAAATAACTACTTTAAAAATAACTACTAATTTTAAATTAACTACTAATACTACTTAAAGTAAAACAATATAATGAAATCACATATGAGAATTGTTATAGTAGAGTCAGCGAGACTCTTGACTAAAAAGCGTTTAATCGTGAGTTCGGTTATCGCAATGCTCAGCGTGTCGCCAGTATCTATGGCCCAAGACAC
>CAZHEL010000054.1:0-10172 GCA_964531625.1 uncultured Gammaproteobacteria bacterium
CGATCTCCGATGAAGATGTACAAGAGTTAGCCAAACAAGCCCTGATTATTGAAAAGCATTATGGGCGGCCCATGGATATTGAATGGGCTAAAGACGGTGACGACAAGAAACTCTACATAGTACAAGCTCGACCCGAAACGGTAGCTAGTCAATCTGATGCCAATGTGCGTATCAGCTATAACTTAGAACAGCGTAGTGAAGTGTTGGTCGAAGGTCGATCCATTGGTCAGCGCATTGCTTCGGGTAAGGTCCGTAAAGTATTAAGTATTGCTGAAATGGATATTGTCCAAGATGGCGATATTTTGGTCACTGATATGACCGATCCTGACTGGGAGCCGGTAATGAAGCGAGCTTCTGCCATTGTGACTAATCGCGGCGGACGAACTTGCCACGCAGCGATTATTGCTCGTGAGCTTGGTATTGCAGCCATTGTGGGTTGTGGCGATGCGACTGAAAAACTAAGTGACGGTATTCCAGTAACGATTTCCTGTGCCGAAGGCGACGTGGGTTACGTATATAAGGGTGAGTTAGATTTTGATAAAAGTGAGACTCAAATCGATAAAATGCCTGACATACCATTCAAGATTATGCAGAATGTTGGTAACCCCGATCGCGCATTTACCTTCGCGCAATTACCGCATGAAGGTATTGGTTTGGCTCGGTTAGAATTTATTATTAATCGTATGATCGGTATCCATCCTAAAGCCTTGATTGAATACGATAAGCAATCAGCTGATGTAAAGGCAATTATTGATGAGTACAGTGTGGGCTACGATTCGCCAACCGATTTCTTTGTGCAAAAATTAGCTGAAGGAATTGCAACCTTGGGATGCGCATTTAGCCCTAAGCGTGTGATCGTGCGTTTATCTGATTTTAAATCCAATGAATATGCACACATGGTCGGCGGTCATGACTATGAGCCCGATGAAGAAAATCCAATGTTAGGCTTTCGCGGAGCCTCTCGTTATATCGCGCCAAGCATGCAGGACTGTTTTGAAATGGAGTGTAAAGCCGTCAAGTATGTGCGTGATGAAATGGGCTTAACTAACGTAGAGATTATGATTCCATTTGTGCGTACTACTGATGAAGCAGCTGAGGTTATTCAGTTGCTTGCTAAAAACGGTTTAAAGCGCGGAGAGAACGGACTGCAAGTTATTATGATGTGTGAGCTACCTGCGAATGCATTGCTCGCCGATGAATTTCTTGAGCATTTTGATGGCTTCTCGATCGGCTCAAACGATATGACGCAGTTAACACTAGGTTTGGATAGAGACTCTGGTATTGTGTCGCATTTGTTCGATGAGCGTAATCCAGCGGTAAAAAAGATGTTATCGATGGCTATTGAAGCCTGTAACAAAGCCGACAAATACATCGGTATTTGTGGACAAGGGCCGTCAGATCACCCTGACCTTGCTGAATGGTTGTTCGAGCAAGGTATCGATTCTGTTTCTTTGAATCCTGATTCAGTTATTGATACTTGGGAACGCTTGGCTAAGCTCAGTTAGAGCCCGCCAAAAGCTTGTTAAAGCTGAAACAAGCGGGTAACGATGTATAAGGAATAGTCTAGAAGCTCGCGCGAATTTTTTTAGCTATTTTTTCTAATTCAGCGGGTTCTTGCATTTTACTGGCATGCTTGGTCAATTGAGCAAAATGCCCTGGTAAAATATGAAAATGAATGTGTGGCACGGTTTGCCCGGCCGCACTGCCATTTAATTGGAATAGGGTAATTCCATCGGCCTCTAATCCCTTTTTAACCGCTTTTGCAACATGTTTCACTTTGAGTATCAAGTCGCTGGCAGCTGCGTCGGATAAATCCAAGAGTGTTATGGCCGGCTCCTTTGGGATCACCAATGTGTGGCCAGCCATCTGCGGCATGATATCCATGAAGGCCAGTGTCTGATTATCTTCATAAATAGTAATATTGGGGATGTCTCCGCGCAGAATTTTTGCAAAAATGTTATCGGTATCGTAGTTCATGAGATCGTAGCCTAATAGGTTATGGATCAACGTTAATTAGTTTTGTTTAAAGTAGCTCTAGGCCAGCCGTGTTTGAATCCACCGCCCTTATTTCAATCATAGTCGATAAAGTCCATAATACTGAGCAATTAATTTTATAAACTAGACGAGATCATACTAAGTTGTATTAAAAAAGAGTTTTTACTTAAGCATTTAAAAAGATTGAGCTAGTTAAATTTAGTGGTGTGAAATTAATGAAGAATATACAACAACTTATATTAAGTATTTTAATTTTTAGTTTATTTGCTGGCGCCAGTCATGCGCAAGATAAAACCCAACAAAATATTGTTACGCTGATGAGTTTTGGTGATTGGGTAGTTCGATGTGAGCAGGTTGATAAAAGCTCTGAACCGTGCACTATGACCCAAAAGGTAGTTAACCCCGAAACAAAGCGAGTAATGCTTGAAGCCAATGTTGCCAAGAACGGCAATGCAACCTTGTTAACTATGGTTTTGCCTCTCGGTGTCTATTTGCCAGCGGGACTTGAGCTCGAAGTGGTTGGCTGGGAAAAGCGTCAGTATAGCTATAGTTTCTGCGCTACCAGCGGTTGTTTTATTAATGAGTTAGTTGATGAAAAAATGGTAGAAGTGTTGCGTAAAAAAGAAAAAGCAATGGTTACCTTGTATACCTCCAAAGATGAAAAAGTGATAGTGCCGATTTCTATTGCAGGTTTCTTAGATGCCTACAAAAAACTCTAATTGAATTATTTTCATGAGTGATGAGCAAGCAAGCGAAAGCAGCGACAATCTAGCGCAACAAAACCATCCCTTACATGGCGTTGGATTGGAGGCCATGTTAGGAGAAGTAGTACGTCACTATGGCTGGCCCGTATTAGCGGAGCAGATACCTATTAAATGTTTTCAAAGTTATCCAACATTCGCATCTAGCAAAAAGTTTTTGCGTAAAACTGAGTGGGCACGACAACGCCTAGAAGCTTTTTATTTATATAAGTTTAAAAGCCTACCCAGACCCAGTGATGATCAATATAAGTTGCCGCCGCGGGAGCGACTTGTGGATGTTCAACAAATTGGTGAGCCCACTAAAATTGAATTGGGTGACAATGAGTTTTTTGACGATCCCGAGTCCGGTCCAGTTTTTGCGAGTAGAAAGTCAATAGCGGTAACACAAGCTAAATCGGTAAATAAACCTGGGGCCGTTAATAAAAAATCCAAGCATGCCGTAAAAACAGAACCTGGTGTATCAAGTCCTGACCCATGGGCAAAATGGAAGTAAGCGTTTAAATAAAGACTGAGAAATAACTAGAGACTAAGATGCAATAAAAAAAGCCCGCAATTGCGGGCTGTTTTATTTACTGATGGTACCGAGGGTCGGAATCGAACCGACACTCCCGAAGGAACCGGATTTTGAATCCGGCGCGTCTACCAATTCCGCCACCCCGGCGAGTCATCAGCGAGCGGATTATATATGCGCGGTCGTGTTGTTATCAACGAATTTTTGTTATTTGTTCGAGTCACCCTTATTGTACGCTCGCAATGCTGACAAAGGGTACGTAAGGCTTCAAGAAACTAATATTGTAGTTGTTTGTAGAAGCGCCTGCGGCTGCACGCAACAAAGCGCCTGCGGCTGCTCTTAATAAAACGCTTGCGGCTGTTTGTAATAAAGCACCTGAGGCCGTCTTTAATAAATAGCAATGCAAAAAAAAACGCCGCTGTAATAAGCGGCGTTTAAATTAACAAAAAGAAGAGAGAGTTATGAAAATAAATACATATTTATATTTCATGTACCTATAGTAGCGATAATTTCCTAGTGTTTTATTGGTCTTAACGTAGTGTTAACTAAAAGCAAAGAATTAGAATGTTTTGTTGTTTTGATACAACAGCTGTGGTTGTTTTGTCATGAAAATACGATATATTTCCATGGAATCAGAGGCTTACACCACTATATTGACATAAGTTTGACACATTGTTTAACCGTTGAGGAATGCTCATTTGGTTTTTGTTAGAAATTATAGGGCGATTTTGCCTGACTTGTAGAATCTCGTTAATGAAACTCTCCGTTATTATTCCAAGCTACAATCGTGCGCATGTGCTTAGACGCGCACTGGATTCCGTGCAAACTCAAGCTTGGGATGGGTCTCTAGAATTGATCTTAGTTGATGACGGTTCTACTGATGGAACTGAGCAGTTGATGGCTAAGCACTATCCAGAAGTTCGATATATTTATCAGCAAAATCGAGGTGTCAGTGCCGCGCGAAACCTTGGTTTACAAGCCGCTGCTGGCGAATGGCTTGCCTTATTGGACTCTGATGATGCATGGCTAGAGCACAAATTAGCTCAGCAGTTTGCCATGCTTGAACAAACTGGATTGCAAGTTTGTCATACAGACGAGATTTGGATTCGCAATGGCGTGCGTGTAAACCAAATGAACAAGCATAAAAAAACAGGCGGAAACATTTTTATGAACTGCTTACCCATATGTGCGATGTCGCCTTCTTCTATTGTATTGCATCGTGATGTTATTGAGCACGTCGGTTGTTTTGATCCAGCTTTAAAAGCGTGTGAAGATTATGATCTATGGTTGCGCATAGCGTCGCAGTACGAAGTAGCTTATGTAAGCCAAGCTTGTATTCGCAAATACGGTGGTCATGAGGATCAACTGTCTCGACAGTACTGGGGTATGGACCGTTTTCGCGTGATAGCATTAGAGAAACTATTAACTCAAGCGGATAGACCTTTAATGTTAAGCGCGTCTATGCGCGCTGCAGCGCGAGCTATGCTAATCAAAAAGACAAATATTTTGCTTAAGGGGGCTATTAAACACCAAAACCGAGAACTTATCGAAGATTGCCAAGCGCGTTTAGCGCGATTTGAGGTGGTGAGTTGAGTAATCCAAAAATCCCTAATCGCTTAGCAGAAAAAGAGCCCGTGATAACAATAGTCGCGGCAATGAATTGTGAGATCAAGCCTATTGTTGATCGATTACGTTTGCTTAAGCAGTGTGATAAACCTTTCGCGGTATATAAAGGTGAAATGCATTCGCACAACATCGAAGTCATTGTCAGTGGGATTGGCGCCGTTGCGATGGCTGCTTCAGTTGGTTGGATAGCGGCTCAAAGACCTACCGCACAACGAGTTTGGTTGAATGTCGGTACAGCAGGTCACCAGACCGCTGATCTCGGGATGGCTTTTAGAGTGCATGCTAGTGCTGATATTTTTTCTGAGCGTAAACACCATGTGGCAATGGTGGCTAAAAGTGCTTTGGCGACCGACCAGTTGTTAAGCATAAATGCGCCAAGTAATGACTACCCAGATGTAGGTGGTATCGATATGGAGGCCTTTGCCTATTTTTCTGCGGCCTATAAGTTTTCAAGCGCCGAATTAGTAGAATCGATTAAAGTTGTCTCGGATTCTCCAAAACACGATATAGCGGATCTAAATGCTGCCAAGATATCCGAACTGATAGTGCCGCATGTCGACAATATATTGAGCTTGGCATTAGCTATGCACGCACTGCTTAGTCCTCAATTTGAGGCTGCTAATCTAACACTGCCTGAGCTAAGAGCTACGCATAGCCAGCGACATCAATTGGGCGTATTAATTGCGAAGCTAACCGCTCTTAAAGCGATAGACGATGATTTGATACTAGCTGTGAATAAATCGCAAGATATTCAAAATTTATTGACCTTGTTAAACACACGATTGACAGAGATTGAGCCGTGCATTGAAGGTGCTGGTCATGGTTGATACGCTGTATATTGAAAAGGCAGTTGCCAGTCATAGCCGCACGCAGTCGGTGATTGCGCGTTATCCTAAGGCCAATCAGATATTAATCGATCGTTATGGCGAAGTGTTCAACTCGCATAACCAGAATTTTCGTATACAGAAAAATAATCCTTGTTTGATTCTGGCTGAGAAGCGCAATAAAAAGGTGATCAGTACTCCGCAACAGTACGAAACTGGTGGTGCCGCAAATTATTACTTTTCCCACATGTTGAACTGTGTTTACGACTGTCGCTATTGCTTTTTACAAGGTATGTTGCCTTCCGCGAATTATCTGTTGTTTGTGAATTATGAAGACTTTGTCGAAGACATTAAAGACGTCGCCAATAAACATATCAATGACTCGAAACCCGTTTGGTTTTTTTCTGGATACGATTGCGATAGCCTAGCCTATGAGCCAGTAACGCACTTTGCAGAATATTTTATACCAGCGTTTGCCGACATTCCCAACTCGGTATTAGAATTACGAACTAAAAGTACACAAGTGCGTTCATTGTTAAATCAAGAGGCAATCAGTAATGTAGTGATCGCCAGTAGCTTGAGCCCCGAGTCAGTTGCCAACGAATTAGAAATTGGCGCGCCTCCATTGCATAAGCGGTTGGATGCCTTAGCTAAATTGCAAAAAGCGGGTTGGCGAATTGGACTCAGATTTGATCCTGTTATATGGCACAAAGATTACCAACAGGATTATCAAAATATGATTGAGCTGGTATTTAAAATATTAGATGCCGATAAAATAGACAGTCTAACCTTGGGCGGTTTTCGTTTGCCTCGAGATCACTACAAGACTATGGCTAAACTTTATCCTGAGCACTGGCTATTTAGTGCCGGGCTAACAGAACAACAGGGCATGATAACGTATCGCCAAGAAATAGAACAAAAAGTATTATCCTCGGTACAACAAATGAGTGAGGCTTGGGTGCCGCCAGAAAAATTATTTGTATATCCGACTTTTTCTACAACAGTAAATGCCTAATTATAAAGCTCTTATTAATTGAAAAACGACCAAGTGAACTATGACAGATTCCGCCGATAAGGCAAACAAAGTATTAATTACTGGCGCGAGTTCAGGCATCGGCTTGGCCGTAGCTCATCGTATGTTAGCGAACGGTTTTGATGTGCAAGGGCTGGCTCGAGATTTCTCTAATACCGACTGCCAAGGCTGGCAACAAACGATATGCGATTTATCTCATTTAGATGATTTACCTAGTGTGCTTGCTGATATTAAAATTGTGCCTGATGTATTAGTGTTAAATGCAGGTTATGGCCGTTTTGGTGGTTTAGAACAATTCTCTCATCAACAAATCCGGCATTTGGTTGATACTAATTTAGTCAGTACCTTATTTTTGTTAAAGCATTTTTTACCCTTAATGAAGAAGAATGGCGGCGGCGACATAGTGTTGCTAGGTAGTGAATCAGCCTTGCAGGGTGGCAAAGCAGGCGCAGTATATTGCGCTACTAAATTTGCTTTGCGAGGCTTGGCGCAGAGTTTGCGAAAAGATAATCCGAGTATGCGAGTTATATTGGTTAATCCAGGCCCAGTGGACAGTGATTTTTTTGACGACTTGGATTTTGCGCCGCAAGCCGGCAGTGAGTTTTCAATAGCCCCTGAATCTGTAGCGCAAGCAATCGACAATGCTTTGTCTTTACCGAGCAATGCGGTAACTGAGGAGATAAATATGCAACCATTGAAAAGATCATTTAGTAAGAAATAGGATGTTTTACCTAGTGTCTAAAAACATATCAGTTGCTTTGTCATACTTAATCGGAGTGATCTAAATGATTAGAGTGACTTCACTGGCAGTAAGTATGGGTAGGACTAGCGAGTCGGTAGCTTATCACTATGAAATAGCTAAAACTCGAATAGTATTTCAGACCGCAGTAAAAAGTTTGAAAGCTTATGAGATAGGGCCTGCTTCGGCTAGCTTTAATGATTTATTAAATACTAATAAAAATCGCGATTTCTTAAACGCGAGTAATTCAGAACTGAGGTATCAAGGGCTGATGCCTTTTCGTTCTCATGTGGTAGAGATAAGGTATTGGCAACATAATGAAATATCACAGATAGATGTGAATACTGTGCCTATCTGCCAAATTGATTTTGCCAACGCTCATATTCATGTTTTAAATGATCAGTCTTTTGACGATGATTTGAATTTGGAAGTGGTCATTGGGCCTGCGTTAATTATGTTGTTATCTAAGCAGGGCTTGTATTGTTTGCATGCCGGCGCAGTAGCAACTCCTCAAGGGAATTTTGCTATGTTGGCAGAGTCGGGCACCGGAAAGTCGACTTTGTCTACACATATCGATGCTGATTGGCTTCAATTGGCGGACGATATTTTGCCTTTGAAATTAGGCGACGGGGCTGAGTTGATTCATCAATTTCCTCAGCTGAAGTTGAATAATGCACGTGTTAGTAAAAGACTCGATCAAACTGTATTTTTAGACTGTATCTTGCGCTTGGATCAAGAGCCTTCCGCACAAATTGAGTTTAAATGCTTAAAGCGTACCGATGCCTTGTTGCAAGTAGTTCGGCATACCGTTGCTGCTAAACTTTTTGACCAAGCGATGATGCGTGAGCATGCACGCTTTGCAAAACATTTGACCAAGCGAGTGCCTGTATATGCGCTCAGTTACCCTAGAGATTTAAATAAGCTAGATGAATTGCGCGGTGATATTAGTGACTTTATCAGCAACCTGAAACAATCCTAGATGGTTAAACGGCTTTTAGATATTCAATAGTCGCCTAAGACCGCGGTCAAAGCGCTTGAAGTAACCAATACATGCCGATTTGGTGCCCATTTGGATACGAATATAATCTGGGCTAGGGAAGACGTTTTCAATAATGAGCCGTAGTCGACTTCGCCAGCTATCCAAGCTTTTAATATCGTGCAAAAAATATTGCCACTGCGCTAGCTCACGCTGTAAAAAAATTTGGCTGGGTTCTGGCTGATCAGCACTACGTTTGAGTGCTTGAAGTACCTTAGGCTCAATGTCAGTGTTGAACAGTTTTTGACAATAAGACAAGGCATCTAAGGTCACTCCGCTAAGTGCTTTTTTGTTGCAGCGTTCGATTAACGTAGTCCAATTTTTCGGGCTGAGCTGGGTTGCTAACAAATGAATGTCATATAGCCATATTAGCCGCTCTTCATGGTGATGATGCCCCAGTCTATGTAAACTGGCAATGATTAGACTATCGACTGCGCTCGGTATTGAGATTAGCGAGCTCAATCGATCGAGTTTGTTACCGCTACGCATAAGCTCAGCGACTGAGTAGCTGTTTGCTAGTATTTGGCGGTTACTAATACGCCAATGCAAATCAATATTGATATGGCTATGGCCGCTGAGCTTTTTACTAAAGGTGTTTTGGTATGAAACGTATTGCCCCTCTATGCTAAATATCTTTTGGTAACCAAGGCGTGCGAATATCTTTTCATACTCGCTATAGGCTTCAATGTCTATCAGTAGATCGTTGTCGGAACGCGGCCGCAACCAAGGCTTAGGGTAAATGCTGTGCGCTAAAGCGCTGCCTTTAAACAATATGGTGTGAGTAAGCCCTGCGCTAGCAAAGGATTCGAATAATTCGACTAGCGCATTAGATTTTAAGGTCTCGTTAGCCACGCTTAGAGCGGTTCTGGGTTTAAGTTGTTCCTCTATAGCCGCTGGTAGGCGCTTTTGGCTAAGCGCAAGTGCGGTAAGCCCATGGTGGTCTAGCTTTTCGACAAATTCATCTAGCCTTTCTGGCAGTTTTATTAGTCCTGGCAGTTCTGTGGGTTTGAGTAAGGTCGCGTCAGTCTGAGAGGCGCCAATGAATTGTGCAAAATACGTCAGCTCGGTATTGCTAGTTCGGCTAGCCACTTGCTTATCAGTCATTAGAGTCAACGCATACAAGGTTTTGCTCTATAAGTTGTTCTAAAAGCTCCTCGGCATCTTGCCGTACCTGCTCTATAGGCATGCTATAGGTTAATGAAATTGCTTCAATATGACTAATCAATTTTGCTTCCTTTTCAATCGCATTAATTATTTGTGTGCCAATTGGATTGAGTCCGTAATAGGAGCCAGAATTTAGATCAAGTAACACCGATTCATCTTCGACTTGGGTGAGTGACACATGCTCTAACAGTTTGAATTTGTTATCAAGATTCATAGTTGGACGGCTTATGCTTGCAACAAGAAATATTCAGGTATTTTACGTTGTTTTCTTTGCAGTTTCAGTGTCTTTCAGATAACATCGCGCTTCGCTTGTATAACGTATGTCGTTAAATAGGCGAAAAGCAAGGCTTTATAAGGGTTTGAGAGTGAAACCTTCGAATGATTATTCAGCCGATCTCCTTGTTTCACTGCGATGCTTATTTCTACTGGCTTATTTCTACTGGCTTTTTGCTACTGGCTTAAAGAATCTACTGGTTTTTTGCT
>CAZHEL010000055.1:0-1223 GCA_964531625.1 uncultured Gammaproteobacteria bacterium
GCGCTTATTCAAGACTCTAAAGCGAAAGTTAGACGCGAGACCATGGTAGGCGATGTAAGAGTACGCGCACCTTCGGTTGACGTTAGAACTGTGGGTGCCGGAGGCGGATCTATTGCCTTTGTTCCTGAATTAACCAAAGCTTTACGTGTTGGTCCAGAATCGGCCGGAGCCGTACCTGGCCCGGCTTGTTATAAAAAAGGTGGCGAGCTACCTACGGTTTGTGATGCAAACGTTGTTCTTGGTTATCTGCCTAGCGATGTCCAACTTGGTGGCAAGATGGAAATTGATAGAGATGCCTCGGTAGCGGCAGTGCAAACGGTGGCTGATGCAATGGACATTAGTTTGATGGAAGCCGCGGAAGGAATCGTCAAAATTGTCAATGAGGCCATGTTTGGTGCATTGCGTTTAGTATCAGTAGAGCAAGGTCACGACCCAAGAAATTTTTCATTGGTTGGCTTTGGCGGTGCGGGTCCACTGCATGCCAATGCACTCGGAATTCTAACTGATGCTTGGCCTGTGATTGTGCCACCGGGCCCAGGTGTTTTATGTGCCTATGGTGATGCCACCACTCAGCTACAAGATGAAGCTACTCGCACTTATATTAAGTTAGCTGCGGATGTCAGCGAGCGCGACCTTCTTTCTGATTTGCAAGAGCTACGCAAGCGAGCCAGCGAGTCATTAAATAGAGATGGTATTAAAGACGAGCAGTGTGAGGTCAGTTATCAAGTTGATATGCGTTATGCAGGACAAGCATTTCAAATCACCGTCGACTTCACTGAAGAAGAATTCAAGAAAAAAGGCTTTGCGCTGGTTACCGATGCCTTTGATAAAGAGCATGAGCAATTGTTTACTTTTAAATTAGGCGATGGTCATGAAATTTTGATGATTCGCGCCTTAGTAAAAGCCACCTCTAATCCAATAAAAAGTAGATCTCTGGCAGCTACCGAGCTCACCCTTGATGATTGCGTTATCGAACAAAGCAAATTTTATTATCAAGCGGGTTGGTACGATATAAATATCTACGATCGGCAAAAACTACATGAAGAGCTGGTGGTGCAGGGACCCGCCATTGTGCTTGAGATGGATTCGACCACCGTTATATTGCCGCAACACAATGCCAAAGTAGACGCGCTTGGAAACTTAATCATCAACCCAAATAACAAATAGGAGGACGCTATGAGTGCAACAATTAAACAAACAAATACTACGCCTCTTAAAACCGT
>CAZHEL010000055.1:1323-9945 GCA_964531625.1 uncultured Gammaproteobacteria bacterium
CACCTGCCTGATTGGCTGGTGTTAGTGCCAGTTTTTAACGAGGGTCGGCATATCGCTTGGACTGCCATGTTTGGCCACATGTCTGATAATGGCGGCATGGTGCCTGGTTCTATTCCGATTGGTGCAACCACGATTTATCAGGAAGGCATTCGCATCCCACCGACGAAGCTTTATAAAAAAGGTGTTCTGCAAGAGGACGTACTCGAACTGATTTTGCACAATGTAAGAACGCCGCAATGGAATCGCTTTGATTTAAATGCCCTAGTTGCAGCTTGTAAAACCGCCAGCAAACGATGCATAGAAATCTCTGAGCGTTTTGGTGAGGACACCTTCCATTCGACCATGGACATTATGCTTGAGCGCAATCACACGGCCATGAAACATATAATCGAAATGTTCATTCCCGAAGAGCCGCGCGAGTTTACCGATTACGTTTGCGATGACGGTATGGGTATGGGGCCCTATAAAATCAAATGTAAAATGTGGCGCGAAGATTCGGTGGTGATATTTGACTTCGATGGCACTGATCCACAAGCTCAAAGCTCAATTAACTTTTATATGAACGAGGACATGTTCAAAATGTTCTTCGGCTCGTTCACCATCAATATTGTTGATCCGCAGATACTATTCAATGATGGTTTTTATGATTTGGTTGATGTGCGTATTCCGCAAGGCTCGATCCTAAAGCCTAATTATCCAGCGGCACTATCGGGGCGTACTCACGCACTTGGACGTATCTTTGATGTGATGGGTGCTTTGCTAGGTATGGGCGCGCCGGACCAGATGCTGAATGCCGCGGGCTTTTCGGACTCTCCACATTTGTTTTACTCGGGTTATGACGACGATGGCGAATGGTTTCAGCTATTTCAAATTGGTTTTGGTGGCATCCCCGGTCGACCGATTGGCGATGGTCCAGATGGACATTCACTCTGGCCGGGCTTTACCAATGTGCCAAATGAATTTATAGAATCCTATTTTCCATTGCGGGTAGAAACTTATGAAGCGATTGTCGATTCTGGCGGTGCTGGTTTGCATCGCGGCGGTAATGGTTTGAGTGTTGCTTATCGCTTTCTTTGCGATGGCAATATAGGTGTGCATGATGAGCGTTGGTTGACTTACCCCTGGGGTGTTAACGGTGGCGACACCGGTTTACGTTCAACTAAAAAGTTAGTGCGTGCGGATGGAAGTGAAGAATGGCTGCCATCTAAATGCGAAGACATTAAAGTAAAAAAAGGCGACCTATTGTATTTTAATACCTGGGGCGGTGGCGGCTGGGGAGACCCATATCAACGCGACCCAGAACTGGTTCGTACAGATATCGAGCGCGGTTTAGTGTCGGTTGAAGGCGCCTTGCGCTATGGCGTTGTGATAGGCAAAGATCAACAAGTCGATATGGCTGCGACCGAAGCACTGCGTAAAAAGAAAGTGACTGAGCGTGGTGATGATATTCCGGTTTTTAACTTTGGCGGAACTATCGAAGAGATCAAAGCGAGAAGCATAGAGGAGACTCATATGCAGCCACCTGTCGCGCCAAAATTTGTAAACTAAAATCTAGTTTTGTCTAAATAGGCGCTCTGATATTAAGCGCCTATTTCTTTAAAGACTCATTAGTTTGCCAATGGTCACAAATCTGGCTCGCAGTGGCGTGCCAGATATCCTTGTTATTTGATAACAACTCCAAGACTTCTTCAAGATAGCCTATGCGATGCGGTTGACCCATTAACCAAGGGTGTATATTCAAACTCAGCATACGGCCATTGTCAGCGTTGGCCTCCTTAAGCAGGAAATCAGTTGCATCACACACTTGCTGCACCCACGATTCTTCGGAATGGAAATTTTGTTGCACCACAAAGTAATCGTCTAATTCGGTCGTCAGTGGCATTGCCGTGAGCGACCCCGTATTAGTACGCATCTTGTAGGGAAGCTCGTCATTGATCCAATCACACACAAACTCAAAACCAGCTTCGCTAAGTAGCTTAAGCGTATTCGATGATTGATTCTTGGCTGGGCTTAACCAGCCTTTTATTTGCCTAGCGAATAAGTCATTTAGTGTTTGTTTAGATTCAAGTATTTGCTGCATTTCTTGATCTACGCTCAGTCCGTTGTGGTGTAAGCAATCCATATTGATGCCGTGACAAATAACCTCTTCGCCCCGTTCTTTAATCTCATTCATCAGTTGCGGCAAACGTTTAGCGGCGTCGCTATTGATGGCGTAGGTCGGCTTGATATCAAATTGCTCAAAAGCTTGTATCAGGCGATAAATGCCGATTCGATTGCCATATTCTCTCAGTGAGAAGTGACGTAAATCGGGATACGGCATGGTCATGCCGCCCGGCACTTTAAAGGGTTCGCCGCCTTGGTTTAAGGGAAAAAATTGAATAGGCACATTAATCCATAAGGCCAATTTTTTACCGTTTGGCCATGCCACTGGATCACGTTCACTCAGTTGTGACCAATCATAAAGATCATGGTCCATGCCGTACTTTCGTTGCGGATATTCGAGAAACTTGTCAGCTAGTTTTTGCTCAGACATGTTGTGTTCCTATCGTGCTAAGCCTCGAAATGTCTGTTTTTAAGTCATCGTAATAATGTTCGATAACATAGTCGGCGATTTCCTTACCAGTAGCGACCCATACATCGGAGTGGCCGGTAATGTACTCAAGCGCCTCTTCGAACGCTTTTAAACGATGTGGACAGCTCACTTGATAGTTGTGTGTTGGTATGCACATTACCGTGCCGCTCTGTTCGCCTTCGGCGTACAGTCGGTCAAAGCAACGCTTTATCTGTTGACCATAGCGCCGAGGTTCAATTTTATTGACCACATAGGCGATGGTGTCATTCATTTCTAAAGAATAAGGAATCGAGACGAACTTTTTAGGATTGCGTAAATTGATCGGCGTGGGTTGATCGTCATGGAATAGGTCACAGGTGTAATAGGCTGCTTGCTCACCAAAAAGTTCAGTACCCACTTCAGCAAACAGGTCGATGGTTAGTTCCGAATGCGATAGCGCAGGTGCTAAATAACCCGCGCATTTTTGTTCCGTATGTTTATATATGGTTTCTATCGAATCCTTGATCATGTCGCGTTCCTGTTGCTCAGACATGCCGTAGGTATAACGAGTATTGTAAATGCCGTGACTAAAAAATTCCCAATCACGTTCTTTGCAGGCCGCGATGATTTCTGGATGATGTTCGCATAAAGCGGTAGATAATGAGATTGAGCCGCGCACATTGTATTTGTCCAATAGCGCCATCTGGCGAGCATGGCCAACACGATTGCCATAATCGCGAATACCATAGCCACCGATGTCTGGATAAGGTCTGGGCCAAGGCTTACGTGAGGGGTTAGTCGGCGGATCAAGTTCGTAAAACTCTATATTAGGGGCAACCCAGAAAGCTAGCTTGGCGCCACTAGGCCACACTATTTTTGGCCGATTTTGATAGGGCCAATAGTCAAAAAGACCAGGATCTTGTTTCATTATGTTTGGCGACTATCTAGCCAATCAAAGACATTTTGTACATCAAGCACATCACAATACTTTAGTGCTAAATCAGTTAAGTTAGCAAAATGATAGCTTTCGTGTTTATCCGCCACACACTCTTCAGGAATGATAGTTTTGTAGCCGCGCGATAATGACTCGACACCGGTTGCACGGATACAGCCGGACGTGGAGCCGCCAGTGAGAATGAGTGTGTCAATTTGATGAAAGATAAGTAGTGACTGCAATTGTGTTTCAAAAAATGCCGACGGCATCTTTTTAAGGTATATGACATCGCGCTCTTTATCGATATTCAAACGATCGTCAAACTCGCTGCGCTGCGAATCAAACTTAATGTTTTGTAGGCTGTCTTCGGTATCAGTGCGCTGCCCCCATACTCCGGCATCTTCGCCGGATTGCATATAGGCTACATGTGTCCACACCACTGGCCAGTTAAGTTGACGGAACTTATTAGCGAGTAGGTTGATATAATCCAGCTGCTTGGGATCGGTTTCGTACGCTGTTTTATAAAGATCGGTTCTAGTGTAGGCTTTTTGCGGGTCTATATTGATAAGCGCAGCTTTACTACCAAACCCGAATCGAGCTCGTTTTGGATTTGACTTTACTTCGAGAAAAATTTCCCTTGCGGTTTTATTGCTTAATTCCATGAGGTACGTTGAGAATATTTATAGCCATGATTGAATATCATAATAATATAAGAATACGACATTTGTGGCTAAATCAAATTATTTCAATATAATAACGATTAAGGAAAAGTATCTACTAGTCATAGTGGTAGTTATTCTTAATGGTAGTGAGCGCTAGCGTTTCGATATCAGCAAAAATTTTAGCGATTATTCTAAATCTATAACAGTAAGTGAAAACAGTATGCTAATACAGTCTTTGAAATCCGATTGGGCGGCGGCGGCAAATGCTTCCTCTCGCGTGCCCCTATATCATCAACTCTATTCTTCATTAAAGCGCGGAATAACCTCGGGCGAAGTTCAGTTTGGCGATCAAATGCCAACAGAGCAGCAATTGTCAGATGCATTAGACATATCTCGCATCACTGCTAAAAGAGCGATGGACGAGCTCGCCGGTGATGGTTTAATTGCTCGTCAACGTGGCAAAGGCTCATACGTTACATACAAATATACGCCTGAGCCGGTAAGGGCACCGCTACTGGGTTTGTTAGAAAACCTTGAAGACATGGGTAAGCATAGTTTGGTTAAGGTTATCTCGGTTGAAAAAGTTGTTCCGCCAGAGCCAATCCGAGCCAAACTAAATTTAGAGAAGTCGCAAGCCGCTATTAAAATTATACGAACTCGATTTAACGAAGATGGTGATGTCTTCGCGTTTTACGTGAGTTGGACGTCGCCTGAATTAAAAGGTTTAACAAAGCGAAAAATTGAACGTCAAACTCGCTTATCGATTATTAAGGAAAATGGAATATCCATTGCAAAAGTAGAGCAAACACTTGGCGCACAGAATGCCGACGAGTTTGTTGCTAATCTTCTTAATGTTGCAAATAACACCGCCTTGCTAGAATTACGCCGTCAACATTATGATGATGATGGTAAGGTCTTAGATATATTGATTGGTTTATATAATCCCAAGCTATTTCAATATGGAATGGTTTTAGATCAATAAGTAAAGCTTTTGCTAATCAACTAAATTGTGTCCAGCTAAGCGAAAAACTCGCAGAGTAGGTTGTGCATTACTTGTGTTAATGATATAACATTAACACATTAATTAGATGAATTTTAGACCTTTAGGAGGTCCTATGTCTGTTCAAGATGATATGCCAATAATCGCAAGCAATGAAGGTGTTTGGGAGGGCTGGTACCGTTATTACAATCTTGAAGGAGAAAAAACGGACGAGCACCTATCTCGATTATTATGCCGTTTTATCGATGAAGAAACTTATCACCAAACGAACTACTATTTTTGGGAAGATGGTAGGTCTGAAGTTAAAGATTTTCCAACCAGAATAGACGGTAAAAAATTAGTTTTCTACACGCATATTAATGGTTGGGCTGCTGAAGTGCCGTTAGATACATACAATCGAACAACGATGCTTAATTGGACTCGGCATGGAGAGCCGGGCGTTTATTTGTATGAAATGATTCAGGTCAGTGATGATCGTAAATCGCGTTCCCGTGTTTGGCAGTGGTTTAAAGATGGGCGCTTATTTCAACGTACTTTAATTGATGAGAATTTTGTTACTCGAGATTGGGCAGCTTACGAGGGTAGTATGGAAGTACCCAAATTATAATTGACTCAAAGCTTAATGGTTGAATAGTAGATACAGAAAAAAGGCAGTGGTTTTAGCTTGGGTCGCTGCCCTTTATATCAACGCTAAGCCTGTTCGGGCGACTGTTGCTCCGCCTATTTTTCTCATGTCCCTACAGGTTGTTTAAAGGTCCACTTTTGGGGCACTGTTTCAAGTCATATTGTTTGAGGTCCTCTGTAAAGACCACCAAGTGGTAAACCAGCGTCAGGTATAAACCCATATAATTCTTCTTCAGGCAGCGCATTAGATAGTATTTCTCTTGCCTTAAGAAGTTTGTCAAAATCTACACCAGTGCTCAAACCCATTGATTCGAGCATAAAGACTAGGTCTTCGGTAATAATATTTCCGCTGGCGCCTGGTGCGAATGGGCAGCCTCCTAAACCAGCCATGGAGCTATCAATTGTCGTGATCCCCATTTCCAGAGCTGCCAAAACATTTGCCAAACCTAAGCCGCGTGTATTGTGTAAATGAACGCCCGTGAGGTTTTGCTCGCCAATGGCTGAATGAACTTGCGAGATTAACCGTTTAATATGATTTGGTGTGGCGTAGCCAGTGGTATCGGATAGGCCCACTTCGTCAGCACCTAGGGCGATTATTTTTTCCGCAAACTCTACAATTTTCTTTTCATGAATCGGCCCCTCTAAAGTGCAACCAAAAGCCGTTGACAGGCTTACTTCAAAATGAGGTTTTTGATCATCCGATAATGAATCAAGGTGTATCTTTATAGTGCTGACTTCTTCTAGAACTTGGTCATGAGTGCGGCGTAAATTCTTTAAGCTGTGGGTCTCACTTACCGAAAACGGCAGTGTTATTTTATCTGCTCCAGCTTCAATCGCAGCCTTGGCGCCAAATAAGTTTGGCGTTAAAACGGCAACACTAAGGTCTGGCAACTGTTTGCTGAATATTACGACTTCTTTTGTATCGGCAAGTTGCGGTAACAATTTTGCTGGCACAAAAGAACCCACTTCTATTTCTTGTATACCGGCCTGCGCCATCATTGTAATCCATTCGCACTTGTCCTTAGTGCTCATAATGCTATCGATGCTTTGTAGTCCGTCACGAGGACCAACCTCACTCACAATAATGTTCGGGCTTGGCATGGTAATGATTTGATATTTGTAATTTTAAGTATTAATGATATGCTATTATAACATTATAAATAATTTACTTGCTATGAGTAAAATTAAACTCTCAGTACAGGTCTGTAAGACCTGTCATTCTAACCTATGAAAAAACTACCTCTTGATAATCTCACGGTTATAGAGTTTTCGCACATGGTGATGGGCCCCTCGGCGGGGCTTATATTGGCCGATTTGGGTGCCAAGGTGATAAAGGTCGAGCCCATTGGAGGGGACAAAACCCGCAAGCTCGAAGGATCTGGCGCAGGCTATTTTGCGATGTACAACCGAAATAAGCAGAGTATTTGCGTTGA
This sequence comes from uncultured Gammaproteobacteria bacterium, assembly GCA_964531625.1. Classification (GTDB taxonomy): domain Bacteria; phylum Pseudomonadota; class Gammaproteobacteria; order Arenicellales; family Arenicellaceae; genus Arenicella. The sequence goes on from CAZHEL010000055.1 coordinate 8,528, forward strand.
TGTTAAATCCAAAGAAGGTCGCGAGATAATTAAAAAATTAGCGAAAACGGCTGATGTTGTCATTGAGAATTTTCGCCAAGGAGCGCTCGACAAATTAGGGATCGGATACGAGGAGCTATCCGCAATAAATAGTGAGCTAATATTTTTGAGCGCCAAAGGATTTTTGCACGGCCCTTACGAAAATCGTACCGCTTTAGATGAAGTGGTCCAAATGATGGGTGGGCTTGCCTATATGACTGGGCCAAGTGGCCAACCTTTGCGTGCGGGCGCATCCGTTATAGATGTGATGGGTGGTATGTTCGGTGTGATCGCGATACTTGCTGCTTTAGCTCAACGCCAAGATACGGGCGCAGGCGAACATGTAAAAAGTTCTTTATTTGAAAGTACAGCGTTCTTGATGGGCCAACACATTGCTCAGGGTGCTATTACTGGCCAAGCAGCAAAACCAATGCCAGAGCGCATTTCAGCTTGGGCTATATATGACGTTATCGATATCAGAGATGGCGATAAAATTTTTCTTGCAGTTGTTAGTGACAGTCAATGGGTCAACTTTTGCAACGAATTTGAACTTCAGGAATTTATTGGTAACCAGGATTTAGTCACTAATGCGCAGCGTGTTTTGCAACGTGAAACTATTTTAGATGTTGTGACATGTGCGTTTAAACAGTTTGATTTGAATGAGTTAAGCGAGAGGCTCGATCGCGTTGGATTACCGTATGCAACCATAAACAAGCCTGAAGATTTGCTTGATGATCAGCATATGTTGGAATCTGGCGGTCTAATAGACGTAGAGCTCAACGATGGCACAACGGCGAAATTACCGGCATTGCCGGTTGAATTTTCAAATGAAAAGTTTGGCTTAAGGCGCGCTATACCTAGCGTTGGCGAGCATACCACCAGTGTTTTAGACGATATCGGTTATTCCGATCAGGAGATCTCAATACTGCGGAAAAGAGGAGTACTAGCATAACTGCTAAAATATGATTGATAGTTATAATGATATACTTTAATATCATTATAACTATCACACAGTAGACAGATAGCAAATAGCAATAAGAGTGTCTTTCCCATGCGCTGTTTTGTTTGGACAGATATGATCGAATTGATTCTAGGAGAAATGAAAATGAAGACGAGTAGTTTAAGTAAATCAAGTAAGCTGATGTTGATTAGTCTCGCTGCAGCATGCCTATTTCCAATGACCGCGCAGGCTCAGTCTGCTACTGGCCAGGGTGAGAGTAGTCTTACTCTTGAGGAGTTGGTTGTAACTGCTCGTAAGGTAGAAGAATCAATTCAAGATGTTCCAGTTGCGATTACAGCATTCTCGAAAAAGAAAATTAGAGAACTCAGTATTGAAGAGTTAGATGATGTTGCTCTTTTGACGCCAGGTCTAACTTTCGAAGATTATTCGAATGGTGGTT
>CAZHEL010000056.1:0-9484 GCA_964531625.1 uncultured Gammaproteobacteria bacterium
ATTGAATAGCCGCAGATAAACATAAACTAATGCATTATTGAAGCGACCTATTTATACGAAAATAAAATTAATGACTGCGTTTACTAACTTGTTGTTTAGACCAGCCGTGATTGCAGTGATCTTGTTTATCGTATCGCTGTGCTATTACGGCCATGCAGCTTTAAATTTTCCAACCTTATTTAATATTGATAATCAGGATAATTTTGCAGCCACACGTTACATTGCTGAACAACATAAATTACCGGTAGTAACTAAAGACAATAAGGACGTATTGTTTAGTGACATCGGAACTACTCGATCTTTAAGGCCACCCTTTACGTATATCGTGTCTGCCATTACAGCCAATCTGGCTGAACCCTTTATTGATGACCCCATTACTCGCCAGCGACTCGGTTCGCCAATAATTGCCGCGCTAACGGTTGCAATAATGTTTGTTGGTTTCTATTTAGCGTTTAGCCATTTAGGTTTAGCGTTAAGCGGTACATTAGCTATCGCATTGCTACCAAAATTTGTGTTTTTGGCATCCTGTAATAACGATGATATTGGCGCAATATTGTCAGTCAGCATGATGTTCAGCAGTATTATTGCGTTAATCAAGTATCGTGAGAATGCGTCTTATATTAAACCTGTATTATTTGCATTAGCTTTTTCTTTAGGACTTATTTTTCAAACTAAATATACCGCTTGGCTTACATTACCTTGGTTTGGTTTATTTTGTTTGATAGTTCTAAAGCCTTGGTGGAATAGGGCGCTTAAACTACTCCCAATGCTTTTCTTAATCATGGTTTTAGCTGGTGGTTGGTGGCTTGGCTTTAATATGGTTAATTATGGTGTAAGCGATCCGTCTGCGCTCAATTATGCCGCTGAGCTTCAAGCCGAAATCAAGGATATACAACCAAATCGTCAAGGGTATGCATCAGTCGGTGTTCAGCTAACAGATTTACTACTCAATCATGATGCTTTTCTGAGCAATAGCTATAAATCGATGATCGGCTATCTTCAATGGCTGCAATTAGAAGTTGGACTATTTACCTATCTGTTCTATGGGCTGATTTTTTCTATTGCTTTAGTTGGTATTTTTTTTCGATCTAGGGTGAGTCATAAGGAGTCAGCTAATTTTGATCTTTTGGTACTGGTGGTGATTTTAAGCCAGTGTGCGTTTTATTTGCATCATAATTTTATTAGAGATATTCAGCCTCAAGCTCGTTACATTTTGCCAATAGTTATGCCCCTATTGTATCTGTTTTTAAGAACAGTTGAACAAGTACCAAGATCCGTCCTTATTGTAAATTTTAAGACTTACTCATTTGGGTTTCGGGCCACGATTAGTTTAGGAGTAATCGTGGTATGCGCAATCTTGCATTTAAACACTCTGGTAAATTACATTCAGCCAAGTTTTGTCGCGAATCCATTTTTCACCAAGCTAAAACAAACAAAAGCAATAGATTTTCAAGAAGATTTGGAAATTTCATCAACAAACTCGCTGTCCTATAAATTTATTGATGAAAAGTTGGAGTTACGTAAAGTTGGTTCTGGGACGCCAAGTCTAGTGTTTGCTTCGAGTTTTTGCGAGCGGCTTCCGGTGAACGCTATCGTCGTAATGAATGTTAGCTCACCCAGCGCAGGAGGGCTATATTTGCGCTTAGATCAAAATCATCAGGGTCGGTATGACAATATTAATTGGCAAAGCTTTTCTGCAGGGGTTAGTCAACTCGTGTTCTCGGTGGATTCACAGGATTGTACCGGCGCAAAAATCACTTTAGCCAAGAACACCTATCATTTGACGCTCAATAGCGTTCAAATCTCTGAATTACGTGTGCACCGTTACGGTAAGCCGATTTAAATTTAATTTATAAATAGAGAAAATTGGCAGAATATATTATACACTTGTAGTATAACGTCGAGAGGAGGTTGTTTTAGGTGATAAAACACTCAGTCCGATACTAGTTAGACTTAGTTAGACTTAGTTGGATTGTTGTTTGGAGACCCTCGAGTTTTGCCTGTGTATTTTACTTTCAGTAAACAATAATAATAACGAGGAATAATAAAAATGAATAATAATGCCTTAGTATTAAAATCTTGCCTGATAATAATCGCTTTTTTAAGTACTTTTAACTCTTCTTTGGTCCATGCCGAGGGCGATCTGGGACTCTGTCCAGCTGGGTTTGAGCAAGGAGTCGTAAGTACTGGTTTTGTTGAATGCCTTAGAGAAAGTAGCAGGCGGTCAACTCGTGAACAAGCGGAATTAGAGCGTCTTCAACGAGAAGCTATTTGTGAAGCGCATCCCAACTCTGCGGTCACCAGTTCCGCCGTGTTCGCTGAAGATGATGGACGTTTTTTCTCAATGGTTGTATGTACGGTGACTCGATCAATTCCTCCAGGCACTGTGCTGTGCCCGGATAATTCGGAGGAAGTTTATCGTGCGTTTGATACATTGATTTGCCAAGATTTTGGAAATGCCTCATTAACCGCTGCACAAGCGCAGTCTGCGCTAGCTGAGCAAATCGAAGCATGTACCAGTGTTGCAGGAGGTCAGATTATAGACACCGAACTCGGTGAAGAAATTTTTGATGATGTGATGTTTTTTACATCGTCGGTTGTGTGTTCGTTAACCACCGCTGCGGTCGATAATATAGAGTGTCCTTTCGGTTTTCGCGAAACCGACCGTGACGAAGATAGCATTGAATGCGAAGCGGAAGATCGCACACACGAAACCCTGGAAGAAGCAGAAAGTACAAGTAGTAACAATATGTCGATCTGTACTGACACCACGGCAGGACTTGGATCTGTGAATCCTGAGTCTATGATCGGAATGACTTCTAATGACGGTTTTTTCAGCTTGGTTGTTTGTGATATCAATATTGCACGCTTTGGTGAGTTTGAAGATTCCGCTACTATTCGAGCTTGCGATGCAACTTGCACAGAAGAAATTGAACAGGCGCGGATGTGTCTAAACGGTGGCACTATTGGTGGCCCAGGATGTATTGAGTCTTCGACACAATTAGTTGAGCGCAGGTGTAATACCGGACCGTTGCGCGGAGGCTCGTGTCCGCTGGTTACCCCAATGACGGATGTTACTCCATTAATACTATTCGCAGAAGAAGACTAAAACAGCTAAGCTGAATTAAGGCAGAATATTTAATGATAAATATTCTGCCTTAATCTTATTGATTATCGAGTTTTAATCTTGCCGCATTTAATTTCATCTCAGCTGCCACTTGTAAGTAGCCCATTTTATAGTTTTGAATTTCCGCAAAAGCATCGTTTTCCGATGAGAAAGTTTGCGCTATTGCATGATTGCCTGCGTGCTAAAGGCATCGCTACCGACACTAATATTTATCGATCTGGGCGTATCAAACGTTCTCTATTAGAGCTTGCTCATGATGCCGGGTACGTAGATCGTTTTATCAATGGCACTATGGATGCGGCTGAGGTACGACGAATGGGTTTACCGTGGTCTGAGGGTTTGGTTAAACGCAGTCTGATTTCACCCAACGGCACTTTATTGACTTGTTTGTTGGCATTACAGAACGGTTTGGCTTGTCATTTGGCTGGTGGTACCCATCATGCGCATCATAATTTTGCCTCGGGGTATTGCGTTTTCAATGACCTTGCAATTGCCGCCTTATCCTTAGTTCAACAAGAAAAAGTCAAGCGCGTTGTAATCTTCGATTGCGATGTCCACCAAGGTGACGGTACCGCTTCAATCTTGGCGAATACACCTGAGATTACAACGGTATCCATTCATTGCGAAAAGAACTTCCCGCATCGTAAGGCGAGCAGCGATATTGATGTTGAAGTTGCACCCGGCTTGACCGATCAAGATTATCTAGCGAAAGTCGACGAGACTTTAGCTTTTGTTTTGAACGAAGTAAAAGCCGATTTGCTTATTTATGACGCGGGTGTTGATATTTATGAAGATGATCCATTGGGTCTACTCAATATTTCGCTAAACGGTATTCGTCAACGCGACAGACTAGTTATTGAGACTGTACGTGCGCAAGGTATTCCCTTAGCCAGTGTTATTGGCGGTGGCTATGACAAAGATGAGTCTGCACTTGCTGCTCGACATGCAATGGTGGTGGAAGAAGCTGCTAAAGTTTTTGCGGCATCTATCTAGTATTGCTTTAGACATCATGAGGTTCTTGTAAGTGGACTGGTGTTCTATATTGAGCAAAGTTGCTATAGTTGTAATAATTATTAAAACTATTACCGAGAGATCGATATGCGTGGAGCAGGTGGAACAAGTGGTGGGTCAGGTCAGTTTTTCATAGGACTGGTGATGTTGTGCGGTGGGTTATTCTTGCTGTTTAACTCTATTCAAATCTCAGCACCGTATGGTTTTGGCGCTAGACTGTATCAATTTGGCGGCTTCTCTGTTACCAGTGGCATGGTTATGATTCCATTTATGTTTGGTATTGGGATTATGTTTTACGATGTACGTAAGTGGTATGGATGGCTACTCGCTGGTGGCTCACTGGTGGCATTAGTTTTTGGCGTAATCAGCTCGATCAATTTTACTTTTGCAAGGATGAGCGCCTTTGATTTGATAGTGATATTGGTGTTAGCGATAGGCGGCCTAGGCCTTTTGTTGAGATCATTTCGATCGAGTTAGTCGATTCTTTACATAGACGTTCTCTAATTCCAGGCACCGTCTAATAAAGGCGCTCTTTAATTAAACGGGGAGCGCTACTAAAACTACGTGTTTTTGTTGCCAGAGTAGGGCCGTCGTCATGTATTGTGCGGCAATTATCAATCAAAACCGTATCACTCGCTGGCCATGTTACAATACTTACTGTACAAATTGTCTGTTAGACTATTTGAAACTAACCCAATAAACAGTAAAAGCGAGACCATTTTATAATGACAACTGGACAACAACTTTTCACTACCCTGGCGGACGGTAAATTAACCGTTGAACTCATCACAAAAGATTTTGAAGCGCCGACGGCTAATCAAGTACTAATAAAGATGGAGGCCGCACCCATTAATCCATCTGATCTAGCAATTTTGACATCTGGGGCAGATCTACAGAATGCGGAGTATTCCAAAGGCAAGTTTGTGGCGGATATGCCAGAGCCGTTTTTTAGCGCTCAGAAGGCAAGGCATGGTATAGCGTTGCCAGCCGGCAACGAAGGTGCCGGAACAGTTGTTGCGGCGGGCGAGGGTGAAGCTGCCCAAGCCTTAGTGGGCCAAAGGGTTGCTATTCCTTCTGGAATGGCCTATTCAGATTATTGTCTTTTCGATGCCGCAATGTGTTTACCACTAGGCGATGTTTCGTCAATCGATGGTGCGTCTTCTTTCGTTAATCCGATGACTGCCTTAGGCTTTGTTGAAACAGCCAAGATGGAAGGCCAAAACGCAATACTGCACACGGCGGCGGCATCTAATCTGGGTCAAATGCTAATCAAAATCTGTCAGGAAGATAATATTCCTCTGGTAAATATAGTGCGTAAATCAGAGCACGTAGAGTTGCTGTCTAGTCTTGGTGCAGAGCATGTTGTTAATTCGTCTGACGATAATTTTTTTAAGCAACTTACAAGTGCTATCGATGCGACTGATGCTTACTTTGGCTTTGACCCTATTGGTGGTGGCCAAGCCACAGACACCTGTTTTAAAGCTATGGAGTATGTAGCCGTCAAGAAAATGACTGAGTATTCGCGCTATGGATCTGATCAACAAAAGAAGATGTACATCTATGGCCGTCTAGATTTAAGCCCAACCGTTTTAACACCGGGTTATGGCTTTGGCTTTACACTGTCAGGCTGGTTGTTGCCTCCATTTTTAGCCAAGGCAGGCATGGAAATTGCCGGTAGAATGCGCCAGCGAGTATTAAGTGGATTAACATCCACCTTTGCAAGTTCGTATAAAAGCCATGTAACACTTGAAGAGATGTTAAGCAAGGACGCCGTCCTAGACTACAGCGCAATGAAAACAGGCGAGAAGTATTTAGTGACTCCTAATGCATAATTTTTTAATTGAGTAGCTAAAAGAAAGCCCGTATTGATCATTTCAAACGGGCTTTTTAAATATGGCTTTTGCGTAAGCTTACTGCCAACCACCAATTGATTTAATTTCAAGAAAATCTTCAAGGCCCCACACACCGCCTTCGCGACCATTGCCCGATTGTTTATAGCCACCAAAGGGGGCTCCCAAGCTACGTGCTTGTCCGTTAATTTCTACCATGCCTGAACGTAATTTACCGGTAACTCGGCGTAATCTGTCCTTGTCTTGGGTTTGTAGATAGTTAGTCAACCCATAAGCTGTATCGTTAGCAATCGTAATCGCTTCTTCTTCGGTATCAAAAGGCATGATACAAAGCACTGGGCCAAACACTTCTTCACGGGCAATGCGCATATCATTATTTACATCGGCAAAAACGGTCGGTTTAACATTAAAACCTTGATCTAGTCCTTCGGGCTTACCTAAACCACCAGCAACTAGTTTCGCGCCTTCATTGATACCAACCTGTATTAGGTTTTGAATTTTATCGTATTGGACCTGACTAACTACTGGACCAATATGGTGACCCGACTCTAATGGGTTACCAACGCTGGTGTTATTAGCGGTTTCAATGGCGGTTTGAATCGCTTGATCGTACCTGCTTCGTTCGACCAACATTCGGGTTGGTGCATTGCATGATTGGCCAGAGTTGTTAAAGCAGTGCCTAACACCTCGGGCAACGGCTTTGTCATCAGCGTCAGCGAAAATAATATTTGCGCCTTTGCCACCTAATTCTAGGCTAACGCGTTTGATGGTGTCGGCCGCTGCTTTACTAATTAAAATACCCGCACGAGTTGAGCCGGTAAAAGAGACCATGTCTATATCTGGGTGGGCAGAGAGTTGGCTACCAACACCTTCACCATCGCCATTTACCAGGTTAAACACGCCAGCAGGCAGCTTTGCCGCGTCGATCATCTCAGCCAATAACATTGATGAAAGCGGCGCAACCTCAGAAGGCTTAAGAATACATGTATTACCGCCAGCAAGCGCATTGGCTACTTTTAAAATAACTTGGTTCATAGGCCAATTCCATGGCGTAATTAATGCACATACACCAATCGGTTCGTAATGAATACGGTCATTAGGTGCGTTCTCATTTAAACCGCGTTCAAAATCAAATGCCTCGAGTTCTTGAATAGCGTTTTTTAAATGAGCGATACCCGCGCCAGTTTGCGCCCGAGTCGATAGATCAATCGGTGCTCCCATCTCGGTGGTAATGGCCAATGCCATTTCATCCGCTCGAGCAAGATATTGTTCTAGCACGGCAGATAGATATTCTCCACGCTCTTCTTTAGTGGTTTGACTCCAGCTATCAAGTGCAGTTTTAGCTGCAGCAACGGCTGCATTTGTATCGGCACCACTGCCTAAGGTAATGGTGCCAGCGCTTTCTTCAGTCGCAGGATTAATAACAGCATGCGATTTGCCGCCCTTTGAATCGACCCATTGGCCGTTAATATAAAATTGCGTTGATTTCATTATGTTCCGCATAGGTCCTTTTTAAAACTTGAGTGTTGATATTCTAGCAGAACCATTGATTTTTTCTTATTAACAAACTATCCCATAAACACTTAGTCGATTTAGTGCTTCTCGCAGTGGGGTTAGTACTAATGTTGTATTTTTACTCAGAGACGTCTATCAGCTTATAACTTAATTGATTAGCTTAGTTCAGCCACTTCTTCACCTAAATGCAAATAGGTTTCTATTCCCGTTTGGGTATTACTCAGTATATCTGCAGAAGGACGCCAACGACCTTTCTCGCCCAGCATAACTACCGTTGAGCCGCCAAACAAAAAGTAACCTTTTTGATCGCCTTGATTATGTGCTTGCGACTCATCATGGCTTTGAACGATTTTACCGACCATGGCAGCACCAACTTCTATAAACGCCAGTTTGCCAAAGTCTTGCGTTTGTAAAATGGAGGCTCGGCGTTCGTTAACAATAAATATTTCAGGTTTGGATTTTAATGCCAAAGGATTAACCGAATGCAATTGTCCGGGAATCGCAAAGCTATCTAAGGTATCGCCATCAAAAGGGTAGTGGTATCTGTGGTAATCAACAGGGCAGAGCCTTGCCACTAATAATGGGCCATCTGCAAAGCTTAAAGACCAATCCGAACCGCCCAGTAGATCCTTGGATTTTAGTAGCTGACCTTTTACTGGAATTTCTACTTCATCATCAATGGCAGCATGGCCAAAATATCTGGCCTCACAAAAGGCAGGCATTTTGCTTTTATCTGCAACAAAAGTTCTTTGATTGGCTTCAAACTCCCGGATAAAGAACTCATTAAAGTTCTTATAAGAATGTTGTTTATTCTCGGCTGGAATTGACCCTGATTTATATATATCTAAATCAATACTAAACTTATTCACAAACGGTGCTACTTTGCGTCTCGAAATCGACCAATCTTGATACCAACCATATAGCTGGCTCACAAGTTTTGAGGCAACAATTGGCGCTAAAATTCGCCCAAACCAATTATCGTAAATGAAACGAATTGCCCCGTCTCCATATACCAACTCAACTTCTTTACGTTGGGTATATCTGTTGAAATAGATGATTTGTTTACTAGACATTAAAGGCTTGAGGTGAGATTTAAGTCATTGCAATCGGCTCATACATGCACGGCAATGTATAAAGAACTATAATGCCTATAAAGACATTACAGTTCTTGGAGTGTGTTTACTGCTTTAGTCTTGTGAATTCAACTTAAACAAACATACAGCCAGCAATAAGGTTGCAACCACACCAGTAGCACCTGATGGTATGCCGCTGATGCGGCCAAACATCATTACAATGGTATTTGTGATGATGGCAACACCACCGACAAAGATTGTAAGCTTACCAAGCATATTCGAGAGCGCTGAGCCAAAAACGATAGCAGCAAGACCCAATAGAATCTTCGCACCGTTGTAAACAAAAAATGACAAGCCTACCACTGCTCCCGCCGCAGGCGCGACTCCCTCAACGGCTTGAGCTGCTTCACGAAAAGGCCCAAACTGAGTGAGACCTATACCCACCTGAATAAAATTCAGTAATGCGCTAGCCAAAATGGCAGAAAATCCCAACGCATAGTTTTTGGCTTGCACTAAGGCAGCTCCTGCTACAGCAGCCAGCAGAACGAATAATAAGCCTTCTAAGCCCCATAGCCATTGGCGCGGGACTTCTTTTGCAGCTACATACAATCCAGTATAAACCGCCTGTGAGACTACACTGAGAAAGAGCAGGGCAGCAACGTACTTAATGTTTTGCTTTTGTGTAAATTCCATGATTAAACCTCTAAGTTTTATGTGTGTTGAGATCGCCAAAAATTATTGTTTTAAGGTTGGCGGCGAGACATTGTCAGAATAATATCACTTCGTTACAACAGTCCAACGCTTAAGTGAAGTCTCAATGTCGTCACAAGTTTCCAGATTTAACGGCCGCTTCACCCAAGGACCCGCAGGTACTGTTTCGGAGACGACAGTGATACAACGACTTTGAT
>CAZHEL010000057.1:0-9455 GCA_964531625.1 uncultured Gammaproteobacteria bacterium
ACAAAATTAAGGATATTTTGATTTGAGCTATGAGATGCTAAGTAGGATAAGAAACCCTTCCTAATTAAAGGGATCAGCTTATTTATATGTTTCATGATGAAGAGTAATTCAAAAAGACAGTGCTATCTTTAAACCATAGCTTCTGTGGATCGGATATAATTTTATTAGTTAAGAATCGAGTTTAATTTTTCTATAATTGAGGTTAGAAAATGTTCTATATAAAACAGACTATGCAAAGAAGTTTGCTTATTTTAATTCTGAGTTTTGTAATAAGCATCAGTGTTCTAGCTAAAGAAGATAGTTCTAATACATTTGATACCAGTGACTATATTGTAAGCGACACACCAATAAATAAACATTCAGCATATAGGCCTTTAAAAAAAGTCTTAGTGGGTTTTGCTACTCCTGAATTACTAAAAAAAATGTCATTAATAATGCCAGATGTAGAATTTGTAACTGCAGATCAACTTACTGATGACCAACATAATTTTGATGCGGTATTAGCCGGTTGTCGGCAATCAAACTTAATTAAGCGTGCGCCAAACGCCGTTTGGTACCATGCGTATTCAGCAGGTGTAGACGCATGTATGAAAGTTCCGAAAATTCAAAATCTTGTTAACAGAGAGGAAGGTTTAATTTTAACAAACAGTAGCGGAACAGCGGCGGCAGTTATTGCAGAGCATACAATCGCGATGATGATGTCAATGACACGAGGTTTGCATCGTTACCGCGATAACCAAAATGGTTCTAATTGGAACCGTAGTACGTCTAACGAATTGAATTTAATGCAAACAGTTACTGGTAAAACTATGCTTGTACTTGGCCTTGGTTCGATAGGTCAAGAGGTAGCAATACGTGCAAATGCCTTAGGTATGAATGTCGTGGCAACTCGTAATAGCAGCCGTAGCGGACCAGATTATGTTGACTATGTCGGGCTGTCTAATGAAACAATTGAACTCGCTCAAAAGGCAGATGTAATTGTGAATGCCCTGCCGCTCACAGACTCAACTAGAGGCTTTCTAGATAAAGATTTTTTTAAAGCTATGCGACCGACTGCGTATTATATTTCTATAGGTCGTGGAGGTACTACTGATACACAAGCGCTACTAGATGTATTAATGAACAAAGAGATTGCTGGAGCGGCACTTGATGTAACTGACCCTGAGCCGCTACCCAGAGATCATCCTTTATGGAAGCTCGATAATGTTCTTATTACGCCTCATATTTCCGGTACTGGCGGAGAATCATTAAACAAAACAATAGCTCTTGCATTGGAAAACCTACGTCGTTATCAAAACGGAGAACCTATGTTAAATATGGTAGACACCACTCTAGGCTATTAATGATAATTGTTTTTGCTTCTTTGACGATCCTGCGTGATAAAGAACCCCAGTGAATTTCAATCTCAGCGTTAATTGGCAAATCAAATCTTAATGTACTAGACTAACTAGGTTCAATTTCACATAAAAAACTAAAAGAATATGAATACTAAATTAAAGCTTATAGCAGTCGCGTTTTTCTCTCTTATTTTGTCCGCATGTGCTTCGACACCTGAACTAAATCGAGAACTGGTTCAGAAAGAAAAGATTTCAAATGTCATTGTCAATCAAATGGACCAAAACATGAATATTGATGTGGCTGATAGTTCAGCGTCTAGTGGCGCTGCGGGCGGGTTATTAGGCGCATTAGTTGGTGGCGCGATTGATTCGAACATCAATGGAAAACGACGGAAGAGTTTGGCTCCTATGATTGAGAATATCGAAAGTCTCAATGTAAATATGGTACTGAAGAACGCGCTAGCGGATAGCCTTGAACTCGGCAGTGCCTTTGATGAAGAAGTTATTATTACCGCGGCCTCTGACGAATCGACCCAAAACTCATTTCTTGTGCCGATACTAACACCAAATATTATTATGCAAGGCGACTACAGTGGCGTTATGGTGTCCTTAACGGCCTCTACGGTACAAGACCAGGAAAAGAAATCAGGAAACCGATACCAAAGCGTTTACATTTCTGACCAAACTTTAGACAGCGAGCTACTTGCAAAGCGAGAGGAAAATAAACAGTTCTGGTTAGACAACCATCTACTGTTGAGAGAAAAAATTGTCGATGGGCTCTATGATGTAGCCAAGCAATTTGCTGATGACTACAACTCAGGGTTAAGCGAGTAATAAAATACTCTCCTAATTTTATTGCGGTCTAATTTAATTGGAAGATCGCAGAAATATGGGGTCATATATGGACCCCATATTTTGCATAAAGCCAGTGCTTTCAGAAATGAGTTAGAAGTCCAAGCTGACTCCAACTTCCCAACGTCGTCCTGGCGCTGGTGCGAAATCCTTTACGATTGAACCGTGATTACGCTGTTCATCATCCGTTAGGTTTCGACCATGTAAGAAGAGCTTAACCTCTTTACCCGATAAATTTAAAGTACGCTGTACAAACAAACTTAGATCTTCATAACTATCGGTAGGAAACTCTAAATTTGTTACTCGATCCTGGTTATCGACACTCAAGATATCAATGCTTGTTTCCCAAACATCGTTCTTCCAAGATAAACCAAGGCCGGCGCGTGCTGCTGGAATGCGAGGCAAATTGTCATTATTGTTGACGGCATCATCCAGCTCACCACGAACAATATCGAACAGAAAATTAAGGTCTAAATCACCGCTGCCAATATTAGCAAGATGAACCAGACCTTTTAAATTGGCGCCAGCGAATGTGGCATCGGCCTGCTGCCAAAGAACTACTGGCAGTTCATCCATCTCTTCACCGTTAGCAATTTCATAGATGTAATCATCGAACTGCATAAAATAAATGCTGGCGTCTAATTCAACTATTCTGTTCGCATAGCCTGCTGATAGGGTCAAAGCTAGAACACTTTCTTCATCTAAATTTGGGTCGCCAATTTCAAAGGTGCTAGTTGCTAAGTGTGGACCGTTGCTGTAAAGCTCTTCGGTGGTAGGCGCTCGGCTTGAAAAATCAAGCATTGCAGACAACGTTAAGTTCTCATTAGCAGGCCCAACCAAACCGATTGAAGAGCTAAATGAATCAAAACTAAGGTCTGGTAGATCTTCGACAGTAGGTGAAAAATCAACTTGTTCCCAACGAAAGCCAACTTCAACTTCGGCGTTGCCAACTGGACGTTGTCCAACCCAGAACAAACTAATTGAGTCACTGTCAACAGGCGGTACAAATGCTTCTTCACCAATGGCGCTGAATTCACGATCACTAAGTTGTAAACCAAGTACACCGTCAAAACCACCCCAAGGTTCGTGGCGCAACTCTAATCGGCCTTCCCAGGCTTCGTTAGTAAATACTGTACCTAATTCTCCGTTCCCTTCAAACTCAATGTGTTCGTAATCATTGTAACCAAAACGAAAATTGATACTTTCAACACCATTAAAAGGACTATTCAACTGCGCTTCGATATCAAAGCGTGTTTGCTCAAGGTCGATGATACCTGGGCCTTCTTCTTCCTCGAATTCTTCTTCCTCTTCGCCTTCTTCTTCATGGTGACCGCCAACCAAACCATATTCAGCATCTAGAGAGCTTATAGAGACACCAGCAAAACCGTTATCGCCGACAAAACTTAGGCCAACAGCCCCGCCAACGCGCTCTGAACGACTGCCTTCCAAAACGCCAAACACCTCTTCTTCCTCTTCACCTTCGCCTCCTTCTTCGGCTTCCTCAGCCTCTTCGGCGGCAATCTGAAATGCCGACTCTGCAAAACCTGGTATATCATAATCATCAGCGTCGCTAAAAAAACCATCAACATGCAAAACGAGGTTTTCACTTAAAGGAGAATCAACTGTCAATGCTCCATTTACTGCATCTGCGTTATCGGCAGCGCGAAGCTGTGCACGCCCTGAGGTTTCTTCAATGGGTTCGCTGTGGATGCGCGATGTACTTACATCAACAACACCGCCGATTGCACCGCTACCATATAAAAGCGTACTCGAACCGCGCAACACGGTGATCTGATCAGCAATAAATGGCGATACACCAACAGCATGATCGCCTGAAGTGACTGATACATCTAGCGTATCAATTCGATCTGCGGTGGTTTTTACACGCGCTCCAGCAAGACCATGAATAATGGGTCGACCGACTGCGGAACCAAAACTGGCCGATTGAATACCTGCCTCGCCTGACAATGTTTCACCCAGAGAAAATTGCACTTCACGAAGCAATTCATCTTCACTGAGTACGACAATGCTTTGAGACGTACCGTTATCTGCCAATGGATGTGCTGTCACACTAATTTCTTCTAATGCATTGTCGTCGGCATCAGAATTAAGTTGCGCGTGAGCTTGATTATTAATAGGCAGCAATAACCCAACGGCTATTGCTGAAATACGAAGTTTACTTAACATGTTTCTATTACCTAAGGCGGTTTATTGTGTTCTCGCCTCAATGATAATTCAGCACTAATCAATTAATGCTAAATCTTGAATATTGGAAAAAAGCGGCTCTTTTATTTGATCGCCGCGCTAACAAAGGATAATTAATTAGCGCTAGAAAGGTGGCGCACGTGGTAGGTAATGAGAACTGAATAAAGTAGATGAAATAGCACTCTTATAAACAGGAGGCTGCACATCATAGAGTTCGGTTTCAGGCTGCACTTGAACTGAAGCTTTGTCAGCACCGTGATCCTGTGTAAAAAATACCTCACAACTTTGTTCGTGTTCCTCGCCCAAGCAATGAATATCGTGCACAGCAACGACCGTCTGCGATAGCAGTAAGGTCAATGCAAATACAACAACGATTCTTAAAGGGCGCATTTTAGATGTAAGGCAGTTAATTAGGCTATTAAACTAGTATGAGTTATATAAACAATCTTATATTATAACACTATTAATATTATATAAAACAACTGAAAACAAACCGTTATTTGGAAAAATCTTAGTGAAAAGATGGTTTTATTGAAGATCTGTGGCGGCTTGTTTTACGAGCGAGTGGTATTTGTTGCGATTTTTTAGCGCATTCTTATTTGTTTTAGTTGTGTTCGGGTACGAAGCCTGAAGATAAAAGCCTGCTTGAATTATGTCATGCCAAGAAGAGTTAATTCTTGCAAGATATGGATCATTACTTAGTGAATCTTTTGCTAGGTATGGGCCTACAAATTCAAGCAGTTGTGAGCCTACAAACCAGTCTGTTTTACCCGACTTTTCTAGGCGATGATTCATCGGCGCAAGGTATTCAATCACTGGATGACTATCAGTGTTCAAAGGTGCCGTAGAAAATTGTTTATCATCACTCCTTAATGTTCCTGCGTAGTGAGCGATAAGTGGCACAGTATCGCCTTGTTCACTTAAAAGTTGTTTTAAAACAAGCTTAGAAGCCGCCAGTAATGGTGTGTCAGAAGATAGCCAAGAATTTTCTTTAAAACCGATCAAAGCAATTACGGGTTTCTTTGCTGAAAAGTTAGCTCGCCACAATGACACCATTGGAAATACCTGCTGCATAGAGCGAGCAATGATAGCGAATTCGTCTTTCGTGAGTTGATATAGTGGCAACCATTGAACGTACATACCTTTAGCGTTTAAGCGCTTAGTTGCAACTTCATAATGCTCGACCGAATATAGGTTTCCTGTGCCTGCTTTCCAAGGAATAAATAAATCACTAATGATGAGGTCGTACGTGTTGCGAGAACCTCGCAACACATTACGACCATCTTCCGCTATGACGGTTACTCGTGGGTCATCGAATAATTGATTGGTATAATCACCAAAAAATTCTTTCGATGCTTTAATAGCCGATGGCGCAATTTCTGCGACAATGATTTCATCGACTTTATAATTAAGCGCAGTGCCCGCGGTAATTCCTGTGCCCAAACCTAAATAGAACACGCTCTTAGGTTTTGGGTGTAACAATAATGGAAGATGCGATTGCATTTGCTGGGTAGTCATATCACCAGTACCGCCAAGTGCATACCAGTTATTTAACTTTGTGCGAAGATGACCATTTCGTTTCACTACAGCAACCGTTGCATCTGAGCCCTCCCACACTTTAAGCAGCGTTTCTTTTTTGTCAGTGACGTCTATCTTAACGATTGGCAGCTTGTTTGTTTCGAGAATAGTAAACAATAATAATAAGACGAAAATAGGTACAACTTTAATCACATAAATTTGATTTTGACTCTTTATTGCGAGCCAAAATGCAGCAAGCAGATAGACAATGGCAATGGCTTTGATGCTTGACCATAAACCAATCCAATCAAGCAAAATAAAACCAGCGACTATTGATCCAAAAATGGCTCCAATGGTGTTAATAGTCACTAATCGACCAACAGTTTCGCCAGGCCCAGTATTATAAAACTCAGCAATCTTAAACAAATAAGGTAGGACGATACCCAGCATCACAGTGGGCATGCCGATGACGATAGCAACGATCGAAAATATCTTAAATAAATACGCAACAAAAGCTTCATTGCCGACAATGTACGTAGCACCACCGGTTATAAAATTAAACAGTAAAGGCGATGCACCAACAAGTAAGGCAATCACAGTTAGCAATGCCGGCAGCAGCCAATACGCAACTATTTGTCGCCGCGCTAGTTCACGGGCAATAGCGCCGCCCAGTGCTAAGGCGATAAGAAAAGTAGAGAGAATAGCTGAGTAAGTATAAACAGAGTTGTGCAACACTTGAGCAAACATCCGAATCCACAACACTTGTAGCGCGAGTGCGGCAAAACCTGAAAGCCACGCAAGAATACTTAACGTCTTTGATGTTAATAATGGTGTTACTAACTGCTTGCTTTTATTAAGTGTATTTCGTGTCTCTTGTGGTATCACATTAGCAGAGTCAGAAGACGTTTTTCGACCCAACACAATAGCAACAATAGCAACTACCAACGTGGTAGACATGGCCAGAAAATATGAATTGTTAAGTCCCAAGGCACGAGGTAGATAGAAGCCAGCTGCGATAGCACCACTTGCGGCACCGATGGTATTAATCGCATACAGAGTTGAGGCACGTTTACCTAAAGTCTGTTTATTTCTGACCAGAAATTGCGTCATTACAGGTAAGGTGCCGCCCATAAAAAACGCAGCAGGAAAAAACAATAATAAGGCGAGCACGAACTTTGCTAATGTAAAAATTATAGGCGTGGATTCAAAAGTGCTAAAAAGAAATGGATATAGGTTGTCGTAAGCGAGATAAACTAAAAAATAAAGAATGGCGCTTATAGTTACGCAAAGTTCCAGAACACCATAGGCCAACAAAGGTCGAGCCAGTTTTGAAGCCCGCTTCCCCCAATACGCATTTCCTGCTGCAATGCCAGTAAAGAAAGCCGCCAGTGTCGCTGCTGCAGCTTGCGCGCTATTCCCAAACAATAGCGAAAGCTCTTTCATCCACAACACTTCATAGACCAAGGCTGCCGAACCTGAAAGAAAAAATAGCAACGAGGTTAAGACCAGCGTAAGTACTCTAGGTTCATTTGTCATTTTAATGTTACGCACAAGAATGGAGGAAAGCGCTAGTTGTTGATATATGAAGAACCTGCCTCAGAGGCTGGTGAACATGCAGCCAGTAAACTTATTGTAAGGGCACAAAAGAGTGAACATGCTATCGTTTTAATTGAAATCACAAGTAAGAAAATCATGTGGTCGAATTATGGGGTCAGGTCTTCGATTTGCTTGAAAATGCGTTTCGTTTTTAAACTTGTTATGTTTTTTCTTTTCCAAAATAACTAGCTTTTTCTGGAATCGTTAAGACTAAATATTTTTCCCGCAACACTTTTTGTATTTGCGGCCATTTCCGCAAATACATGGATCGTTACGCCCTACCTTAGGTATAGCTCGTATAAATGGATTTGCTGGAGGGCAACAAGCAGTATCTGTACACCCAGATGATACTTCTTTTACTGGCTTGCTATTTAGGCGTTCGTTTTTTGTATTCATGATGATTTGGTTAGCATGCTTTAATATTTACGAAGTTTAAACTAAGTCTAATCGAGAAATAAACATAACGCTCGGCTATGCGGCGAGCGGCGAAGGCGTGAGTCCGATGCGCGTAGCGCATGTACATAAGCCGCTTGTTATGTGATTTAATGCTCCTCACTTAATTTTACAATGTCTGCTAATAGCCAGAACTGTCACTAGCTATTGGGATCATGTTCGTCGAGAAACGACAATAGCGCTTCTAAGAATTCTGGTGTCGCCGGTGCGGAAATATGATTACCGGGCACTATTTTAAACTTTGCATTAGATGTTATTTGGGCAAGTTCCTGAGCTCTTTCCGGCTGGTCTTGCGCTCCCCTCATCACGAGCATAGGAATTTTGTTCCGACCCAATTCGGATTCGTTTCCAATAAACTCGAAAGAGCTAGCGCGTACGGCGACCAGCGCTGCCCGATCAAATTCATCTTCAACACCTTTATTACGTAACTGCTTATCGAGTTTTTCGATCCGTTCGGCCGTCACTTTGCGAGGCTTGGTAGGCCTGCTGGTGCCACCAATGGTTAGAGAAATTACGCGATTCTGGTGAAGCTCTCGAAGCTTGTTAGCAAGCCGTCCGCCCAAAGAGTATCCAACAACATGCGCACGGTCGATATTCAAATGGTCGAGCAACCTTCTGCCGTCTTCCACCATGTTCAGTCCGTATTTTGATGTACCTTGAGGCTTATCGCTTTTGCCGTGTCCTCGATTATCATAAGCGATCACTCGGTACCCAGCTGATATCAGACCATTGATCACCCCCCGATTTCCCCACCCACTTTCAATATCTGAACTGTAACCGTGAATGAGCAATACTGGAGTGCCACGCCCCTCATCTATGAATCGAATGTGGACTCCGTCTGACACAAAAAACCTGTCTTCAGCCGCTGAGGCTGAAGATAGTTGTAATGCGAAAAACACAATTAGCAACGATTGAATTGATATGTTAATCATCTTAGTCTCTGTTTTCATAGGTCCAACTTGAGTCGGTACCGGCCAATACTAAAGCACATAACGCCTTTGCAAGGGGCGGCGGGTCTTCCCGACGTCCCGCGCAGTGAGTGAAGCGAACGAAGTGCACTTGGCAAACTTGTTAGGTTTCTTGAACAATTTGAATACTCTTTAAAATAAGATAAATAATCATGGTGAATATTATTGCGAATAAACCTATAAAAGCTATTTCAACGTCACTTTGCTCACTTGATAAAATCATAAAGTAAAACGCAAACCCAATATTTAAGACCAAAAATAATGCTGAGAAAGCTCGAAAAATATGATTATTTTTCTGGTTAAGATCACTGCCGAAGATAGTAATTAGAATGAGGGATATCATAGGAATACATAAAAAAACCTCTGAAAATACCTTCTATAAACATGATTCCCGATGCCCAACCAATGAAATATATTAGTATGAGAAAAAACACTGTTTTATGTACTAAGGTCCACATTTCTGAGTAAACCTAACGCCGCTGGCATGGGCGCGAACGCAGTGAGCGTCCGAGCACCAAAGGTGCGT
>CAZHEL010000058.1:0-9328 GCA_964531625.1 uncultured Gammaproteobacteria bacterium
ATCAGTAAGTAATTGCAGCATTGCTGGTAGAGCATCTGTGGCTCTAGCAGGGCATCCATCAGTATTTTGCAGGTCTGGATTGGTTTGTCTAAACGCACCAAAAAAAACATTATCGACCCAGCCTGTATCATCTCCTACCGCTCGAGAACTGTCTTTAACATATCCCCAAACGACTAAATGGACTCCAAACGGAACTCGAACAAAGCGTCTGTCCCAATCAACCTCACCACTTATCCCAAAACCGGCTCCTGTATCAACTAGTTGGCCTTCTTCATCCAGACCAAAGACAGCAACCACGAGAAAATCAAATCCTCGATGGCTCGATACTTTCCAGTCAAAAGATGCGATAGTGGGCCCGACCTGCGGGACAAACATTATGGCCGCTTCATCGTCTGCAACTGGATCGCTTTGTGCAGCGTCGCAATCTAGATTAAAAACTCTATCTTGTTTGAAAAATCCCAGCGTTGAATTGTCAGTGAATTCATAGGAATGATTGTCGACCGCTTGAGACAGTTCTATGCCAGCAAAGGGCCTCTCAAATGACTTTTCGCTTGTTCTAGGCTGAAGAGTGCTTTCGGCAAGATAAATGTCCTTGAGTTTAGGCATTCTGCCAGCATCGATGGCAGAATAAATGTTCCGTATCAGTATCTTATTAATCTCTGAGTTTTCAATTTCGCTAGCCAAAGCTTGCTTAGCCAATAGTAGAGGGACTATTAAACCTAACAATACGATTATGCATTGATTGTTTTTCACTCAGATTTCCTTTTGTGCAGATCAACGAACGATTTAATATTTGTCGTTTTTATTATAGCAACTCTTATACCAATTTTAACATAAATGGCAAGGTTTTATCGCCAGAGCTATAAGCTGTAATGGAAATATAAGACTTAGTAACATCTCTTTGTCCATTAGTAAATTAGTAGTTGACGAATCAGCCACCTTAAACGATATTGAGCGCAGAGATTTATTGGCAATAAATCGTTTTTTTAAGTCACAACTTAGTATTAAACGAATAATGAATTTTCATATGTATAAAGTAGCCACACAAAAATTTTACAAAGCGGCCATCGTCTTGGTATTAATGGCAGCCTTGTCTGCTTGCATGCAAGGCGAGAGCAATGTTGTAAGTGGTAACAGAGACCAAGTTCTTCATTTTGGTAACGGTGCTGAAATTCAAGGCATAGACCCGCACGTGGTGACTGGCGTTGCGGGTCATCATGTCGTGCAAGCCTTGTTTGAGGGTTTAGTAGTAAAAGACGCTAAGTCTTTAGAGATTACCCCCGCGGCGGCCGAGCGTTGGGAAGTTAGTGAAGACGGCCGAATATACACCTTTTATATACGCGACGATGCGCGCTGGAGTAACGGCGATCCGGTAACTGCCCACGACTTCGAGTGGTCCTGGTGGCGTGCCTTGCAACCTGCATTGGGAAGCCAATATGTTTTCATGTTATTTCCAATCAAAAATGCCGAAGCATTCTTTAAAGAAGAAATTACTGATTTTTCTAAAGTTGGTGTTAAAGCCGTAAGCGCCAAAACATTGCGCGTTGAGCTTAATAATCCGACGCCGTATTTTCTGCAATTATTGGATCATTATTCGACATTCCCAGTACACAGACCCACCATTGAAAAGCATGGCAAGCCCGCGGATTCTTATACTGGTTGGACTCGGCCAGAAAACATCGTTAGTAATGGGCCGTTTGTCCTTGCCAACTGGCGTTTAAACAAGCATCTAATAGTCGAGCGAGACCCTAACTATTGGGGTGCTGAGCAGGTACGATTACAAAAAATAATTTATCGGCCAATCGACAATGAAAACGTGGAAGAGCGTATGTTCAGAGCAGGGCAATTGCATTGGACCGATGTGGTAGCGATTGACCGCGCGCCTTGGTATCGAGAAAACGACCCGCAAAAAATGCGTATAAAACCGTATGCGGGCACATATCTTTATCGCATCAACAATAAAGTGCAACATCTAAGTGATGTGCGAGTACGTAAAGCATTAGCGATGACAGTTGACCGTGAAACGTTAATCAGCACCGTCTTAAATAATTTTTTTACGCCATCCTACGCAATTACCCCACCGGGGCTTTTGGGTTATCAACCACCCAAGACTTTTTCTTATGATCCTGATCAAGCGCGCGCTTTGTTGGCTGAAGCGGGCTACCCGAATGGTGAGGGCTTTCCTGAGATAGAGTTGCAATACAATACGTCGGATCAACATCGCAAGATCGCCACTGCCATTCAGCAAATGTGGAACAAGGAGTTGAATATCAAAGTTCGCTTACAAAACAAAGATTGGAAGGTTTATCTGGATGATGAATCGACCGGCAACTTTGAAATTTCGCGCGGCGGTTGGATTGGCGATTATGTAGACCCAAATACCTTTCTCGATATGTGGGTAGGCAGTAGCGGGGTTAATCGTACGGGTTGGAATAGCCCGCGTTACGATGAGCTTATTTTAAAAGTAGGGCCTGAATCAAAAACGCGTGAGCAACGTTTTGCGGCTTTTCAAGAAGCCGAAGAACTCATGATGAATGACATGCCGTTTATTCCAATCTACACTTATTCAAGTCATCACTTTGTGCATCCAGCAGTGAGAGGTATGTACGACAACATTATGAATTATCATAATTTTAGGCAGGTGTATTTAGACCCCGATTGGGATAAAGATAATAGCGCAGGTGGAGAGTAGGCGATGTTGAAATTTACCTTAATGCGTCTATTGCAGGCGGTACCCGTTTTGTTTGGTGTGGTAACCGCGACTTTCTTCTTAATTCGCCAAGCGCCCGGTGGGCCGTTCGATGAAGAGAAACCAGTAATACCCGCCGTTAAGCGTGCCTTGGAAGCTAAGTACAATCTCGATTTACCAGTCTGGCAGCAGTACACCCAATATTTAAGTGATTTGTTTAAAGGCAATCTTGGGCCGTCATTTAAATACCCTGGTTGGCAGGTAGAAGACCTTATTATCAGTGGTCTACCAACCACTGCCGAGTTAGCACTCTATGCCTTATTAGTAGCATTAGTTATTGGCATGTTGGCTGGCGTTTTTGCAGCGCTTAAGCCTAATACAGCGCAAGACTATGTTCCCATGTCGCTCGCTATGATGGGAATTTGCATGCCAGCGTTTTTGTTGGGGCCATTGTTGGTGCTTATTTTTGGTTTTTGGTTAGAGTGGTTACCCGTCACTGGTTGGGGAGATTTGCCCGGTGATAAAATTTTGCCGTCGATTACTTTGGGCGCAGCTTACGCCGCTTATGTAGCTCGCTTAACTCGTGGTGGCATGTTAGAGGTCATGAGCCAAGATTATATTCGTACCGCCAGAGCCAAAGGTCTGCCCGAGCGGGTGGTGGTTATTAAGCACGCCTTGCGCGGTGGTTTGATTCCAACCGTTGCTTTTCTAGGGCCGGCCTTTGCTGGGCTGCTATCTGGCTCGTTCGTGGTTGAAACTATTTTTCAGATTCCTGGCTTAGGACGCTTTTATGTACAAGCCGCATTTAACCGCGACTACACGATGATTCTTGGTACCACTATTTTTCTATCTGCTTTAATTATTGTGTTCAATTTATTGTCGGATTTGCTGGCCACTTGGCTCAACCCCAAACTGCGACAACAGTTTAGAGGAGGTCAGCTATGAGTTCGCCAGCGACTACTGCGGTGTTGGCAGATGCTGAAAAAGGCACTTCTCTATGGGCTGATGCTTGGACCCGCTTAAAGAAAAATAAGCTGGCGGTGTTTGGCTTGTGCGTGATGAGCTTTCTTATTGTTATCGCCATTTTAACACCATGGATTGCTCCGTATAATTATGAAACGCAAAACCTTGAACTGGGTGCAACGCCGCCCTCGGGCGCCCATTGGTTAGGCACCGACGTATTCGGCCGCGATTTACTTACGCGTCTAATGTACGGTGGGCGTATTTCTTTGGCGGTTGGTTTTATCGCAACTACTGTGGCCTTGCTAATTGGGGTGGCATGGGGAACTATTGCTGGTTATGTGGGTGGGCGCACCGATGCCATTATGATGCGTATAGTGGATGCTTTGTATGCTCTGCCGTTTATTATTTTTATCATTCTATTGATGGTAGTGTTTGGTCGCAGCCTATTACTGTTGTTCCTTGCGATTGGCGCGGTTGAATGGCTAACCATGGCACGCATAGTGCGTGGTCAGGTACTGACGATTCGCAGTCAAGAATACATAGAAGCAGCGCGCGCCATGGGCTTGTCCACACCGCGCATATTGTGGAAGCACGTGGTGCCCAATAGTCTAGGTCCAATTATTGTATACGCTACCTTAACCGTGCCACAGGTGATGCTACTAGAGGCCTTTCTGAGTTTCCTAGGTTTGGGCATTCAGCCACCGCAATCCTCTTGGGGTTTATTGATTTCTTACGGTGCAGAAGTGATGGAAGATTACCCTTGGTTACTTATTTTTCCTGGTATTGCGCTTTCAATTACCTTGTTTGCGCTCAACTTTTTGGGCGATGGACTGCGCGATGCGCTCGATCCTAAAGCGTCAAAGGATTAAGCCATGTTATTAAACGTAAAAGACCTGACTACTAAATTCTACACTCGCAATGGCGTCACCACTGCGGTTGATAATGTCAGTTTCTCGGTCGATAAAGGTGAAATTCTAGGTATTGTTGGCGAATCTGGCAGTGGTAAATCTGTCGCCTGTTATTCGATTTTAGGTTTGGTACCAAGTCCGCCTGGTAAAATTGAATCTGGCACAGCTGACTTTGATGGCAATGATTTATTAGCCATGTCGCAAAATCAATTGCGCGACGTGCGCGGTGATGACATTGCCATGATCTTTCAAGATCCCATGACCAGCTTAAATCCGTTTCTGACCATCGGCGAACAGTTGATTGAACCGCTGGTTTTTCATAGAGATCATTCGCGTAAACAAGCCAAAGCGCGTGCCATTGAATTAATGGAAGAAACCGGTATTGTCCGTGCAGCAGAACGTTTTGATAGCTATCCGCATGAGTTCTCTGGTGGTATGCGGCAACGGGTGATGATTGCCATGGCATTAATTACCGAACCGAAATTATTAATTGCTGATGAACCTACCACTGCACTAGACGTTACCATTCAGGCACAAATATTAGAGCTGGTTAGCGAACTGCAAAAGAGTCGTGATTTAGCGGTCATCTTTATCTCGCACGACTTGGCGGTTGTGCGTGACTTGGCTAATAAGGTCATTGTTATGAAAGAAGGGCAAGTGGTAGAGCGCAACCAAACCAAAGCTTTATTTGATGCGCCAACACATGACTATACCAAGCAATTGTTAGCCGCCGTGCCAAGCGGCGCCAAAGACTTATCTAACTCTGTGCAAGACAGTGCTTTGTTGAGCGTAAAGAATTTAGTCACTGAATTTTATGATCGCAATTCTGGCGAGGCGTTTCGCGCGGTTGATGACGTGTCTTTCGACTTAATCCAAGGTGAAATTTTAGGCCTTGTCGGTGAGTCGGGTAGCGGTAAATCAACTATTGGTCGCAGTATCTTGAAACTGGTTAATGCCAAAGGCCAAGTACATTTTGCGGATCAAGAATTGCTGGCCTTATCGCAAAAAGAAATGCGCTCACTGCGCCGCCAAATGCAGATGATCTTTCAAGATCCATATGCGTCATTGAATCCAAGAATGACGGTGTACGATACTCTGGCCGAACCGCTTTTGAATCACGGCCTAGCAAACAGAGCGAACGTAGAGGAACAAGTATTAAACTTGATGGATGATGTGGGCCTGGCGCGCACCGCTATTAAAAAATACCCGCATGAATTTTCCGGCGGTCAGCGACAACGCATTGCGATTGGTCGCGCTGTGGCTACCAAACCAAAACTGATTATTGCCGATGAGCCAGTGTCGGCTTTAGACGTCACTATTCAAAAACAAATTCTTGAGCTTATAAAAGAGCTGGTGCAAAAGCATAACCTGAGTATGTTATTTATCTCACATGACTTATCCGTAGTGCGTTCACTGTGCGATAGGGTAATGGTAATCGAACATGGCAAATTAGTAGAAGTAGATGATACTGAAACTCTGTGGACTCAACCGCAGCAAGCCTATACCCAGCGATTGTTATCGGCTATTCCGAGTATTTAGATTTTTAAACAGGTGTCATGATCTTGCCTAGTTAAAGACTGCGCGCATTGGCTTGCATTTTATTTAAGTTTTTCTTTGCAACATCGGGTGGTAGACTATTTCTACCGAAAACGCCGAGAATGTTCCAATGAAGCGATTAATTATTACTATTCTTAGTTTGTCCGCAATTTCGATGCTTTTATTTTTATCGGCATCAGCTTCCAGCATCGCTGTTGAGCCGGTGGTAGATCAAAACCCAGTAGTGGTTGCAAGAAATCCAACCGATACACCATTCGAAGAGAGCTTGCTAGATCAAATTCGCTTACCTCAGGGATTTAAAATTGAGCTGGTGACTGATGAAGTCCCTGGTGCTCGTTCAATGGCGCTCGGGGATCAAGGAACGCTGTTTGTTGGTACTCGCGGTTCGGTTAGAAGTCAAAGTCAAGCAGGCAATGTATATGCTGTTACTGGTGTGAACGATGACTTTAAGGCAGATTCCGTTACCATTATCGCCAGTGGTATGAACATGCCTAATGGTATTGCCTTTCGCGATGGTGCTCTGTATGTGGCCGAACCAAACCGACTGCTTCGTTATGACGGTATTGAATCATCATTGAGCACACCGCCTGAAGCTGTGGTGGTGAACGACAGTTATCCGTCTGATCGTCACCACGGTTGGAAGTACTTAGGGTTTGGACCTGACGATCGCCTGTATCTGCCGGTCGGCGCGCCCTGCAATATATGTGAGTCTAGTGACGAGTATGCGGTTATGACTAGTATCAAAGCCGACGGTAGCGATAAGCGTATAGAAGCTAAAGGCATTCGTAATACAGTCGGTTTTGATTGGCATCCGGTGACCAAGGAGTTGTGGTTTACCGATAATGGCCGCGACCTCTGGAACGATAATATGCCACCGGATGAATTAAACCGCGTAAGCCAGCGTGGGCAGCATTTTGGTTATCCCTATGAGTACGGCAATGGGCATCGAGACGGTGCATTTAAGGTGCCTAATATTGAGTTTCAAGATGCCGCCTTAGAGTTGCCTGCGCATACCGCGCCGCTAGCAATAAAGTTTTACACTGGCGATATGTTTCCTGAGAAATACAAAAACAATATTTTGATTGCCCACCATGGATCGTGGAACCGATCAGACCCAGCTGGTTACTTTATTAGCTTTGTTTCATTAGCAGGCAACCAAGCGCAACCGCATGAAGTCTTTGCTGATGGTTGGTTGCAAGACAAACAGTACTGGGGTAGGCCGGTTGACATGTTGCAAATGGCAGATGGTTCTTTATTAGTGTCAGACGATCATGCTGGTGCTATATATCGGATTTCCTATTCTTCAGCTAGATAACAGCTGGGTTTGTACTAGTGAAGTAAATAGCGACGTAAATATTTTTGTTGGTGTTAAAAAACGCAACAGAGAAAATTTAATTTATGCATTTGCTCCTAGCGTCTACAACCGCTTTAAAGGCTTTGAGCCCTTAAATTAACGTTTACATATTAATTCGTTTGCGCGTAATAATTATTAGTTGCATTCATTGCGGCGCCTTGATTTAGTTTAACACCTTGTTCTGTTAAGGCGCTTTCTAAGGCATTAATGCATAAGCGTACGTTAACAGGGTTTGCGCTATAGCCCATTAAGCCAATACGCCAAACTTTGCCAGCAAGTTGCCCTAGGCCAGCGCCGATTTCGAGTTGGCGATTGTTCAGCAAGTTGCTTCGCACCTGTGCTTCATTGACACCGTCAGGGATAGAAACCGCATTTAATTGCGGCAGGCGCGCAGCTTCATCGACAATTAAGTTCAGTCCCATGGCTTCTAGACCTGCCCTTAAAGCGAGGTGATGATGTTGATGGCGTTGCCAGCTATTTTCTAAGCCTTCTTCTTTTAGAATAGTGAGCGCTTCATGCAGACCGTATAGCGCGTTAATAGGCGCCGTATGGTGATAGGAGCGCTGTGCACCTTCGCCCCAATATCCCATTACTAAGTTCATATCTAAGAACCAACTTTGCACGGGTGTTTTACGAGATGTGATTACGTCCTGAGCTTTTTTGCTAAACGTAATTGGTGACAAGCCGGGGGTGCACGATAAGCATTTTTGTGTGCCGCTATAAACGGCATCGGCTTGCCAATCATCCACCGCGACAGGAATGCCGCCCAAGCCTGTTACAGTATCAACAATACTAAGCATGTTTGCATTAGCGGCTAATTGGCAAATAGCTTTTGCGTCACTTTGAACCCCTGTTGAAGTTTCTGCATGGACAAAAGCAAGCGCCTTGGCAGAAGGGTTCTGCTTAATAGTTTCTGATACTTTATTTAAGTCAATTGCTTCGCCCCAATTGTCTTCAACCATAATAGGTGTTGCACCGATTCGAATTACATTCTCTTTCATTCGGCTGCCGAATACACCGTTTTGGCAAATAATGACTGTGTCACCGGCTTCAATTAAGTTTACAAAGCAGGCTTCCATACCCGCTGAGCCTGGCGCAGAGATTGGCAGGGTTAACTCGTTCTCAGTTTGAAATGCGTATTGAAGTAATAATTTTGTTTCATCCATTAACGTTATGAACTGAGGGTCTAAATGCCCAATAGTTGGCCGAGACAAAGCTTGGCTAATGCGTGGATTAACATCGGATGGGCCGGGGCCCATTAAGGTTCTTTTAGGTGGATAAAAGCTCATTTTATTGTCTAAATTAAAGTGTCTGTTATTAAATTTGTAAACTCAGTATAACCCTAGTATCTACCATTGAATGTCTGTGTTTTTAACTAGCCAACATAAATAAAATGAATGGTGCTTAGTATTATGAAAAGATGTCGAGCTGACAATAAAAAAGGCCGACTAATCTCGGCCTTTTTTGGTACAAATTGTTCTTCGTTTACTAGGTCATGTGGTAGAAACACAACTTGTTGCCGTCTGGGTCATAAACATATGAGCCGTAGAAGAAATCTAAGCGTTGACCAGGCTCTCCTGCGTCGGTTGCACCTAATTCAATGGCTTTGTTGTAAAGCGCTTGTGCACCTTCTGGAGACCCGCCAGGGATTGCAACCATTTGGCCATTACCACTGCTTTGCACACCTTCATCAGCCGGTGTACATACCGCAAGCATTGCGCCACCCGCATCAGTACCGTAGAACTTAATACGGTCTAATTCCATCAATCTTTTACCGCCAATTTCGCCTAGTAATGCATCATAGAAGGCAACGGCTTTAGGTAAGTCTTTTGAACCAATAGTACTGTATCCAATCAT
>CAZHEL010000059.1:0-8984 GCA_964531625.1 uncultured Gammaproteobacteria bacterium
AGAAAGCCACCGATGGCGACCATTTCATCTTCAGTCCATGGCGACATTTTCACCAAAAAGGTTGGCAAATCGTCTCTAACATCTGGCACTTCAGCAACAAAAACGTGTTTGCGAAAATCCGTATGTCCTAACTCAGCCCAAGCGCGCGCAGCGGTTGCCACCATTTTGGGATACACATGATGGTTAATATGCAGGATGCCGTCTTCAGACAAATGCGTAAAATACTCTTTATACGCTTCAACGGTCTGCAAATAAGCTGACTGCATCGCTCCGCTACCCGCTGCAATACTAGAGCTAGTATGATTGCTAAACATCTGAATAATGTCATAGGTCTTATTCGACTGACGCAAAAAACTACGCCCTTCTCCTCGTTGAATATTGGCACGCGGGTGATTCATGATATTGCCGATATAATCGGCGTATTTAGTCTTGCCAAGATCAACCACAGTACCAACCAACTCGATACCATCGACGCTACTGGCACCATAGGTCAGCGCGGCTTTAAGCTCTTGACCACCGGCACTGCCGATAATCAATACGCGCGCGTCTGTATCGGTTTTTAAAAAGTGACTCAAAGCAACATAGGAGTTCCAAAAATGCTTGGGGCTCGACGCCGGCATACTAGCTCGCAGTGCGGCGAAGTCTCCATCAAAAGGAAAGTAATAACTGGATTGAGTGCCGCCATCATAGGCTATCCATTTTCTATCTTGACCGACTAACTGCGTATCCAGAATATCTATTTTTGAAATGGGATCCCACCAAGTACCTTCGTTGAGTTTTTTA
This sequence comes from uncultured Gammaproteobacteria bacterium, assembly GCA_964531625.1. GTDB lineage: Bacteria > Pseudomonadota > Gammaproteobacteria > Arenicellales > Arenicellaceae > Arenicella. The sequence continues at coordinate 784 of CAZHEL010000059.1, forward strand.
ACCAATGATTTGTAACCACGTTTTTGCATATGTGGCTCAAAAGTATCAATGGAATTTTTGCTAAAAGGATAGGCAGTAACGGCAATCGCGAATGCAAATAAAATTACGGATACAAACTTTTTATGCCCTGCTGAAAAACATAAGGCAGAAAATATCGCCAATCCCGCAACCACGTATAGTGTGCCGACGGTACCTATCTTCGGCAACAACGGAATAAGCAACACACTGCCAAGCGCAGCGCCAATCAAATCCCAAAAATACAGTTTGCGAATCTGCGCGGCATAGTGTGAAAAAACGATGGATAACACCAAACCCGCTAAAAAGAAAGGCACACAAATAACCAGATAAATAAGAAAGAAGTTTACCGCCATCTCTCCAGCGCGGTCGGTAACTAACAGTTCGTAATCGAATGGTAAGCGGTCAATTGCCGGTTGCATTAGCAACACCCAAGCTGCCATTGCCAATGTCAATAAGGACAATTTGAACCACAATTTATCGCTGTCAATCGTAGGCCTTAGAGATAAATATACGCCGGCCAAACCAAACGAAAATACCGCTAAGGTAATCACCATATAAGCCATATTCGGATACCACAGTACATCGAATATGCGGATCAGGTTCAGCTCTAAAAGCAGTGATGCTAGGGCAATACAAAAAACGCCTAGTGCGGTTTTGCTCATTAAACTATGCCTTCTATAAAAGGGTAAAAATAGGTGGAATTCGACTTTTTATCTGGTCGCGACTATACCGAGCAGAGTGGCTTAAAGCAATGCTATTGCACCGCTTAGCCACCCTTAGTTACGTAAAAGTTATGTAAAAAACTAATGAAAAGCTTATAGGCCTAAAAACCTTTTAACTTTAAAGCTAGATCGGTGGAACTTGAGGCATTAGTCAGTGCGACTTCTTCGGTGATAATGCCATCACGCACAAGTTGATGAAGGTGCGCATCAAAATGCAGCATACCTTCGACTTTTTCACCACTTTTAATCAAGTCTTTAATTTCTTTAATACGCTGAGGTTCAGTAATTAATTCTCTGGCAAGTGGAGTAACGTTAAATACTTCGCAAGCGACTGCACGTCCTTTCTCCTCTTTCTTAGGCAGCAAGCGCTGAGTGACGATACAGCGCAAGTTGTGCGCCAGTTTAGCTCGAATAGTAACTTGTTCTTCACCGCCGAAGCTGGATACCATTCGGGTTATTGCATCTGCTGAGTTTGGTGCGTGCAAGGTACTAAAGACTAAGTGACCCGTTTCAGCCGCGGTTAGGGCAATTTCAATACTTTCAGGGTCACGCATCTCCCCCATCAAGATAACATCAGGGTCTTCGCGTAGTGCCGCTTTCATCGCCATACCAAAATCTGGCACATCAATTCCTATTTGACGTTGAGAAATCACACTGCGTTTTTCAGTAAAAACGTATTCCACTGGATCTTCAATGGTTAAAATATGCTCGTATCTCTCAGCATTGATTTCGTTTAGCAAAGACGCCATAGAGGTAGACTTTCCTGAACCAGTCGCACCAGAGAAAATCACTAAGCCTTGGCGCATACTGGCAATATTTTCTACCTGTGGTGGTAAGCCTAATTCGTCGGGATTTGGAATATTACTATCGATCACCCGCATCACTATGGCTAAATTACCCAGCTGGCGGAACATGTTGACTCGAACCCGGTTGCCATCGCTATCAGTTAAGGCTAAATCCACCTGATTATTTTCTTTAAACAAATCCAGGTGATATTTAGATATCAAAGGATAGATCATTCGCTCGATCATATCGTCGGTCATGACCGGCGAGCCTTTTACTTGTCGAATTCGACCATCAAGGCGCATCATAATATTATTATCCGCCCTTATATGAATATCCGATGCCTTAAACTCGCATGCAGAGCTTACAATATTGGTCAGAAATTCGAGCGCTTCCTTAACTTGGGGGGTATCTTTTAACTTTTCCGAGTGTATCGGATTTTGGTGATCCATAAATCTGCCTTCTGTGTAGTTATTTTAAAATTATTATTTATTTACAGCCGAGCGCTTTTTATCAAATACCTCGAGCGCTGCCCCATTATCCAAGCACAATCCTACTTTTTCAACAGCCTTTATTAAAGTAAAAGAGGGATCATAAGTCATTAATATTTGGCCAGCAGCCAAACATAAACTATTTCTAGCAACTCCAGGCTCTCCAGACAACACGGCCAAACCAGTGTCTAAACAGTTTTGAACTGGATCAACATCACAGTCTTGTGTTCGCAGAGCAGCATATTTTGCTGAATCAAACATCTCATTTTCAAGCACTTCTTTACAATCATCCGTATTTTTTGAAATGTCATTGCTACAAAAGAAGCGACGTATGGGCTTATTCAATGCCGGCGCTAATCCCCCCTCTACACCCTTAGTCAACAGTATGGAGTCATAACCGGCATGTTGGGCAATACCAGCGTAAATACTAGGGTAAGCCTTGTGCACATAACCCAGCGCCATATGAGTAGATTGCGTACCTTTTATTGGCATTAGCAATCGCTCCAAAGTGGTTAACGCCGTGCGCTTTACCATGCGGTCACGCAAATCGATCAAAGCACTTAGCGCTGGTGCATACTGAGCTTGATCAAGGTAACCCCAGCCAAGCTCAGACAAGCTTGTTGCCACTTCTTGGCTACTTTGATTTACTAAAATCCCTGCTCGTTGATATACCTGCTGTGCGGTCACACCGTATTTTGGTCCAACCGTAACAACCCCGTGCAATACGCTGCTAATGCCGCAGGCGGCTAGTACACTGGGTACAAACGGCGTCATACTGACATGGCGTAGGTAACCGTCAAATGGATCGGCCAAGCAAATTAAATTCGGTACTGGGGCAATAACGGTTTCAATAGATGATTGAAGGGCGTCAAATATTCCGACAAATTCATCTATGCTTTCGCGCTTCATACGTAGGGCAATTAAAAACACTGCCGTTTGTACCTCATCGACCTCACCCGATAAAACACTTTGCATAACAGCACGCGCCTCATCGCGCGTTAAGTCACGTCCACGATCTGGGCCCACCGCCACTTTTTGTATGGCTTGGCGAACATGATTCGGCGCTAATTTTCCAATGTGGTTTTTTTGCATAGCTGCGATAATGCCACAATTTCACGCCGGCTATAAATCCAATGACTGACTCGATAATTTAACTTAATAAGCGAATTTCTTCGGTCTGCGATAAACTACTCCCTATGCAAAACTATCCTATCTTTATAGATCTAAAGGAACAGCCCTGTTTGGTCGTTGGCGGTGGTTCTGTGGCACTACGAAAAATCCGATTAATGCGCAATGCAGGCGCAAAAATAACAGTGATTGCTCCTAAACTATGTGATGAATTAATGCGTGAATTCGGTGATCAAATACACCATTATGCTCGTAAATTTAGTGATGACGATATCCAAGGATATCGGTTGATTACCGCTGCAAGCAATGACCCTCAAGTCAATCGGCGCGTATCTGAGCTAGCGCAAGCTTCGAATATTCCAGTAAATGTGGTCGATCAACCAGACTTATGCAGTTTTATTACGCCTTCTATTGTAGATCGCGCTCCCGTAACAATTGCTATTTCAACCGGCGGAGGAGCGCCAGTACTGGCAAGAATGTTACGTAGCAAGCTAGAAGCATTTATACCTGCAAGTTATGGTCACTTAGCCTCTGCGATGAGCGCTAGTCGCTCTCACGTTAAACAAAAATTCACCGACGAACGCGAACGTCGGCGCTTTTGGGAAGCAATCATCAATGGACCAATCGCCGAACAATTTTTTTCTGGTCGAACGGAACAAGCAATAACGGCACTACAAGATGCCATTAGCGAAAACACCGATACTGGGTCGGACATTCAAGATAGGGGCGAAGTATGGTTAGTTGGCGCCGGTCCTGGCGATCCCGATCTGTTAACTTTTCGAGCGTTGCGATTAATGCAACAAGCTGATGTGGTGCTTTACGATCGATTAGTAAGCGATAAAATTTTGAATCTAACGCGTCGCGATGCAGACCGGATCTATGTGGGCAAAAAACGTTCCAAGCACGCGGTGCCTCAAGGCAAAATTAATCAACTATTAGTCGACTTAGCAAAGCAAGGAAAATCAGTTCTGCGGCTTAAGGGCGGTGACCCCTTTATTTTTGGTCGAGGCGGAGAAGAGATTGAATTGCTCGCTGAATCGAATATACCTTTTCAAATAGTACCGGGCATTACCGCCGCCAGCGGCTGCGCAACGTATGCGGGTATACCATTAACCCATCGCAATCACGCGCAGTCATGCATGTTTGTTACCGGCCATCTAAAAAATGGCACGGTTGATTTAAACTGGAAGCTACTTGCTAACGCTAATCAGACAGTAGTTATCTATATGGGTTTGGTTGGACTGCCGATTATTTGCCAACAACTATTAGCCCACGGTGTCGCTGCTAGCATGCCAATAGCCTTAGTAGAACAAGGTACGACTAAACGACAACGGGTATTCACTTCCACCTTAGAAAGCATGCCTGAAAAAATCAAAGGCAAGGACATACATGCACCCACTCTAATAATTATCGGGACCGTGGTGAGCTTGCATGAGTCACTACAGTGGTATAAAACGAAATAGTTGCGCCGTAATTTTAGAGCGGAGGCGTTGTTACGTATGCCTCATTCACGCAAAATCAACATACATAAAACAACAGTAATCGAGTTCGATGAAATAGCCAACAGTACCCTGAGGTCTCCTAAGTCATAGTCGACTATATCTCTCTACACATTCGTATATGTGTTCTTTTGTACTTTAAATTAGGAAACCTTGTAATGATAAAATCACTTAACATTAAGAAGAAACTCGTGAGCGCAGCTTTGCTGGCGGCAAGCATTGGCTCTATTGGAATTGCGCATGCGGGCGACGACGATAAGCCCTGGTATATTGGCGGCAGCATCAATGCTAGCGATATTGGCGATATCAATACCACTAGTACGGCGCAGCTTGCTGGTGTTTCTCGAACAATAGACATTGGCAATGACGACGACATAGGCTTTGGCATTAAAGTTGGCAAAGTAATCACGAAGTCTACTAATGGCAATGAATTCAATCTAGAGCTAAGTCACTCAGAAGTTAATAACGACACAGAATCATTAGTATTTAATGGTAATAGTTTTGTGGGAGCAGCTGTAGAGGGCCAAGTGGAAACACGGACAACATTGCTGCGCGCGCTGTACAAATTTGAAACAGGCGCTATCGACCCCTATATTGGTTTGGGGTTAGGTCAAACCGATCTAGACGTGGACGTGCGATATGGTGGCTCTGTAGGCACCAACACAGGTTCACAGCCTCCTTTTACCAGTGGCGGAGATTCTGTTTTTGCTATTCAGTACCGCATCGGCGGCGAATGGGGGATCAGTGAAAAGGTTGGAGTTTTTCTTGAATACACCCGAACCGAAGTCGATGATGTCGATTTCTCACGTATTGGGGGCGGGCCAGGTGGTCTGGCAACAACTACACAGACTGGCGATTTTGAGATCGACTCGGTCAACATAGGCGTGAATTTTCGCTTTTAAGGTAAGATTTTAAATATATCCAAAATAAAAAGGCCACTTAAATAGTGGCCTTTTTATGTGAACCATTTTGTTAAATTAAAACATGGTTATCTAAGTCTACACAGCAACTTATGCTGCAGCAATTACGCCGCTACAATACTGACATGCTTACGATTCTTAGGTCCTTTCACTTCAAACTTTACAACACCAGTTTTTAAAGCGAACAAAGTATAGTCTTTGCCCATACCAACATCGGTGCCAGCATGAAAGGAACTGCCACGTTGACGAACAATAATGCTACCCGCGTTAACTAATTGACCAGCATAGCGTTTTACGCCGAGTCGTTTTGAGTTAGAGTCGCGGCCGTTTCTAGAACTACCGCCTGCCTTTTTATGTGCCATAAATTTTACCTATTCTGTCTAACTAGCTATTTATCTAGTTTTTATCAAAAACCGAAAAAATTAACCCTTAAGGAATTCTTTCGCTTGTTTAACCCACTCATCACGGTCAATACGACCCTTGAAATTTAACTCATCGTCTACACGGGTAATATCGTCAGCCGTAAAATCAGCAATCTGCTGAAAAGTAGTAATGCCCATTTTTTCAAGCTTACCAACAATCACTGGACCCACACCTGAAATTTTAGTCAAATCATCTGCCGCAGGCTTAGCTTTCTTAGGCGTCGCTTTGCTAGCTTTAGGCTTAGCTTCTGATTTAGGCGCTGGCGCGGCTTTCTTAACAGTCGGTTTTTTAGCCGCTGCTTTACCACCGATAGCGGTAACTTCGAGCTCGGTAAAGTTTTGCCTATGTCCGGTACGTGTGCGAGAGTTTTGACGTCGACGGAATTTAACGATGCGAAGTTTCTTACCACGCCCATTACTTAAGACGGTTGCTTCCACTGTTTTGTCGAGCATTGGCGTGCCGACTTCAATCTTGTCACCATCACCAATCATTAGAACTTGGTCTAGAGTGACTTTATCACCCTCTTGCGCGTCTTTTAAACTTTCAACTTTAAGTCTATCGCCTACTGCCACGCGGTACTGCTTACCGCCGGTTTTAACTACCGCATACATAATAATTCTCCGATCTATCGATCTCTTTGGCGTTCTGAAGGGGTAGTAGACATATAAAGCCGACTAACTTTCTTCCAATTGGTGGACCCAGAGAACAGGCGCGAAATATTAGTGTTTTTGAGTGTTTAGGTCAACTCTATATAGGGAATAATTAGTAGTTTTATCTTGGCTAAATCGCATTAAATGAACGCTGTTTCTTAATTCATGCGCTATAATCATCGAATATGATTATTCGCAGCACACCAATTAGCGATGCTGGCTCACCAAGCATCGATATAAAAGCGCTTATTGACTTAGTAAGCGACGATTTATCGACTGTAAATAGTATCATTGCCAAGAACTTAGATAGCGATGTCGCATTAATTAATCAGCTGGGCGCCTACATAATTCAAGCTGGCGGAAAGCGTTTACGCCCGGTAGCTCTTTTATTGACGGCCAAAGCGGCAAATTCAGATGCCTATGAAACTGGCCCAAATCAAACCTTATTAGCGGCAATTATTGAGTTTATTCATACTGCGACCTTATTACACGATGATGTGGTCGACGAGTCAGAAATGCGCCGCGGCACTGAAACAGCCAATGAAGTATTCGGTAACGCGGCCAGTGTATTGGTCGGCGACTATCTTTATTCACGAGCGTTTCAAATGATGGTAGAGGTGGGCAGTATGCGAGTAATGGAAATACTGTCGCATACCACTAACCGCATTGCTGAAGGCGAAGTGATGCAACTCATGAATTGCGGCTCGGCTGATACGTCTGAACAGCAATATATGGACACTATTCAGTCTAAGACAGCGATACTATTTGAAGCTTCGACCCAACTAGGTGCGGTCATTACCAAACAAGCCAGTACCGTAGAATCTGCTATGGCAGCCTACGGCCTACATTTGGGTACGGCTTTTCAATTGATGGACGATATTCTTGATTACACAGCCAATGCCGAACATATGGGGAAAAACGTGGGTGACGACTTAGCCGAAGGCAAACCCACTTTACCCCTGATAAACGCCATCGAGCGCTCTGACGGCATCGACAAAGAACTATTGCGGAATGCGATTACTAATGCAAATAGAGAAAAACTCGATGATGTGCTGGAGATCATCGAACGCACAGGGTCTCTTGCTTACACCGCGAGAGTGGCCAGAAAGGAGGCCAAGCTGGCTCAAGACGCACTAGATGTGTTGGCAGAATCAAAATACAAAACTGCGTTAATGCAACTGGCTCAGTTTTCAGTGGAACGTACCTTCTAGTAAAAGTCGGGCTTATAATTCTAATTATTGCTCAATTTTACCAATCCAATAAAGGGGTTGATTAGACCTAGACCCAAACAGTAGACGTTCAAACTGCATTATGGAAATTCACCGCAACTGAGTCAGTGACAGAAGGATTAATACTAAGACATAATGTAGAAAAATTAACTTGAGTTAACAAAAATCACTATATTTATTGGCGAATTTTAACGCACGAATTAAGATATAAAACTGATGTGCAAGGATGAAAGCCAAGAGATCAGCACGGGCCTAATTCAAAAATAGTGAAGCACCACCGTAAGTCTATAGTCTCTTAAAAAAACTGGATGCTAAACTCAGGTACACGCAATTGTGAC
>CAZHEL010000060.1:0-8490 GCA_964531625.1 uncultured Gammaproteobacteria bacterium
TTCGGGTTATGAGCCCGACGAGCTGCCAGACTGCTCCACCCCGCAACATCAAGTGGAGGCGTATCATATAAAAATTAAAATCTTATTACAACAGCCTTTTGTGCTTATATTTTAGATAAAAATAAACGTCTAGAGCCTCGCAATATCCAGCCCTAATTTAATCCTAAAGCATTGTCATAAACACCCTATTCCGTTAATATTCGCGCTCAGTTTGGGTCTGCAAATAGTTTGCTAGAAACCGACAGATTATTGGAGAGGTGGCAGAGCGGCTGAATGCACTGGTCTTGAAAACCAGCAAGGGTTAATAGCCCTTCGTGGGTTCAAATCCCACCCTCTCCGCCATAAATAAAAGGCCCGCTGCAGCGGGCCTTTTTATTTATTGTTGGATCGGTGTGTTGATTATCACGCACCAATTATTCGGCTCTGATCCGAATGGCACTTACTTAAGATGTAAGTCTTTGAAGTAATTAACAAAAAGTTGATCCAATGGTAAGCTTTAATTCGCTAAAACCATCACCTACCAAAGGATCAACTTAGATGAATAGTATTACGCCTAGTTCGGCTTCACATCAACGCCACAGACTCGCTCACTATGCCCGCTCTTGCAACAGCTATTCATACTTCAGTTTATTGACCGGCGATACGCTGCTTGATGAGGTGGAATCACAGTTGCCAAATCATCGAGAGCGTCGCTACCCTCCTACTGAAACACTGTCGATGTTTCTTGCTCAAGCAATGAGTTCGGATCGCAATTTCCAGAATATCGTTAACCAATCTGCCGTGGACCGTGTTATTGCTGGATTACCAAAGTAAGCACTCGCACAGGAGGTTATTGCCGAGCGAGAAAGCGCTTGCCAACATCAATGGTGAGTGCGTTGACGAGTAAATTGGTGCGATCGATTGACGCATCGTCATCCACTAAAGACCAGTAGCGTGGACGACGAGCTTATCTAGTCGATGGTACCAGTGTGACGATGGCGGACACGCCAGAGAATCAAGCAAGCTTTCCTCAGCAACGCGGTCAAAAGCCAGGGCTCGGTTTCCCTATATGTCGAGTAGTTGGTATCACTAGTTTGGCGACGGGCGCGTTACTTGATGCGGCCATTGGTCGCTTTAATGGTAAAGGTGGCGACGAACAAACTCTGCTGCGCCAGCTCACGCACACCTACAAGTCTGGCGATATTGTGATTGGCGATGCGTTCTTTCCAACCTGGTTTTTTATTCTAGAGATGCAGGCTAAAGGCGTGGATATTGTCATAGAACAACAAGGTGCGCGTAAACGCGTTACCGACTTTAGAAAAGGCACAAAGTTGGGGGCGCGAGATCACCTAATCACATTGCCAAAACCAAAGATCAAGCCTGATTGGCTCACTCAACGAGAGTATGACAAGGCTGCTGATAGCCTCATCGTTCGGGAATTTAAAGCAGGAGGAAAGATCATGATCACGACGATATTGTGTCCAAAATCAGCACCGAAATCAGAGCTTAAGAAACTCTACAAATTGCGATGAAACGTTGAGCTGGACTTGCGTGATATCAAACAGACGCTGGGATGAATATCTTGAGTTGTAAATCACCAGAGATGGTCATCAAGGAAATATGGATTTACCTACTTGCGTACAACTTGATTCGTTTACTGATGCTTCAATCTGCGCTGCTAGCGGATATCCCCCCCCCGCGATCACTCAGCTTTAAGCATAGCCTACAGATATGGTTGATCGTCACACAAAAGGCCATGCTATGCAGTGAACAACAGCTCTATGCACTGCTCGCAATTATAGCTGAACAACAAGTGGGGAAACGCCCTGGAAGGATGGAACCAAGATCAGTAAAAAGAAGGCCCAAAGCTTATCCGTTACTGATGGTTCCAAGAGGTCAGGCGCGTCAATCTATACTCGAACACGGTCATGCTGCTACGCTTAAGTAAGTGCCATTCGGCTCTGACCCATTTTAATTCACGCAAGACTATAAGCAAATAATCACGAATCCACCATTGCTAGCACTAACTGGCAGACACAACTGACCATCATCTACATCGTGAGTAAGAATCAATGTATAGCCATCAACTTCTTCAGCTGGCGAGAAAGCTGTAACTTCAATAAGATACTCACCCGTTTGTAAACTAGCCATGTCGATCGATGACAATTGAGGGTTGTTAGATTCTTGACCATCAAGTTGATCGTCGTGTCGAGCAATTTGATTCCCAGCTGTGCCGCGCAAAACCACCTGCATATTACTTGTAGGTGCATTTGCTAATACTTCAATACGCAAGTTGGTAGTTTCTTCATCTAAGCTGAAACGAGCAAAGTCAACATCGCTTGGCACATGAATTGTATGTGACTGCCGTTGGTTACGCCTGATAATACTCGCTGTTTCAGCAGTATTGTCCACTTCAAATGCGTCAGGCTGGATATTGATTGATCGCAAAATTAATGCACCGACAATTGGATCGGGAATTGCTTGTGCTTCATTAATCGTTATTTGATAGGAAGGGTCATCTTCTACATAGACAGAACAACTTGGAACATTACAAATAACATCGATAACATATGAACCTCTATCTGGTAACTCAGGGACGAAGGCATTAAATCCACTAACTAAACTTCCAACTTCGATTGCTGCAGGAAAAAAATTGCTATCATAAAACACCGTGCCATTTTCTTCTAAACCTCTAACCCTAAAACTAACAAAAACATCTTCGTTATTATTAGGTTCGGGCAACCGCGCTTCAAAGCTCAACAGTTGTAAAGTGAAAAAAGGAAGCTCAATTACGTCAGTTGGTAGTGTATCAAGTTGAATTACAGAACCACTCACAAGCTCCCTACACTCTGTATCAAATCTAAAAAAATCGCAAGAATAAAATATTCTATAGGATCCTCCAGAAGGTATTGGAAATGCTGCAATAGTATTATTAGTCGTATCAGTAGTACTTATAAAGGCTGTTTGAAAGCCAAGGGAATTTCCTTGTTCATCAAGAGAGCTGATGAAAATTTCAGATGATGGTGGCGGAGTCGCTCCAAACATGCCGACATTTTGAAACGTTAATGGTGCACCTTCAATTAGATCCAGAAAGATGGTTTCAGGTATAGAACCAGTAGATAACTCGAACTCATAACTTGGCTGGTTTTCTAAATAATTACCACAGTCATTCGGCCCAGAAAACCGCTGACACCTAAATCTAATTTGATACCGTCCACTCGCAGAGATTGGTAAATTTACCTCTAATGGCGTCGAGGACTCTACTTGGCCTGGCTCGATAAACACACTAAAGCCACGCCCGCTCGATGTGGATCCATCGATGTCGACTGGAAAAATAGTAACGCTAAGTTCAATTCGCGAGTCCGCAATCGCCTGAGGCACTCTGCCTTGAAAAACAAACTGCTGAATGCTTGGTTGAAGAGGGTCATCAATCAAAGAAAAGTCATATGACCCAAGATCAGTAGGGGGTAATCCATCAAAACCAAGGCGGGAAAATGGATTTAGGAGTGTTTCTAACGGAGATAGACGGTTAAATCTATTAAGATACATCTGTCGCTCGTGATAATCACTGCATCCTTCTATACATTTCGCACTAATTCTATGTATTCTATCACCTGCTCGACCAATTCGTCTAAGTCGATAGCTCGATACAGGGTCATCAATAGTTCCAAACGATGACGAACTTGATTCTCCAGTTGGTATAACTATTTCGGTCGACCGACAAAAGTCTCTGTTGCCAAACGAAGCGACACCAGTAGAACAATATTCATACTCAAATGTCATATCTTGAGTCGCAGATATACCAGAGGGCAATCTCAGAATTGGATGAAATATTGTTATCGGCACATACCTTAGAATTGGTGGCTCCTCTGTAAAAGAATTGAAGTCTATTACGACAGGCTCAAGCTCACTCACAACCTCTCTTTCCACACTAAAGCTTGCAAAAGGCTCTCTGAAATTTTGGCTAGCCCACCAGTATTCATTGTCAGATGGAAACGAATGGCATCCAGGACTCACTATATTGCCATTACCACTGCATTGATGACGCAAATAGAAATGCTGAGAAAAAAGTGGGAGCTCTACTTCAACAAATTGTTCCATAGATTCTTGTTGAAAATTATCTCGGACGCCCCGCACAGGAACCTCTTGTACATTACATTGCCTAAACCTGTCTAAGCTGTCATAGCTAACAGGCTCACCCGTTGTCGAATCTAGCGCAGCTTCACATATCTCTACTTCGATGCCACTAGTTGTTATTCCATTTACACTGCTAGAGAAAAATAAATCGGAATCGAACTCATCAAAATCAAGAGAAAATCTATAATTAATGCTGTCTTCAAAACTAAAGTCGATAGTTTCAGGGAAATCTTCTAATGGAATCTCGTAATCTCTAAGCGTAGTCCTAATAACATCACTAAAACTTGAATAGAAAGGAAGCCCAATAAAAGCTTGATCAGAATCATTTTCTAATGGATTACCCTCATCGATATCACCAAATACTTGTATCAAATCTGGCCTACCTCGATTGCCATTGCTCAGATTGCTACAGTCATTGACATATTCGACCCACGCGGATTGACCAGTAGGCTGATTTCTTCGATCAGTCAATGGAAAATCATGTTCCAGAGTTAGAGATCTTGAAGGGTTAGCTTCGGTAAGCATAACTTCTGGTTCTTGTAGAGCTGGTTGACTAGAAAAAACAAAGTCGAGATCACTAAAGTTCTGGCTTAATGGGGTATCGTAATATATTGCAGAATGAAGAATTGCCTCCGTATCACAGTTTTGAAAAGCTGAACTCGCCGCTGATATTTCAACTTGAATTGGTGCAACTCTTTGAGCAACTAATGTGACATCAATAGCTGACCGTGAGTTAAATAATGCAATTTGGAAGGGAACTCGCCCACCTATGGAATTTGAGCGATTAACTGTAATATTTTCATCAACGTATGTTCCAAATTTCATTATCCCATTGAAACTAGCACCATCAAAACGGCAGTTAGAGTTGCATTCATAAGCCACCATATAAGTGGATATAGGAGACGCGTGTGGCCTGAGTTGAACTGTCACCGAATTGGAATTTGCAGGTATGGTAGCATTCACTCCATTAAATCCTTCCCTATCGGTACCGAAGGTACTTTGACATGAGAGACCATCTGAAGTCAAAGTTATACAAGCTATAACAGTGATAACAACTCCTACGGGTTCTTCCAGAGGCTCACCCAGTATCTCAAGAGTGACCGTAGATACCTCAGCATGACTATGAGGATTTGAAGGGTCATTAAAGTCAGCATACGCCAACCCTATTGCTAACAAATAGAATATGAAAAAATCTCTAATTACGCCCAAAACAGTAATCAGCAATGCTGTACTTGGTATATTTCTTAGTTTTATCATGGTACTCGCTCTCTTTATGCTCGCTATCAGAAATTGGGCTTATGCGGTTAGGCTGCTAAAAAGAAAATAGTTGAAATATCCCTAACAGTGAAAAATGCTCCTGACATTTTGATATTCATGTCTTCCATAACAATTCTCGAAGCGTAAAGTGCCTAAGTTAATTTCCAACAACTACGTAACCCGATCCATAAAATGCCAGGAGCAAATTTAAACTATTTCACATAACTCGGATCGCACTTATTGCAATCACGTTTTCAAAATCTTCTATAAACAAATAAATGACTTTTGATTTACAATAGTCTAACTCAAACAATTGACTAGAAAATAGAACGATGGATGAGGACCCACTAAACTTAAGTTTATTGACAGCTGTTCACAATAACGTAATCTCACTGCTATGAATGTACTAATAGTCGACGATCACGATCTCTTTGCTGAAGGCCTTAAGCTGCTTCTACAAAGTATGAAGCGGAATTTGAATATTGAATTTGTTAGCAACTGTAAACAAGCTCTAGAATTACAATCTCCTGCAGAAATCGATCTGATTTTGCTGGACTACTACTTAACCGATGGTTCTGGCGCCGGAATATTGGACAAAATCCGACAGCATTATCCGATTGCAACCATTGTCTCTATTTCAAGTGATGACTCACCTGACGCGATTCAAACGTGTATTGCCCATGGAGCTAGTGGTTATATTCCTAAATCTTCTTCACGAAATGTGCTCATTGCTGCCTTAGAATTGGTGTTAAGTGGCGGGACCTACTTGCCACCTCAGGCATTGGATAGCCTTACCTCTGACTCAAAACCCTTCGAAAAAAACAATCTAACCGAGAGGCAAATAGACGTGCTAACTCTGGCGGTAAGAGGCACGGCCAATAAAGTTATTGCAGCCGAACTTAATATTGCGGAAGGTACGGTCAAGGCTCACCTATTCGCGGCTTATAAAACAATGGGAGTTAATAACCGAACCGAAGCAGTGGTGGCTTTCGCGAAATACAAACAAGACACGGCCGACGCCAATGTTAGTGTGGCTGAGTTTTTCAGTGAAGGATCAAAAGCCAACACCACGATTTGAGTAACAAAAGGTAGATGTGCCAAGTTTAGAAATAGACCAAGTTGATCAGAAGTTAGCAAACCAAAATTTCTTGGCGCGTTTAACCTCAACAGCCATACAAATAGCATTTGTTCACGCACTAATGGCTGTAATTTTTATATATTTCTCAATTGATAAGGCTCCATTAATTTACGTGGCCAGCTGGATTGCCCTATGGTTTTCGTTGTCACTGTGGCGTCTGATTTACTATTTGTTCGTAATACCAAACCCTAGTGTCGATTTTGATACAAAGCGTAGGATCGTTTTGATAATAAACTCCGCTTTTGGTATCGCCCAATCACTTTCAGTAATTTTCTTCATGTATTTCACATTTATCGAAAGAGTAATTTATACCCTAATAATGCTTGGTACCGTATCGGGGTCGGTAACGATAATAGGTTTCAGGTCGATTTTCGTGATGTTTGCAACACCAATCATGCTTTCTTTGGCGTTGGTATGGGCGGTCCTACCCTATCCAGATGGCTCGCTTCTTGCACAGTTGATAGTATCAGCACTGATTCTACTGTACTTTGCAATTTTGGTTTCAGACTCGCAAAGTTTCTATAATTTGCTCCAAGAATCCAATAAATTTAGAGAGAAATTACGTCAATCTAACGCGCAACTCAATATAGCGCTCGAAAACGCGAGAAAGGCTAGCGAATCAAAAACTCGTTTTCTAGCCTCGGCTAGTCATGACCTGCGCCAACCGATTCACACAATGTCATTATTAAATGCTGCACTCCAAATGCAGAAAATGGATGGGCCCACAGAAGAAATAGCAGATCGTTTGGGTCAAGCCATTGATATTTTAGCTACGCAGATGGATAGCCTGCTGGATATTTCTAAGTTTGATGCCGGTTTAATTGAAAGCAAAACTTCCACATTTGATCTGCATGCATTCTGCACAAGATTACAAAACGAGTACTCTGCAATCTGCGAGACCAAGGGCCTCACTCTTAATTATCTCAATTCAACCCCAACGGCTTTAGTTGAATCTGACCCAAACTTGTTGGAGCGTATCTTACGCAATTTACTTTCAAATGCGATTCGTTATACAACTGAAGGTTCGGTCAATATTACCTTGTCATCGAATTTTGATAAATGGAGACTAACAGTAAGCGACACAGGAAAAGGTATCAGTGATGATGACCAAGAGCATATTTTCGAAGAATTTTTCCAAGTAGAAAATTTAAATCGAGATCGCACTCACGGCTTAGGTTTAGGGCTCGCAATTGCTAAACGCACTGCACAGGTATTAGATACTGAAATTGAAGTTGATTCTGAGGTGGGAGGGGGGAGCACCTTTTCGATTGAATTTCCTAAAGCTGTCGGTGACTCTGTGTCTAAGATTAATAAAATTCAAATTATTCAATCTCCAATTCAAGGTCTCAGTGTCTTATTTATTGATGATGAATTACACGTGCGGGAAGCCCTAAAAATTGCATTGTCCAGCAAAGGCTGCGAAGTCACTTTGGCAGAAAACTCAACCGATGCTCTCGAACTTTCCCGAAAGCAACATTTTGACCTTATTATCGCCGATCTTCGGCTAGCTGAAAGTAGAAATGGGATAGAAGCGATCAAGCTTATATGGGCGACATCGCGGAATATACCCGCTTTACTAATAAGTGGGGATACGGCTCCAGAACAACTAAAATTAGCCTCCCGTGCAGGAATCAAAATGTTGCATAAACCTGTGGACATTGCCTTACTAGAACAAGAGATCGGTTATTTGATAAATCAATAAGTTGCGTGAGATGGTCAGAACCTCAGACCATTTTATACCACTGGCGGTCAACTGGATGATACGACAAAATCCCGCCTCAATGAATAACGGATGCGCTTGTTAATTCCAGCGAGGGTTTTTATTTATTGTTGGATCGAGCTATTGATTTTCACACACTAGGATTCATTTTTCGACGGTGGCAAAGTTTCAAATTGAGGCAAGTTATCGGTTATTTCGTGCCAAGGAGTATAGGAAATATAAACGCCATGTTTTAATTATCATCTAAGCAATTTACCCT
>CAZHEL010000061.1:0-8356 GCA_964531625.1 uncultured Gammaproteobacteria bacterium
CTGCGAGGCTAATACATGGGTGACCTTCTGCGGATTGGAGAATTGGCAAGCCAATTAGGCACCACTACTAAGACACTCCGATTTTATGAAAGAATTGGCTTGCTTGATGCGCCCCCCCGGAATCAATCGGGTTACCGCCAGTATGCCGGCGATGGTATAAAAAATGCTCAGTTGGTCATCGATTTGCGTCGACTCGGGTTATCCATCGAAGAGCTACAGCAGTTGATGTCTGATGACGAAGATCACTCACTACGAAAACGCTTGTCCTCGGTACTGGATCAGAAATTATTTGACTTAGATCAAGAGCTAAGTGTTCTGCAGGGCAAGCGAGAAGATCTCGCTGCTAGGTTGCAAGCCTTGTTTACGGCACCACCTAATCGCCCAGTCAATTGTGTTTGCGACGTTTTGCTAACAGATTGTGACTGTATTACTGAGCCTTAAAATTTCTGAGTCTTACAAAAATTAGGCATATGGACATCAGTAATACTTAAGCAGAGGCCCGTTAAACTCTTGACCTTGCTCTAAGGGCAAGGTGTATATTGGATACTGAAATTTTCACATCACTTTATTATTGGCAATCAGGCACATAAATCAAGTGATTGATAAAAAACAAGTTTTTCTTAGTTTCTGACGAAATCGAGGTATCTAGTAATGGATATGAAAGCTCAAACACCTTTAACCAACGACCACGCCCCTCTGTTTGGCAACGAAGTTGGACCAATTAAAGAGGTACACGCTTTCTGGTTGGCAGGCATGAGTTGTGACGGTTGCTCTATTGCAGCGGTAGGAGCGAAGAACCCTAGTGTTGAGCAATTGATTCACCAACAAATTCCTGGGCTGCCTAAGATTATCTTACACCACCCAGTGCTCGCGGTTGAAGCGGGGCACCGTTTTATGGAGCCTTATTACAAGGCGGCCAAGGGCAAGTTGAACGCGACTTATGTCGTTTTGTATGAAGGGTCAGTTGCCGATGAGGAAATTGCCAAAGAGTCTGGTGGCTATTTTTCAGCGATGGGCATGGAAGACTTGGGCGATGGTAAGTGGCGACCTTACCCCACAGCAGATATGTTAGCGGAATTAGCACCCAATGCCGCCGCCGTTATTGGTGTGGGAACATGTGCGACTTGGGGCGGTATACCAGCTGCAATCGGCAACGTTACGAACGCGATGGGAGTAATGGATTTCTTAGGTAAAGATTATCGCAGCGCCTTGGGCTTACCTGTTATAAACGTACCGGGTTGCGCACCTGTAGGCGATAATATTACTGAAACCATTACTGCCGTCTTAATGTTTTTAGCCGGCGTTGGTCCATTGCCAGAGTTTGACGAATTAGGTCGGCCCGCATGGATGTTTGGTGAAACTGTACACCGAGGGTGTCCACGCGCTGGCTCCTACGAAGAAGGAACCTTTGCCGACGAATATGGGCAGCAAGAGTGCTTGGTAGAGTTAGGTTGTTGGGGACCAGTGGTGCAATGCAATATTGCTCGACGCGGCTCGATTGGTCATAACGGTGGCTGCATGAATGTGGGAGGCATTTGTATCGGTTGTACTATGCCTGGTTTTCCTGATGCCTTTGCGCCGTTTTATAAGGCTCCTCCGGGTAATTTTATATCGGGCACAGCCAGTCGGATGGTTGGTAGTTTTATTAAACCCCTGCGCCGAATCAGCCAACGTAAAGGCAATATGAGTAACCGCTGGTTAAAAACAGAGCATATTCCGAGTGGTTGGGGGCACGTTGAGCCGCCAGGAATCGCCATGAAATCGATTCACTATTTTTATAAGAAGATTCAAAGTTGGGGAACGCCTTATCATCCCAGCGGTAGTGATCAACAAAGGAAGTTGCAAGCGAGTGGTCATTCGGCCTTGTTGGAAGCAAAAAAGCGTTCTGATGAAAGAGCTATGGCAGAGGCTAAACAAGCAGAGATGGTGGAATAATGAGCACAGAAGACATCTATGGTTACTTTTTCATTTGGCTGATCATTGCCGTGGTGTTGGTAATAGCTGCGGCCGCACTTTTAATTACTGTGATCTGGTGCGCACGCCGTATCAGTACTCTTGCAAGTGTAGCCTTGCAAGTAGTTGAAGAAATAGAAGGAAATACTAAACCAATTTGGCAGCTCAACGACACTAATGCGGTTGCTCAAAATTTATTAGTCGGCGCAAAAGCAATTGAGAGTAATGCGGGAAAAATTGTTGGCGCGTTAACAGAAGGTGAAAAAAGCAACGCAGCTTAACTTTAAGAATCTTATGGTGAGAAATTAATATGGAAAGCTTATTGGCTTTGCTTCCGAGCGATTCTGGCGCGGCAGCAAATTTTGTTTGGATCACTGCCTTAGTGATCGGTTTGGTAGTTAGTTTAGTGGTAGCGCTGCTTTTGTGGCTGATTCATCGTGAAGCCAAAATTATTGATGGGGTTGCCTCGAAAATTTGGGATACCGGTCAAAGAGTTGCTGGTAACACTGTGCATATTCCCGTTCTCTACCGAATCAATGAGGGCGTTGATAACATTCTCAGCACAGCCTTACGAATTAATGACGATGCGGCTGCAATCGAAACTCATGCCAGTGGTTGTCCTGGTTGCCCAAACTGCATGTTGGAGCACTAAATTATGCTATTAATGACGATTCTCACAGCTACATTGGTTCTGGTGTTCTTTTTAGTGTTGGCTTATGGCCTAATCAAAATCAGCAATGTGCTCCGCTCAATTGGCGGTACACCAACTAGTTATTTGGCCAAACTTCGATTGGGATTGCGCGCAATCGAAGGAGAAACTGGGCATTTGGCGCCGCAGGTAGTCAGGGTTAATGAAAATTTGACCAGCATCGCTGGGGGGCTTGACGCGGTTGACGAGAATTTGGTGGCTACTATCAACGCAGCAGTTGCACAAAAGAGGTATCAATAATGGAAATACTTAATTACCTTATATCGTACATCGGTTCTATTGATTCCAGTGTTAAAACCTTGCCTGATTCGGTTTATTTTATCTGGAAATCGGTATTGTTTATTGTAGTGTTTATTATTGTGCCCTTAGCAATCTACCTACTGCAGCGCACCTTAAGAGGAGCATTGAATATCCGTCGTTACTTCAAAGAAATGTTAGCGGCAGGAGTTGGTATTGCCGAAAACACCAGTTCGATCGTCGCCCTGAATGACACCATTACGGTTGCCACTGGTATGGTAGAAACGAGTGAAAGGTTAAATGAACATAGCGCAACCATTGCAACCGTATTATCGACCCGAGCAGCGGAGGGCACCACGTCATGACTCAATTACTTATAGTAATATCATTGATCGTAACCACAGCTGTAGTATTAGTTGTAGTTGGCTACCTGATAGCGATCATTATCGCCTTACTTGGCGCTATTCGACACCTATCAAATTTGGCAGGTGGATTGAGCACCGTAAAAGAGAATACCGATCCATTAGGCGAGCATGTTCAAACAATTAACGGTGGGTTGTCATCGCTGCTCAAAGGATTATTGAGTGTAAACAACAATCTTGCTGCAGTGGTAAAAGTAGCAGAAAGTAAGACCTAAACTAGAATAACGCTTAAATTATTTTAAAACTTACGATCATTTACTGAGGTAGTACCAATATGTGTTTTGAAAATTTACCAATTGAGTTCGATGAGCAAGGCAATGCGACCCTAAAATCTGGGGTAGCGAACCCTTATTCATACAAAACTCAAACTATCGAAGAACGCGAAGCTTTATTGACGGATATTGCTCGAAAAAATGGCCAACTTAATGATATTGACTTTGATCCGGTTACACGTGTTGCGGGCGCTTTAGCATTTCATAGCACGGTAAATTTAAAAGAGCGGAAGGTTGTTGATACCGCTGCCATGGCGACTTTGTTTCGTGGCTATGAGGTGATACTGCGCGGCCGAGATCCTAGAGATGCGGCATTTATTAGCTCGCGTGCCTGCGGTGTTTGTGGTGGCGTTCATGCAACAGCCGCTGCACTGTCGATAGAGATGGCGTTGGGCATTAAACCACCGCCATTGGGTATTGTTGTTAGAAATTTGATGCTTAGTTGTGAGTACCTTTACGACAACCCTTTGCACTTATTTATTCTTGCAGGCCCTGACTTTTCTGAGATTTTGGTGAGAGAGACTAACCCCGAAATATGGGAAAAGGCCAAAGACGCTAAAACTAAATATTCTAATATGCACGGCTATGAAACGATTGGCGAAATCATGACCGACTTGAATCCCTTAACCGGCAAACTCTATCTAGAGGCCCTAGAGTTAACACGGGTTGCACGTGAGGCATACACTCTATTGGGCGGCAAATATCCTCATCCTGAGACAGTCATACCAGGCGGCGTTACCACCACAGTGACCACCACCACCTTAACTGAGTTCTATCTTAAATTGAAAGTCTACTTTGACTACTCTAAAAAGACGATCGGTATTTGGGATGATGTCTACGATTTCATGTATGAAGCTAACCCAGAATACAAACACGTCGGGGAACTACCAGTAAATATCGTTGATTTTGGGCAGTGGGATCACGAAGAGTATTACGATGGAACCTATGAAAATTGTAATACTTGGGGTGAAAAAAGATGGTCGACTCCGGGCGCAATCGTGGATGGGAAGTTGGTGACCACTCGATTGACCGACCTCAATGTGGGTACCGAAGAATTTGTTGAGCACTCCTACTACGAAAAGTGGGATGACTACCCCTTTGAGACTGACCCGCTGGGGAACCCGATAAGCCCGAATCACCCTTGGAACAAGACTACAATTCCCAAACCTGGCGTGCAGGACTGGAAAGAGCGGTATAGCTGGTCGACTACGCCGACTTGGGATCGGCGCACGTTTGAGGCTGGTGCCTATGCGCGTGTCTATATTTCGGCACTGGCTAATAAGTTACCAGAGAGCAAATATTTTCAATCGACTGGTAACAGCCTGATCTTGAATATGGCAGCCGACGAATTGCCTGAAATGAAGTTAGAATGGAAAGTGCCTGAAGTTTGGAATGCATTTGAACGAAATCGTGCACGCGCCTATGCGGTGGGCTTTAATATGATGGTGACCATGGAAAACTGGGTGCGCGCCAATGACTTAATTAAACGAGGTGAAACACAAGTAACTACACCGTTTGAGATACCTAAAACAGGCCGATATATCGGTGCTGGATTTTGGGGCGCTGGCCGTGGTTATTTAGCACATTGGTGCGTGATTGAAAACGGCGTGTTGGCTAACTATCAAATATCGACACCTTCGACCGTTAACGCCTGCCCTAAAACCCCATGGGGAGAATCCGGTGCTTATGAACAGTCTGTGCTTAATACCCCGATCATTGAGAGTGACTTCGAAGATGAAAAAGACTTCAAGGGTATTGATATTTTACGCGCACTGCGTAGTTTTGATCCCTGCATGCCGTGTACCACGCATGTGATGGTCGAGGGCACGGATCGCGTGATAACTCGTGAAGTCACCACCTGTGCTTGCGGAATTGCATAACGTCGAAATTTGTTTCACCAACTGAGAGCATCGTTTTATAGCTATGGCTAAGATAGGTATCGGATTAGTAGGTTACTACCAGTTTGTGCGTGGTTATCCGATCGGGCCTATCTTAAAAGAACAGATAGAATCGGCTGAGTGGTTTGATGACGATGTCGTTATTAAGGAGCTGAACTGGGGCCCGATAGCAATTGTCCAAGAGTTTCAGGCAGAAGGGGTTGAATACGACCGATTTGTGCTGATCACAGCCATTGATCGCGATCTTCCTAACGGAACCGTCACGTGTCGACGCTGGTTAGGCGGCGACATGGACGTTATAGCAATCCAGGATCGTGTGTTTGAAGCTGTTACGGGCGTTATCAGCATGGATAACCTCTTGGTGATAGGCGATCATTTTGGCGTGTGGCCAGAAGAAGTGATCACCGTTGAAGCGCAACTTCAAGACACCGCATTTGGTGATTTAGTTATGTCCGAGATGGAAAATGATCGACAGCGCGGTGAAACCAGTATTATTGGTGATAACCCATTATCAGGAGCAATGGTGCGCTTAGTGAACGATATTTTTGAAAAGCTCAGTCATGCAGTATTACGGGGTGCTGCCGGTATGGAACTCGAACCTTTGGGTGTTAATCAATTAAACGCTTTAACCGATGTATGTCATAATAAATTTGCGAATGAGTATCATTGAATGGTAAAAAGATACCCGATCCCGTTTCTTAGATAGGATAGAACCGATGACCGTAACTACTATAGAATCACAACAACCCATCAGCGAAATAGACCGCTTGTTTAATCGCGAAGAAGTGCTGCAAATATGCTACTGGTATCAGGGAGAAGGTTTTGGAGACACGTATAACTCGCAAGTTTTGGGTACGTTTCTAAATTGTGGTGAAGAAGCGATTAATCTCGCTTTGCTTGAGTTATTTGAGGAAGGTTATCTGAAGCAGGTCGATGGGGCTGATGACAGCTACCAATTTTCAAATGAGGGTAAGAAAAGGGGAGGGCAATTATTTGCCGATAATTTTTCAGGTCTACAAAAAGCCCAGCATGGCGAATGCGCAGCTGGTTGCTGCGATGGTGATGATCACTCCCAATGCGGTGACGACTGCTCACTGCATTGAGATCCTTACTCCACCCATTGGATTAGTAGCATTTTGGAATAAACATGGATAAGAATCGCGATAATTCTGCCCACAATCAGGAACGAGTTGGTTTCATGACAAATTCGGGCTGGGATAGTTTGTTGGTTCAGGTGAATCAGCAGATTGAAGAGTTTGAGAACCACCCTCTACCCGAAGTTAAGGATAAAGTGTTCTCATTGTTAGAGAGCATTGATTTGATCCATCGTGAGTCCTTGGGACGATTGGTCAGTTTATTTAAAGAGGGCGTTTTAGAACAAGTCGTGTCTGACCCTCCCATTCATACGCTGATGGAACTTTACGACTTATTACCACCGGAACCTGAGGCGGAAGTTAGCGAGTTTGAAATTGATAAGAATGGCTTTCCAAGCATTCCGGTCGAAATGAACTTTGCGCCTAAAAAATCTCCTCCGGTTGCCCCAAAATATCCTCGTTGGATACCAGTCTCTGATGGGTACGAATCTGTCCAACCAAATACGACTCAAATCGTAGATGTAGATGGAACCCAAGTATTATTGTGCAGAGTAAGGGACGAATACTTCGCTCTGGAACCAATATGTGAACAAGACGGGGCATCCTTATCAGGTGCAAGCATCAGTCAATATACGCTAACTTGTGCGACGCATTCTGGTTGCCACTACGATATACGTCAAGGGACGCGTATTGGAGCCAGCGGAAGTATTAAATGCTATCCGGTTGAGGTAGGAAAACAAGATAAAAATCGAGTCATGATTGGCCTTGATATGGAATTTGTGCCAACACTACCAGTAAGCTAGATCAACTGTATGAAGGATCATGGCTCATCCCCTTGCGTTAATAAATTACTCGTTACTGGAGTAGGGAATGTCTTACAAGGCGATGACGGTTTTGGCGTGGAATTAGCTCATCGTTTGATGGCGCGAACTGATATCCCTGCGGATGTTAAAATAATGGAAACAGGTATCGGTGGCATGAGCTTAGTACAAGAATTGATGTACGGCTACGATGCGCTGTTATTGCTAGATGCTTATCAGAACAATGGTAAGCCTGGAAAACTTTCTTTGCTGGAACCATTGATCCCAGACTTATCTGATCTGGCCCCTCACGAGCTGAGGGACTATTTTTGTGACACCCATTATGCAACACCTATGCGCGCCCTAAATTTTTTACAACATGTTGGGCAAATGCCTAAGGTCGTAAACATTTTAGGTTGTGAGCCCGAAGAAATAGATGACATGAAACTAGGTTTAAGTAAGGCGGTCACTGATGCGGTGGCGGTGGCTGAAAAAACAGTTATACAGTGGATTAAACACCACAGAACATATGTTCATGCTGAATCAGTAATACAATGACGGAAACAACTGTAACCATGGAAGCTGGCTTAGCCGCATACAAACAGCGACGTTTTCGGAAAGCTGCTGAGATTTGGTCGGAATTAGCCGAGGAAGGAGACGCCGAAGCACAATATAGCTTAGGTATCTTATACAAAGACGGTATAGGCGTCCCGCAAGATCATGCTAAAGCAATTGAATGGTTGAGAAAGGCAGGCAAATCAGGGAATCACAATGCTGAATTAATATTGAGCGTGATGGAAGATTCACCAGAAAGCGAGATGTAAGATAAATAATGGTCACATTAAAAACATAAGAGTTTTTTTCAAGAATTTTAAGGGACCTAAGCTTTTATTAATTTATTGTTGAATGACCGCTTAGGGCAATTATCCGACATTCAAATGTGTTCAGAGTTTTGATTTTTGTTTAAGTCT
>CAZHEL010000062.1:0-7733 GCA_964531625.1 uncultured Gammaproteobacteria bacterium
CGAATGGGTAAAGGTAAAGGTAACCCTGAATTTTGGGTTATGGAAGTAAAGCCAGGTCAGATGTTGTATGAGTTGCAAGGTGTAAGCGAAGAGCTCGCACGTGAAGCTTTTACTCTGGCAGCGGCAAAACTTCCGTTTAAATGTAAGTTTGTTTCGCGGCAAGTGGGCTAATGCTGTTAGGCACTAATTAGGCACAGACTAATACAGGCTAAGGTAAATAAAATGGCTAAAGAATCACGGGCAGCAGAGTTGCGTGCCAAATCAGCGACTGAGTTGAAAGAAGAACTCGTAGTACTGCGCAAAGAAGAGTTTTCTTTGCGTATGAAACGAGGTACAGGTCAATTGGGTGACACTTCGCGTTTTCAGAAAATTCGCAAAGATGTAGCACGCATCAAGACCATTCTTAATGAACAAGCTAAAACAGCGTAGCGCTGCTTAGCAAATTTAGGATAAGAGAAAATGACAGAAAATACTGGCGCACGTACCGTAGAAGGTAGAGTCGTTTCTAACAAAGCCGAGAAGACTATTTCGGTAATGGTAGAGCGTCGCGAGAAGCACCCTTTATACGGGAAGTACATACGCAAATCGACAAAATTTTTAGCACACGATGAAAGTAACGAGTGTGGTGAGGGCGATACGGTGGTTATTGAAGAGTGCCGCCCATTGTCCAAGAACAAATCATGGCGTTTAGTTAAAGTTGTTGAAAAAGCGGTAGTCGTTTAGACCGCCACAAGCAACTTAATTAAACACCGAATCGAATTATAAAAGCACTGGATAGAATTGGAGTAAAGCCATGATTCAAATGCAAAGTATTTTAGATGTAGCTGACAACAGTGGTGCACGTAAAGTTATGTGTATTAAAGTTTTAGGTGGCTCTAAACGACGTTATGCCGGTATTGGCGACGTTATAAAAGTTAGCGTGAAAGAGGCGTTGCCAAATTCACGTGTTAAGAAAGGTACTGTATATGACGCGGTGATCGTGCGCACTCGTAAGGGCGTTCGTCGCCCTGATGGTTCGGTAATCCGCTTCGATAAGAATGCGGCGGTCATTTTAAATGCATCACGTCAGCCGCTCGGTACTCGTATTTTTGGTCCTGTAACTCGTGAGTTGCGTGGCGATAACTTTATGAAGATTGTTTCCTTAGCACCTGAGGTGCTTTAGATAAATAAGCACCTTAGGGTGCTGTAGATAAAAGACCCAGTAGAATGGTTTCTAAAAATGAACAAGATTAAAAAAGGCGATCAAGTGATCGTGATATCTGGACGCGATAAAGGCAAAACTGGTGAGATCCTGCAAGTTATGACCGACGGTCGCGCGCTAGTTAACGATGTGAATTTGGTTAAAAAGCACACTAAAGCGAATCCTGCAGCAGGTGTGACTGGCGGTATTCTTTCTAAAGAAGCGCCTATCCAACTTTCTAATGTGGCTATCCTGAACCCTACTACTAACAAAGCGGACAAAGTACGTATTGAAGGTCAGGGTAAAGATAAGCACCGTGTATTTAAATCAGATGGCAACAAGGTGGATGCTTAGCATCACCTTAGCCACAGTAGGTAGAAGACAATGACTAGATTGCAAGAACATTACGTAAAAAATGTAGTTCCCCAATTGCAAGAGAAATTTCAATTCGCTAGCGCCATGCAAATTCCGCGCGTAACCATGATTTCGATCAATATGGGTTTAGGCGAAGCGATTGGTAATAAAAAAATTATCGAAAACGCAGTAGCTGATTTAGAAAAAATCGCAGGTCAAAAACCGGTGGTCACACTAGCTCGAAAATCTGTTGCTGGCTTTAAAGTTCGTGATGGTTGGCCAATAGGCGCAAAAGTTAACTTGCGTCGTGATCGCATGTACGAATTTATGGATCGTTTAGTGTCAATTGCTATTCCACGTATTCGAGATTTTCGTGGTTTGAACCTTAAGTCTTTTGATGGTCGAGGTAATTACACGTTTGGATTGAAAGAACAAATCGTTTTCCCTGAAATCGATTATGACAAAGTTGATGCATTGCGCGGTATGGATGTCACCATTACTACCAGCGCGGCAAATAATGAAGAAGCGGAAGCATTGTTACGCGCTTTCAATTTTCCTCTTAAAACTAAATAGATATTAAGCCCATTGGGCAAATGATAGAGAACAGCTATGGCTAAAAAATCAATGATCGCGCGTGATGCTAAGCGCACAAAACTCAACAATCGCTATCAGGCGCGTCGTGATGAGTTGAAGGCAATCGTTAGCAGTCCAGACGCAGAATATGATGATAAATGGGCGGCAATGTTAGCACTGCAAAAGTTGCCTCGCGACTCAGGTAAAACTCGTCAGCGTAATCGTTGCGCCCTAACGGGTCGACCCCACGGCTACTATCGTAAATTCGGCCTTAGCCGAAACAAATTACGCGAAGTTATTCTTAAAGGCCAAGCGCCAGGTGTTGTGAAAGCGAGCTGGTGAGCTCGAACTTCACGATATTTTAGTACAAAGCTTAACCAGTACAACAGATTAGGAACGGTACATTACCATGATGACAGACCCAATAGCGGATCTATTAACACGTATTCGCAACGCGCACCATGCTGAAAAAATTGCTTTAACCATGCCTGGATCGAAGATCAAGGCAGCTATTGCAAAGGTGCTCGAAGATGAAGGCTATATTGAAGGCTTTGATGCCGGCACTGACGATGGCAAACCTTCATTGACAATTAAATTGAAATACTACGAAGGTGCTCCTGTAATTGAACAAATCAAGCGCGTTAGTAGACCTGGTTTGCGCGTTTATAAAAGCGCTGAAGAACTACCAAAAATTAATGGTGGTTTGGGTATTGCTATTATTTCAACCAGTAAAGGAATCATGACCGACCGAGCGGCACGTAATGCCGGTGTTGGTGGTGAGGTTCTTTGTTCGATAACTTAAGTAAATAACCATTAAGTAAGCGCTCACTTTTTGTTAGTGCTGCATTAATAGAGAAAAAAAATGTCCAGAATTGCAAATGCACCAGTTAGCTTGCCCAGTGGCGTCGATGTGACGTTATCGGGTCAGGTAATTAAGGTCAAAGGTTCGAAAGGCGAGTTAGAGTGGAATGTCCACGAACTTGTTTCAGTAGTTCAAGAAGACGCACAAGTTAAAGTTGCTGCGAACGATAAATCTAAGCAAGCAGTTGCCATAGCGGGCACTACACGCGCCTTAATCAATAATATGGTTACCGGCGTTTCAGATGGCTTTGAGAAAAAACTTACCATTATTGGTGTTGGTTATCGTGCGCAAGCGCAAGGTCAAAAATTGAATCTGACTCTTGGCTTCTCACATCCTGTTGTATATGAAGTGCCAGCAGGTATCAAAGTAGCGACCCCAAGCAATACCGAAATTGTAGTGAGTGGTATTGATAAGCAGAAGGTGGGTCAAGTAGCTGCTGAAATCCGCGCATATCGTAAACCTGAACCTTATAAAGGTAAGGGCGTACGTTATTCCGATGAATATGTATTGCGTAAGCAAGCTAAGAAGAAATAATCGGGGTTATTAAGATGAAAGATAAAAGACAAGCTCGTTTGCGCCGCGCTAAAAAGCTACGCGCCAAAATAAATAAGCAAGGCGTGACACGTTTGAGCGTTCATCGCACTGGCCAACATATTTATGCGCAGGTGATTGATGAGACGGGCTGCAATGTACTTGCGGCAGCGTCAACACTAAACGCGGGCATCAAAAAAGGTGTAAAAAATACCAGCAATTGTGAAGCAGCCGCTGCGGTTGGCAAGCAAATCGCTGAACTGGCAAAAAAGGCCGGTGTAGAACAAGTAGCCTTCGATCGATCTGGTTTTCGTTACCATGGTCGTGTGAAAGCGTTAGCCGAGGCCGCTCGCGAAGCCGGCCTTAAGCTTTAGATAATTATCATAGCGCCGCAAATACAAAGGTACTAGGAGATAAAAAATGGCAGGTCCAAAAAGAAATAATCGTAACGATCGCGAACCAGTAGACGAAAGTTTAGAGCAATTAATTAATGTTCGCCGTGTCGCCAAGGTAGTTAAAGGGGGTCGAATTTTCGGCTTTTCAGCGCTAACCGTAGTGGGTGATGGCAAAGGTAGTATTGGTATTGGCCGTGGTAAGTCTAAAGAAGTGCCTTTGGCTGTTTCTAAAGCGATGGAGTCGGGTCGACGTGAAATGAAAAAAATTCATTTGGTCGACGGTACTCTGCAATATCCTGTCGTTGCGACTCACGCGGGTTCTACCGTTGTGATGCGTCCTGCTTCTGAAGGTACGGGTATTATTGCTGGTGGCACCATGCGTGCTGTATTTGAAGCAGCTGGCGTTAAAGATGTATTGGCTAAATGTATCGGTTCTACTAATCCAGTGAATGTTGTTCGCGCAACTATTAAAGGATTGCGCTCAATCAACAGCCCAGAAGCTGTTGCTGCGAAGCGTGGTAAGAGCGTCGAAGATATTCTATAGATCACTATTATTAAGAAATAAGATTTCGGTATAGACAAATGGCTAAGGAAAAGAAAATTAAAGTAACTTTGGTAAAAAGCATGTTCGGTCGTGGTGCTAAGCACATGGCTTGCGTGAAAGGCCTAGGTTTACGTCGTATGCATCATTCGGTTGAGGTAATTGATACCCCTGAAAACCGAGGCATGATCAACAAGGTTTCGTACCTTCTTAAAACAGAGGAAGCATAAGTAGCTATCAATCAGGTAGATAACTTATTCTGAGGAATAAACAATGCGATTAAATACAATTAAACCAGCTGATGGCGCTAAGCATGCGCGTAAGAGAGTCGGTCGCGGTATTGGTTCTGGTACCGGTAAAACAGCAGGTCGAGGCCATAAAGGTCAAAAATCTCGTACCGGTGGCACAGTTCAAATCGGCTTTGAAGGTGGTCAAATGCCCATTCAACGTCGACTACCTAAACGCGGATTTCGCTCGGCGATGGCTAAAAATATGGCTGAAATTCGTTTGCACGAATTAAACCTTATTGAAGGTGATACGGTTGATTTAGCCGCACTGCGCAGTGCGGGTTTAATTAATGCCGGTCATTTGCGCGCCAAGGTAGTGCTTTCTGGTGAATTGAATAAGGCCGTTACCTTACAAGGTATTGGTGCAACCGCGGGTGCCAAAGCAGCTATTGAAGCGGCTGGTGGTAAAGTAGAGAGTTAGACTAAACCTTAAAGTTAGCACACTGATTTTGGTGAGCAAATTTTAACAATATAAGTTAGTACTTCGGATTAATTATGGCACGAGAACAAGCAGCAGCTTTAGCAGGGTCTGGAAAGTCAAAAGAACTAATGCAACGAATTGGATTCGTGCTTGGGGCTTTTATTGTCTACCGAATAGGGACTCATATTCCTGTGCCCGGGGTAGATCCGATTGCGATTGCTGCACTATTCGAACAAACTCGTGGCTCTATTCTCGACGTACTAAATATGTTTTCTGGCGGCGCATTGAGTCGCCTGTCTGTTATGGCCTTAGGTGTTATGCCTTACATCTCTGCATCAATTATTATGCAGATGATGTCGGCGGTTGAGCCGCGTATGAAGGCGGTTAAAGCTGAAGGCGAATCTGGTCGTCGTAAAATTCAAAAGTGGACGCGTTACGCGGCGGTAGTATTGGCGGTTTTTCAGGCATTAGGCATTGCAAGTACTGTGCAAGGCCAAAGCGTTGGCGGTTCACCAGTAACCTTGATTACGGGCGTACAGTTCACCATAGTCTGCGTAATGGCATTAGTGGCTGGGACCATGTTCTTAGTATGGTTGGGTGAGCAAATTACCGATCGCGGCATTGGTAATGGCATGTCACTAATCATTTTCGCGGGTATTGTTGCTGGTTTACCGTCTGCGATTGGTGGAACCTTTGAACTAGCTCGCACTGGTGAGTTCACTCCAATTGGCTTGTTGCTACTGTTTGTGGCGGTGGTATTGGTAACTGCATTTGTTATTTTTGTTGAGCGAGGGCAGCGTCGATTAACCGTCAACTATGCACGTCAGCAACGTGGTAATCAGGTTATGCAAGCACCTGCGAGTTACTTCCCACTTAAGATGAATATGGCGGGTGTTATTCCACCTATTTTTGCCTCCAGTATTATTTTATTTCCCGCTAGCTTGGTGGGATTTTTCGGTAGTGATTCAGCCACTGGTTTATCAGGTATTTTGCGAGACATCTCTACTAAGATGCAGCCTGGTGAATTGATTTATACGGTTGTTTATATCGGTATGATTTTGTTTTTTGCATTTTTCTATACGGCCCTAACGTTTGACCCAAATGAAATTGCCGAGAATTTAAAAAAACAAGGTGCTTTCGTACCTGGAATACGACCCGGGCAACAAACCGCTCGTTATATCGACGGTGTGGTATCAAAACTTACTTTGGTAGGTGCGATATATCTGGCTATCGTATGCCTGTTACCAGAGCTGTTGATTGTTAACTACAATGTTCCATTTTACTTTGGCGGCACATCCTTATTAATTATCGTGGTCGTTATTATGGATCTAATGGGGCAGGTGCAATCGCACTTAATGTCGCAGCAGTATGAAAGCTTAATGAAAAAAACTAATTTAACAGGCAAATCTAAAGGGCGTAAGAAACGCCGCTAGGTTGCTCATAGTTAATTTTATTTTAATAGACGTATTTATCGAGAAATATTATGAAAGTTCGCGCATCAGTAAAAAAGATTTGCCGTAACTGTAAAGTTGTTCGCCGTAAAGGAGTGGTTCGGGTTATTTGTTCCGATCCTCGCCATAAGCAGCGTCAAGGCTAATTTTAATAGACTAATTTATTCGCTAGAAATTTGCTCTTATTTAGTTGATTTCTAGCACTCTAAACAGTATTCTAGCGCGCCTTTCGAGGCCCTTAAATACACGAAAATTTTAACGAAAGGGGTCGGTTTTGAGTGTTTTTTAACCGATTTTGATAGAAGCAAAGCATCCGGAGACACGCAGTGGCACGTATTGCAGGTATTAACTTACCATCACACAAACATATAGAGATCGCCTTAACGTCGATCTATGGTATTGGGAAAACTCGCTCGCAAGGTATTTGTGATTCGGCGGGTATTGAACGCTCTACCAAAGTTAGCGATTTATCTGAGGCTGACGCAGAGAAGCTGCGTGCTGAAGTGGCTAAGTTTGAAGTTGAAGGCGACCTACGCCGTGAAGTATCAATGAATGTTAAACGATTAATGGACTTAGGCTGTTTTCGTGGCCTGCGTCATCGTCGTGGTCTGCCTTTGCGCGGCCAACGTACTAAAACTAATGCTCGAACTCGCAAGGGTCCGCGTAAACCAATCAAGCGCTAAAGCGCCAGCTTCCTATAATACCCAAAGTATTTAGAAGACCTGTTTTTGAGAAATTATAATGGCTAAAACTGCTAGCAAATCTAAGAAAAAAGTTAAAAAGCATATTGTTGATGGAATCGCGCACATCCAAGCGTCTTTTAACAACACTATCATCACTATTAGTGATCGTCACGGCAATGCCTTGTGTTGGACTACCGCAGGTGGTTCAGGTTTTCGTGGTTCGCGTAAAAGCACGCCATTCGCTGCACAGGTCGCTGCAGATCGCTGTGGCAAGATGGCACAAGAATTCGGCATGAAAAACCTTGAAGTTCGAGTAAAGGGCCCTGGCCCAGGTCGAGAGTCAGCGGTTCGTGCATTGAATAACTGCGGATTTGAGGTAACCCAGATTACTGATGTTACACCAATCCCTCATAATGGTTGTCGCCCTTCTAAGAAGCGTCGCGTATAACCCGTTC
>CAZHEL010000063.1:0-7409 GCA_964531625.1 uncultured Gammaproteobacteria bacterium
AAATCGGCGTTAAATCGGCGCTTAAATAGAGAGGGTGCGCAGGTTCGCCCGACTTATTCATCTTAAGGCAATATAAATTGGCAAGCATTTGTCTAACCGCTGTTGAACGCTCTAAATAACTACCATCATTACCCCACGCTGCGACAACAATACCTGCTTCCTTTGCTAGTTTTAAAAGCCATGCATCATTGTCCGTGCCAATGGGATCTTTTTGGGCCTTCATATCGTCTGGGTTGGTTGCTCGATACGCAAATAGATTTGCCATACAAACACCACCATAGCCCCAAGACTTAGCAAAATTCATACAACGAACAAGAGTCGCGTCATCCTCTACCTCATCCGCAGTAGAAGGATTTAATCCAATGACCATAGCAACAGCTTGAGACTCATCCCAAGTTCGCCATAAGGCAAATCGATAATTGCGACAATCAGATAATTCAGCGCTCGATTTTATTTTAAACTCCCTAGGGCATTGTTCTAAGTCAAAGACATCATCTACAGTTACAACTCGTTTTTGTGATTACTCATACAATAGCAATAGCAAAGCTGAAATAAAGCTCAGTGATGTGTTCGTGGGTGTTGTCGGATTACCTGGTGAACTTTGCGCTTCGACAGCGCCCACATCAGGGCTACTGTCTCTAATGCGACCGAGTAAATCATCGGTGGGAGTATCACTGATGGAGCCGCGATTAATTACAATGCTGTCGGGCGAAGGTTGAGCATAGTTTATAGCGAAGTTCTCAAACACTTCTCTGATGCTACTGAAACCACCATTAAAATTAGTACCACTGAAAACCGGCAAAATAATATTAGTTTGATTAGGTAATTTAGGGTCGGCTATTAGCGCATTTGCATCGTCCGCTAAGTTTACATCTTGGCTTGTGTCAGCAGGTATGGCGATGCCGCCGTTGTAATACAAATTATTGTCGATTATCACGTTGTCGTTACTGCCTAAGGGTGATTCAAATACATCCGCCCCATTGAAACCTTCAGCGCCCATACTGGCAGTTGGGTCCGACCAAATATTATTGCTTAATCGAATATTATTATTATTTTGATTATTGCCGAGTGCGAGTAATCTCACGGCAAAATTACGGGAAGGTAAATTTCCTACCACAGTATTAAAGCGAAAATTTACGTCGTTTGAGCCTTGCACGGTGAACGCACTACGCATCAATGTATTTGAGTTGCCGATCATTAAATTATTTTCGATCAATACTCGTTCCGCTTCGAAGTTGGCGGTGCCATCTTCGCCAACTCTTACAAAACTTTGGCCGTTATTGCCTTGCCAATTAAGAAAGACATTGCGTTTCACATCAATGTCTTTCGCACCCAGAATACCATCACTATTTCCATTGCTGTCTTTAATCACAATAAACGAACTGGTA
Organism: uncultured Gammaproteobacteria bacterium; assembly: GCA_964531625.1. Classification (GTDB taxonomy): domain Bacteria; phylum Pseudomonadota; class Gammaproteobacteria; order Arenicellales; family Arenicellaceae; genus Arenicella. Next base: position 1,389 of record CAZHEL010000063.1, read on the forward strand.
ATTGTTTGAAAAGCACTATTGAAAAAGACGTTATCTTGAACAACGACATTGTTCACACTATTGATATCGATATGTTCGTCTGAACCAGCTTGGTTGTAGAACATGTTGTTTTCTACAACGATGTTTTGCGCGCCATTGTTTATTTTTAGTAAGTCGTTGTCAGTACTGTCGTGAATAATATTATTGCGCAGGTTTATATTGGAGGCCGGTGCTGCAACATTGGTAGTTTGAATTTGAACGACCAAACCACCAATATTATTTGCACTGTGTGCTATATCGAACCCTTCGACGATAATACCCTGACAGCTAAAGCAAATTAATGCCGCGCCACCATTATGGCGCAAGCGAGCTTGATAAGGCACGGTAGATCTAATCGTAACGCTACTACTAAATTGTTGGTCAAGTCGAACTCGGCCATTATAAGTGCCTGGTGCGACTTCGATGGTTGCACCACTGCTGACTTGATCAATTGCAAAACTAATAGTCGCCCATGGCCGAGCTTGTGTACCGGCATTAGTTTGATCTACTCCATTAGGTGCTACATAAAACGTTTGAGCCTTAGCGTTGGTGAACGATAATTGCACACATACAATTAAAACGACTATCTTCAAGGTATTCATAAATAGTGTACGCTTGTGTTTTTCGCAGTTCATCACTGTTTATACTAGCATCACTAATAGGCTTATAAGTCTTGAGTTTACTCTTCGTCATAAATCATTAGTCTGGTTAAGAGCTGCTGTAACTGCGTCTTGTATAACCCCACCAACTAAACCTATCAAGATTAAAATGGGCTTCAACCGCATTAATTCATCTTGGGCATATGGCAAGACCTGACCCAAATTTTCTGAGTCACTAACAAAGGCTCGATTATTTTACGATTTTCTCATCCATCACTTCCGGAAAATTTTGCAGCATGCTCGTTGCGCACGCTTTAATTCGTTGTGCACCCTCAGGTGTGTCAGAACGAATATCGTAGGAATCAATACTCTCAAGTAAATCTTGTCGAATAGCATCACACCCGCCTTGTTTTTCTAATAACGCGGCGAGCAAAACTCGTAAGCCTACAATCTCTCCAACCATGCGTTCAATTCGATTAGGTTCGTCCAATTTAGTTTCTCCATAATTGTTAAAGTAAAGCTTTCGTTAAATAAAGCGAATAAATATCAGCGTCAACTCAGTAGCATAAGCAATGCAATGAGCCTTGTATTATTTATTAATACTCAATAAAAAGTATTCATAAATAATACCCGCGTGTGGTTTTCACGATTCATCCCTGTTTATACTAGCATCACTAAAAGTGATTATAAGTCTTGAGTTCACTCTTCGTCATAATCATTAATCTGGTTAAGAGCGGATGTAACTGCATCATGCATAACCCTACTAGCTAAACCTATTAAGAGTAAAAATGGGGCCCGATCCCAATTTTCGAAAGGTAAAACGCAAATTTGCCCGCGTTGGTATAACTGGACAATTGCTAAGATATGCACTAGGGTTTAACGTAGAGATATGAATTAATGACTTGGCACAAAACACTCATCATAATCACGCTCATGTTCGGACTTACCGCGTGCGAACCAGCACGTGATGCAGCCGCAGACACAATGGTTGGCGATCTCAGCGTAAGCTGCGCTGAGGATCCGGCATGTGTAAATAGGATTCATCCTGAAATCCCTATGATTGCGAAAGCTGATCCCGGTGAGCGCATCGTGTTTTTTAGTCGCGATGCCTTCGATCTAACGCTTGATCCCGCTGAGTTTTCAAGCGCAAAAACGGCCCCCCGAGAAGGGGTTGGTGTTGTTCATGCACTGACCGGGCCTGTCCATATTAACGGCGCCACGGCGGGCGACGTGTTAGCTGTTACCATCGAGGCGCTCGAACCTGCCAAGGTCGGCTGGACCAGCGCAGGAGCGTTCGGTTTCGCCGCTGATCAATTTGGAACCGATGAACGTTTTATCGTCTGGCGTTTAAATAACAATTATGCAGAAAGTGATGCATTACCGGGTGTGCGTATTCCAAATGCAAGTTTCCCCGGTGTCGTAACAACCTTACCGGACAAAGATTTGCATGCTGATGTACTCGAACGAGAGACGCAGCTGCTCGAGGCAGGTGGCACCGTTCTGCCGCCCGACTCCGACGAAGCAAAACCGGCAGAACTTTGTGGGACAGATGGATCGAAACCGACCGAGTGCACCCGAACGGTTCCGCCACGTGAGCATGGTGGTAACTTAGACATCCGATATATCGCGACTGGCACAACCTTGTATTTGCCGTGCCTTATCGATGGTTGTGGTTTGGCGGTCGGTGATTTTCATTACGCACAGGGCGATGGAGAGGTGGCAGGCACCGCGATTGAGATGGGCGGTAAACTGACAGTTACCACACGCATCGCTGAAAACCCACCTGATCTGACCCATGGACCGCACTATGAAGGACCAGCGTCGGTGCTTGGCATACCATCTGAGCGCTTCTATGCTGTTACGGGCTTCCCATTAAAAGAAAAAGGCAGCACCCCTGCGAATCTGGTCTACCTCGAATCCCCTAAAATTGCGGGGCTCAGCAACCTTTCAGGTGACATAAATCTTGCAGCCCGCAATGCGCTGGCGGCGATGATTGACTACATCATGACAGAGTATGGTTATGACCAGACGCAAGCTTATATGATCGCGAGTATTGCGGTTGACCTGCGGATTGGGCAACTCGTTGACGTACCCAATGTCGGAGTAACAGCAATCCTACCGTTAGATATTTTTATCGAACGCGAATAAATCTTACACTAAAAAATCGGATGCGAGATTAAGGCAAGTCTCTGTTACGGGTCCGCTACTAAGTACGATCATTCAAACACGCACTATCAAGGCGTTTCTAGCTTATAAACAACCCCGCCTTTCATCACAAATTCAACATTCTCAGTAACGCTGATATCTTGCAGAGGGTTGCCAGACACCGCAACAATATCAGCTAAAAACCCTACTTTGATTTGCCCGAGATCGTCTTTTTTTAACAAATTTGCTGAATTGATTGTTGCCGCTTGCAGCGCTTGCGCTTCGGTCATTCCAAATTTAACCATACGAGAAAATTGGCGCGCATTTAAACCATGAGGATATATTGCCGCATCTGAACCAAATATCATTTTTACGCCAGCCTTAACCGCCGCCGCAAAACTGTCACGTTGTTTCTGCCCTACGGCGCGCTCTTTATCAATGTTTTCTTGGGGAACTCCGTTTTTCTCACCAAACTCTAGTGTGTATTCTGTATTGTATATATCCATCGACAGATAAGTGCCATTTTTCTTGGCTAAGCGGATCGCCTCATCATCCAAAAAACTGGCATGTTCGACACTATCGACACCCGCGTTAATCGCCGCTTTGATGCCTTCAGTACCGTGCGCATGAGCAGCCACCACCATATCTCGCCGATGGCTTTCATCTACAATAGCCTGCATTTCTTCCAAGGAATATTGAATTGCACCCACTTTTGTACCGCGCGAGAAGACTCCACCAGTAGCGCAAAATTTAATAGTATTAGCGCCGTATTTTATATTCTCTCTGACTTTAGCGCGCACCTGCCAAGGGCCATCCGCCACGCCTTGCGCCTTACTGAGCTTTTCTGGAGGAGAGAAATTATCATCGCAATGACCTCCAGTGATACCAAGCGAAGGGCCAGATGCCCAAATTCGAGGACCACGAGCTTCACCGGCATTGATCGCATCACGTAAGGCAATCACAATATAATCTGAAGCACCCAAATTGCGCACTGTCGTAAAACCAGCCGACAACGTCTTTTGCGCATTGCCAACCGCATTAATCGATTTTCTAGGCACTGATTGCAAGCGCGACTCTAAAAAAGACACGCTCTCATCCGCAGACGTTAAATGCACATGCATATCCATAAAACCCGGCAGTAAAGTTTTGCCTTTTAGCTCTATCCGTTTAACGCCATCTAAATTATCAAACGTCCCTTGTTTCGTTATTTTACTAATTCGATCACCAGAAATAAATATCGCAGGGTTTTCAACCAATTCCCCTTTATCGGAATCAAAGTAATAATCGGCTGTAAGCAAAATATCTTCAGCATTTGCCTGCAAAAAAGAACAACTTAGAAAGAGTAATAAAATCAGTTTTTTCATATAAATGTTTAAATCATTTTTTTAGAAACATTAACAGTACTTTGAGCACCAAGCCACACTTGCACTATACGACATTCGTGTAGACATTTCTGGAAACCTACAATTAAATAGTCCGTTAAACTACGACAGCTTCACTCTGACCCCAGTTATTGTGATTGAGCAAAATAAGTTACGATAATAGACACTCGGAATGAGTGTCTATTATCGAACAACATCTTTCAACAATCAGTTGAGTAAGAGCTTTAGAATGCTTTTTGCCAACCAACGGTCAGCATCGATTCACTTTGCAGTTGTGGGCCATTCAAGTTTTGCGAAATTGGCTCTGCGTATTCTATGGCTAAGCGATGGCCGTTTTCAAAAATATAGTTAGCACCAATAGAAGCGTCTAAACGGCGCCCACCTTGCAGTGTGGGATCCGCAGTTTGAATCAATAGCGGATTCAAAGCTGGGTTTGCGCCGCTAATTTGATCCCAGTCTTGATAATTGAGCTTAATTGATAAGCTCAAGTGGTGACTGATATCTCTCGCTATCCATGACGTTGCAGCAAGGCGATCTCCAAGGGTGTAGCTTTCGTCATTAGTGCTCGTACGAATAGTGGCTTCAACTTTACTACCCCAACTCCATGAACGTTGCCCTGACTGACCTCGGTAAACGATAGATGGCATGAGATCAAAAGTACCAGAGCCAAGCTGCATTGGATAAGGTAGAAACGCATCGTTCATCACCGGCGTATCGTCTCGTTCGTCAATTGAACCAGTCGGTAAGCTGGCAATTAAGCCTGCATGAATACTATGATTTTGTGAGTTTGTTAAACTCATTAAAGCGCCGAGCTTAGTATCGCCAATACCTGATGAGCGCGTCACAAACTCACCACCAGCACGCGTAATATGTGACATCTTTCTATCAACATACGCCAGCCTTCCCACTAAAGTAATGCGATTACTCAAGCCATACATGGCACCCAACATGTGCATATCCATGGTCATTTTTGTCGGCGCCACAATGAATTGCCCAGGGTTATTAGCAGTTCCAACAATTTCGCGCGCGGATATATTGTTTGAGCCAATTTGACTTTCATCCATATTCATTCGCGTATTACGATACGAAAACATCCACTCGCCCTTATTGTGCAAATGATCACCCATCACGCCTATTGGACCATGCGAAGACGGACTGCTTGAATCCGCGTGGCTCACACACGGAGAAAGAATGGCAAATGATATTGCCGCTATTTTAAAAAATTTCATGTGAATTCCTAAAGAACAAGAACGGCCATTGTCTAGCAATAGGCTAGAACAAGCCGTATTTAGAAAAGTGCCCATTGCTATTAAGCTAGTAGACACCAATAAGTTTTATTTCAATGCTTCTTTAGATGAAAAAAGGAGGGGCGCGCGCGTGAGAATGAGAATGAAGGTAGTTAAGCTGCCCGAGCATAAAATCTCGAGCTTTTGATTTAAATTTTGCTAGCTGAAGCTTTAACGAGCTAGCTTGAAACAAAGTAGAGTCAGAATCATCGTGAGGGTTCAAACAGTAAACACAATGCTCGAATGGACCACCTTGGCTACTCAACTCCACGGGCTCTTGCTCAGAGATCGTAACCCATTTATACCCTTGAGCAGTACACAACAATACACGTGTACCCGACTCTAAAGCGACAGCTAAAGACGGCAGTAATAGATTCGAGACTATAGTAATGACTAAAGTGTAGAAAATAAAAGTTTGTTTAGTCCTGCGTCGCATCGGCGGGAGTCTAGCCGATAAAGAGATGGAAATAAACGAAAGAATTTTTAATTAATGAAATAGGTGAAAATCAATTGAGATGTCATAAATTAACTCTTATTAGGTGTCACCCATTCTTCCAATTATGCCGACCTAGTTTATGAGACTTAGGTGGG
>CAZHEL010000064.1:0-7394 GCA_964531625.1 uncultured Gammaproteobacteria bacterium
TTTATTTACTTTTGGTATTGGTCAGGTAACAACAATTTATGGTCTTCAAGCCGAAGTTGAATTCTAAAAGGAAGTTTAATGTGGCTGGCTATTTTGATAAGTCGGTCACATTTATAAACTGATAGAATTAATCAGGGCAATACAAGCAACTTGTGTTGCCCTTATTTTTAGACAAGACAACTCAAGTAGTGAATAATTATGAATAATCAAGAACAAGCGCCTTTTTGGATGGCTGAATCGTTTGCACCGGTTGTTGAAGAAACAACGGAAATGGATTTGCAAGTAACTGGTAGCATTCCATCGGAGCTCAATGGTCGATACTTCCGTAATGGCGCAAACCCTAAAGCGCATGCTAGCCCAGATTGGTTTCTTGGCGAAGGGATGATCCACGGCGTTGAAATTCAAAATGGCAAAGCCACTTGGTATCGCAATCGCTATGTTGAAACGCCATTGTTAAATGAAAAAGTCATTACACGCGAGACTACAGCGGCTCCAGAAAACTCTTTTGCCAATACTCATATTATTGGGCATGCGGGTACAATTTTGGCATTACAAGAGCTGCACCCGCCGTTTGAGATGACCAAAGACCTTGATACGGTCGGCCTCTACACTTTTGACGGTAAGCTCGAGCGTAATATGACGGCTCATCCTAAAATTTGTCCTGAGACCGGCGAGATGTTGTTTTTCGGGTACGGTATTATGCCGCCGTTTTTAACTTATCATCGAGTAGATGCCTCTGGCGAATTAGTGCAATCGGAAGTCATTGATGTCAAAGCGGCAACCATGGTGCACGACTTTGTGATTACACGTAATTACGTCATTTTTATGGACTTACCCATGGTATGGGATATTCCAAATTTGTCGAAGCCAGGCGTTCCAGTTAAATTTGATGAAAGTTACGGTGCGCGTATGGGAGTCATGCCGCGAACTGGATCGAGCAAAGATGTTAAATGGTTCGATATCGATCCATGTTATGTCTACCATACAATGAACGCTCATGAACACGGTGATGAAATTGTTATTCACGCACCACGTTTGGTTGGTTATACATCGGTTGGTATGGATGCACCGCCAATACCTATGTTGCATGAATGGAAATTAAATCTTAAAACTGGGGCAACATTGGAACGTCAGTTAGACGATTTAGGCGTCGACTTCCCAACGGTCGCTGAAACGCACGTCGGCTTACCAAGTCGTTATGGGTATGCTGCGGAATTTAACTCTAAAGGTAGCCCAACAATATTAGGTTTTCATAAATATGATCTGCAAACCGGTTCTAAGACATCGCATATGTTAAAGGATGGACGAATTGGCGCAGAGCCTACATTTGTTGCAGCGAAGGGCGCATCATCTGAAGATGAAGGTTATCTCATGAGTTTTGTCTATGACCCCGCTGAAGATAAAAGTGAGCTGGTTATTTTCAATGCCGATCAGATAGAACAAGAACCGATCGCGCGGATACACTTATCTGTTCGAGTGCCTGCCGGTTTTCATGGCAGTTGGATTCCTGACGCGGCCTAAGCTAAACGGCTCTAATAATTCTAGTAATAGAGCAGCTCATCATTAGGTGTAAAATTTTTATATAAAAATTTGTTTGTTGCTAAGAAGCTAAGCCAGTCTTGAAAACATTTTATATGAGTCATCGTCTGGGAAGTTTTCACCTAAGTGTCTTGGGTCTGGGTCACGTGCAGGCACGGGCACGGCGTCGGTTATTCGGTTCCAGTCAAAAACGCATTTCCTGAGTGTTATTTTCCACTCTCCATCACGTTTTTCCATTTCATCTAAATAGCGCCCAGCGACTATCAATTCCTTAGAACCGTCTGGCGTACCCATCACGTGATAGGCCGTAAAGTAACTTTCGCAAGCGGCTTTGGATCCAGACACTTCAACGTTTTGCGTTGCGATAAGATGTTGAGATGTATCAAATTTCTTTAACTCTTCCATCACCCAATCGCAGAATTCAATCGCACCGGCTTTAAAGAAGCCGTGGTCGTCTACACCATCAGGGTGGAAACAAGATTCAAGCAGTGATCGATCGCAGCGGTCAAGGCCTCTTGCAAAACGATGAGGCACGGCTTTGACCTCTTCTCGGTCTAGCATGGCGATTAATTTATCATTCATTTCATTTGTAATAGCTTTCGACATTGTTTGTTCTCATTAATTCTAGGAACCATAGTTATATAACAAACTGGCCCAGAGCTAACTGATAAAATAGCTAGCACTGTTTGTTTTTCAGTTAAATGGGATTAATAAAGAGGAAGGGGTTTATCTTGGAACGTGTAATGCCCATAAACATTGATGAAAAATTATCTGTTTGTTAAGTTTTGCGTTGTTTTTTGCCTCAATAAAGCTGTATAAATTGATAGCAGACAAGCTTGTATAATACAGATAAAGTTTACGATTAGAATTATCAGTAGCACAAATTAGAGACTCATATTATGAATGCGAAGCGACCAAACATTTTAGGGTTAGATGATGCTGGCTTTCTTGATGAAAGCAAGTTGCCGGAGCCTGAGTTAGGCACTGCGCCGATACTCGGCGAGCGTTATTACAGTCATGAGTTTATGCAGAAAGAGTGGGACCATGTGTGGACCAAGGTCTGGTTAGTTGCTGGCATGGAAGAGCAAATTAAAAACCCCGGTGATCGTATGACTTTTGATATTGGTAAAGAGTCGTTACTATGTACGCGTGACAACGATGGCAAAGTTAGGGTCTTTTACAATGTTTGCCCGCATCGTGGTAATAAATTGGTTCATGAAGAAACAAGCAGTGGTAAGGCCATGGCATGTGCCTATCATGGTTGGCGCTTTAAGGTAGATGGAGAATTATCTTTTGTTCCGCAAAGCGAAGATTATGCGCAAGGTAATCCTTGTGGAAAACTACGTTTAAAAGAGTTACGTAGCGAAGTTTGTGGAGGCTTTATATGGTATTCAATGAATGACGATGTGATGCCTCTAGAAGAGTATCTTGGGCCAGTGCACGCTCAAATTCAAACTTACGATCTTAAACGCATGAAGCGTACCCACTGGATCACCGTTGAAGGTCAATTTAATTGGAAAATTGTACAAGACAATTTCAACGAGTCTTATCATCTGCCATTTGTACACCCAAGTACCAAGTACGTTATGGAGCAAAATTATAAGCATTGCCAATTTGATATTTTTCCTGAAGGGCATTCTCGTATGTTCATGCCGGGCAACCGCCCAACGCTGGGTTTAAAAAGTAATTACGATGAAACCCTAAAGCAAATGCAAAACTATTTCGACTTTTGGGGGCTGGATGGCGAAGACTATCGCTCTGATCCGCATTCAATTCGAGAGGCAATGCAAAAGGTTAAACGAGAAAAAGGTAAAGAGAAGGGCTTGGATTTTTCAGGTCTGACTGACAATCAGTTAACAGACCATTATCACTATACAATTTTTCCAAATTTCTCATTGAGTCTAAGGCCCGATGGTGCCTTCTTTTTGATGGCGACCCCGCACCCGACTGATCCAACTCGTTGCTATTTTGATACTTGGTATCTAAACTGGTTTCCAGATGGCACTAAAGAGTATTACTCGGCGGCCATGTTTCAAACGGTTAGTTGGGATACAGAAGTGCCGCACATCACTGGCTTGGTTGGTGAAGTAGAGTGTGGCAAGGTAATTGATGAGGATCTCTCTGTTTGGACCACTCAACAAAAAGGCTTGATGTCCAAAGGGTATCAAGGCGGATACCTGTCGGGGCAAGAGGGTCGCGTACGCTTCTTTCATGAAGAACTTGATAGATATATTGCAAGGGGCGAAGCGGATGCTAAATAGTAATTACGTGCATTCTTCAAAGTAAAAACGTAAAGAGGCACAAACCTCACTCGTAATTTTGGTAGTTAAAAAGGTCAGAAGTGAGGTGTTAGTCTGGGTGTTTAAACAGACCAGGCAGTATGGATTTTCCATAGTCCACGGGAATGCTGACACCATTGATGAACTTTGATTCATCAGAGGCTAAAAACACCACGGCATGCCCCACATCATTGGGTTCGCCAATTTCTCCTTTGGGAGCCAATTTGGCCGCTTCTTCTGGGTTTTGCATAAACTGCGCTCGAATGTTTTGTACCATTGGCGTATCGATACTCGAGGGGTTAAGGCAATTGCAACGAACGTCTATTTGGTTTTCACCGCAATAACCGGCAATATTAATCGTCAACGCCTGAACGGCTCCTTTGGCTGCTGAGTAGGCGGCTACCCGCGACACACCCTGAATTGATGCAAGTGACGCCATGTTAATAATTGAGCCACTACCAGAGGCTTTCATTGCCGGAATAGCATATTTGCAACCCATAAAAGTGGCTCGTGCACTGACGTCCATAATGAAATCATACTCATCCATGGTTTGGCTTTCGATGGTGCCGGGTTTAACAACACCAGCATTGTTTACCAGAACATCTAAGCCGCCATGTTGAGCCACGACATTGTCGATTAGGGTTATCCAGCCTTGCTCATCGCGCACATCTTGGTATAGAAATGTTACGTTTTCGCCGAGTTCATGCGCTAGTGCTTCTCCGGCTTCTTTATCGATATCAGTGATAACGACTTTTGCGCCCTCGGCAACAAACAAGCGTGTATTTGCTTCTCCCAGCCCCTTTGATGCCCCGGTAATGATTGCTATCTTATCTTTTAGTCTATTCATATTATCCGAGCTCTTTTATGTTTATGGTTTAGGGTGACTAAAATAGCCTATTTGCTAGTGGCTATGACCCAGTTTAGCTGTAATTATATGAATAACTAGCGAAATTGTATTAATAACCAGCCTATCAAAACTGAGGATGCGGTACCGATCTAATCATGTTCGATATAGATAAAATAAGGTAATAGAGTCCATGAAAGATATCGATAAATTGTTAGCACGGGTAAAAATAGAGGAACAGCTATACCGGTATTGTCGATCGATCGATCAAAAAGATTGGGAAGGAGTGCGCTCATGCTTTGATGCGCAACACGTGCATAAACACGGTTCTTATACCGGCGATTTAGATGGCTTTATCTTTTATGCTAAGCCTGTTGTTGATGGCATGCATGCTGGCCACCACAGTATTTCTAACCTCGTTGTCGATGTTAGCGACGATATATTGAGTGCAAGTTCTCAAGCGTATTTTACTGCGATTCATAAGATTGGTGGCACACAGATGGCCAAAATGAAGTTCTTTTCACCAGAGATGAAAGAAGTTGATTCAGATTGGATTGTTGCTGGTTACTACAATGATCGATGGGTTTTTCGCGATGGCCAATGGCTCATAATCGAACGTAATGCTGGGCATGTATGGGAGCGAGTGGAACCGGTTACACCAGAGCCTCTTTAAGAATCTGAGTGTTAGCTTAAAGGGTTAAAGGATTTTTAAAAGCCGCGCTTACTTGCCGTTAAATTTAGCTTTTCTGCGTTCTCTGAATGCAGCAACTCCTTCCACAAAGTCAGCGGTTCGCCCAGCTGTTTTTTGATTCTTTCTATCCAGAAGTAGTTGTGTTTCGAAGTCCGAATCGAGTGCTGCCCAAGCCGACTGTCTAATCATTTTTAATGCCAGAGAAGGGCCATCAGCTAGTCGTTTGGCATATTCGATGGCTGTGCTTTGGACATCTTGGTCTTCAACAACTTTGGTAACCAAGCCGTCTTGATAAGCTCGTTCGGCAGGGTATCGCTCGCCAAGCAGCATTAACTCCATGGCTCGTATACGACCTACCGATCTTGACAATATATAAGCCGAACCGCCATCAGGAACTAAGCCGACATGGCAAAATGCTTGCAAGAAAAAACCTGATTTGCCAGCAATGATAATGTCTCCCATCAGCGCAATTGAACAGCCAACACCAGCGGCCGCGCCGCGAATGCCAGATATTAAGGGAATGGGTAATTCTCGAATTTTTAACAGCAGTGGGTTGTAGATTTCTTCTAGTTTTTCACCCATATCGATGTCAGCACTGATGTTATCCATGCGGCTCGATTTTAGGTTTGCTCCGGCACTGAATGCCTTCTCGCTGCCAAGTAAGACAATGGCTTTTGCTTCGCTGCTTGCTCGTTCGATTGCGCTTGCTAGTGCTTGACCCATTTCGGGCGTCATCGCATTACGCGACTCAGCTTGATTAAGCTGCAAAACTGCCACCCCGTCTTCTAGGGTATAAAGTACAAGTTCTTTGGTATTAGTCATCAGCGGTTACGGTCTTGGTTTGCGATGTGGTTTCTTATGTTCATAGTCTGACATTCACGATATTTAGTCGCGCATGGCCCACTTTATTCCACGTCGCAATAACTCATAATAGACAGGGTAGTTCCAAGCGCATTTGTCCGGGTTAGGGTTGAAATCTCTAATACCCGGTAGATCATAATGACCCCGACAGTGGCCCAGAGTGTTATATACCACTTCGCCTTGACCGAGGTCGCGAGTGTATAAGATAGGCACCGTGGTTTTAGGCCATTCACTATCGGTGAAGCCGCTAGCCTCGCCTTCAAACGTGGTGGTCATAAGCACGTCGATATCGGCGGTCGTTACTGATAGATATAGTTCGTCTTCTATCTCAAAGTCGTCGATGCCTGCGCTTAATTCATGCTCATTATTTACAACCTCTACCATGAATGTGCCAATGGGAGGGTGTGCTTTAAATTGAGTGCCGAGTACCTTCATTACATCCGGTCGAAGATCGGGTGTGTCCACCCCGTGCTCGACAAATTTGAGTATTGAATTTGTGCCGTGTAAGGCTAACCATTTACCGCCTTTGTCTAACCACTTTTTAATGGCCGCCATTTCCGATTCGCTCGGCATTAGGTCACAGCAATAGGTCACTAGAAAGCGGCATTCATCTAGACGGTTTGTGTCGCTATAGTCGCAGGCGACTGTAGTCCTTATTTCAGGGTGCTCAGCTAAGAGTTTTAGTATTTCTAATCGTGCAAAGTCAATATCATGATATTTACCTGCGGCAACAAAATGAGCGTCAATACGTGTTGGCACTAGACCTCCAATATGGTGATTCCCGATAAGCCGGGTGCTCCGTACACATGACTATAGGCGGTTTTAGGTTTGTTTGCGACTTGTCTAGCACCAGCGCGGCCTCGCAATTGGGTAACATTTTCATATACTTGGCGTAAACCGGTCGCGCCAATAGGTTCGCCACAAGCAATGCAACCACCATCCGTATTGATTGGTAAGCTACCAATGAGTTCAGTGCGGCCTTCAGAAATCCATTTTTCCTGCTCACCGTCTTTGCAGATACCATTTTCAGCCATGTGCATAATTTCTGCACCAGCTTCAGTATCTTGCAGTTGTGCAACATCAATATCTTCGGGGCCAATGCCTGCTTGTTCATAAGCCGCTTTAGAAGCAAGTATGGTTGGCTTACCATCATTAACAATGTCGATGGTTGGTTGGTAAA
>CAZHEL010000065.1:0-129 GCA_964531625.1 uncultured Gammaproteobacteria bacterium
TAATCGGTTTTGTTCTGGATTTTCTAATCGCATGACTGCCGAGGTTTCTAGGTGGTGGCGGGGGCTCAGGACTGTTTTTTTAAACGGCACGCCGTTTTGCTTGCGTGACGTTAATCGGTTTTGTTCTGG
>CAZHEL010000065.1:229-7376 GCA_964531625.1 uncultured Gammaproteobacteria bacterium
ATTTTCTAATCGCATGACTGCCGAGGTTTCTAGGTGGCGGCGATGGCTCAGGGCTGTTTTTTGGGTAGTGCTTGCCGACTTTTACATGGCTTTTGGCTGGCTAGATTGATTAACTTGATTTTTAATTCGAATAAGGGAACTTTGTGAAGCAAACGGCATTACTGGCATTAGAAGATGGTTCATTGTTTTGGGGGCAATCGATTGGCGCCCAAGGAAACTCAGTGGGAGAGGTTGTGTTTAACACCTCTATGACGGGTTATCAGGAAATCTTGACTGACCCTTCATATTCCCAGCAAATGGTAACCTTAACCTATCCACACATAGGTAATACAGGCACAAATGAAGAGGATGTTGAATCCAACAAGGTTTATGCGACGGGTTTGATTATTCGAGACTTGCCGCGTTTGGCAAATAATTGGCGCAACACACAGAATCTTGATGATTACCTTGTTAGCAACGACGTTGTTGCAATTGCCGATATCGACACGCGCCAGCTTACTCGGATATTGCGAGAAAAAGGCGCGCAAAATGGATGCATTGTTGCGGGTAATGATATTGACGCTGAAGCGGCAGTGGCCGCAGCGCAGAAATTCCCTGGACTAAAAGGGTTGGATCTTGCCAAAGAGGTGACTACTAAAAACGCTTATCAATGGCAACAATCAGTTTGGTCCTTGACCGAAGGCTATGCCGAGAAAGGCGAAACTAAATTTAAAGTTGTGGCCTATGACTACGGTGTAAAGCACAATATTTTACGAATCCTGACCCAGCTAGGTTGCGATGTGATTGTTGTGCCTGCGCAAACACCAGCTGCAGATGTGTTAGCTGAAAACCCCAACGGTGTGTTTTTATCTAATGGTCCTGGTGATCCTGAGCCCTGCGATTATGCAGTTGCCGCGACCCAAGAGATCATCGCAGCTGGGGTGCCTGTGTTCGGAATTTGTTTAGGGCATCAAATTTTAGCGCTAGCGTCGGGAGCCAAGACTGAAAAAATGAAATTTGGTCATCATGGAGCTAATCATCCAGTTCAAGACTTATCGACCAAACAGGTGATGATCACCAGTCAAAACCACGGTTTTGCCGTGCAAGAACAAAGTTTGCCAGACAACTTGCAGGTGACGCATCGATCTTTGTTTGATGGCACCATACAAGGCGTGTCTCGCACTGATGCAAAGGCATTTTCTTTTCAAGGCCATCCAGAAGCGAGCCCTGGGCCGCGAGATGTGGCGCCGTTATTCGAGCGTTTTATTAATATGATGAATGAGGTTGCTAATAATGCCTAGGCGTAATGACATTGAAACCGTTTTAATTATCGGTGCTGGGCCAATCATTATAGGGCAAGCGTGTGAGTTTGATTACTCCGGTGTGCAAGCCTGTAAAGCCCTCAAAGAAGAGGGATATCGAGTGGTGTTGGTGAACTCAAATCCAGCCACCATCATGACTGATCCCGGCTTTGCTGACGCAACCTACATTGAGCCTATTAGTTGGCAAGCCGTTGAAAAGATCATAGAGATTGAAAAGCCAGATGTGCTGTTGCCAACCATGGGCGGGCAAACGGCATTGAATTGTGCCTTAGATCTAGAGCGCGAAGGCGTACTCGAAAAAAATGGCGTAGAAATGATCGGAGCCACCAAGCAAGCAATTGATAAGGCGGAAGATCGTGAAAAGTTTAAAAAAGCCATGACCGAAATCGGCTTGGAAACTGTGCGAGGAGATATTGCTCATAGTATGGATCAAGCCTTTGAAATATTAGACGACCTTGGCTTGCCGGTGATTATTCGTCCATCCTTTACCATGGGTGGCACGGGTGGAGGTATTGCTTACAATAAAGAAGAGTTTGTAGAAATATGTACTCGTGGGCTGGATGCATCACCGACCGATGAATTACTTATTGAGGAGTGTATCTTTGGTTGGAAAGAGTATGAGATGGAGGTTGTGCGTGATCGGCAAGACAATTGCATTATTATCTGCGCAATCGAAAACTTTGATGCCATGGGTGTGCATACTGGCGACTCAATTACAGTCGCTCCTGCGCAAACTCTGACTGATAAAGAATATCAAATCATGCGCGATGCCTCTTTGGCGGTATTGCGAGAAATTGGCGTTGATACTGGCGGATCAAATGTGCAATTTGCGGTAGATCCTCAAACTGGTCGCATGATCATCATTGAGATGAACCCGCGTGTCTCACGGTCATCAGCCTTAGCATCTAAGGCGACAGGTTTTCCAATCGCTAAAGTGGCTGCTAAGTTGGCTATTGGCTACACCTTAGATGAGTTACGCAATGAAATAACGGGCGGTTTAACACCAGCCTCATTCGAGCCAAGCATTGACTATGTCGTCACTAAAATCCCAAGATTTGACTTTGTGAAGTTCCCGCAAGCCGATAATACGCTCACCACCCAGATGAAATCAGTGGGTGAGGCTATGTCGATCGGACGTACTTTTCAGGAGTCATTGCAAAAAGCAATGCGCAGTTTAGAAATTGGCAGCTATGGCTTTGAACCTCAATTGGGTGAGCTAGAAGGGCTTGAGCGCAGCAGTCGTTTGAATGAAGCACTCAGAGTACCCAAAGCGGAGCGTCTATGGTACATCGGTGATGCGTTTCGTGAAGGCCTTTCGATTAAAGATGTACATGAAGCTACCGGTATTGAACCTTGGTTTTTAGCTGAAATAGAAGACCTTATTGCTACTGAATCGCAGGTACTTGAGAACCGTATAGATGATCTAAACGCGGATCAGCTGTTTGCTTGGAAGCGCAAAGGTTTTTCTGATATACGCTTGGCTAGTTTACTCAATGTGACAGAAGATGATTTTCGTTCTAAGCGTCATGCATTGAATATTCGACCCGTCTATAAACGTGTGGATTCGTGTGCCGCCGAGTTCGCGACTGCTACCGCCTATTTATACTCAACCTACGAGCATGAGTGTGAATCTAACCCTGAAAAAAATAATAAAATCATAGTTTTAGGTGGAGGTCCTAATAGAATAGGTCAAGGTATTGAGTTCGATTATTGTTGCGTGCACGCGTCGATGGCTTTGCGTGAAGAGGGCTATCAAACCATTATGGTTAATTGTAATCCGGAAACTGTCTCCACCGATTACGATACCTCTGATCGGCTTTATTTTGAGCCGTTAACCTTGGAAGACGTGCTTGAGATTGTGCATAAAGAAGACCCAACTGGCGTCATTGTTCAGTACGGTGGGCAAACGCCATTGAAACTGGCAAGACCGTTACAAGAGCAAGGCACTAAAATTATCGGTACTTCGCCTGAAGCGATTCATAACGCGGAAGATAGAGAGCATTTTCAAGCCTTGCTTAATCAGTTGAAGTTAAAACAACCGCCGAATCGTATCGCCTCTAGTGAAGATACCGCCTTAGCCTTAGCTGAAGAAGTCGGCTATCCCTTGGTTGTGCGGCCATCTTATGTGTTGGGAGGGCGCGCCATGGAAATCGTACATGACAGCGAAGCCTTATCGCACTACATGCTGACGGCGATTCAAGTCTCCAATGAATCACCGGTATTGCTAGATCGTTTTTTGAACGATGCGATTGAAGTTGATGTCGATGCTATCTGTGACGGTGAAGTAGTGATTATCGGCGGAATTATGGAGCATATTGAAGAAGCGGGCGTGCATTCTGGTGATTCAGCCTGCTCACTGCCTCCGTTTAGCCTGTCCGAGGATATAAAGGCTCGCTTGCGCGAACAGACTGCTCAAATGGCCTTAGCTTTGAATGTGGTCGGTTTGATGAATGTTCAATTTGCCATCAAAGGCGATACAATTTATGTATTAGAAGTTAATCCACGAGCTTCACGCACCGTGCCCTTTGTATCGAAAGCCACGTCTCGCCCTCTAGCGAAAATTGCGGCGCTTTGTATGGCAGGTAAATCCTTAGCCGAACAGGGCATATCGGAAGAAATTATACCTAACTATTATTCGGTCAAAGAAGCCGTATTTCCGTTTGTTAAGTTTCCTGGGGTGGATACCTTGCTAGGCCCTGAGATGAAATCTACCGGCGAAGTGATGGGTGTGGGCAATAGTTTTGGCGAGGCTTACAATAAATCGCAACAGGGCGCAGGTTCAGACATACCGCAGACTGGTACTGTTTTATTTAGTGTCCGCAACTCTGATAAAGAGATTGCCACAGAGTTAGCTAAATATTTGGCAGACAATGGTTTCGAAATTGTCGCAACGCGCGGTACCGCGCAAGCCTTTAGTGAAGCAGGTGTGCCAGTTAAGACGGTCAATAAAGTAAAAGAAGGTCGACCGCATATTGTCGATATGATCATCGAAGGCCAGGCTGACTTGGTGGTGAATACCGCCTCTAATTCCCATACGCTAAAAGATTCATACGCTATTCGTCGCGAAGCCTTGATGCACAAAGTAACTTACTCCACTAATATTGCTGCTGCACGAGCCATGGTTGAAGCACATAAAGCTCACCGTGCGATGTGGGTAAGCAAGTTGCAAACCCTGCACCAGTCGATTTAATCAGGCCAATTGCTACTGACGGCTCTGGCGTTTTTTTACTAAGGGTCATGGGTACTTCACTGATTACGGTTACAATCATTTTGTTACAAACAATTCGCTTCTCCGCGTAAATATTGTTTTGGTATTGTTGCTTGTTAAGTAATAATAGCTATCAATAGATCTAGTTAGTAACTAGGTCTTATAACCAATTAAATTAGATATAGAATAATGGATCGAGTACTTATAACCGCCAAAGGGGCAGAGCGCCTGCAGGCTGAACTCAAAAATTTAAAGAGCATTGAGCGCCCCAAAGTAATTGCCGCAATTGCTGAGGCTCGCTCGCACGGCGATCTTTCTGAAAATGCCGAATACGATGCCGCTAAAGAGCAGCAAGGCTTTATCGAAGGCCGTATTAAGGAACTTGAGAGTCAACTTAGCATTGCTGAAGTGATAGATCCAAGTAAGCTTAATGCTAAAGGAAAGGTTGTTTTTGGTGCGCGCGTGAAACTGTATGACTTAGATAGTGATACTGAGGTGAGTTATCAGATAGTGGGTGATCTGGAAGCCGATATTAGTAACGGTCAAATATCTTTAAGTTCGCCCATTGGGAAGGCATTGATCGGCAAGTTGGAGGGCGATGAGTTTACTTTCCAAGCGCCGAGCGGCGAGAAGACTTATGAAATAATTGACATTAATTATTAGCAATAAGTTGTTGATTATGATAAAAAACATACTTATTTTATTCTTTTTCTTTGTTTATGGCAGCGTCGCTCAAGAGCAAGATCCTATAAGCTTACCTGACAATGCGGTGTATATCGATGTGCGTACTTGGATTGAATATAAGGTTGACCATATTGACGGTGATACTCGCATTCATGTATCAGACATAGTTGATGGTGTGAATGAGCAATTTCCAGACAAAAGCACACCAATTCGCTTGTATTGCGCACGCGGTGTACGATCGTCTAGAGCAGTAGATAGACTCAAAGAACAGGGGTATTTAGACGTTCAAAATATCGGCGGTATCAATGATGCACGTAAGTTACGGGGCATAACTAAATAGACGTACGGCTAATAAATTGTTATTCGACAAGCTAGCGCTAAATCAAAAGAAGTGCGATGTTTGGCGTATCAATAAGGTCTATAACTAGGTTACAATTTATTATGTGTCACAAATATGCTCTGCAAAGACAGAATAGAGTGTAAGACATATGGCGAAGACCAATAGCGTTGAAGTGATAAACGGAAATAAAAATAAATGATTATGTGGGTTGAAAGAGGCTGTTTATGAGTGATGACAATAAAAGTAACGACGAAAACAAGCTACTTTATTGTTCTTTTTGTGGCAAAAGCCAGCATGAAGTTCGTAAGTTAATCGCAGGTCCGTCGGTATTTATTTGCGATGAATGCGTAGATTTATGCGAAGACATTATTCGTGAAGAGGCTATTGAAGATATATCCAAGTCCGATGAAGCCGATCACTTTCCTACCCCAAGTGAGATCCATACCGGCCTAAACGACTATGTTATTTCTCAAGAATCAGCCAAGAAAGTATTGTCGGTAGCCGTATATAACCACTACAAACGTATTCGTGGGCAAGAGCTAGACGAAGATGTAGATATATCTAAAAGTAATATTTTATTGATTGGCCCAACCGGTTCAGGTAAGACCCTATTAGCCGAAACACTGGCCAAACAACTCGATGTGCCGTTCACGATTGCGGATGCAACTACTCTTACTGAAGCTGGTTACGTGGGCGAAGACGTCGAAAACATTATTCAGAAATTGCTACAAAAGTGCGATTATGATGTCGAAAAAGCACAGGTCGGCATCGTTTATATTGATGAAATCGACAAAATCTCTCGCAAAGCTGATAACCCTTCAATAACTCGCGATGTGTCGGGTGAAGGTGTACAACAAGCCTTGTTGAAACTAATTGAAGGCACTACCGCATCTGTACCGCCACAAGGTGGTCGTAAACATCCTCAACAGGAGTTCTTACAAGTAAATACTAAGAATATTTTGTTTATTTGTGGAGGTGCATTTGCTGGCCTAGATCAAATCATTCGTGACCGTTCTGAAAAAAGTGGTATTGGATTCGGCGCGCAAGTGCATAGCAAAACTGATAATCCATTTATATCAGAGCATTTGGCTAAGCTTGAGCCTGAAGACTTAGTTCGCTACGGCTTGATTCCAGAATTTATCGGCCGCTTACCGATTATTGCCACGTTAGGCGAGTTAGACGAAGAAGCATTGATGACTATTCTTACTCAGCCTAAGAATGCCTTGGTTAAGCAATATCAACGTCTGCTTAAATTGGACGGTGTGGATTTAGAAATTCGCGAAGATGCCTTGCTTGCAGTAGCTAAAAAAGCCATGAACCGCAAAACAGGTGCACGCGGATTACGCTCAATACTTGAGAACGCTTTGTTAGAAACAATGTACGAGTTGCCGTCTAAAGAAGGCGTGCAAAAGATATCGGTGGATGCCAGCACGATCAATGAAGGCGCAAGACCATTGTATATTTATGAAGAAACTGAAAAGAGTGCCTAGATAGCCGATTTCACAGTCTCGCTATTTAAAGTGTTTTAGGATCATCCTAAGCTCAGGGCTGTTTAGTAGGCTCAAGGCTGTTAATAGCTCAAGGATGTATTACTTTAGTGCTTGAAAGTTGCTA
>CAZHEL010000066.1:0-7241 GCA_964531625.1 uncultured Gammaproteobacteria bacterium
TTTTTCTTTAACCAGATATTGTTGCGTGGACTGGGGTGCGGCAGCGGCAATCGGTGTATCACCTCTAATTAAGCGGCCAGTTTTACTATGCCACTACAGTACATTCCATTACAGATATATAAGTACATTCCTTATTAGTAAACATACTATGTCAAGCCAGTTTGTAATAATTTGCCTTTAACCAAGGTCTCAAGTGAGTTACGCGTCAAATGTCTACATAAATGGCGCCAGATCTTAAATTTTGACTTTCAAAATTATCCTTCGTTGATTGTTGCCCTTGCTGATGGAGGTTTAGAAATTGAACCTTTAAATTGTTTGATAATTACAATTTGTGGTACATTTGTTGAACAATAATAAACAATGTAGGTTGGGTTTGAGTATTCTTTGCAAGGAGTGCCTAAATTCGTAATTTCAATAAGCAATTTAAGTGTTAGGGGTTAGGCATTGTTGAAAGATAAAGCCGAGAAGGACATTACGTCTGCCGGTGAGTTATTGACTCGTATCGAAAAGGGAGATTCTTCTGCCGAAACTGAGCTGGTAAACAGATATTGGAAGGGCTTACGTTTTATTCTCAATCGCCGCTGTAACGATACCCAATTAGCGTCTGACATTGCGCAAGACACATTTATTGTTGTTATCGCTAAGGCTAGAAACGGCGAAATAAACACGCCCGAGGCCATCGCCGGTTTTATTCGCCAAACAGGTGTGAATCTCTTGATCGCACACTTTCGCAAGGAAACACGCAGAGCTACTGATACGTATGGTGAGGTTAGTTTTGAGATCCCCGACGACAAGTCCAATGTAGAACGTGCGGTTGAGTCACGAGACTCGTTAAAGCTAGTTCAACAAATAATTGGTGAGATGACCGTCGAGCGAGATAGAGATCTATTGATGAGTTACTACTCAAAAGAAGAAGAAAAGAGCAGCATTTGCCAAAGGCTAGAACTGACACCGGCGCACTTTGATAGGGTGCTGTTTAGAGCAAGATCTAGACTTAAACAATTAATTGACTTCAAGTTAGGAGGTAATAGTGCCTCTAATTAAAAAAATAATTCGAACTACAGTGAGAGAATTTTCTTCGTCCCGTCACTTAGCCCTCAGAAGCACATGTATAAGCGCACCAAAAGAAGGGGTAATTCGCCAACCACAAACTGTGGAGGTGTACCGATATGGATAAGAAATATATGCAAGAAAATGAAATCGCTATTAAGTACTTGCGTAATCAGCTTAGCGATAAAGAACTCGAGGCATTTGAGGTCTATTTAATAGAGAACCCTGAGGTTCTTGAAACACTCGAGCTTGATTCTTTTTTCTCAGCGTCTGAGTTTCCTAAAACCGAAAAGTTTAGTGGATTTTTTACTAAATTTAGACAAGCTATAAACCCAAACCCGGTGTTCGCAACTCTTTTCTTCGCCATGGTCGCAGCGGTTTTTGTTTTTGTTCCAAGCGGCATAGAGAATGATATGACCGCTGTTTATGTCGTTGAGCTCGAGAATTTGAGAAGCAGTAGCCAAATAGAAAACACAAACCGACTGTATTTAGAGAAGATCGATCAATCAAAACAAATTGCTCTGACTTTTCATCTTCCCGATGAACATCCAACAGTCGAAGCGAAGTTATTTGCGGTTGACCAAGATACCTTAGGAGCTTGTCAAAATGGCGAGAATCCAATTTCCCAATCAGAAGTTGGATTTATTGAATCGAAGTATTCTTTCTTGGTGCCTAAGTCGAAGATGGGCTCGGGAGATTATGTTGTTTGTATTTCTAGTAACGAGAGTTTAATAAACCAATATCGAGTAAGCGTAGTAAAAAAATAAAATTTACCCATGGGAGTAGGTATGGATAGAAAGTACAAAAATAAAAAAGGAGGTTTTTTTTATTTTGATGGTCCATGGGATGTCATTAAACAGGGAACAGCCAAGGAGTATAGCGAAGCATTTGATCAACATATAAAAGGTAATCGAAAATTATCATCTTTAGCCGGTGGATCAAGCAATAGATTTTTACCGGAATTTAAGGACGTCTCTCCCAGCCATACTTCTCAACGAGAACTTTTTAGGAATAAGGTTAATTATGTTTGTCATCTAAACGATTTTGAAATCGAGTCGGTAGCGGAAGCTATGGTAGGACTGAGAGCTCGTGGTTCTGACCATCTCCAACCCGCAGGCTACACTTATTTTGCGCAGTTACTCACTCATGACATAGTTTCTAGCACTTCATTACTTAGGACGAGGAATGCGAGCAGCGCCCTCAATTTGGATAGTATTTATTTCGATTACGATCAAGTTTTGGGTTGGGAAGCTGTAGACGCCCTTGGCAGATTTGTGATCTGTGGCGATGGGGCGGACTTTTATCGCACTAAATGGGGGGCTGAAGAACTTCGTAAGGAAAAATATGATATTCCTCCTTCACGCACAGAGCCATATTACTTTGCGGTGATACCTGATCACAGAAATGATGACAATGTAATCTTGTCTCAACTTCATGTTCTTTTACTAAAACTCCATAACCAGGTAGTCGAACTATTAGTAGGTGAAGTCATAAAACGTAAAGGAGATAGAGAAAAAGTTTCTGGCAGAGAATATTATGAGCACGCGCGTGACTTAGTCGTATTGATTTTTCAGCAAGTCACGGTCAGTGATCTTCTCAATCGAACGTTAGATCAGGATACCTTTGACTACTATTTCTCACAGTATGGGCCGAGCCTCTTTCCCGACTTAGAGTCTGGGGGGATTATTCCAAAAGAGTTTACTCATGCGGTCTCAAGGTACGCCCACAGCATGATCCGGTCACATTACTTTTTTAACGAACACAATCAGTATCAGATAAGCACTGCGAAACTTTTCAAAAAAAACACGCCGTTAAAAAGTGATAAGGAGAACTTAATTATCTACGATTGGCGCAGTTTCTTCTCCATGCCTTGGCAAAGTTATGATGGAGTGAAAAATAGAGCTAACAAGATAGAGTTAAGTGCAGCAAGCCTGCCAGGCTCAACGGGGTCGCAGCAAACACAATCCATTCCAGCTAAAAATCTAGCTACTTTTGATATTACGGCTTCTTCTCAATTAGTTACTTACTCAAACGTGCTGCAAAGCGAAGCAATTCAAAATTTTCTAGAAAATGTAAAAGGAATAGAACCAGACAGCTACTTTAAAAAAATCGATTATAGTGATATCAATGATGCACTAAGTCGTTTAAATGCTGACATATCTCTTGATAATAGTAACGCGCCATTTCTAGTGTCAATGTACCTAGAATCTAGTGCAATGCCTCAAAAGCACAATCACGATCGACTTGGTGTGATAGGGAGTATTGTCTATGCAGAAACAATTCGAATGAGTATCGTACAAGCAGAAGTAAATTATATGCAGAACGAAATAGATTTACGAAGATCTTTAATGTGGACCTATCCGGTATATCAATCCATTCTCAATTCATTAGATTCTATAACGATGATCGGTCTTTCAAACTTCATTACATCAACAAAGCGAGGACATTATGATTCCACAGGAATATATTAAATGGCAGTCACCTAGAAATAAAAAGGATACTGATTTTATAGAAGGTCAAATAAGCATAATTAATCGCTGGCTTGGTGATGGTATCGATGGTGAGCCTTGGGGGGCTATAAATTCGTATCTTCCTGACAGACCGTCTCAATACAAGAACTATAATATAGTGGCCAAATACGATGAAAGTGAAGATATACAGGGTATTCGCGTGCATTTTAAGGGTAAGTTCTCAAGCACTATAAAGAACCTAGCGAAACAAGTTGTATTTAAAATATCAGATAGTGACGAAAACGTTCTGATAGCAAAATTATTAAATGGGAGGGAGGAATATGACATACCCGAGTTGTCAAAAAGCTACAAGGTACTCTCGTGGACAATGACTAGAATAATTTCTGCATATGAAGGTGTAAATCATGAATCGGCGTTTATTACGATGGAATGGGCTTGGGAAGGAGAAATAGAGAAGGGAGCTGGAATAAAAAGACTTGAAAGTACGCTTCAGTGGACTTGGCATCCGTACCAGAAAGATCGGTAATATAGATGGCTTCAGCGGTTTCTTATATGCGGGTGCAATCATTGTGTTTGTCGAAGTTTAGAGGGTTAATAAAACCTTTCTATTGCATGTCGCTTTTCATCGGGCAACTATTCTTATTGGTGTGTGTGATGCTAACTTCATTTGCATCCTATGCGAAAGAGGGAACCAATGAGATCACCACAAAGTATGGAGAAGCGGCACTTGTTTTGGTGAAGAGTTTGGAATCGAATGATCGGGTGAATTTTGTTGACTTACATGAAAAGAAGCGCTTTAAGTTTCCTGTTAAGGGCTCGACGAGCTTGGCTGCATGGTATTTTCAAGCAGCCAATGAACCCCAAAGATATGATTGGGTTGAAGCACAAGGGTCAGATCAAAAACAGATACTCGAAATCTACCAGTCAGAAATCAGCCAAACTGAATTGCTGGAATGGGCAGGGCTGTTAAAGCAAATCTCAAATCAGCTGGAGAGTATTCATGGCTATGCAGGCGAGAGTAAGATTGCTGAGATTAAATTAATAGACATACATCTTTCGAAGTTGCCCGCCAGTCTTCGGCACGAGCTGCAAACAGACCTCCTAATAAGCCGCTTATACTTGGACGCGGGTCTTACTAAAGAAGCTTTAGACAAAACGACTACTGCAGAGACTTGTTTGTTAGAGCTGACAACATTTTCTGAGTATTGTTTTGAAATTCTGCAAACACGAGCCGACGCTTTCTCAAGGATAGGGAAATTTAAAGAAGCTCGGGACACTCAGCTTGCCACAATGATGGAGTTTTCACCACATGCGAAAAATATTTGGCAGCGCTCTAGGCTCACCGTAATGAATGCAAGCGCCCAACTAAATAGAGTTCATGTTGCGGTGGATAATTCGGACTTGGCCGAAGTTCAATCAAGCCTTGATCGTCTCAGGAGCCTACTAAGAGATGAAGAGTCAGAAGAGATGCTGAGCATCGATCAGGAAGGGATTGTCTATCTAATGTTAGGGTCTGCTCTTATGAGGTCCGGCGATTTTGATGGAGCGATTGAGCCATTAATATCTGCGGAGAAGGCGTTTATTGCTGGCGGTAACCCCACAAACCTTTCATCAGTATATTCGCTGCTGCATTCTTGCCATTATGTGCAGGGCCGTTATCTACAAGCGCTGGATATGATTACTTTGGCGATTGAACACGCCTATGAAGATTCCCCTTTCTATCATTATTATTTGCTTGTTCAAGGCAACGCTTTGGCAAAACTTGGAAGGTATCACCAGGCTAAGGCCAGTTTAACAACAGCCAAATTATTCTATGAGTTAAGTCAAAACAGCTACTATCTGTCGGCCTGTCATAGATCCCTCGCCGTTGTGGAACGCGAACTCGGAAACTATGAAGAAGCAAAGAAGCTTCATGATTCCGCATTAGGGTTTTTTTGGAGCGAAGCTGAAGCAGAGCCAAGCAATTTATATTCTTACCTAGCGACAAAATCCGAGAGTATCATTACAGATTTGCGCCGAGGGGATGTAAAAGAGTCTCGGCAGAATGCAGCCGAACTTGAAAGTTTATACACAAAATATATTGAATCGAACAATTCAGCGAAGAGTTTACCTGAGAAGAATGTGGTCTATGCTTTAGCTCTCTATGCGTCGTCAAGCGGCAATATGACAAGCTTGGTTAGGTATCGCGACAAACTAAGTCAATTGTTAAACGAAACTCCGGCAAATTCCTATTCACTTGAGAAGGCACAGCTAGAGCAACTCAATCTGTTCGAAGATTTACAACAAGATGACTTCATTGCTGCAGCAAATCATTTTCAAACTCTGATATCACATACAAATAGGACACGAGACCAAGTAAGAGTATTATCATTCCAAAGAGGCTACTCAAATTTAGTTAAGAGTTTCGCTGAACCGTTAATCGAAAAACTTAGTCTAAGTCTCAATGATGATTGGGATAGTGGCACCGCAGATATCCTCCTTAAAGTTCTCGACCAAATCCAAGGATCTACTGTTGTAGAGGCATCTAGGTCGGCACGCGCCAGAATTGCAAACGGAATAGATCAATATATAGATGAGCAACCTTCAAAGAGTCTTACTAAGGAAATTGAGGTTTTCACCGCCAAAAATCAAAATGAAAATTATGCTCTACGAGCCAAAGCAGATTATAGCGTCCTTCGAGAAGGTGTGATTGAAGCCAAATCGCGTGGTTCGACACCAGAAAAGTTTGCCCATCATCTTAGTAGTATCGATGTGCTCATTTCAGGCTTGAGCGAAGACGAAATTTACCTCAACTCTTTTGATGCAAAAGAATACAGTTTCATACTTTATTTAAGCCAGTCACGTAGCGGAATTATTTCTATAGAAAAATCCCATGACACCAATCGTTTGATCGAGGAGGCAAACCTGCTGCTGGTAGATAGATACTCAAAGCCAGAGCTCGTGCTAGACCAAATCAGTAAGGTATTCTCGATGGAATATATTTTTGCTTCAGGCGAATATCAACACGCTATTACCACGGGCGATGGGTGGTTTTCAGAAATTCCATTCGCCGCATTAAGAGTAAATGACGATTACCTTGGTGGCCAAATTTCTAATACGCATATTGCTTCAACTAGCTATTACTTTTCATCCAAAGAAGTTTTTGATTCCGCGCAGGTTCATAGCAACGACATTGCCGTCATCGCAGACCCAAATTTTGACATTGAAAATTTGATTAGCCTAAATCGCGGAAGCCAAAATGAAAACTATCAAAACTGGATTTCTTCTTTAAGTAGACTTCCTTGGACAGCAAAAGAATCACGATCAATTGAGCTGGCCTTCCCAGATGCAAAAATAGCGGTTAGAACCCGAGAGCAAGCCACGGTTAGCACTCTTAAGGATTTGGCATCTACGAGTGATATTCTTCATATTGCGACACACGGTTATTTTAGTTCTGAGACTCCCGAATTAGCTGGTATTGCACTGACTAAAACGCTGGATTCTACATCGGGCTTTCTCTCCCTAAATCAAATCTCTAAACTAGATATAGCCTCGCGCTTGGTAGTGTTCAGCGCGTGTGAAACAGCCCGCTCTGAAGAATCAGAAGGAGACAGCGGTTGGGGTCTTGCTCAGGTGGCCCTTTACGCAGGGGCGAGGAACGCGGTAGGAACACTTTGGAAGATCCCCGACCGACAAACTGCCTCTTTTTTTGAAAGCTTCTACAGTTCCCTATCCGACGAT
>CAZHEL010000067.1:0-7219 GCA_964531625.1 uncultured Gammaproteobacteria bacterium
TTTTTTTAAACGGCACGCCGTTTTGCTTGCGTGACGTTAATCGGTTTTGTTCTGGATTTTCTAATCGCATGACTGCCGAGGTTTCTAGGTGGCGGCGATGGCTCAGGGCTGTTTTTTGGGTAGTGCTTGCCGACTTTTACATGGCTTTTGGCTGGCTAGATTGATTAACTTGATTTTTAATTCGAATAAGGGAACTTTGTGAAGCAAACGGCATTACTGGCATTAGAAGATGGTTCATTGTTTTGGGGGCAATCGATTGGCGCCCAAGGAAACTCAGTGGGAGAGGTTGTGTTTAACACCTCTATGACGGGTTATCAGGAAATCTTGACTGACCCTTCATATTCCCAGCAAATGGTAACCTTAACCTATCCACACATAGGTAATACAGGCACAAATGAAGAGGATGTTGAATCCAACAAGGTTTATGCGACGGGTTTGATTATTCGAGACTTGCCGCGTTTGGCAAATAATTGGCGCAACACACAGAATCTTGATGATTACCTTGTTAGCAACGACGTTGTTGCAATTGCCGATATCGACACGCGCCAGCTTACTCGGATATTGCGAGAAAAAGGCGCGCAAAATGGATGCATTGTTGCGGGTAATGATATTGACGCTGAAGCGGCAGTGGCCGCAGCGCAGAAATTCCCTGGACTAAAAGGGTTGGATCTTGCCAAAGAGGTGACTACTAAAAACGCTTATCAATGGCAACAATCAGTTTGGTCCTTGACCGAAGGCTATGCCGAGAAAGGCGAAACTAAATTTAAAGTTGTGGCCTATGACTACGGTGTAAAGCACAATATTTTACGAATCCTGACCCAGCTAGGTTGCGATGTGATTGTTGTGCCTGCGCAAACACCAGCTGCAGATGTGTTAGCTGAAAACCCCAACGGTGTGTTTTTATCTAATGGTCCTGGTGATCCTGAGCCCTGCGATTATGCAGTTGCCGCGACCCAAGAGATCATCGCAGCTGGGGTGCCTGTGTTCGGAATTTGTTTAGGGCATCAAATTTTAGCGCTAGCGTCGGGAGCCAAGACTGAAAAAATGAAATTTGGTCATCATGGAGCTAATCATCCAGTTCAAGACTTATCGACCAAACAGGTGATGATCACCAGTCAAAACCACGGTTTTGCCGTGCAAGAACAAAGTTTGCCAGACAACTTGCAGGTGACGCATCGATCTTTGTTTGATGGCACCATACAAGGCGTGTCTCGCACTGATGCAAAGGCATTTTCTTTTCAAGGCCATCCAGAAGCGAGCCCTGGGCCGCGAGATGTGGCGCCGTTATTCGAGCGTTTTATTAATATGATGAATGAGGTTGCTAATAATGCCTAGGCGTAATGACATTGAAACCGTTTTAATTATCGGTGCTGGGCCAATCATTATAGGGCAAGCGTGTGAGTTTGATTACTCCGGTGTGCAAGCCTGTAAAGCCCTCAAAGAAGAGGGATATCGAGTGGTGTTGGTGAACTCAAATCCAGCCACCATCATGACTGATCCCGGCTTTGCTGACGCAACCTACATTGAGCCTATTAGTTGGCAAGCCGTTGAAAAGATCATAGAGATTGAAAAGCCAGATGTGCTGTTGCCAACCATGGGCGGGCAAACGGCATTGAATTGTGCCTTAGATCTAGAGCGCGAAGGCGTACTCGAAAAAAATGGCGTAGAAATGATCGGAGCCACCAAGCAAGCAATTGATAAGGCGGAAGATCGTGAAAAGTTTAAAAAAGCCATGACCGAAATCGGCTTGGAAACTGTGCGAGGAGATATTGCTCATAGTATGGATCAAGCCTTTGAAATATTAGACGACCTTGGCTTGCCGGTGATTATTCGTCCATCCTTTACCATGGGTGGCACGGGTGGAGGTATTGCTTACAATAAAGAAGAGTTTGTAGAAATATGTACTCGTGGGCTGGATGCATCACCGACCGATGAATTACTTATTGAGGAGTGTATCTTTGGTTGGAAAGAGTATGAGATGGAGGTTGTGCGTGATCGGCAAGACAATTGCATTATTATCTGCGCAATCGAAAACTTTGATGCCATGGGTGTGCATACTGGCGACTCAATTACAGTCGCTCCTGCGCAAACTCTGACTGATAAAGAATATCAAATCATGCGCGATGCCTCTTTGGCGGTATTGCGAGAAATTGGCGTTGATACTGGCGGATCAAATGTGCAATTTGCGGTAGATCCTCAAACTGGTCGCATGATCATCATTGAGATGAACCCGCGTGTCTCACGGTCATCAGCCTTAGCATCTAAGGCGACAGGTTTTCCAATCGCTAAAGTGGCTGCTAAGTTGGCTATTGGCTACACCTTAGATGAGTTACGCAATGAAATAACGGGCGGTTTAACACCAGCCTCATTCGAGCCAAGCATTGACTATGTCGTCACTAAAATCCCAAGATTTGACTTTGTGAAGTTCCCGCAAGCCGATAATACGCTCACCACCCAGATGAAATCAGTGGGTGAGGCTATGTCGATCGGACGTACTTTTCAGGAGTCATTGCAAAAAGCAATGCGCAGTTTAGAAATTGGCAGCTATGGCTTTGAACCTCAATTGGGTGAGCTAGAAGGGCTTGAGCGCAGCAGTCGTTTGAATGAAGCACTCAGAGTACCCAAAGCGGAGCGTCTATGGTACATCGGTGATGCGTTTCGTGAAGGCCTTTCGATTAAAGATGTACATGAAGCTACCGGTATTGAACCTTGGTTTTTAGCTGAAATAGAAGACCTTATTGCTACTGAATCGCAGGTACTTGAGAACCGTATAGATGATCTAAACGCGGATCAGCTGTTTGCTTGGAAGCGCAAAGGTTTTTCTGATATACGCTTGGCTAGTTTACTCAATGTGACAGAAGATGATTTTCGTTCTAAGCGTCATGCATTGAATATTCGACCCGTCTATAAACGTGTGGATTCGTGTGCCGCCGAGTTCGCGACTGCTACCGCCTATTTATACTCAACCTACGAGCATGAGTGTGAATCTAACCCTGAAAAAAATAATAAAATCATAGTTTTAGGTGGAGGTCCTAATAGAATAGGTCAAGGTATTGAGTTCGATTATTGTTGCGTGCACGCGTCGATGGCTTTGCGTGAAGAGGGCTATCAAACCATTATGGTTAATTGTAATCCGGAAACTGTCTCCACCGATTACGATACCTCTGATCGGCTTTATTTTGAGCCGTTAACCTTGGAAGACGTGCTTGAGATTGTGCATAAAGAAGACCCAACTGGCGTCATTGTTCAGTACGGTGGGCAAACGCCATTGAAACTGGCAAGACCGTTACAAGAGCAAGGCACTAAAATTATCGGTACTTCGCCTGAAGCGATTCATAACGCGGAAGATAGAGAGCATTTTCAAGCCTTGCTTAATCAGTTGAAGTTAAAACAACCGCCGAATCGTATCGCCTCTAGTGAAGATACCGCCTTAGCCTTAGCTGAAGAAGTCGGCTATCCCTTGGTTGTGCGGCCATCTTATGTGTTGGGAGGGCGCGCCATGGAAATCGTACATGACAGCGAAGCCTTATCGCACTACATGCTGACGGCGATTCAAGTCTCCAATGAATCACCGGTATTGCTAGATCGTTTTTTGAACGATGCGATTGAAGTTGATGTCGATGCTATCTGTGACGGTGAAGTAGTGATTATCGGCGGAATTATGGAGCATATTGAAGAAGCGGGCGTGCATTCTGGTGATTCAGCCTGCTCACTGCCTCCGTTTAGCCTGTCCGAGGATATAAAGGCTCGCTTGCGCGAACAGACTGCTCAAATGGCCTTAGCTTTGAATGTGGTCGGTTTGATGAATGTTCAATTTGCCATCAAAGGCGATACAATTTATGTATTAGAAGTTAATCCACGAGCTTCACGCACCGTGCCCTTTGTATCGAAAGCCACGTCTCGCCCTCTAGCGAAAATTGCGGCGCTTTGTATGGCAGGTAAATCCTTAGCCGAACAGGGCATATCGGAAGAAATTATACCTAACTATTATTCGGTCAAAGAAGCCGTATTTCCGTTTGTTAAGTTTCCTGGGGTGGATACCTTGCTAGGCCCTGAGATGAAATCTACCGGCGAAGTGATGGGTGTGGGCAATAGTTTTGGCGAGGCTTACAATAAATCGCAACAGGGCGCAGGTTCAGACATACCGCAGACTGGTACTGTTTTATTTAGTGTCCGCAACTCTGATAAAGAGATTGCCACAGAGTTAGCTAAATATTTGGCAGACAATGGTTTCGAAATTGTCGCAACGCGCGGTACCGCGCAAGCCTTTAGTGAAGCAGGTGTGCCAGTTAAGACGGTCAATAAAGTAAAAGAAGGTCGACCGCATATTGTCGATATGATCATCGAAGGCCAGGCTGACTTGGTGGTGAATACCGCCTCTAATTCCCATACGCTAAAAGATTCATACGCTATTCGTCGCGAAGCCTTGATGCACAAAGTAACTTACTCCACTAATATTGCTGCTGCACGAGCCATGGTTGAAGCACATAAAGCTCACCGTGCGATGTGGGTAAGCAAGTTGCAAACCCTGCACCAGTCGATTTAATCAGGCCAATTGCTACTGACGGCTCTGGCGTTTTTTTACTAAGGGTCATGGGTACTTCACTGATTACGGTTACAATCATTTTGTTACAAACAATTCGCTTCTCCGCGTAAATATTGTTTTGGTATTGTTGCTTGTTAAGTAATAATAGCTATCAATAGATCTAGTTAGTAACTAGGTCTTATAACCAATTAAATTAGATATAGAATAATGGATCGAGTACTTATAACCGCCAAAGGGGCAGAGCGCCTGCAGGCTGAACTCAAAAATTTAAAGAGCATTGAGCGCCCCAAAGTAATTGCCGCAATTGCTGAGGCTCGCTCGCACGGCGATCTTTCTGAAAATGCCGAATACGATGCCGCTAAAGAGCAGCAAGGCTTTATCGAAGGCCGTATTAAGGAACTTGAGAGTCAACTTAGCATTGCTGAAGTGATAGATCCAAGTAAGCTTAATGCTAAAGGAAAGGTTGTTTTTGGTGCGCGCGTGAAACTGTATGACTTAGATAGTGATACTGAGGTGAGTTATCAGATAGTGGGTGATCTGGAAGCCGATATTAGTAACGGTCAAATATCTTTAAGTTCGCCCATTGGGAAGGCATTGATCGGCAAGTTGGAGGGCGATGAGTTTACTTTCCAAGCGCCGAGCGGCGAGAAGACTTATGAAATAATTGACATTAATTATTAGCAATAAGTTGTTGATTATGATAAAAAACATACTTATTTTATTCTTTTTCTTTGTTTATGGCAGCGTCGCTCAAGAGCAAGATCCTATAAGCTTACCTGACAATGCGGTGTATATCGATGTGCGTACTTGGATTGAATATAAGGTTGACCATATTGACGGTGATACTCGCATTCATGTATCAGACATAGTTGATGGTGTGAATGAGCAATTTCCAGACAAAAGCACACCAATTCGCTTGTATTGCGCACGCGGTGTACGATCGTCTAGAGCAGTAGATAGACTCAAAGAACAGGGGTATTTAGACGTTCAAAATATCGGCGGTATCAATGATGCACGTAAGTTACGGGGCATAACTAAATAGACGTACGGCTAATAAATTGTTATTCGACAAGCTAGCGCTAAATCAAAAGAAGTGCGATGTTTGGCGTATCAATAAGGTCTATAACTAGGTTACAATTTATTATGTGTCACAAATATGCTCTGCAAAGACAGAATAGAGTGTAAGACATATGGCGAAGACCAATAGCGTTGAAGTGATAAACGGAAATAAAAATAAATGATTATGTGGGTTGAAAGAGGCTGTTTATGAGTGATGACAATAAAAGTAACGACGAAAACAAGCTACTTTATTGTTCTTTTTGTGGCAAAAGCCAGCATGAAGTTCGTAAGTTAATCGCAGGTCCGTCGGTATTTATTTGCGATGAATGCGTAGATTTATGCGAAGACATTATTCGTGAAGAGGCTATTGAAGATATATCCAAGTCCGATGAAGCCGATCACTTTCCTACCCCAAGTGAGATCCATACCGGCCTAAACGACTATGTTATTTCTCAAGAATCAGCCAAGAAAGTATTGTCGGTAGCCGTATATAACCACTACAAACGTATTCGTGGGCAAGAGCTAGACGAAGATGTAGATATATCTAAAAGTAATATTTTATTGATTGGCCCAACCGGTTCAGGTAAGACCCTATTAGCCGAAACACTGGCCAAACAACTCGATGTGCCGTTCACGATTGCGGATGCAACTACTCTTACTGAAGCTGGTTACGTGGGCGAAGACGTCGAAAACATTATTCAGAAATTGCTACAAAAGTGCGATTATGATGTCGAAAAAGCACAGGTCGGCATCGTTTATATTGATGAAATCGACAAAATCTCTCGCAAAGCTGATAACCCTTCAATAACTCGCGATGTGTCGGGTGAAGGTGTACAACAAGCCTTGTTGAAACTAATTGAAGGCACTACCGCATCTGTACCGCCACAAGGTGGTCGTAAACATCCTCAACAGGAGTTCTTACAAGTAAATACTAAGAATATTTTGTTTATTTGTGGAGGTGCATTTGCTGGCCTAGATCAAATCATTCGTGACCGTTCTGAAAAAAGTGGTATTGGATTCGGCGCGCAAGTGCATAGCAAAACTGATAATCCATTTATATCAGAGCATTTGGCTAAGCTTGAGCCTGAAGACTTAGTTCGCTACGGCTTGATTCCAGAATTTATCGGCCGCTTACCGATTATTGCCACGTTAGGCGAGTTAGACGAAGAAGCATTGATGACTATTCTTACTCAGCCTAAGAATGCCTTGGTTAAGCAATATCAACGTCTGCTTAAATTGGACGGTGTGGATTTAGAAATTCGCGAAGATGCCTTGCTTGCAGTAGCTAAAAAAGCCATGAACCGCAAAACAGGTGCACGCGGATTACGCTCAATACTTGAGAACGCTTTGTTAGAAACAATGTACGAGTTGCCGTCTAAAGAAGGCGTGCAAAAGATATCGGTGGATGCCAGCACGATCAATGAAGGCGCAAGACCATTGTATATTTATGAAGAAACTGAAAAGAGTGCCTAGATAGCCGATTTCACAGTCTCGCTATTTAAAGTGTTTTAGGATCATCCTAAGCTCAGGGCTGTTTAGTAGGCTCAAGGCTGTTAATAGCTCAAGGCTGTTAATAGCTCAAGGATGTATTACTTTAGTGCTTGAAAGTTGCTA
>CAZHEL010000068.1:0-6682 GCA_964531625.1 uncultured Gammaproteobacteria bacterium
CATCCGTTGAGTATGCCCCTTCACTAAAAAATACGTGAGTTAATTTGACAGAACCATTAACAGCAAAGAAACAACTGTACTGAATGCCTTAACTTCGCTAAACGAAACGAATCGATACCTAAAAGCAAAACAGGCGACCAAAGCCGCCTGTTTCTTTAAACTACTTTACTAAGTTTCTCTTAGAATTTTTACTAACAGCTTATATAAGCCTAGAAATTATACTTAGCAGAGAGATACCATTGAATCCCACGATCAAATATATTTTCGATCACACCAATAGTCGGATTGAAGTTTCCTGAAGTAAGGTATTCTTCGTCGGTAAGATTTTTTATACCTGCATTAATACTGTAAGTTTCAGCTGGAGAAGTCCAAGACGCTGTAAGGTCTACGAGAGTGACGTTAGGCGTTTCAATTTGTGGCAAATTCAATGGGTCATTAAAGTAGCCCGAGTGATGATTAGCACTTAAACGCACGACCATATTGGAACCATTTTGCATTGAGAGTTCTTTACTAATACTGGCATTAGCAGAAAACTCGGGAACGTGATCAAACTCATTATCCAATTGAACGACTGAGAAGGGATCACTGAGGTCAGCTGTAAGCGAACCATCAGGGTTTAATGGTATAGAACTGATATCAATATCAATTTCAGTGAATTCCGCATCGGTATATCCGAAACCAGCTTCAATAAACCAACTTGGCGCGGGCTGCCATTTCATCTCTAGTTCAACACCAGAAATCTCTGCTTCACCGACGTTTTGCTCTACCTGAGCAACGCCCTGTGGAACTCGAACCTGAATGTCATTGTAGTCCGAAAAGAATGCGGCACCATTTAAAGAAAAAGTACCGTCCTGATTAGAATATTTAAAACCAGCTTCAACCGAATCTACAAATTCAGGCTCAAAATCTACTACATCTGGGCGCGGGGGAAATATTCTCTGTACGAAGCCGCCAGAGCGGAAGCCTTCAGAATAAGTACCATAAACTAATAAACTGTCGTTAACGTTATAAGCTATATTGACCAGCGGCGTTGTTTCGTCAGTTTCGAAGGTATTAACGCCAAATGGAAGAATCGGAACACCTGGTGGGATACCTATGTTGCTGTTAACAACAATTTGAGTCGGGTCGAATGTTTTTTCTTCATCTGTGTAGCGAACGCCGACCGTTACATCTAACTGGTCAGTAACATGATAAGTACCTTGAGCAAATACTGCCGTGCTTTCAGAAGTAATATCGTTTTGGCTATCAAAGTTCGCGATTGCGAAGCCCAATACATTTTGATTGAAAACGTCTTCGTCGAAGTAATATAAGCCCACGATCCAATCAAGTTTGTTATCGAAAGAGCTGCCCAATAGCTGAAACTCTTGAGAAAATTGTTCAGATTGAAAATCATCGAAAAAATGCACAACTTCAAGAGGTGATGCATCAGCATCACGAGCAAACTGAGCATCAAGATCGCGATAGCCAGTGATTGACTTTAGGGTCAAATTCTCCGAGATATCCCACGTAACCCCTAAACTAAATCCAAAAACATCGGTATCAGAAAAGGTAGGCGCGGTACCCTGGTTAACATCGCCTACAAATTGGTCGTTATAACAAGCTGGGTTAGACGTATTAAACGGACCAAATTCGGCAAAGTTACAGCTTGCACCAGCGGTCACATTGTTGAAAAAACCTGGAAAACCATTGCCAAACTCGCCAACTTCGTCGACATCCACCAATTGAAATGCTGGGCCGTTTTCTTCTTCGCTACTGTAGTCAATGCCTAATTTTACTTCAACAGCGTCTGATGGAGTCCACAAAAAGTTACCACGAATGGCCGTTAAATCGTCATCGCCTAACTCATTGCCACTTGCGGGTCTATCAACATAACCATCTTGTTCATGTACAGCCACTGTAAAGCTTGATAGTAAGTTATCCGTGATTGGCAAGTTTAGCGAACCACGTACTTTGAAAAGACTATCTGTACCCACACTGCCTGAGATATAACCACCGAGCTCTTCGCTAGGCCTTTTGCTGTGCAAGGCAATGGCGCCGCCAACATTATTACGACCAAACAAAGTTCCCTGAGGGCCACGCAATACTTCTACGCGGTCTAGTTCTAACAAATCAACGGTCGCGCCAACGGTTCGGGCTATATATACATCATCAATATAAAAGCCAACACCGTTATCAATTGTGCCTAAGAAATCACGTTGACCAATGCCACGCACATACACAGTAGCAACCGATGATGAACCACCAGTAGCGGGGTTATTTTGATAGGTTAAGTTAGGAGTAATACCACCAACATCAACAATATTGGTGATTCCGCGAAGTTCTAAGCTATCCCCTGTAAAAGCTGAGATCGAAATGGGCGCATCTTGCAGGCCTTCCTCCCGTTTTCGAGCCGTAACCACAACTTCCTCAAGCAAGGAGTCGAATCGACTCGACGCTTGTTGCTCTTGGGCTGCAACTTGAGTGACCCACATCGGTGTCGACATGCAGCTGATTAAAGCCGTGGAAACAGCGGTTCTCGGAAGTGATTTAATAAAGGCGTTAACGGTTCTTTTAGTTTTCATTGGGCGTTTCCTCTCTCTCCAATACCGATAAAATAATGTATTATTAACGATGATATGAATTTTCATATTACTTATAGCCGAAAACTATCGCTATCCATATATGGAAACAACTAAAATGGTGTGGAACAATTCTCAGAGCTCGCGTTTTTGGAGGAATGTTCTATTGTTGAATGTCGTTGCGCGTTCTTAATGTAATATAACGAATATGGCCTATACACAAAAAGTCGGCGTGCCAGAATGCCTTAAGGATCACCTTATGGTTGATACTCGAAGTATTGAATACGCTCGTGATGTCGCCGCTAATGCATTTGTGCCTCATAAACTTAAGAATGTGCAGACGAGAAATAACTTCCATTTTGTGCATAGCCAGGCATTCCTCAATGACGTTTCTCTGTGTTACACCTGCTATGGTAATGAGCTGACTGTTACTCCTGAACCTATGGGTGAATTCTATCTGGTGCAACTTCCCGCACATGGAAATGTAGATATTAGATCGGGTAATTGTCGGAGTCGTTTAACGGGTTCGACTGGGTCAATTATTTCGCCAATGAACCAAAATCGTTTCCACTGGTCCGAAAACGCAGGTGTGATCTCAATTAAAATCGAAAGGCATGCTCTCGAGCACCAAATGCGACGGTTAATTCAGAGTGAAGTTAATGGTGGTATAGAATTTCAATTAGAAATGCATTTAGCTAATCCGGCCTATCGAAACTGGTACATTGAAGTGGTCAGATTAATGCAGTACTTTCAGAGCACCAAGCATTCAGAACTTGTGGCTTTAGAGGGATGGTTTGAGCAAAAATTAATCGAAATGCTGTTGGTTAGCCACCCGAGTAATTATTCCAAATTTCTTACCAATGGAAATTATCAGGCGCCGCCAAAGTCTGTTGGCATAGCGATTGACTACATGAATGAATATTTCATGGAAAAAATCACCTTAGCAACCTTGTCATCGGTCACTGGGGTTACTAGTCGTACTTTGCACAATGGCTTTAAGCGTTATCGCAATGTCAGTCCAATGGAGTATTTATTAGAAATTCGATTGAGAAAAGCTAAGACCGCTTTATCTAAAGCAAATGACGGTTCTAGTGTGACTGAAATTGCACAGGCTGCAGGCTTCTCTCATTTAGGTCGTTTTTCGCAACAATTTTTTCAGGAGTATGGGGAGTTACCGTCAGATACCTTAAAACAAAGCGTTCCTCGTAAGTTTTAGGGAAGATCCGGATTTTCTTTTAAATCGTTTGCTCTTTTTATTAAATATGCTCTTATGAGTTCTACCTCGGGCAGTTCGAGTGTGTCTGAAAAGTTCGGCATTCCTCGCTGTTCGGCGACCCCTCCAAGAACAAAAGCCGAGAAAGCGGCTTCGCTACCGATTGTCCTAGAATATCTTAAATTAGGAACTCCGCCATTGTTGACGCCAGTGTCACCGTGACACATCCAACAGGCCTCATGATACTTAATTCGACCTTGCGCAATATCGTCTTCACTGGCCTGATGTTTTGGTGGGTCAAGTGTCAGCGCCTGTTTTTCAACCCTCGGCAAATCAGCATTGCCATTGAGTTTGAAGGTAACAATGCGGTTCACTGATGGCGGTGAACCGCTTTTTAATGGTTCGCCAAGATTAAGCGTCAAAATACCACCCCAGCCTGTAGCGATTGAAACATATTGCGTTCCGTCCACGACGAAAGTAATGGGCGGGGCAACGATGCCGGTCGACATGTGTTTAGACCAAAGTAGTTTTCCCGTATCGGCAGCATAGGCATTAAAATAACCTTCGCCATTTCCTTGGAAAACCAAATTCCCACTCGTGGTTAAGGTACCGCCATTCCAAGGAACTGCCATAGGTACCGACCATGCTTCTTTCTGCTTAACTGGATCCCAGGCAAGTAACTTACCCTTCATCATTGAACGAATTTGCGCGCGAATGGCGGGATCTTCAGGCATCGATGATTTAGTCACATCTTCGCCGGTATTCCACCCTTTGGGTTTAACCACAAAGTCTTCAGCTTTGACTCCAGTGTAACCATAGGGCATTTCCATGGCGGCAAAATAAACCAATCCCGTTGTTGGATTAAAGCTCATTGGTTGCCATGAATGGCCTCCTGCTGGCGAAGGCGTGCCCAAAAAAGGCTTACCAGTTTTGCTATAACGAGCCTCTGAAACGATATTAGGATAACCAGTTTTAGCGTCCAGTCCCTTAGCCCATGAAACCGGAACGTAATTGTTACCTGAGATAAATTCGCCTGTCTCTCGATCAAGCACATAAAAGAATCCATTCTTGGGTGCTTGCATAATAACCTTACGTAGCTTTCCATCAATTTCCAGCTCGGCCAAAATCATATGCTGTGTGGCTGTGTAGTCCCATTGGTCTTCAGGTGTTGTTTGGAAGTGCCAAACATATTCGCCGGTGGCTGGGCGTACCGCCACAATTGAAGATAAAAATAAGTTATCACCACCTTGGGGGCTACGAATTGACTGGTTCCAAGGTGATCCATTGCCAGTGCCTATATAGAGTAAATCTAATGTTTTGTCATAAGCCATTGAGTCCCATGCGGTACCACCGCCACCGTATTTCCACCATTCGCCGGTCCATGTCTTAGCCGCCATTTCCATAGCTGAACTCTCAAAACCATCAACCGGATTGCCAGGCACAGTGTAGAAGCGCCAAACTTGCTTACCTGTATTAATATTGTAGGCCGTGACATATCCGCGAACACCATATTCAGCACCGCCATTGCCAATAATAACTAGATCGCCAGCAATTCTGGGCGCACCGGTAATCGTATAATTTTTTTCGGGGTCAACGGTTGTAATCTCCCAAACTACTTTCCCAGTTTGTTGATCAAGTGCAATCAATCGGCCATCAAGCAAGCCGGTTATTACTTTCCCTTGACTAACAGCAACACCTCGATTGACAACATCACAACAAGCTTTTCTTGCGGTCGCGCCAGATATTTTCGGATTGTATTCCCAAAGCTGCTGCCCTGTTACTGCGTCAATCGCCATCACCACATTCCAAGGACCGGTGAGATACATAACGCCGTCTACAACAATGGGGGTTGTTTCAACACCACGTTTACTCCGAGTTTTTATATCAGAGTACCAAGCAACACCCAGGCTCTCTACGTTAAGGTCATTAATAGTGTCTATCTGAGCAAAACGTTGTTCCTTTGGAGTGAGACCATGATATGCCCAATCATGATTTGCCAAGCCATTGGTTTCGGAGCTCTGCACAAGCATTTCAACTGCCTCTTGCTGGTTCTCGCTCTCAGAATATTCACAGGCACTTAATATGAACAGTGTGAAAACACACATTACGGAAACTAAGGGTTTAAATCTAATTGTTATTTGCATAATCAACAAAATTATCCATGATAATCCCTTCTTAAAATAGCGATGTAGTCGCTTCAGAGGATCACTCGTTGCAATATAGTTGGTCGCCATAATACAGGCTAGATAAAGAAAGCCTATCCTAATTAAGAAACGGATTAGGCTAGTGCTAGTGATTCTAAAGAACTTAACAAATATGATATGTGGCACGAATTTGCGGTAAATTTTAATCAATTTTTTCTAATGAAATAATTTGGTAAACAAAACTTGTTATCTAATTCCGTAAAAGTGCGGTATCACCATGACACAATATTCTAGAGGTTAAAAAATGAAAACAGGCTTTTTGTATCACGAACTCTACATGTGGCATAACACTGGTAATTACGCAGGTGTCATGCCCGATGGCAATCCAGTTCAACCTGGAATGCATGTAGAAAACCCTGATACCAAACGTCGGTTCCGTAACCTATTAGAAGTAAGTGGCATACTGGATTCTTTAGAAGTAATAAAGCCAAACAAGCCCGCTAGCGAAGCACAATTACTACGTTTTCACACACAAGATCATATTGACCATATCAAGGCGCTATCTAATGGTGAAGGTGGTGACGCTGGCGGCTTTTCAGTAGTCGGCAGAGGTAGTTATGAAATAGCTATAATGGCAGTCGGCGGCGCGATTCAAGCAGCGGATGCCATCCTTGATGGTGAAATTAAGAATGCTTACGCCTTGGTTAGACCGCCTGGGCATCATGCTGAATCAAACGCCGCGATGGGGTTTTGCTTATTTGCTAATG
>CAZHEL010000069.1:0-6620 GCA_964531625.1 uncultured Gammaproteobacteria bacterium
CAATAAAATAATAATAATAATAAAATAAAGGTGCTCCAAAGTAGGGCCAATCAAGACCATGTTAGTAAATAGAAAATTAATTTTTATAATCGCGGTCGGCGGTTTTTTGTCATTCTTTAATTTATCAGCTCATGCACAAGTATTGAGTATGTTTGAAGATACAGTTGTAAGCCAAGAAGATGGCAGCAGTTTGATTGTGGTTCAGGTGAGATGTAGTGGCAGGAGTGCCCTCCGGTCTATAGTGTTTGATTCTGTTGGTGAAGGGCAATGGTGTTCAAAAGATTTGCCTGGGCAGTTTTGTAGAAATAAGAAATTGAGCGCAGCGACTGAGATCTGTTCGGCAAGGTATACGTCTCAACTTAAAGAGTATAAAGCCACACAAGAACAACAAAAAGTAGCTCTTAAAGCCGAGTTAGAACGACAACAACAAAAAATTCGACAGCAGCTTTTGGCACTTGAAAAGCGTAAGGCGGACTTGCTTAAACGCGACAAAGTGCTTCAAAACCAAGAGTCAAAGCTCAAGAGCCAGCTTGCTGGGCGCTAAATACCTTTGCGTTCGACATGAGGAAGTAAAATTTTAATAATGATAAAATGAAA
The DNA here is from genome assembly GCA_964531625.1 of uncultured Gammaproteobacteria bacterium. Taxonomy (GTDB): domain Bacteria; phylum Pseudomonadota; class Gammaproteobacteria; order Arenicellales; family Arenicellaceae; genus Arenicella. The sequence continues at coordinate 598 of CAZHEL010000069.1, forward strand.
ACCCAGCCCACAACCTTAATTAAAGATGAAGCCTCGTCATCGAATGCTTTAACTCCTCTGTCGCTAATTGTTAGCCTGATAGTATTTCTGTTACATATAGAACTAGTGCATGCAGAGATAGAATCCATTTCCGAAGAACGATTGGGTCTGGGCGATAGCCAATCATATTGGGAAGTTGATGTAACCTGTGCCGGTGAATCTGAAAGTATAACTATTCGTCAGCAGGGTGGCCAAAGTAGCTGGTGTACAGATAGTAACCCTGTAGAGACTTGTGAGAATAGTAAAGAAGGTCTCGCGGATAAAATATGCAACACCGCATTGTTGTCAATCTTAAGGTCTGGGAGTCAGCAAGATACGGCTGGAAACACTCGAACTAACAACCAAGCGCAAGCTGAACAAGAGAGGGTTTCGCAAACACAGCTTGACCGCCAGCAACAGGCTAGGCTGCGGCGCGAGGCTGAGACTAATCGCTTAGTTCAAGAGCAAATTAGGTTAAGCCAAGAGAGAAAAAAATTAAATCAAGAAAGGAAGGACATAGAAGGTCTTGATTTAGATTTAACGCAGCAATTGAAAGAGATCGAAGAAAAGTTGAAGCAATTAGAGTAGTTGATCTCTTGCACTGATACTTAGAATAGAGTCTTTTCGAGAAATCATCCAAAAGGATAATATGCAAGCCAAAATTAGCGCTGCTCGGTGCTTGCATGATGGCACTTAAGGAATTAGACTCAGCAAAAATTTATAAGCTGTAATTTATGAACCTCTATGTGGACCTTTTATTTTTATGCCTAAAATTACTTTCACAGACTTTGAAGGAGTCGAACGCAGTGTTGAAGCGACTATTGGCGATAGTGTAATGGAAGCTGCTACCAGCAATGATATTCCAGGTATTGATGCCGATTGTGGTGGTGCCTGCGCCTGTGCGACTTGTCACCTTTATATTGGTGAAGCTTGGGTAGATGTTGTAGGAAAACCGGAAGATCTGGAAGCCGAGATGTTAGAGGTGGCGGAAGATGTACGTGATAACTCGCGCTTGAGCTGCCAAATAAAAGTGACCGAGGACATGGACGGCTTAGTTGTAACTACACCAGAAAGTCAGTTTTAATTTAGTAGATAAAAATCAATTTAGCCCCCTTGCCAAGCCGTGACGAAATCTGCCGGATCTAGATCTGGCAGTGGTTTGATTGTTTTAGGTGTGCCTAAATAAAGAAAGCCGATCATACGATGGCTGTCGTCTAAGCCCAAGCCTTCTAACATGGCGGGCTCAAACATTAGAGACCCTGATCGCCAAATAGCACCAATGCCTTGCGCATGTGCAGCGGTCATCATTAATTGTGCGGCACCGCCTGCAGATAACACTTGTTCTATTTCTGGTACTTTTTCGTGCTCAGTAACTTTTGCCGCTACAGCAATAATAGTTGGTGCTCTAAAAGGTTTAGAGCGTAATTTGTCGGCTAGCTCTTGGCTCAATGGTTCAGGCTGCATCGCCTGTTTAACAGTAGCCATTAACTCACCAAACTTCTCACGCGCCTCACCTTCAATAAGCAAGAAGCGCCAAGGCCGTAAATTTTTATGGTCGCAAGCACGTAAACCTGCCTTGAATATAGCGTCTAATTGATCAGCGCTAGGTGCAGGTTCATCCAATAAATTAACGGAATTACGTGTGTGCAGAGCGGTTAGTGCATCCATCTGTTTAACTATTTTGCTATTGTGTGGAGCTTGATACTAACACTTCTAACTATTTCTTTTGAGCTAGTGTTGTATTTAAAAATGGTAGCAATTTCATGTTACTTTTACCTGCTGCCTTTATAATATTCTGGCTAGATAAACATTGCTCACAAATGAGTCCGTGTCATTTTGGAGCAATGTTAAAAAATAATCGCATGCATCAAGATAGTAAAAATACAAAAGTTGCAATTAATTCTTCACCTAAGTCTTCAGTTGCAATTATCGGCGGAGGCATTTCAGGTCTGTCATGCGCGTATCATTTGAATGATGATTTTGATGTCACTGTCTATGAAAGTGCTGCTAAACCGGGAGGTCACACAGACACTCATGAGTTTGAACTAGAAGGAAAGTTAACGCGAGTCGACAGCGGCTTTATTATTTTTTGCCCGCAATACTATCCTAATTTCACCGCAATGCTCGATGACTTAGGTGTGGAGTCTCAACCTACTAATATGAGTTTTTCGGCCAGAAACCACCTGACCGGTACTATCTATAATGCAAGCAACCCGAATAAACTTTTCTGTGATAGGCGAAACCTTTTGCGCCCTTCGTTTTGGCGAATGGTGTTTGATATTGTGCGTTTTTACCGTAGCGCGAAGAGTCTATTAACGGACAAGCCAGATATTACGACAAGCGTTAGTGAGTATTTGCTACAGAACAACTACAGTAAACAGTTTTCTGAAGATCACCTATTGCCAATGGTGAGTGCTTTATGGTCAGCGACCCCTGAGAAAGTAAAAGAGTTTCCAATTCATCACTTAATCGACTTTTTTGATCGACATGGCCTTATGAAATTTATCGGTCGACCTCAGTGGTTGGTTGTTAAAAATGGTTCAGCATCTTATGTCGAAGCGTTACAAGCCAAATTGAATTGTACTTGGAAATTGAATGAGCCAGTGCAGAAAATTACGCGAGAATCAAATAGTGTGCAAATAGTGACTAAGTCTGGAGCGAACAACTATGATGCGGTTGTTATGGCGACTCATGCGGATATCAGTTTAGCAATAATCCAAGATGCGTCAGCGAGCGAGAACGAAATTTTGTCTGATATTTTGTTTGAAGACAATCAAGTTATCATGCACACCGATGAGTCTTTAATGCACCCTAATAAAAAATCATGGGCAAGTTGGAATACGGTTGTGCCTCGTGAGTCAGACCAAAACTCCTTGAATTGTTGTACGGCAAATTATTGGATGAATTCCTTACAGAGTTTAGATTTAACGACCAATGTATTCACGACTTTGAATTCAACACAGTCGATTGATCCTGATAAGGTACTGGCCAAACGGTCTTACTCGCACCCCATTTTTACGGCTAAAAGTGTGGCAGCACAAAAACGTTTGCCTGAAATTAATGGTAAAAAAAACACATTTCATGCAGGTGCATTTTGGGGTTGGGGCTTTCATGAAGATGGTGCTAGAAGTGCCGCTCATGCATGTAAATTAATTCAGGATAAATTTGTTAATCACATCCAAACTAAAGAAAGCCAGGTCAAAGAAAATCAAGCTAAAGAGAGTCAGGTTAATTGATGGAATCTTTAGCAATTTATCAAGGTGTACTCAGTCACTCACGATTAACGCCGGTTGAGCATCGTTTTCACTATAATGTTTTTCAAATATGGTTAGACATAAAGCAACCTAGTTTGATCGATAATATCAGTCGTTGGTGGTCGACTAATAAATTTAATTTGGTGAGATTTAATCGCGATCATTATCTACCGAGTGAAAACACCCTGTATGATGAAGTGCGTAATCAAATTAAAGCAAACACAGGAAAAGAATTTTCAGGTGACGTATTTTTATTAACAAACCTTAGCTATTGGGGGTATTGTTATAATCCAGCTAGTTTCTTTGCGTGTTATAAACAGGGAGAATTAGCTTACTTTATTGCTGAAATCCATAATACACCTTGGGGAGAACGATTTTGTTATGTGCATGATGTGTGCGGGTCAACGTCAGAAAACCAAGTACATGTTGCTGAGTTTGATAAACAATTCCATGTCAGTCCATTTATGCCAATGGGGCTAGATTATCAATGGAGGTATCGCTTATCCCCCGACAAAATAAAGATAGCCATGAACTTAACTCAAGATGGAGAGTCGATATTTAACGCGACTCTTAATTTAAAGGGGCAAACACTGGATCGAAACCAAGCTAACTGGTTACCATTTAAGTATCCATTGATGAGTGTAAAAGTTTTGTTCGGGATATATTGGCAAGCATTAAAACTATGGTTAAAAAAAGTTCCGTTTCACAGGCACCCGAAGGATAAGTCGACACTTTCCTAGGGCTATAGACTTATGATAATTGGATGAAGTAGTTTTAGTCCCTAAGGTGATGAAAAGTCATCGGCTGTGGAAGAATATCGATCAGTTTGGCAGTGAAATATAAAAGGTCTGTGAAAAATCTGGTGTTTTTTTGGAATTGAGTTTTGATGTCTGAGTTGGCTTAGAGATTTAGTAAGGCTAGATTTAACCTTTATGGCCTCACACTATTTATGATTTGGTAGCTTACAGTTTGTTAGACGGTAAGACTATCAATGATAGCGAAAATTACATTGTGTAGATAAAAAATATGGAGTTGATAAAAAGGTGAAAAATACAGAATCTAGCTTAAAACAATCGATGATTGATCAGCTACCATCAGTGATTAATGCCAGTCAATTTGGAAAAATAGAATCGCTGCCATCTTTGTTTGCAAATTCTATTGCGGCTATGCCTGGTCATGCGGCGGACTCCGCCAACTCGGCATTAGCGAAATTTTTCCGTTCTCAGTTTATCAAAAAGCTATCAATCCTAGAGCACGGCAATATCACACTTTGCGACCCATTAGGTGAGTTGCAATTAGGTGATCTAGATTCTGACTTGAAGTGTAAACTTTATATTGGAGATTTGCGAAGTTATACGCACGTCGCCTTGAGCGGCGTTAATGGTTCTGCGCAGGCATACATTGACGGGCTTTGGAGCGTTGATAATTTAAGTGAATTAATTCGAATCTTTGTTAGGAATCGTAATCTGCTCGAAAAGATGGATTCTGGTTTGACTTGTTTTGCTCAATTTATCTACCGTCGTTGGCATGCGCGCAACAAGAACACTAAGGAAGGGTCAAAGCGTAACATTGCTGCTCACTACAATCTCGGGAATGACTTTTTTCGCCTGTTTCTTGATGAACGTATGATGTACTCATCGGCTTTATATTTAGAGGGTGATGATTTGCAAACTGCCTCAGATCGTAAGTTACAACGAATTTGTGATGCTCTTGAGTTGAGTGAACAAGACCATGTTGTTGAAATTGGTTCAGGCTGGGGTGGTTTTGCTTGCTACGCTGCTAAAAATACGGGTTGTCGAGTGACCACCGTGACGATCTCTCAAGAGCAATTTAATGAAGCTACAGCTATGGCCGAAGTCTTGGGCTTAAGTCAGTTAGTAGAAGTCAGGTTAGAAGACTACCGAGACATTACAGGTCAGTATGATAAGTTGGTTTCGATTGAAATGATTGAAGCCATTGGTCATCAATATTTGAATACCTACTTTAATAAAATAAACCAACTTCTCAAAGTTGATGGTAAGGCTTTAATTCAAGCCATTGTGATCGATGATGCGGAGTACGAAGCTGCCTTAAAGAGAGTTGATTTTATTAAGCGTTATATATTTCCCGGAGGGTTTATGCCTTGTTATAGCGTGATCAATGATTTTGCGGCTAAGAATCGCTTAATGCTTGAGGACTTACATGACATGGGCTTAAGTTATGCGCAAACTTTACGAGATTGGCGCAAAGGGTTTTACAATCAAATTGAAACGATTACTCAACAAGGTTATGACCGATCCTTTCAACGGATGTGGGAATTTTATCTTTGTTATTGCGAGGGTGCCTTCGACGAGAGAGCGACCAGTGTCGGACAGATTTTATTTAGAAAGCAAGCCAACACATGATTTTGCTGTTCTTATTTTCTATTTATCTTGCTAATGGCTGAAGGCGTGACGAGATTTTTCGTTTGCGCGCGATACCTTGCGTGCAGAATTTCCAGTCTAATTTTTACTTTGGGGTCTGCCTTGTTAACTCGCAGAATGACGACTCTCAAATAGTGATAGCAGCCATAATGCACCTCAAAAATTCCGAAGTGTCCCAGAATTGTACCCAATGAATGATTTTCTTGAGGTATTTACAAAAAATCAATAAACCTAAAAATCCTTATGAACTATTGATCTAAATGAAAAGTTGAATGGCTCCCTGAGCTGGACTCGAACCAGCGACCCAATGATTAACAGTCATTTGCTCTACCAACTGAGCTATCAGGGA
>CAZHEL010000070.1:0-6534 GCA_964531625.1 uncultured Gammaproteobacteria bacterium
GATGCCGAGCTTTGTCTTGCAGAAACGATTGAGACCAGTTCTGGCACAGATTGTAATTGCGAGCTAGATTTGCCTGGGGAATAAAAATGTTGAAATTAAATTGCTCGTATAACAAACCTCTATTGCACTTTCTTTTATGTTTATCGATTAGTTGTTGCCTTGCTTCATCGGCGTGGGCACAGCAAGTCAGTGATGAAGTCATTATTTTTGAAACCACCAATCAATCTATGTGGGGGCCGGGCGAAGCCAGCCCTGATGATGTTTCGGTACGTGTTTTGGGGTTTGATTGGGATGAAGGCTTTAGTGCGCGAAGCAAGCGAAACATATCTCCTTTCGGAAACTTTGGCGGTGGCATAAGTGCGAGTAGTCACGGTGGTATTGGTTTTGATATTGTGCTGTCAGACATAAGCACAGGCTCATTAGCGGTAGAGTCAGCTACTCGTTTTACGTATCGCTGGCAAGACGAAGATACTTATCTTCCAACTCAGTATCTAGAGATAGACACGGCGGCCTTCCCAGAGCGGGACGCTATTATCAGAACGGCTCGCCCTAGTATCAACATGAAGTTTGAAGGCAATATGAACTTAGGCATGAGCGTTGCATCTGAAGTTTGCTTTTTCGAATGTCTGAATATTCCTAGTCTAGGCTTTAGTTTTGATACACCAACGCTGCCAGTATTTAATCTGAATTTTCCTGAGATAAGTCTGCCAGCCATAGGTCTCCCTGATATCGATTTGCCTGATTTACCAACGCTGGTAGAGTTTGGTCCTGGTGGCCTTAGTTTTCTTGACCAAGATGGTGGCGAAAATAATTGTAGGCCTAGCCAACTAGCGTTGTCTGAATCCAGTTTTATTGGTGAGCAAACCGGTATTAGTGGCTGTTTTGGTGCACCCAGTTTTAGAGCAACCGCGCCGGAACTTGATCTGCGTTTTGCAAGGAATTCTCCAGAGTTTTATTCAGATTATCCTTGGCATTTTGTTTCAGGTAACGAGAGTAATTTCTTAACCTTAGAAATTGATATCGATCAATGGGCATCCATCTTTTGTGATATTGGTCGACGAACTGGCGTTTCCCCGTTTGGTTGCGGTCAATTATTTGGTGACACAATAACTTTGTCATCGCTTATTACTGATCGGTTCGGCAGATCAGCAGGTTTTCTTACGTCAGTTCTTGGCGATCTTGGTTTTGATTACACGACCATTGATTTGGACTACGTAACAAATTTAGCTTTTGATCAAACATTTACGTTTCGTCCAAAGCCTATTTATATTTTTGAATCGGATGCACAACTAAATTATTTTATTACTCGTCAGTCACGAGACTCAGGAGTTGAAGAGGAGGTTAGTCGTGGGTTCTCAAACCGAATCGTCGTGAGAGCAGGTGATAAAATAAATGTGCGCCCAGTAGGTGACACAATAGAACCTGTTGAACTTCGCGTTACACGCAGAATGGACAACGAGTTTAGTAATCAAACCAGCATTGGCGCAAGCAACGCACTAGAGGTTGAAGTATTAGAGGTCGAACTATTCATTAGAGGGCGAGTTCTACTAAGATCTCCGGAAATTTGTGTCCCAGAAATCGACCTCGGTATTTTGGGGACAATTCCAAGGTCTTGTTGCTGCGGATTTACCGTAAGTTCGCCTGATGCGAATATCCGAGTAGGGCCACTGCTGGAGGAAAGCGTGCCCATTACGTCGGCTTCAGCGAACCTTAATACTAGTGCTCCATGGGCGCTAGCTGGTTTTAGCGACAACACAGCAGGTCGCAGTGTTTACTATAATGCTAATGTTGCGCCAGTACCTATTATAAAATCGAATGACATTGTCGGCGACAATATCGTTATCAATGAGGGTGACTCTATTCGCTTTGATTCTACTGACAGCACAGATCAAGAAGGTGATCCATTAACGGCAAGTTGGGTTTTTAATAATGCTCCTCGAGTATGGCTTTTTGATGAGGAAGAATTAGAGTTTGAACAAAGTGAAGCCGCAGTAGAAGACCTTGTCTTTATACAAAATGGTAACTACCTTGTTTCACTGATGCTCGATGATGGAATTGAGCGGCAGATGATAGACACCGCCTATCAGAATGTAATCGTGAATAATGTAGCACCCGAGATCGTTTCTCATAATATTGAGGACACCGTTGAGGGTCAAACTATCGGTCGAATCGAGTGGTTTGATCCGGGCGTTGGAGATAGGGTCAATATTGATGTAGATTGGGGCGATGGTTCAACGTCTGTTCTGCGGCTTAGAGACGCTAGCGGAAGCGCTAACATTAATTATGTATATGCCGATAATGGGGATTATTCAGTCAGGCTTTGTCTAACAGACTCAGATCGGGCTCAAACCTGTTTAGAGCAAGATATTACGGTGGCAAACGCGCAACCAACCATTGAAGCTTTTACCGATATAGCGCCCAATCTTATTGATGGTGAACTGATAGTCGATGCCACCATCGGTTCTCGCTTTAATGATTTGGGTGTGGGCGATACGCACACCGGATTTATTGATTGGGGTGACGACGTAATCGAACCTATTACTTTTAACACCACACCTCCTCGAGGCCCGCGTGGCAATAGTAATGGTAAAGGTGGTACTTTTCTCGATCGCTTATCGCATAGTTATAGTGCAGCAGGCACATATATACCCAAGATCTGCGTCGCCGATGACGATGGGGCAGAGAGTTGTGCGGATTTTGATGAAATTGTGCTGACCGATTCAAATCTCGCATTAGAAATTACTAGTTTGACGCGGGTAGACGGTGTTGCTTCGGTAGGAGAGGTTTTTAATTACTCGGTGGCAGTCACTAATACCGGTGCCGATGTCGTTGATGACACAATGATGACATTCAATTTACCGCGGGTTGCTAACGATCTGCAAATGAGCCTAATTGGGAGCAGCAACAGTGCTGAAGGCGGTGGTGCCGACAGAGTATTGCCAAACCTAGCTAGTGATAGTCGAGAGTTTGGTAGTGCTATTGATGTTAAAGGCACCACCATGCTAGTAGGGTCTGAGGAGGACGTGTTTGTATTTCAACGCACCCTTGATGGTTGGCAAGAAACATTGGCATTGGAAGCGTCGCAGCCACGGCAAGTGGTTTTATCTGCGAATCAAGACCGGTTGGTATTTGGTAGTGTCGGCGGAGCTGGTCCGAATACGCCCATCACAGAGCAAGCCGTCAAAATATATCGTCGCGATGATAATGGCTCGCCCACTAATCAGCTGGATGATACTTGGGCTGAAGAGCTGATTGAATTTGAAACTGGGCGTGAATCGAGTTTATTTGGAGAAGCATTGGCCATGGATGGCGATCTGCTCGTTATTGGCGCGCCCGGTGAAGGCGCGAATCAAGAGGGTGCCGCGCATATCTATCGTTTAGATACAACGGATGGTATTTGGCGGTTTGAAGCGCACTTACCAAATACCAGAGCCGGCTCTGAAAATCGATTTTTTGGTGCGCAGGTAGAGGTCGATAACGGTTTGGTTTACGTTGCTCAGTTGGATCGAGACTCACAAGGGTTCGTCGATCCATTTAATGGAGTCAATGGTGTTCTTGAAATTTACGCGCAGGATGAAATTACGCAAGCGTGGTCTGTGCAGCAGATATTGACATCGGATGATACAGATTTAGAACCATTGCCAGGTTTTGATCCAGTGTTAGGGTCTGGCCAACAAAATAGTTTTATGGGTATGGTGGCACCGGCCTTTGATGTGGATGGCGACAGGCTATTAGTACTGGCATCTAATGGTCTATTCGGTAACCCTGAGATTAATCCAGAACAAAGATTGTTATTGGAGTTTAGTCGCAATTCAGTCGGTGACTTTGCGCAGCTAGGGAATAATCAAGCGATTGGTATTGGTATGCAAAATATACGTCTTGATCAAGACCGTTTTATCGTTTCAGAATTGTTTGGTTTAAACGCCGAAGTTTATGGCTTTGATAGCGATGACGCTCGCTGGCAATTAGAACAGCAATTCACTCGACCGCCTGGCCCAGAGACTGGTTATGGTTTACCAAATGCTATTGATCTTCAAGGATCCACCGCGTTTATTGGTGACACACGAGCACTGGGTTTGCTCGGTGCAGTTATTGTGCAACAAGGTTGTGATGAAATTGCGCCAGGTGTTGTGGATTGTGAGTTAGGGACTATCCCTGCTGGCGAGAGTCGTTTGGTGACGATCAGGGCAGAGGTGAATTGCAATGTCCTAAATGATCCATTCTCAAGCACGCCAATGCTGGCTTCGGGTTTAGTGGCGTCGCTTTCTAATATAGATCCAAATGCCTCGGACAATCAGAGAGAGGTCAACCTTGACTCTGCAGAGCCTTTTGAATCTGTTTGCGGTGTGGATGTAACACCACCGACAGTAGCGCCAATGCTAAGCGGTGAATTGGGAGACGACGACTGGTATATTTCTGATGTGCAACTAGACTGGGTTATCGCCGATGCTGATTCGATGATAGAAAGTACTACAGGTTGTGAGATGCAAACACTTAGCGTGGATTCTGTGGGTCAAGATTTCAATTGCAGCGCAATGAGTTTGGCAGATGATGCTGGTGTGGCCAGCGCGACAATCAGGCGTGATACAACAGACCCTCTCATTGAGCCTCAAATAGTTGGAACATTAGGCGATAACGATTGGTATACATCGTTTCCGACCATTAACTTTAATTGCAGTGATGTCACTTCAGGTATTGCGGAATGTACCGCGCCTGAAATTCTTAGTGAGGATTCCGTCGAAGTCGTTCGCAATGGTACGACGAGAGACAATGCGGGACATGTGAATGATGACACTGTGGTATTAAAGGTTGATACCACTGCGCCGACGATTACCTTTACTGCAGATATGCCACTAGGTGTAGGTGGGTGGAGTAACGCGGATACTACTATCGAATTTTCGTGTGATGATGAAACTTCGGGTATTGCTACTTGCTCTGAGGCGATAGTAGTTAGTGCTGAAGGCAGTGGTCAAAGTGTGAGTGGTCAAGCACGTGATTTGGCAGGTAATACTGTTTCCATAGACGTCGACAATATTAATATTGATAAAACGCCGCCGCAGATAGCGTTCGAGTCGGACCCAGAATTACCGCCGTCAGGCTGGTATAACAGTTTGGTGAACTTATCTTATGTTTGCGACGATGCCTTATCAGGCATAGCGACTTGCCCAACACCAGACACCGTCAATGTTGGAGAAACGGCAGGTGAAGCAGTGACAGTTGAGGCAATAGACAATGCGGGCAATATTACAAGTTTAACTAATATTATTAGAATTGACGGTACACCCCCAATCATAACACCGGTAGTAACACCAGCCGCCAATGCCGATGGTGTGCGCGCCTTGCCGGTAACTGTTTCATTTACTTGTACAGACGCGTTATCGGGCGTCGAGATGTGCCCCGAACCTTTTCAGATTAATCAAGCCGGCCTCGATATGCAGCTGGCAACGGCTGCCAGAGATGTAGCGGGTAATGAAGCGTCTTTGCTTATTGAAGGTATCCACGCAGGTATTCCACAATTAGTAGCGCGCTCGGACGTCAGTATAAAAGAGGGCGAGTTATTGGACGGTAATATCGCCGGCTTGGCGCATGCGATTAATACCAAAGGTATCCTCAACATTGATTGGGGTGATGGCACCGATGCGCGAACTAATTTTAATGAAGAAGGTGGTGCTACGCCGGCTCACGTATATGCTGATGACGGTGTCTATACCGTTACACTCTCAGTAGAGCCAGTATTTGGTGAAACCTTAACGGATACATTTGAAGTCACAGTAACTAACCAAGACCCAGCATTGGGCGATATCTTGGTAGGTACGGTTATGTCCGCGGCGTCACAAGCCATGACCATGAGTGCCCGAGTAGCCAGTTTTAAAAGTGCGAACTCAGCTGAATTTGAAACATTCATTGATTCGAGCTTTGAAATGTCGGCCGTTTTTACTGATCCTGGTTCGGCCGATACGCACACGGCGAGCATAAATTGGGGCGATGGAACTATCGACACTGATTTGCCGATTGCCGAGTTGCCAATGGGGCCGGCGGGCAATGTAGATGGGATGACGGGCACGGTATTTGGTATACATACATACACCTTGGCGGGCATGTACTCGGTTGAATTGTGCTTGCAAGATGACGACGGCGCAGAAAGCTGTGAAACGTTTGAAATAGATGTACAAGAGCTACCAGAAATAATAGAAAATCCATCCGTATGTAATATTAATGCGGGCTCGATTTCTGCCACTGGTAGCCGCTTGCGTGTACCAGTCAGTATGATTGTGGAATCAAATTCCGCCATTAGAGGGCTTGAGTATGAGTGGAGCGCCGAGACCAATGGTTTGAGTCTGTCGAGTCTCAGTGGCATCTCGAATACCTTAGACATTAATACTGGTTCACTTGCTGGCGGCCGAGGGCTATTTGGTGTTCTTGCCAGAATTGACTTTTCCGATGATACGCAAGGCACTTGCCAGGCGGCGTGCATGGTAGATTTAAGTACAAGCGAAACCTTAAGCTGTTCTACGGTTGACGATTTAGACAATG
>CAZHEL010000071.1:0-6467 GCA_964531625.1 uncultured Gammaproteobacteria bacterium
TACACGCGGTGGTTTTCAGTTAAGTTATACTTATCTTGATGAACAAATATTGGCTTCACCAGCAGTTATTGACTTGGTTAATTCTAATGCTGCGAATCTTCAAGCCGCTGGAGTAATGATAGGCGAAGAAGATGATTTTGGGGTTGTGGATGCAATTGACGTTGTTAATGCCACGCTTGATTTTCAAATCGGTGATTCATTAAATGTAGCCATATGGTCTAAAAACCTCACTGACGAAGAGTATTTCTCTGCTGGTTTTGCCTTGGAAGTTTTTGGCGGCTTATCTCAGCGTACAGTTGCACCGCCTAGACAATACGGTGTGACTGTTCGATACGACTTTTAATATTAGAGGGGAGACCCAATATTAGGCAATCTAAGCCCTACGCTGTTACGGCGTAGGGCTTTTTTTTTGTTATTCCTATGTGTGTACAATCTATTGAAAACTAAGGTTCTGAAAGATGATTGATATTGGTAAGAAAGTGCTTCTTTGTATTTTGGGATTATCCATCGCAGCGTGTGAAAATGATCAGCAAGCCGAAGATGCAGCTTCGCTGGATAATAAGGTAATGACGGCAAAGCAAGGTAGCCCCACGATATATAAACGACTCAATCAGGCTGCGTCTGAATCACACAACTGGTTAAGCCACGGCAGAACCTATAAAGAGCAGAGATTCAGCCCGCTCAAACAAATCGATACTAGTAATATAGATGACTTAGGTTTGGATTGGTTTTTTGACCTAGACACACAACGTGGTCAAGAGGCGACGCCGATCGTCGTAGACGGCAAAATGTATGTATCAACCGCCTGGAGTATGGTTAAAGCGCTTGATGCTAAAACAGGTGAATTATTATGGAAATATGATCCAAAGGTCGACCGTGCCTGGGCGGTCAATGCCTGTTGTGATGTGGTAAATCGTGGTGTCGCTTTTTGGGATGGTCAAATATTTGTTGGCACCCTAGATGGATACTTAGTTGCGCTCGACGCTCAAACTGGCGCCGAGAACTGGAAAATTCTTACCATCGATAAAACTAAACCCTACACCATTACCGGTGCACCTAGGGTAGTTAAAGGCAAGGTAGTCATTGGTAACGGTGGTGCTGAGTATGGAGTGCGTGGTTACGTCAGCGCCTATGATGTTATTAGCGGTGACATGGCGTGGCGTTTCTATACTGTGCCAGGTGATCCGGCCATTGGGTATGAAAGTGAGGCCATGAAGCTGGCCGCAGATACATGGACCGGCGAGTGGTGGAAGTTAGGCGGCGGCGGTACCGTTTGGGATTCGATGGCCTTTGATCCAGAACTCGATCTTCTTTATATAGGCGTTGGTAATGGCTCGCCATGGAATCAGTCGATAAGAAGCCCGCAAGGTGGCGACAATTTATTTTTGTCCTCAATTGTGGCTCTTCGCCCAGATACGGGTGAGTACGTTTGGCATTATCAAACCACACCCGGCGAGACATGGGACTATACGGCAACACAACAAATTACACTGGCTGACCTTGAGATTAATGGTGAGACCCGCAAGGTGCTGATGCAAGCACCAAAAAATGGTTTTTTTTATGTGTTGGACAGAGCCACCGGTGAATTTATTTCTGGCAAGGCATTTGCCAACATGAATTGGGCATTGGGTATGGGTGATGATGGTCGGCCTATTCCCAACCCTGAAGCACGTTATGATCAAACTGGCGACTTATTTGCGGTGACGCCAGGCCCTGCTGGAGCACACAACTGGCATTCAATGTCATATAGCCCACAAACAGGCTTGGTATACATCCCTATTCAGGAAACTGTTTTCCCCATGTTAAGCGACACCGATTTTTCATCTTTGAATCAAGCCTGGAATCTAGGGTTAAATACCGAGGGTCTGGAGCCACCGACAGACAAAGCATCTATTGATGCCATCGTGGCATCAATGCAAGGCCATTTGCTTGCATGGAATCCTATAACCCAAGTTCCTGTTTGGAAATACAAGCACGCCGGAGTTTCCAACGGTGGCACTTTGTCGACGGCAGGTGGTTTGGTATTCCAAGGAACGGCCAAGGGCCAATTTAATGCGTTTAATGCCCGCGACGGAGAGTTAAGGTGGCGCTTTGCTGCCAACACAGGCATCATCGCCGCACCAGTAAGTTATGCTATTGATGGAGAGCAATACATCGCTATCGTAGTCGGTTGGGGCGGTGTGTTTGGTTTAGGGCATGGTGACTTTAGTAAAGTCTATGCTGACGTCAGAAATCACAGTCGAGTGTTGGTTTTTAAGCTGGGTGGCGAACTTCAATTACCCAGTAGTGAACCTTATCAAGAACAATTTGTTGCCCCGCCTAAACAAACCGCGACAGTGGAACAGATTGCGGCTGGCAAACCGCTTTACAATCAATACTGCGCCACCTGCCATGGCCCTCAAGCAATCGGCGGTGGTTTAATTCAAGATATTCGCTACGGTGGCGTACTGCATGACGCTGAGCTTTGGGACCAAGTGGTATCCAAGGGTGTGTTTGCCAGCAAGGGCATGGCAGGGTTTGAATCCGTATTGAGTGCAGAGCAGGTCGCCAATATTAGAGCTTATGTGGTCGATGCTGCGCAGGAAAATGCCAAGCGCCAGCGGCAATAAAGCGGCAGCAGCAATCAAGGTGAAGCGGCAATAAAAATCTCTAAACAATTAAATTCTTTGAATATTAAAGGCTTCAAAAAGAAAGGTGCTAAAACAGGTTTTGTAATCTTTGTGCTTCAGACCGTAGATCGTGGCCTACTGCGGCCATTGAATTAAGGTCATGGGCGCCGGATAAAAGAACCGCGGTAAGACAATACCTTCTGCCTGTTTTAGCATTATCAAATGCGCTTGAAACAGTGGAAATGCCTAGATAATAATTGTCTCTATCAAGGGCATAACCATTTTTACGCGCCTGATCGATATCGTTTAAGTATTCTTTAAACGCTAAATCACCTTGCCATTCAACTTCAGCGAACTTAGATTTTAACCAAGTCTTGTCGTGATCTTCCATTGATAAATTTGCTTTACCGGTGGCACCTGCGCCAATAGGCTGGCTTGAACCGATGCGAAGTGAAAGCCGAGCAGGTGATGAATTCTCACCCATTGCGATCAAAACGGCCTCGTTCTGATCACCAATGTCCCAAAGACCCAGCGCGGCATTATGTTTTTGTGCCAGTTTGGTAAGTAATGGTTGTGCGGTTGCCAACAGGGTGTCGTGTGATAGGCCATTACGCGCGAGTTCAAAAATCTCCGGGCCCAAGCCGTATCTTTTGGTCTTCTCGTCAAATACCGCAAGGTTGAGGTTCACTAAGGTTCTAAGAATATTAAAGGACGAACTTGGGCTAATTCCTGTTTCTTTGGCGATACTAGTGACACCCAGAGAACTGCTTTGATTGGCGAGCAGTTTCAGGATTGCATAGCCATTTGCGATTGCGTTCACTTTTTGTTTCATATTTAAATCTTATATTTTGTTTGCAATCAATAGGGTTGGTGCTCATCACCATAAGCCAAATCGAACTGTTGATGGGTATTTTGACACAGTTACTTTGCTAAAGAACATTCTATTTGGCCGACGCCCAAAATTCAATATTGTGAATGATAATTCAATATATTGAATTGATGCTCTGTAAATGGTAGTTTTGTAACTCAAATTTGAGGGTGAATCATAGCGCCCATTTGAACTGCTCTAGTTAACCCACAGCAATAGATTAAGACACACTATGCCAGCAGCATCATTACTTACCGATATAAAAATTGCCGACATGACATCGATTCTGTTTGGCCCATATTGCACTCAAACTTTAGCCGATATGGGGGCAGAAGTGGTCAAGATTGAGCCCAAGGTGGGTGATATTGCTAGAAATATTGGTACCTCTGCCAAAACACCTTTAATGGGGCCCATGCACATGACGGTGAATCGTGGCAAGCGTTCTGTCGTTTGGGATTTAAAATCAGAACTGGGTAAAGAAGCGACCCGTCGCTTAATTCAGAATAGCGATGTGTTTATTCACAATATACGCCCCGATGCATTGCAACGCTTAGGCCTAAGCTTTGAAGAGGTCAAAGAGATTAAGAAAGACATCGTCTATGTTCATTGTTTAGGTTTTGGTACTGACGGTGAGTATTCAGGTCGGCCGGCTTATGATGATCTGATTCAAGGCTATTCAGGTATTACCAGTTTACTGCCGCGTGTTGATAGCGAACAAAACCCAAGTTTTTTCCCTATGGCTGTTGCCGATAAAGTAGGGGGGCTACACGCTGTTCATGCAACCTTGGCTGCCTTATTGAGGCGCGATAAAACAGGAGAAGCGGTTCACGTTGAGGTGCCGATGTTTGAGTGCGTTACCAATTTTGTATTGGAAGACCATCTTGAAGACGCAACTTTTGATCCACCTACCGGCGAGATTGGCTATGAGCGCCAACTTGACCCTACGCGCAATCCCATTAAAACAGCCGATGGTTGGATCATTATTGCACCTTACACCGATGATCGCTGGGTACGCACATTTGATTTACTAGGCGCACCTGAGGAGTTAGAAGACGACCGAGTTAACAACCCAAAAGTACGAAGAGCTAACCGCCAGTATATGCAACAACGTATGGAAACCTATATCGACTCAAATACGACCGCTTACTGGCTCGAATTGTTTAGCAAAAATGACATCCCCGTGGCGCCTGTTCATGAGCTTGAAGATTTGCAAAACGACCCCCATCTGCGGGCCGCTAAGTTTTTTCAAAAACGCGAACATCCCACCGAGGGAAGTTATTGGGAAATGCAACCGCCGATTCGCTTCAAAGGTATTCCTGAAAAGGAAATCAGTCATGCGAGACACATAGGCGAAGACACTGAAGACGTATTAAATGAGCTAGGTCTAGAGGCTGAAAAATAGCCAGTATCTAAATTGCATTATTAACTCTTAGCCTATGCCGTACAAAATGACTTATCTAGAACTTTTGCATCAAGTGCGATTGTAATAACGAGGATCTTATAGAAATGCCAGCTGCTACGATTTTGTCTGATATCAAAATTACTGATATGACCACAGTAATGTTTGGTCCGTACTGCACGCAAACGCTTGCCGACATGGGGGCTGATGTGATTAAACTCGAGCCGCCACAGGGCGACATGATGCGTTACGGCGGCAAGCCAGCAAATACTCGAGGCATGGGCCCCATGCATATGACCATTAATCGTGGTAAGCGCTCAGTCGCCTTAGATCAAAAAAGTGATATGGGCAAAGAGGCCACGCGTAAGCTTATCGAGACCAGCGATGTATTTATTCATAATGTGCGTGAGAGCAGCATAAAACGTTTGAATTTGACCTTCGACGAAGTTAAAGCCATTAAGCCAGATATTGTGTATGTGCATCTGACTGGTTTTGGTTCGGATGGGCCTTATGCAGGCAAGCCGGCATTTGACGATATTATTCAAAGCTTATCCGGCATGACTAGCCTGATTCCTCGCTTAGAAGGTGATGAGCAGCCTAGATGTCTGCCAACCATGATTGTAGATAAAGTAGCCGCCTTACACGCGGTTTATGCGGTGCTTGGGGCATTGCGTGAGCGCGACAAAAGTTCTGAAGCGGTGTTTGTCGAAGTGCCTATGTTTGAATGCGCTACCTCTTTTCTATTAGAAGATCATTTTGATGGTGCCGTGTTTGAGCCGGCAGTAGATGATTTTGGTTTTAAACGCTCGTTTGATAAAACCTTGCAGCCCATGAAAACTAAAGATGGCTGGTTTATGATTGCTCCGTATACCGACGGCCGGTGGATTAAAGCGTTCGAAGCAGTAGGCGCGAGTAAGGAGCTAGAAGATGAGAAGCTCAACGATCGCAAAAAACGTTTCTATAACGCCCAGTACATGCATGAACGGATTCGACCTTATTTTGCTACCAACACAACTGCGCATTGGGCCAAGGTGTTTGACGATGCTCAAGTGCCAGGGGCACAAGCGAATTCTTTCGACGATTTACACGATGATCCACATTTAAAAGCAACTGATTTCTTTACTAAGCGTAAGCATTCTACTGAAGGTGATTATTGGGAGATACAGCCTCCGGTTCGATTCCATAACTTGCCAGAAAAAGAGATTCAGCCCGCTCCGCATATTGGCGAACACACGGCGTCTGTTTTAAAAGAACTGGGTATCGATCCAGAGACTCAAGACGAGTCTGCGGGATAATTTTTTGTTCACCCGCGCACTAATCTGCTAATCATGTATGGCTGATATTGAATAGAGAATAACAATGAGTTTAGCAACAAATAGCACACAGAATACCGGCGAAAGCTTTGGCAGTTTTGGATATCGAAGTTATGTATTGATTTCCTTAACCGCCGTCTACATCATCAATTTTCTTGACCGTATTCTTATTAGTGTTATCGGTCGGCCAATTATTGACGAGTTTGGTTTAAGTAATTTTCAATTTGGCATACTCACTGGCTTTGGTTTTGCCTTGTTTTATACAACGCTTGGCATTC
>CAZHEL010000072.1:0-6288 GCA_964531625.1 uncultured Gammaproteobacteria bacterium
CGAGAAAATCGCTTAAATTTTAGTCAAATATTGCAAATTTATATCGTTATTTTTAATAAAATTTGTTAAATGACGACTATTATCCTAAAAATTAGAAAAATAATTTATTACGAATCACATCAAAAACCGTAGATTTATTAAATTTTGTAGCCTGAAAATAGCTTATTTCAACTCTGAAGCAATACCACTCTAAAATTAAAATTCAAGAAGTGTTTGTATCTTGCTGTTTTAATTCGTGTTTCAATTACTAAATTTCACTAATAAAGTATAATCAATTTTGACCATCAATACAGATCATCCAACTGGATGATTTAGATGAATTTTCATTCAAATCACTTGATTGTGCGTTAACTTAATGTAATAATTGCTTCATAGTTAATGTGTTCCCAATGATCAGGAACACAACTAAGGGTAGAGTTAAGCTTCTACTGATTTACGGGTTGAAAGCAATAGATTGATTTGTTCTTAAGTGGGGTATTCTCCATGAGAGGGCCTAGGGTTGATAGGTTCAAAAGGAATAACTTGAGTTTAAGGAAGAACTGAATCAAATAAATCTAGCTTTTCGTAAACAGGCGCTTATCTCAAATATTGAGGAGAAAGGGACTTAACGTTTGCCTATGATTGTGAATGGTCCGCAATCATAGGCAAGCCTCAGTCCTCTGTATGTGAATATTCTTCTAACCCCCCTTCTCTTTATGTAAATTCTTTTCTAACTCTTTTATATAAATACTCTTCTAACCCCATGGTTTATTACTTCACCCAATCACCTTCGATTACTGAGTTCACCGGACACTTCAACTCGCCCCTTTAATAGCATCCTTTTAACCCAGTCTCAGTCTAGTTCGCATAGCTTATATCCGCCTACCCGTATCTAGCTGCATATAACTTTCTGTTAGTATTTTTGTTGCTTCGACATCAGAGTAGTGTCATCTAAAACATAAACCATTATACTTGCGTGCCTGCATACACAGCTGACGTAGTTTTAAGTGAGGTCTCACTGTGAATTCATCTTCTCGAACAAGCGCGGTCACGCGTGGATAGTTTCAAATACCGAGCCGATATTGACGGCTTACGGGCGCTGGCAATTGTACCGGTAGTCCTATTTCATGCATTCCCGAATAGATTGCCCGGCGGCTTTATCGGTGTGGATGTGTTTTTTGTCATTTCTGGATTTCTTATTTCATCGATAATATTTCGCAAAATAAGCGAGCAAAATTTCTCATTGTTAGATTTTTATGCCCGACGAGTACGTAGAATATTTCCTGCATTAAGTTTGATATTATTGGCCACGCTTATGTTTGGTTGGTTAGCCTTAGACGCTGATGAATACAAAATATTAGGTAAACATGCTGCAGCAGGTGTAGGTTTTTTTCAAAACTTCATCCTCTGGGGCGAAGCGGGCTACTTCGATACCAGTAGTGAATTAAAACCCCTACTGCACCTATGGTCATTAGCCATCGAGGAACAGTTTTATCTCGTGTTTCCAATCATAGCTTGGCTTACTTGGCGTATGGGTTTAAGTTTATCTACGCTGGCAGTATTGATTGCAATAGGCTCGCTAACAATAAACTTGAGTTCAGTGCGCATAGCCCCAATAGAGACTTTTTATTTCCCACACACGCGTATTTGGGAACTCATGGCAGGTGCTATATTGGCATCCTTAGCTCTCAGTTCGACGACCCTTGCCCAAAAAGGTGACGAGGCTAACGGCCCGGTCAGAGAATTAGATAGATCTAGCTACTCTCTTAGCAAAACCACACTTAGCAAAACCACATTGTCATGCCTAGGCTTAGGTCTAATTATGATATCTACACTGGTTTTCGAAAAACATCACCATTACCCAGGATGGCGCGCCATAGTTCCTGTATTAGGTACCGTACTAATAATCTACGCTGGGCAAACCTCATGGATAAATCGCCATTTGCTTAGTAATAGGCTAGTGGTCTTTGTAGGATTAATTAGTTACCCGCTTTATCTATGGCACTGGCCTTTACTATCCTTTGCTCGAATCATTGAGTCTGAACCGCTTTCTGCCACATATCGGCTAGTCTTGATCTCTTTTAGCTTCGTGCTCGCAACCCTAACTTATAAAGTGATCGAAAAGCCTATTCGTCAAGGCAACTATCAACGGCTTTGGACTACGGGTTTGGTGATGATAATGTTTTGCATAGGCGGCTTAGGAATCATGGTGCATAAACGCGAGCTAACGTCACGGTTGGGAGCAAGCGTTCAAGAAGTTAAGGATTGGGAGCAACAATACCCTAGTTTTGAAGATCATTGTGCGGATATTTTTCTAGAATGGAACAGCCGAGGTGACATCTTTACTTGTGCCTTCACAAATCAAGGCAAACCAAAAATAGCCATGATTGGCGATTCACACGCGCAGCGTTTACATTATGGAATTTCTCACTTTATAGGCTCAGAACAAAATACTGCAATCTTCCCGATCGGTTGTGCATTGCCGTTTTACGATATTTCCACAGGTATTATAGAAAAATACAGGCCCCCTGGTTTCTTATTCCCTAAAACACAATTAATAAATAAAGCGCTGGATTTTTCTATCAATGACCCAGCGGTTAAACTAATTATTCTCACTACCTCAGCATGTTGGAATGAGATTATAGACACGAAAAACCTGCATATTAAAAACGTTCCAAACATCGTTGAAAACAAGATGCGAATAACTTTCGAGCGCTTAAAACAAAGCGGAAAACAGGTAATCTATGTGCTCGACAATCCCATATTAGACTTTGATCCAAAGAATTGCATAAGTCGCCCCTTTCGAATTAATTCGGGCAAGGTGACCTGCAAAATGACAATTAAAACTTATGAGAATCAAAGAACTCAGTATTTTGAGATCGTAAGACGCGTGCTTTCGGACTACCCCGAAATCAAAGTATTTGATGTGGCTTCCAAACTATGCGATACCCAGTATTGCTACGCGGTAATTGACAATACACTCCTATACCGCGATACATCGCACCTCGGACGTGAAGGATCTAAATTTGTAGGGCGGCTTATGCTTCCATTAATCAAGGACTCTTTAAAGGAAAATAACTAGCGATCTAGTTAAACAGCCCGCTCGCGATTACATTAATAAGCGCATCGCCTGTTTCAGAGCATCATTAGCGCTACGTACATTCATTTTTGCGTAAAGCGTGCGCAAGTGTGATCGCACCGTGGCCAGTGATATGCCTGCCTTATAAGCGATTTCTTTAGGTTTGAGTCCCTCAACCATATGCATCAAGACTTTAGATTCAGACTCGGTCAAAGCAAATGCATTGCTTAAAGATTCCATTCGGCTCTTGCTAGACGCCTCATCATCAGCATGAATATATAACAAGAAAGGAATCTCTGCAGTGGGTTCATGCACTAAGGTGTAGGCTCGAAATACCATGTCAATCGATTGGAAAACAAGTCGCTCCACCCGTGCCGGTCCGCCGACCATCTCATTCACAAGCCATTTTATATTCGCGGTATTTTGATGATTATTAAAATGCAATTTGTTACGTATCACACCGACCCAATGCTTTTCAATTGCAAGTGAACCCTCGACATTAGTCTCAACCAATTCCATTTCACTATTAAGAAGAAAAATAGGTTGAGGAAAATGTTGAAACGCCACCAAAGCGCCATGCTTAACATTAAACGGGTTCGTATTGGTATCCTGCTCCGAGACGAATCCACGATCTGCTGCCAACCCCTGATCAATCATATTCATTGCTTGCCCTTAACCCTTTATCCGTCACATCCAGTTTATTTAACAATCTGCATTACAAGTGTACTTTATATCATGGAAACCTTAGTTGCTTACTATAACTAAGGTTTAGTCCAATACAGCTTGTATTCCCTAATTCAATCTTGTAGATAATAGACATTCTACACACAAATAAACGACAATTAAATAGACATATGAATGTTTGTTAAATATTGTTTCACAAACATATTAAGGAGACATTTGTCTATTAATGATAAATGGCATTAAAAAAGCCTGCATCTAGCAGGCTTTTTGATAGAAAAATTTGGCTAATTTGGATTAAGCAGCGTCCTCTTCCTCAAATTCATCTTCATCATCTTCGAACAATGCCGCATGCGCCTCAAGATCAAAGTCTACCAATTGAATATAGGCCATTGGTGCATTATCACCGGGCCGATTACCGCATTTAAGTATACGAGTGTAACCACCAGGACGATCCTTCATTCGTTCGCCAATATCATCAAACAACTTGGCAACAATATCTCTGTCACGGAGCTTAGCATAGGCACTACGCTTATTTGCAAGCGTGCCGTCTTTACCCAGCGTGATGACTGGCTCAACAAACATTCTAAGCTCTTTGGCTTTGGCTACTGTCGTTTTAATTTGTTCGTGCTTTAGCAAGGACACCATCATGTTGCGGAACATGGCCTGGCGATGGCTAGAATTACGATTAAACTGACGTCCGGATTTTCTATGTCTCATAACAGAAACCTATCTATTGTATTATTCTTGATACTTACGTTTGTCGCGTATATTTACTTCTAAGAGTCTGAATCAACACGTAAAGCGGCTGGCGGCCAGTTTTGCAACTGCATACCAAGCGACAATCCACGTTGCGCTAATACGTCTTTTATTTCGGTAAGTGACTTTTTACCCAAATTAGGCGTTTTCATCAACTCAACTTCAGAACGCAATACCAGATCGCCAATGTAGTAGATGCTCTCTGCTTTCAAACAGTTAGCCGAACGAACTGTTAGCTCTAACTCATCAACAGGTCTTAGCAAGACCGGATCGACTTCTGGTTCTTTTTCTTCTTGCGCAACAGCTGTTATTTCTTCAAGGTTAACGAATACTTGAATTTGTTGGCTAAGCGCCGTAGCCGCCTTACGAATCGCGTCTTCCGGATCAATAGTGCCGTTTGTTTCAATATTTAAGGTCAATTTATCTAAGTCTGTTCGCTGCTCTACACGCGCATCATCAACCGAATATGACACTTTTAATACCGGGCTATAAGTAGCGTCAAGCTGCATTAAGCCAATCTCTTTGTCTTCAGAATCGCTCTTTCGCGCCTCTGATACTTGATAGCCGCGACCACTGCGCACGGTTAACTCAGCATGAAACTTAGCATCTTTAGATAAATGTGCGATAACTAGATCAGGGTTACAAATTTCAACGTCTTGAACAGTTTGAATATCACCCGCAGTTAACACGCCTTCACCCGAAGAACTCAAGGTAAGTGTTACAGACTCATCAAACTCTTTCTTAATGGCTACGCCTTTTAGGTTAAGCAAGATATCAATCACATCTTCCTGCACACCTTCGATTGAAGAGTATTCGTGAAGCACACCATCCATTTTCACGTCAGTAATCGCTGAGCCTGGGATGCAAGACAATAAGATTCTGCGTAACGCGTTGCCTAAGGTATAACCAAAGCCCCGTTCTAGCGGTTCAATAGTAACTCGTGAGCGAGTTCCATCTTCGGTGTTTACGTCCACAAAACGCGGCGTTAGCAACTGTTCAATTGTTTCTGACATTGTATTACGTCTCCATTTAGTTGCTTGGGCCCTCTGGCGGAACCAAGTCAATTATTCGGTAAGTATCTAATTTTTTAAAACTCTAAGTAAACTAAAAGCGGCGAGCCTAAAAAGCCTATTTAGAGTAAAGTGCTACTACTAATGATTCGTCGATATCGGCTGATAATTCATTGCGTTCAGGGGCCGCTTTAAATACGCCCTTCTTCGATGAAGAATCAACACTCAACCAATCTGGAATTCCAATTTGCTCAGCGATTTCTAAGGCTGCGGTAATACGCAATTGCTTTTTCGCTTTATCGCGAATCTCAATTTCGTCTCCAGCCGACACATTAAAGGATGGAATATTGACTAGTTGACCGTTTACCTTGATAGATTTATGGCTAACTAACTGACGCGCTTCAGCGCGCGTAACGGCGAAGCCCATACGGTATACAACATTATCCAAACGTGACTCTAGAAGCGTTAACAAATTCTCGCCAGTCGAACCCTTTGTGCGAGCCGCTTCAGCGTAATATGCACGGAATTTTTTCTCTAGTACGCCATAAATACGTCTAAGCTTTTGCTTCTCACGTAGTTGCGTACCGTAAACGGTAGTACGTGGACGGCGCGATTGCGCGCTTTGACCAGGTACTTTATCGATTTTACATTTTGATTCTAGCGAGCGAGCCGGACTTTTCAGAAACAAATCAGTTCCTTCACGGCGTGCCAGTTTACAAGTTGGGCCTATATATCTTGCCATTTTATTTAATCTCTAGTCTGTTTAATGTTGCTCTCGTA
>CAZHEL010000073.1:0-6016 GCA_964531625.1 uncultured Gammaproteobacteria bacterium
CAATTATGAAAGCCAAGGGCAAACAGTTTGTCGCTCATGGCAAAACGGTAAAACTAGAGTTTCCAGGTGGTGCTGGCTATGGCCAAGCGAGTCAGCGTGATGAGGAACTAATAAAACGTGATTTAGCACGTGGATATATCAGTGCAGAATCGGCTTGCGATGACTATGGTTTTAACGACCAACAAGTTGAAGAAGTGCTGGCGGTTGCTAAAAGAGGTGAGACAGAGTAATGGCTAATAATAAATTTGAAAGCCCGTCAAAAAATAGCTATGACGTAGTCATTATTGGTGGTGCTAAAATCGGTTCGTCGGTAGCTTGGTTTTTAAGTAATAATTCTGATTTTAATGGCTCTATCCTAGTGGTCGAAAAAGATATGAGCTATGAGTTTACTTCAACCTCGCATACTAATAGCTGCATGCGCCAACAGTTCTCCCGAGAGATTAACGTAAAAATATCTCAATTTGCTGCCGATTTTGTGACTAACTTTCAGGACTATTTTGATAACGACCCGCGCGTACCTAAAATTCATTTTCAAAGTTATGGTTATATGTACTTAGCCGACAATGAAGCTTTTGCAGCTACCTTAAGAGAGTCGCAAAAGATTCAAGCGGAGTGTGGTGCTGGCACAAAGATCATGAGTGCCGAAGAAATAAAACGAGACTATCCATTTTATAATGTAGATGACATCGTAGCTGGTAGTCATAACCTAGTTAATGAAGGTTACTACGATGGCAATACCGTGTTTGATTGGTGGAAGCGTTCCGCTCGTGAAAAAGGCGCAGAATATTTATGTAACGAAGTTGTTGCGATGACTAAAAACGCGCAAGGAACTCAAGTTGAGAGTGTAACCTTGAGTACTGGTGAAGTTATTGCTTGTGGCAAAGTTGTAAATGCTTCAGGACCAAGAGCTGTGCTGACGTCTCGCATGGCAGGCATAGAAATTCCTGTTGAACCGCGTAAGCGTTATACCTTTATATTCGATGCTGAAAATCCACTCGATCGAGACTTACCATTGACCATAGATCCATCGGGCGTACACATGCGATCTGAAGGTACTTATTATCTGGCAGGTTGTCCACCAAATGTTGATCCTGCGGTTGATTATGATGATTTTGAACAAGATCATAGCTTATGGCAAGACAAAGTATGGCCCGCCATCGCAGCTCGTATTCCGCAGTTTGAGGCAATCAAAGTTATTAATTCTTGGGCGGGTCACTACGCGTTTAATCTGTTTGACCGTAATGCAATTACCGGTGCTCATACTGAAGTGGAAAATTTTATTTTTGTGAATGGTTTTTCAGGCCATGGTTTTCAACAAGCGCCAGCCATGGGGCGAGCTACTTCGGAACTAATTACTTATGGTGAATACCGCAGCTTAGATCTAACCCCATTTGACTATGCGCGCATTCCAAACAATCAACCCTTTGTTGAAAAGGCGGTAATCTAATGCAAAAGCTCGCTGTTAACCCATTTACCCAAGCCTTAAAAGAGAGGCGTACCCAGATCGGTTTGTGGTCTAGTTTATGCAGCAACTTATGTGCTGAGGTTATTGCCCCTAGTGGTTATGATTGGGTATTGATTGATATGGAGCATTCACCTAACGATCTACAGTCTGTTATGAGTCAGCTGCAAGTCTATGAAGCAAGTAATACCCTAGCGATCGTTCGTCCGCAATGGAATGATTCAGTGTTGATTAAGCGCTTGCTAGATCTTGGTGTTCCAGGTTTGCTAATTCCCATGGTGCAAAATCTAGAAGAAGCAAAGTTGGCAGTTGCAGCGACTCGTTATCCACCAAAAGGTATGCGCGGCGTTGCAGGTTCAAGTCGCGCTACTAAGTTTGGGCGCATTAGTGACTACGTTAGTGAAGTAGAAAATCAAACCACGGTTATCCTGCAATTAGAAACCATAAGTGCCTTAGCACATGCTGAGGAAATATCTCAGCTCGATGGTGTTTCAGGCATACTTTTTGGACCCGGAGATATTGCCGCCGACATGGGCTTAGTAGGCCAACCAATGAACGATGCTGTATGGGATAAAATATTGCCAGTTGCCGATCAATTAATTGCCAATGATATTGCCGTTGGTACCTTGGTATTAGACAGCGCTTTTGCTACTAAGTTATTCAATCGCGGCTTTAGTTTTGTTGCGTGTGGTGCCGATACAGCATTGTTTGCTAACGCCGCCGATCAATTATTGGCCGATGTTAAACAAGGCCTGACAAAAAAATAAGCGCGTAAATGAACTCTGATTTTCCCTATCTGTCCTCCAGATTAAACCCCGTAAAACCATCTGCTTCTGCGTGGGTGAGCCAAGCAGCACGCGAGCTTAAAGCAAAAGGCTTAGACGTAATAGATATGGGCTTAGGCGAGCCAGACTTTGCTACTCCTAGCCATATTATTGAAGCAGCTTATCGAGCGGCTAACAACGGTGAAACCAAGTACCCACCGAATGACGGCACTGCGGCAATGAAGCAAGCGGTGATTCAAAAATTTTCGAGAGAAAATAAAATTGATGTAGCTGCGAATGAGATACTAGTGAGCAACGGCGCTAAACAAATTATCTTTAATGCGCTGATGGCCAGCTTAGAAGCCGACTCAGAAGTTTTACTTTGCGCACCTTACTTTGGTCAGTATAAAGACATGGTATTAATTTTAGGTGGGCAAGCTAAAGAAATTTTGTGTAAAGCAGAAGATGCGTTCTTAATTACTCCAGAACAACTTGAAGCCGCCATAACGCCAAAATCTAAATGGGTGATTTTAAATTCGCCTTCTAATCCTGCTGGCGCCAGTTATACCGTAGAACAGCTGCGTGCGCTGGGCGAAGTGCTTGAGCGGCATCCACATGTAATGATAATGGCGGATGAAATATACGAGCATATTGTGTTTGATAATTTTAAGTTCGTGTCATTTGCTGCTGCTTGCCCAGAGTTACGAGCACGCACATTGATTGTAAATGGTGTTTCCAAAGCCTACGCAATGACTGGCTGGCGTATTGGTTATTGTGCGGGGCCGCCAGAGTTGATCGCTGGTATGAATAAAGTGCAGTCGCAAATTTCTTCGGGCGCTTGTTCTATTGCACAAGCCGCCGCCGCTCAAGCTCTCACTGGTCCGCAAGACTGTGTAACTGAGTTTCGAGAAGCATTTGAGCGCCGCCGTAATTTGGTTGTCGACGCAATTAAAAAAATAGACGGTTTGAGCTTAGAGGCACCGCGCGGTGCTTTTTATGCGTTCGTTGGCTGCGATGATTACATTGGTACTAAAACGCCAGCGGGCGATACTATTAGCAATGATGTAGAGTTTGCTCAATTTATTTTAGAAGACGCAAATGTGGCGACGGTGCCGGGCTCGGCATATGGTTTATCACCGTACTTTAGATTATCGACCGCCACATCAGATGACATATTAGCAACGGCTATGACTCGAATTGCCGAGTCGACCACTAAACTTATTAGGTAACACTTCAATGAGAAAAATTGTACTCACTGGTGCGGCAGGCCGCCTAGGTTCTTATTTGCGCGAGCCGCTCACAAAATTAGCAGACACGTTGCTAAGCACCGACATCGTCGAAGATATTGGTAAGCTTCATGCAGGCGAGACATATCAAGCTGCTGACTTGTCTGACCTAGACGCCATGTTGGCGGTGACCGAAGGCGCAGATATGATTGTGCACTTTGGTGCTATTGGGGATGAAGCCCCGTTTGATGACATTCTAAGCTCAAATATTGTGGGTGCCTATAACGTATGGGAAGCCGCACACAGAAATGGCGTGCGCCGTGTTGTGTATGCCAGTTCTGTCCATGCTATCGGCATGCATGATCGTACCGCCGGTATCGGTCTAGATGCACCGCATAAGCCAGACACTTATTATGGTTTGGCCAAGTGTTTTGCTGAAGATTTGGCCAGCTTGTATTGGGATAAACGCGGTATTGAATCGGTATGTATGAGAATTTTTTCTTGTGCTCAGGTTAATAATGCCCGAGCTTTAGGCACTTGGCTTTCCTATGACGATTTAATTCATTTGGTGGAGCAGTCTATTAATACACCGGTTACTAAGTTTACCGTTGTTTGGGGTATTTCCAATAACGATCGTTGCCCCGTGGATAATAGTAAAGCGGCTTTCTTGGGTTATCGACCCAAAGATAACGCCGAACAATTTGCAAAAAAAGTTCTAGCGGAAACTGAGCCATCGGATTTGCATGATCCAGAGCATCTATACTTAGGTGGTCCGTTTGCATCCGTTGAGCTAGGCAATAGTGGTGTTGCTAGTATGAATATTGTTGACGATACTAAGAAAACCTAATCTTTTGAAAAGAAAAAAAATATGTCAGACATCGTTGGCCATCTAATTGATGGCAAAATAAAAGTTGAGTCGAGCGATCGAACTCAAGATGTTTTTAATCCTGCCACTGCGCGAGTTACTAAGCAGGTATCTTTAGCTGGCAAAAAAACGGTTGAGCAAGCAATTAACGCTGCGCAAAAAGCCTTTCCTGAATGGCGCAACACTTCGCCAGCAAGTCGAGCGCGCGTTATGTTTCGCTTTAAAGAATTACTGGAAGCCAACGTCGATAAAATTTGTCAGCTAATCGGTGAGGAGCACGGTAAGATCGTGCACGATGCGGCGGGTGAGTTACAACGTGGTATTGAGAACGTCGAGTACGCATGCTACGCGCCTGAATTGTTAAAAGGCGAGCACAGCAAAAACGTAGGGCCCCACATTGACGCATGGAGTGAAATGCAGCCCTTGGGCGTAGTCGCTGGCATCACACCGTTTAACTTTCCTGTGATGGTGCCGTTGTGGATGTATCCAATGGCAATTGTATGTGGCAATTGTTTTATATTAAAACCGTCAGAGCGAGACCCCAGCGCTGCGCTGTTCGTCGCACAACTTTTAAAGCAAGCCGGTTTGCCCGATGGTGTGATGAATATTGTTAATGGTGATAAAGAAGCGGTTGATGTATTGCTCAGCGATAAACGCGTAGAAGCGGTTAGCTTTGTAGGCTCAACAGCCATTGCTAAATCCATTTATGCCACTGCTACTTCTAACGGCAAACGCTGCCAAGCACTAGGCGGCGCTAAGAACCACGCAATTATAATGCCTGATGCTGATATGGATAACGCGGTTAGTCAGTTAGTAGGCGCGGCTTATGGTTCATCGGGTGAGCGTTGTATGGCACTCTCGGTGGTCCTTGCTGTTGGTGATGCGGCCGCCGATTCCTTTATTGAAAAAATGACGGCAAAAATGCAGAGCCTTAAGATCGGTGAAGCGAGTAATGCCGATAATGACTTTGGGCCGCTAATTACCGAGCAACATAAGAATAAGGTTGTGTCGTATATTGATAGCGCAGAAAAAGATGGTGCTACGGTGGTGGTAGATGGTCGTAAGATCAATGTTGCCGATCATGCAGATGGATTCTTTGTTGGTGGTACATTAATCGATAATGTGACAGCTGACATGCAAAGTTATAAAGAAGAAATATTTGGTCCAGTACTTTTAGTCTTACGAGTAAGCAGTATGCAAGATGCCATGGACTTAATCGACGCACATGAATATGGCAACGGCACCTGCATATTTACTCGAGATGGAGAAGCAGCACGTTATTTTACTGATGCGATTAAAGTCGGCATGGTGGGCGTGAATGTACCATTGCCTGTGCCAGTAGCATCACACAGCTTTGGCGGTTGGAAGCAATCTTTATTTGGCGATCTTAGCGCCTACGGGCCAGATGCGGTTCGGTTCTACACGCGGCGTAAAACGATTACTCAACGTTGGCCATCCAGTGACATTAGAGAAAACAGTAACTTTTCTATGCCAACACTTTAGTTCTGGATTTTGCCGCGCGAATACACAACAGTAAATCTGCAATAAGTAGTGCCGACAACCTTGACTAAAGCCCAAGCTAAGTGTATTTTTCGCCACCCAATAGCACATCTTCAGTATGTGTTTGAAGTACAAATAAGTCCAAAAATGGCTATGTAGCTCAGCTGGTTAGAGCACAGCATTCATAATGCTGGGGTCG
>CAZHEL010000074.1:0-5908 GCA_964531625.1 uncultured Gammaproteobacteria bacterium
AAATACATAATCAGTAGACAGCGCAACATTTGCTTCGATGTCTGCTGCGTTTGCGCTAGCACTGTTTGCTAAAACTGCAAATGACGCGGCAATTGGCATTAGTTTTTTAAAAGTCATTTTCATTTTTTCTCGAGTTTGTTTAGTTTGAAATTTACTCGCTGGAAGGCAAGCACTCACAAAATTAAAAGCACAAAGCGTGCCAACCTTTAAAAATCAATAGTACGGGGATTTAACTGATTAAGACTTTACAAAAATTGCACTAAAATAGTGCTAACTACAAAAATAACTGTATTTTTGCACCGCAATAGTGCATTTAATAGTGAATCAGAGAAAGCATTCTAAGTTATTGTTAAATTTAGTGATTTAAACCTTATTTAAGTTTGTATTAAGCACCAGAATATGAGTTAATGCGCTGGAATTAGTAGGGAGTAAAGTTTTGGTGTGACGGGAGTACAAATCATTCCTCCCCTTTAGGCAATTTCACCACTTTAGATAGAGTGGAAAAGCTGAGGAGTTAGAGTTTCATCAGTTGAAATAAGGTCGAAATAATTAAATAAGAAGAATAAGGCTCAAAATAGGGCCACTAATAATAATAAGAAGGCAAAAAAAGAGGCTTCAAACATGTTGCAAGGAACATTAAAAAAGTATCGCGGCTTATTTATCGCGGTTACAACCATCGTAGTTTTCTTTATCGCGTACTTGTTGATCAATCAAGCACTGCAACAACAAGCGTTAAATGGTGTGCGCTATGTACACACGGTAAGTAGCATCGCTCAACAACTTGAAACAGCGCCGGCGGGCGATGCATCGATTGCATCCAGTCTAAATTTCTTGCGTCAGGGCGGTAAGATAGAAGACCAAGAATATAAATCGTCAGAAAAATTCCTGTCACCAGAACAATCGTCTATCGGTGCTGTTATTTCAGCCTATTCGAGTGGCGACATAGAGCAAGCTCGCTCCAGCATGCAAACTCTGGTAACGCAAGTTAATAATAAAGCCAATAAACGCGTAAAATTAAGCCGCACTCTACAGGTTGTAGCGGCAATTTTAACAGCTCTACTCTACTTTCTTGTCGTTTTACCATCATTCTTTCGAATCAAGGAAACTGACGAAACTGTTGAATCTACCCAAAAAGAAACAGAAGGCATTATGGGTACCGTTTCAGAGGGCTTGTTTCTATTAAACAGTGACCATGAGATAGGAATCGAACAATCAGCATCATTAAAAGGCATGTTCAAACTAGAACGTGACTTAGAAGGCAATTTTTTCGACTTTATTAATGATTACGTTACTCAAGATTCGGTCAATATCGCAAGAGACTATATCGAATTACTATTCGGCGACCGCGTGAAAGAACGCCTTGTCGAAGATTTAAATCCGCTCAAGCAGGTTGAGATTAACTTGATCCGTCGTGACGGTAGCTATGAGAACAGATACTTAGACTTCAAATTTAAGCGAGTTTTGGTAGACGGTGAATTGAGCCACCTACTCGGCTCTGTGACAGACGTTACCAAGCAAGTAATGTTAGAGCAGCAGTTGATTGAGTCTAAAGAAGAACAAGAAGCGCAAATTGACTTATTAATGAGTATTTTGCACGTCGATAATCAACAATTGAGAACCTTTTTTGACTCCACAGAGAAGTCTCTTAACGGCATCAACGAAAGACTGGAATCACGTGGTCACGATGACTCACAAATTCGTTCCAAGCTACGCGATATTTCTCGCGATGTGCATAGAATAAAAGGGGATGCAGCTGCACTAGACCTAAATAATTTTGAATTTGCCGCGCATGCATTAGAAGATGAAATTGATACTGTAACAAAAGAGAATAAAAAGTTGTCTGGCAAACTATTGATACCAACAACGACTAAGTTGCGTGATTTGTTCAGCGAACTTGAGCGCATGAAATCTCTAATGGCTAAATTCGCTAATGCCATAGACAGCTCTGGCAATGCCGCCCCTGCTATTGAAGCGATACAAGCTTCTAGCCTTGCGCAAACCAGCGAAGCAGTTGAAGCGCCGACAGTGGATATTCCAGAGGAAACTCATTCAGTTGACGTAGATGCGGAGCCCGCGGCTAATGATGATGAATCTGGCTCTGACTCATCTGACACCTCATTGCATGAAAGTTTAGATCGCCTTGCTCAAAAAGTTGCCGAGCGCAGCGGTATAAAGGCTAAATTTCACAGTGAAGGATTAGATAATGATCAAATACCTGAGCACCTTAAAGAAACCTTAAACAGCACGCTTGTGCAGATGGTTAGAAATAGTATTACGCATGGCGGTGAAACCCCTGAACAACGTAGTGCTCAAGGTAAGGATGAAACATTAACGATCAAAGCTGAATTTAAACAAATTGATGATCGTTACCATTTAGTCTTGCAAGATGATGGCAAAGGTATTAACTCTCAAAAAATCATTGATAAAGCCTTTGATAAACACTTAATTTCAGAACAACAACGAGATACTTTTGGCCCTAAAGAAGCCATGACGCTTATCTTCTTACCAGGCTTTTCCAGTAAAAGCGAAGTCAGTCTAGATGGCGGCCGTGGTGTTGGCTTAGATCTAGTTTTTGATATGACAAAAAAACTGGACGGTAAGATTTCAGTTAAAAGCGCCGAAGGTCAATTTTGTCGATTCCTTTTCAACTACCCAATCGGTTAACACAACCGACATTTAAAAATAACAACAATAATTTAGCAAAATAACTATTAATAAAAAAGCTAGGGAACCTTTTATGAAATTTATGGTGGTAGATGACTCCGACGTCATCAGAACAAAAATACGCAATGCGCTAAGCAATGACTTTGAGCTGGTTGGTACAGCTGCTAACGGTCTTGAAGCGGTTGAGCAATTCAAAGAATTCAAACCTGACATCATTACCTTGGATATCACTATGCCACTTATGGATGGCATTGAAACTATTCAAGCTCTAATAGACATTGATGATTCAGCACGTATCTTGGTGGTCTCTGCCTTGGCAGACAAAGCTACTCTTATTAAAGCAATGACGCTAGGTGCCTATGGTTTTTTATGTAAGCCATTTACAGACCTGGATTTAGCCGATGCCGTAGAAGAATTAATTGAGGATTTAGTCTAGTGAATAATGAAAAATTACAAGTTTTTGTAGACGGCGTAACCAACTATTTTGAAACGGTTAGCGATGAACCTGTTAGCGTTAGTACGCCATTTTTGATAAGTGATATCAACAAATACTTGTCTGACTATACCGGCATCATCGGCATTTCAGGCAATCAAAAAGGTTCTGTTTTCTTTACCGCTCCAAAAGGTTTATTAGCGCATTTATTGAATGATTTGGGTGTGTTAAGTACCCAAGAAGATAAATTAATGGATCTAGTTGGTGAAGTTAGCAATACCATCTCTGGTAATGCCAGACGTGAATTTGGTGATCAATTTATGCTG
Organism: uncultured Gammaproteobacteria bacterium; assembly: GCA_964531625.1. Classification (GTDB taxonomy): domain Bacteria; phylum Pseudomonadota; class Gammaproteobacteria; order Arenicellales; family Arenicellaceae; genus Arenicella. The sequence goes on from CAZHEL010000074.1 coordinate 3,424, forward strand.
TCAGTGCCAGTCGTACTTAAAGGCACCAGTGATCAAATTGCAGTGGCTAAAACAGTTGAAATTTATGTGATTCCAATTGTTTGGCGGCACTTGAAGTCAAACGTAATTATCAATTTAGAATCTTAATAGCCACAATTTAGTGCGCATAATTTAATACCCACAATAAATAAAAACAAATAGGGAGTTCGTGATGACTCACAACAATAATAATAAAAACAAAACGTTGTTACATATACCAGTCTTTTTATCCGTACTTGGCTTATTGCTAATACCAAATATAAGCTTTGCCGCTGACGGCAACGTAGGATTGGTGAGCAATGAAACTATGCGCAATCTTTGGATTGGAATTTGTATTATTTTAGTACTGTTCATGCAAGCGGGTTTCTTGATGCTTGAAGGTGGTATGGTTCGTTCTAAAAACACCATTAACGTCGTACTAAAAAACTTTAGTGATATCGGCCTCGGTACCTTAGGCTTCTGGATCTTCGGTTATGGAATTATGTTTGGAGCTAGTGCCTCCGGCTGGTTTGGTACCTCCAGCTTTTTACCGGCTTATACCGAAAATAGCGCGACTCTGAATTTACTCTATCAAATGATGTTTGCGGCAACAGCAGCAACAATTCTATCGGGTGCAGTAGCCGAGCGTTTCAGCTTTTTACCCTATATTAGCGGCGCCTTTATTATCACCTCTATCGTCTACCCTATTTATGGTTCATGGGCATGGAATGACAATGGTTGGTTAGCGTCACTTGGCTTCTATGATGCTGCGGGCGGCACTGTGGTTCACTCCATTGGGGGCTGGTGTGCGCTGGGTGCTTTAGCACTTATTGGTCCGCGCTCTGGCCGATACAGCCGTAAAGGCACATTGCACTCAATCCCTGGGCACAACTTACCATTTGTGGCTATTGGTGGGTTTATCTTATGGTTTGGCTGGTTTGGATTTAACGGTGGTTCAGTGAATGAAGACTTTTCCAATCTAGGCCAAATTTTAATAAACACGCACTTTGGCGCGATTAGCGGAATTATTGGCGCCATTACTTGGTTAGCCATTACGCGTCAAGGTTTCTTTATGACGCATATTGTGAACGGTGCACTAGGCGGTTTGGTATCGCTAACAGCAGGCGTTGACGTTGTAGGCCCGCTGTCAGCCATAGTCATGGGCTTTATTGGTGGCATCATAGTTGTAACCAGTACTAACCTGCTTAATCGTTTACGCATTGATGATGTGGTGGGCGCGATTCCAGTGCATGCATTTTGCGGCGCTTGGGGAACAATCGCGGTGGGTTTCTTTTACCAAGGTGACTTTTTTAATCTAGAACGAATTGTGGCTCAAACGGTTGGCGTAGTTGCTGCTTTTGTTTGGGGTGTAACAATATCATATGGACTGTTTTGGGTTCTAAATAAAATAGCTCAAATTCGTGTGTCTACCAAGTTTGAACAACGTGGCTTGGATATTAGTGAACACAAGGAGATTGGCTATAGCGATTTTATGACTACTCACGCTCGCGCTGACAGCTAAGGGGCACTCAAATGAGTAATCAATTATCACAACGAGTAATTTATGCGGGCCTGCGCCGCATGACCAAAGATCGAGTGGTCATTAAACGCGCGTATGACCATTGGCAATCTGAACTATCGCACAATGAATTCGACATCGTGACGATAGTAAATTCTTTGGTAGATTTTCTCGGCTCAACTAGCGCAGAGAAAAAGACCTTAACCATAGCCCTGCACTCAGCATCGAATAAATTACTAGATGAGCTTGATCCAGTACCTGGAATTATTAGCGGTGCTGGTAACGACGACATTGAACCAACGATGTCCAGAGCTGAAAACGCTCCAGCCAAGAAAACGTCACCTGCACAGATGGTGACACAACGTTATTTACAAGTTTTCGGCCAACATGTTCGTAAAGTTGATAAAGACGACTTCACTGAATTTAGACGCGCAGTTAGTAAGGAAGGTATTGCTGGGGTAGACAAATCAACGGCTACTGTAATTACTTCTTGGGCTAATAGCGGCATGGCTAACTTGGATTTGCCAAGTGATATTAGCGAAGACATGTGCAAAACCCTTACACATGGATTTTATATGCTAGCTTGCGAATTTATTGGCCCCAACGTCTGTGACGATATCGTAGTTAAGGCAGTTAATACCTGCTTGGATATGGAAGAAGCCGCTCGCTTTAACCCACGCGATTTAGTGTAAAACTAAGTGCAATAAAGACGGGGATAAGAAAATATGCATATGAAAAGATAATTATAAAAATATGTTTGTATTCGACCAAAGGGGCGAATCAAACACTAACAAGATTAATCCCTTTAACAATTTAGATATACACACTATTTAATAATTTGAGGCAAAAACAATGAACTTAAATAAAATAACAAAAAGTAGTTTAGCGCTGGCGCTTTTAGCCAGCAGTAGCATTACAAACGCAGCAGACATTGAAGCAAATGTTGCGTTATCTACGGATTATGTTTTC
>CAZHEL010000075.1:0-4008 GCA_964531625.1 uncultured Gammaproteobacteria bacterium
GTAACCCAACGGATTCAGCGGGTGCTGATCTACCTGGACTTAGCGATCCAACGGATAGTGATACAGCGGTAGTTATGATTGAAGCAGTAAGTATTGGTAGTGTGGTATTTGAAGATCTGAACGGCAACAGTGTTCAAGATCCGACTGATAGCGCAGTGTCGGGTGCGACTGTGACTTTATTGGAAGCAGCGACGGGCAGCCCTGTTCTAGACGTGAATGGCATACCCGTGCCATCACAAACTACCGGTTCAGACGGTACCTACTTCTTTGACAACTTAGCACCAGGCGATTACATCGTTCAGGTGGCAGCACCGGCAGGCTTATTACCAGTACCTGTGCAAACCCCATTAGACGATAACGCGCCGGCTGACTCAAACATTGCAGTCGATCTGGGTGGCAACGTATTCCAAAGCCCAGTCATTACACTGGCACCAGGCACTGAGCCAATTGACGTTGACCCAACCCTAGCGGGTGACAGTCAAGACGATGCGGCGGATGCCAATGGTGATATGACGGTTGACTTTGGCTTCTTTGTTCCAGCGCCAGCGATTGATATTGTTAAGACAGCCGGTACGGCGCCTGATGGTACCGACCTTACAATTGCTCCATTAGGTGGTGATGTTGTCTACACCTATGTGGTGACTAACACCGGTAATACTTACTTAAGTAACATCTTCGTTGAGGACGATGCGGGTACCCCTGCAGTTCCAGCCGATGACGTGACTGTGACCTCGTGTACGCCAGCACTCGCTGGGCAGTTCGCGCCAGGTGACAGTACCACTTGTACGGCCACGCTACAGGTTGCGGTTAATACCACCAATATTGCGGAAACCAGTGGTAATCCAACTCTGGCTGACGGCACGGATATTCCAGGTCTGCCTGATCCGACTGATGACGATGACGCGGTGGTTGTATTGAGCCCTGTGATTAATCCACAGATCGATCTTGAGAAAACGATTGATGGTGAGCCGATAGATAATGGCGACGGTACTTTCACGATAACCTTTAACTTAGTTGTTACTAATACAGGTCAAGCGGATCTTCTAGAAATTCAATTAGTTGATGACTTAATTGCAGCGGTTAATACTCCAACGCCAAACAATGGCACGGTATCCAATGCTTCAGTAACGTTTGTCAGTGGTACACCACTGACTCCGAATCCGGCTTATACCGGTACTGGTATTAACGAGATGCTAGTGGGTACGGATCCATTCCCAGTAGGTTCTCAAGGTACCATACAAGTACAGTTTGACTTTACTCCGGATGGCGAATTAGGTGCCTTCGAAAACACCGCAACGGTCACGGGTGTCGATGGTGTTGGTGTAGTTCTAGATGACGCTAGCTCGGCCTTGTTCACGGTCTTAGTACCTACGGTGCCAATTAGCCTGGGTGAGTTCACCGCCACGCCAGAGGCAAACGGTACGGTACTGCGTTGGACTACCCAGTCCGAAGTGGCTAACGTCGGCTTTAACCTCTACGCGCGCATTAATGACGAGTGGGTCGGTGTTAACGACAGCCTGATCCTAAGTCAGGGTGACAGCATTGCCTTGCAACACTATGAGTTCCGTACACCACTGAGAGCGCCTGCGTTCTCAATCGGTGACGTCGACCTTGAAGGTGTTGAGACATTGCATGGTCCATTCCTACTGGGTGAAACCCACGGTACTATCGGCGAGCGTCGAGGCATTGATTGGAGTGCAGAGAAGGGCGAACGTGAGGCCAAACAGGCAGAGCGTGATGCTCGTAGAAAAGAGCTACAAAGAGAGCGCACGGAGCGTAATATGAAAAAGATAATGGAAGGTGATACCAGTTCCTTATTTGAGCAGCTAAATAAACCTTTTGCTCAGGTGGCCAGCGTGGTTTTATCCGCGATGATCTCTAGCGCGCACGCGCAAGAGAGCATCGACTGGGTGAACCTAGCGACTACTGAAGAAGGTGTGACCGAAGTCAGCTATGAAGCCTTAGCAAACTACGGTGTAGACCTTAGCGGTCTGCCTGCCAATGAGATTAGCGTCGTGAATCAAGGCCAATCGGTGCCCATCCAAGTATTGGGTGGCGATACCTTTGGCAGCGGTTCAAGCATTCGCTTTGTGGCTAAGTCGATTGATACTTTATATACCAACGAGAACATTTACACGCTGCGCAGCGGCGGTGATGTGGTGACCATGAGCAGTGCAGCTACGCCAATCTCAACGCGTGCACCTTTTGCCACTAGTTATCTGTCTAGCGCCAAATTTGCGCCACAAGCTAACTATTCGTTTACCTCTCCGGATGAGACCGACCCTTGGTTCGCCACGCGTCTAGTTTCGATTGATGAGCCGGTAAGCGAAGTCGTTGCCTTGGAGTTGGATAATGTCGCAGTTGGTGGTAACAACGGCTCGACTCAAGCCAAGATGAACGTCAACGTTTGGGGCGCAACCGATTTACCTGGCGGTAACGATCATCGTATGCGAATCAGCTTTAATGGTAAGTCGATTATGGACGAAACCTTTGACGGTTTGACAGCTCAATCGTTTGAAATGAGTCTTGATAGCGTTAACGAAGGTCGTAACTCGGTTACGCTAGAATTGCCAACGCAAGTTGGTGTGCCGCTTGATGTGGTGAATGTTGACGAGGTGGAAGTTCAATACCCACGTCAATTTATTGCTGAAGATAACCGCTTGTCGTTTAGCTCACGCTTTACCAAGTTCTTAGTACGCGGCTTTACGCCCAATGCGACGGATGCCAGCGGTAACCCAAGTCTGGACTTTGTGGTGCTGAGAGAAGACGCTGACGGTAACGTAGAAGAAGTCAGCAATGCAGTAGTACTGTGTAACATTGAGTGCAGTGTGGTGTTCGGTGGCACAGGTCTAGTAGAGACTTACTATGTTTCTGCCAACGCCTATAACGCTGAACCAGCAGCCTTAGTCGCTGAGGAGAACATTACCTCAGGCCTTGCTCGTTACTTGATTATTAGCCATCCAGACTTTATTGGCGAGGCGGGTAATAACCAACTTGAAGCGTTAGCCAATGAGTTGGCCTCAGAGATGGGCAGTGCAGACATAGTTGACGTTGAACAGATCTACGCTCAGTTTGGTGGTCATGTGTTTGACCCAACCGCGATTAAGCGTTACATCGAGCACGCCTATAACAATCGCGGCACGCGTTACGTGATGTTGGTGGGCGGTGATATCTATGATTACCGTCAGTTTGAGAACGACGACGCAACCAGCTTTATTCCAAGCTTGTACGCGGCGACGGGTACTAATGTGACCTTTGCGCCAGTTGACCCGAAGTACGTTGATCTGGATGACGACAATGTGCCGGACTTGCCGATTGGTCGTTTACCTGTAAGAACAACGGCGCAGTTAACCGCGTTGATGAACAAGCGCGCAGCCTTTGTAAACCGAGACTATGCGGGTACCGCACTATTTGTCGCCGACACGTTTGACGAAATCCAGCAGTACGACTTTGCTGGTGACGCCCAAACTATAGCGAACACGTACTTAGGTAATTTTGACGTGACCACAGCATTTGTGGATGAGTTAGGTACACGCCCAACCCGAAACTTACTGACCAATGAGATTAACCAAGGCACGACCTTGACCAGTTTCTTTGGCCACAGCTCGACCAATCAATGGAGCTTTGACGGTCTATTGACGGGCAACGATGCAGCAGGCTTGAGTAACGTTGGCAGACCAACAGTTGTCACCCAATGGGGTTGTTGGAATGCGTACTACGTGAGTCCTGAAGAAGACAGCATGGGACATCGATTCCTAATGGAAGGTGAGCAGGGTGCGGTATCCGTGATGGGCGCCACGACCTTAACCAGCGCAAGTGCCGAACGTGCCTTAGCCAAACTTGTGTTTGCAAGACTGGCAAATGGCGAACGCCTGGGCGATGCGGTAACCGGTGCTAAGCAAGAGTATGCAACAACCAACCCAGATGACTTAGATGTATTGCTAGGTTGGACTATCTTGGGCATGCCCGAGCTCTTTATTAACTAGCTCAAGGCTGTTTATTAACTAG
>CAZHEL010000075.1:4108-5900 GCA_964531625.1 uncultured Gammaproteobacteria bacterium
TTTATTAACTAGCTCAAGGCTGTTTATTAACTAGTTAACATAATAAAACATCAAAAAATTGCTAAGTAACGGCGTTTAAGTTTATCATTAGCTTGGTTCATTTGCGCCTTACTTAGGATTTGCAATTAATTTGATAAATTATGAGTGTAAGTGATCGAATAGTATGAATTCGCATTGCTAATTAGCAAAAAATTGGGAATAACAGGGACAAAACAAAATTAGTATTTTTGAATTAAATATAGAGAAAATTCAGTGGATAAAAACATGAACGACAGAAGAAAAGTTTTATTGGGATTGGGGACAGCCAGTGCTGTAACAGCGTGGCATAAGCCTATTGTAAACGCGGTGTTGCTACCAGCACATGCGCAAACTAGCGTATGCCCCAATATTGTAGTTGGCAATTTACAAAGTACTGCTTTGTCGGGCGCAGATAGCTTTACTTCTTGTGGCGCTGTTTTCGATGTGTTCAGTGATGACCCTGCTTTGGCCATACAAATCACCTCAATAGCAACAGGCCCATTAGGTCCTGGTGTTGCAGTGAGTAATGATGGTTTAGGCCCAGCCACGTCTACTTCTGGTCCACGCGTAACTTGGATTGGTCCAATTTCCGGTTCAGCGCCAGACGACTGTGTTGATCCCGCTGATATTGTGCCAGCTACTCCAGTGACTTTTACAATTTCAGCAAGCTGCCCAAGCGTTCCGGGCGCCGATCCTGTGCAGCTAGTCATTGGCTTAGCGGACATATTGGGTGGTGCAACGGGCGCATAGCTCTAGCTAATCTAACGATGAGAAAAGCCGTGCTGATTATCAGCACGGCTTTTTTTTGCACAGGGTTTATGTCTGTAACCCGTATATATAGCGATGCCTCACAAATGTTGACCAATTTGTGCAGTTTTTGTCCCTGTACCTTAGATTAAAAGACTGTAAACATATGATAATCATAGGTTTAACCCATAATCTATTCACATCTAATATGTTACCTTTAGGCTGATATTAATGCCGTGTGTGTTTAATAATGTATCAATCAAATAACAATAATAATAAAAGTAAGAAAATGCTCGACAAACCACAACAAACTAAGATATCTAAAGCTATTAGTACTAAAGCTAGGAGTTCTAAAGTAAGGTTTATGCAGCCTAACCGTTTGGGTGCGGGCGTACGCATAGGACTGGCGTTTGCGGCCTTGTTATTGGCTAGCAGCCTTAGTTTTGATGCATTTGCACAGGTATCTGAGAATTCTTCACCAAGCATTCGTATGGAAGGCGCAAAACGCGGTATTCCTGCGCAAATGTTAGATCAAGGTGACTACTATTTACGCCCTAATGGCGAAAAGATTAAGTTCTTTCGCAAAAAAGATGTGTACGCTCTTAAAATGCGCAACACTAATCGTAATCGGCGTGCCGCTACCGATGCCACCATGGCGCAAATCAAAGCCAATTTTGGTGAGCGCGTACAGACCCTTAAAAATCACCGCTTAGGCAATATGACGGTGGTACGAGTTAATAACAATACCAAACCTAACGCTGGTTTTATCTCTAGTCTTAAAATTGACGCCAATGCCCTGCGGGTGGGCAATGCCAATGTCGAAGAAGTCATGCCAGTGCTCGCTAATGAAAATGGCAGTGGCGATTTATTGATTACTAACAAATTGACCCTGCGCTTAGCCGAAGGTGTTGATGAGGCTAGCGCTATAACAAGCCTAGAAAAGCGTTTTGGCCTGACTGTTATTCGCAAAGCCAGATTATCAGGCATGGTTTACTCCATGCGCGCCAAAACCAAACGCAGTATTAGC
>CAZHEL010000076.1:0-5608 GCA_964531625.1 uncultured Gammaproteobacteria bacterium
ATAGGTAACCGAAAAAAGTGCCCCAAATAATATCAGCCCAATAAGTCCAATTAACCTTAACGTGGTGCTCATAGTTTCCTGTGCATGTAACGCCGCGAACACGGGTGCGTGAAACGCATCCGAGCGAAGCGGTAGTGTTTTGCCTTGTTACATTTCATTGCTTAACCACACCAATTCATTATATGGGTTTTTTCTAAGTTCGGTTAGGCGGCTTTCTAAGCCGCCAATATGAACTTCTAGTTTATGTCCACTTGGATCCAAAAAGTAGATCGACTTTCCCTCACTAGTATTTTCTTGCCATTCAGTGAATCTTTTAGTCCTAAGTAAAGATCGAATTTTTTCAAACCCTTCGCTTTCAACACTAAATGCTATATGACTGTAATCGTTTTTTTGGTCTACACTTCCTTTAGAAAGACATAACCATAATTCATTCAGAGAAAGATAAGCACCTTTATCCCAGCGTACTTGCGGAGTAAATCCTAGTAATGAATAGAACTCTATCGATTCAGTAAGGTCATCAGATGCAAGGGTAATATGATTTAAACGAGTAAGCACGAAAATTATCTTAGTAAATGTAACAGCTTATTAGTGTGCAACACATGTTTCCTACTCGACTCATTCTCATAAAATCCCTCTAAATTATTGTTATCTATTACTTTTTCCTTAAATCCTTACTTTGCTTGCGGTGTGAAAGTGAGTTTTCCTATTAGCCCATCTTAGCAGTGCGCACTTCCATTCTCAATTTTTGTACTAAGTGACTGAATTTATTAACTTCTTATATTTATGAAGAATGGAAACGAGCATTTAATGTTTGTGAAATCGAGCGTGTCACTTATTTTTGTGTTATTTAGATCAATTTAGAACTACTTCAAAGCGGGTGCCTTTGCGCTGCGCATTGCTTTGTACATCGCTGATGGCGATTTCACCTTCGTAGGCTTCGACAATGCCTTTGACTATGTGTAAGCCTAGTCCGTGGCCTGGTGTTTGGCTGTCTAATCGCACGCCTCTTTGCAATATGGTGGCCTTAAGTTGGTCATCGATACCTTTGCCATCGTCGCTTACGCTAATAAGCGTGGCTAAACGAAGCGATGAGCTTTGTTCTAAGGCGCGATTGCTTACCTTAATGTCGACCGAGCTCTCAGCCCATTTGTAGGCGTTGTCTAATAAGTTGCCGACCAGTTCCATCCAGTCGCCCTGATCTCCATAGAAGCGAACATCGTCGGCGATATCAATAGTGCTTTTTATTTGTTTTTCTTGATGCAATTTATTTAAAGAACCTAATAACTGCTCAGTGGTGTCTTTTATTTTGATTGGCTTAGCAAAACGGCGACGCCCAACGGCTGATGCACTTTGCAGTTGGTAGTCGATTATATTTTGCATATTACTCAACTGCTCAGATGCATCACTTCGAACCTCCTCATGGTACTTGAGGCCCGTTAAAACCGCGATCGGTGTTTTTAAACTGTGTGCTAAGTTACCAAGCACTTCTTTATGCCGCGTAATGCGTTTTTCTTCAGAGTTGAGTAATTGATTTAAGTTTTGCGTGAGCCGGCTTACCTCATGCGGATAACCTTCGTCAAAACGCCGTCTTGCACCCTGCTCTATTTCTGCCACTTGCTTGGCAACTCGGTTAAGCGGTTTGAGCGCCCAGCCTAACAGCAAGAGCAATAGTGTTAGTAGCAAGCCACCCAACACAATTAACCATAGCCCTACTTGACGTTGGTATCTTGCCAGGCGTTTTGTGTAAGCCGTGACGTGTTCAGAAACCTGAACAGTAAAAGGAAAGTCGCCCGCTTCGGTCTCCCACTCTACGCCGAGTGTCATTGAATGCAATTTCGGATTATTCGGCCATGCAAGGCCTTCAAAAAAATCAAATTGCCCGAGTTGGCTATCTAGTTTAGGTAGCGATTGGTCTAGCAATGATTGAGACTGCCATAGCATGTTGTGATCAGCATCGTAGATTTGTGCGAACAGTGAAGAATCCGTTTGCGAGAAGCGTGGCTCCGAGAGTACCTCAGGGACTACTAAATTGTCATCGATAACATCTACATTGGCAATCAACAGCAGTATTTGGTTACGCAAGGCGTCTTCGGCATTGCTTACGACGCTTTTTTCAAACGCTCTATTCAAGCCTAAGGCCATAATGCCTAAAAACACCAATAGCGATAGCGTTGCAGAAATGAGTAAGCGACGACGTAGAGAATACGACGGTTTATTATTTAACTCGGTTGCGTCCAATGATTATGCGTTGCGCGGCAGTCTAAAGCGATAGCCTTGCCCACGCTGAGTCTCTATTGGTTTTAAGCTACCTTCAGGATCTAGCTTGGTACGTAAACGACGAATAAAGACTTCAATGGTGTTGCTGTCGCGGTCATCGTCTTCTTCGTAAATATGATCAACCAATTCACGTTTAGAAAGTACTTTGCCCGTGTGCATCATCAAATAAGACAACAGTCGATACTCATAGGCGGTGATGGTTAGCGGCTCGTCATTTAAAAACACTTGCTTAGATGATGTATCAATTTTAACGGGCCCGCATTCCAAGGTATTGTCAGCCAAGCCGACTGACCTGCGCAGCTGCACTTTAATACGCGCCGCGAGTTCTTCAGAATGAAATGGTTTGGTTAAATAATCATCGGCACCGGCTTCCAGGCCTTCGACCTTCTCTTGCCAACGGTTGCGAGCAGTAAGAATTAATATGGGATATGCGTGGCCACTTTGACGCAGTTGTTTAATTACCTCGACGCCATCAATTTTAGGTAAACCTAAATCAATAATAGCCATGTCAATTGGATACTCTTTGCCAAAATACAAACCTTCTTCACCATCACTGGCAACATCGACAACGTAATTTTGTGCTCGCAGTTCGTCAGCCAGCTGCTGCTGCAAACTTAATTCGTCTTCAACAATAAGAATACGCATAAAAGCCTTATTTTTGGGCGCTTATCTTCACATTACGTACCTTACCGCTGGGAAGCAGTATTCGAACATTATAGGTACTGGTTTTAGCGTTTAAGGAGATTTTCAGAACCTTAGCGTCGTAACGTTTTTTTACTTCATTCATCACGTCACTGCGTGAGCGCCGCTCACTTCTTTGCGCTAATCTGGGTGACGACCAACTACGGTACGCATTTTGTGAATTGACTTGTGTTTTAACTATTGTTCTGACTGGGGTTTTAACTAACGTGCTCTGATAATGCGCATAATCGCCCTTTGCATGCGATTGATTTTCTATCGCTACCGCTTGATTGCCCATTAGGCACATTAGTAGCAGAGACTTTAACAATATAATTTTGCGCATTTTAGTCATAAGATCAGTCGTAATCGCTAGTGGTTTTCAAACTAGGACAAGAGCGTAACGCTCTTGTCCTGATCGGTAATAATTATTAGTTTACTATTAAACTGGATCAACAGTAACTCTAACTTTTATTTTATCACCTGGATGTTGATTTAGTTGAGTATGAAATACGTTACCTTGGTATTTATACGCTACATCATAGCCAACTACTTTTTGTTTAGTTACATATGAATCCTGTAACTCACAATGCTTAACAGTTTTATAGCTGGTAGAGTGGCCGTGGTTATATTTACGCTTATTTTTGTACTTCACATCTCGAGCGATTGAACCACCTAGTACTGCTCCAGCTACGGTAGCCGCATCTCTAGCACCGCCGCGCCCTGCTTTACCAATTCGGTTACCAACGACGCCACCGATAATGGCACCTACGATTTCAGGTGTATAGCTGCTCTTTGAGCGATACGAACGGTCATTGTAAGATACACGTTCGTCCCAACATTTTTCCACTGGATGATTTACTTCATACGTTTCAACTACCGGTGATACATTCACAACCTTGGCATAGCCCAAAGCCGAATTATTGTGCTGGTGGTAGCGCTTAGCAGTTACCGGTAAAGATACTGCACCGATAACACCGGCAACAATTAGAGCTTTAGTTACTGTTTTCAATTTAGTTTGCTTAGTCATTTGGTAACTCCTATCAATACAGTTATTAACTGTGGTTTGTTAATGATGTGGTTACTTTACGATAAGCATCCTGAATGAAAACTGAATTGAATCTGAAGCTAAGCTGAACGGTGTAAAAAAGCCATTTTGGGGCGGGCATAAAAAAACGGTTATCACGCTATGATAGTGGGTAGAGTGCGTGATAACCGTCTAGTTTTAACTTTAAATATTGAGGATATTTAAATTTTGTACAACTTCGGCACCTTAAATAGTGCTCTTTTAGTTTAACTACTTTTGAGGAGAGTGAAGCCGGGTTAAAGCTTCTGTAATTCTTCTCTTAGAGTCCGGGTTAAAGACTCTGTGCGAAGTCCGGGTTAAAGACTTCTTTTGAAGTCCGGGTTAAAGACTTCGGGTTACTGCTAGACACTTTTAATAGTGCTCTTATTGTCGGAGATCCGGGTTACAGATCTCAAGTTACTGCTAGGCGCTTTAAACAACGCTCTTATTAGTCCGTAGCTTGTTCGTTGAACCTACTACTTTTTCGTATTCCCTTATAAGTCCTATTAATGAACAGTAGGACTCATGTCTCGTGTAAGAAGCTTACGTAACCATGTGTAACCAGCTTCTTTCATGAAATTCGTGATCAATTCACGAGTTTCTAAATTCTCAGTGACTGAATAGAGTTGAATTAACTCATTGCCAGCTTCGACCGCAATAAAATCGTCTTCAATAAGATTGGCCTCAACCTGTGGCTCTTTACTTACTATCTTATGAAGAAGTTGAATCATTGTTGTATTCGGTGTCATGTTTGTTCTCCTTTAAAAATCTGTCTGTAAAATCTAATTTACTGTACTGCTTAAATCTGTTTTCGCTGTGTTGCTTTGCGTTTCCATTACTTTATACGGCAGCAATCGGGAATCTCGCAAACCTTTTTTTATTTTTTTTAAAAAAATTAGAAAAAGTTTTAAGTTATTGATTTAATTGGATAAAAAAGGTATGACAATTTACGCAGACCGCTGCATTTTTTGTCAACTGGCTGACAATCCACAAAAATTAATTGACAGTTTTTGAAATTGGTAAATTTGTTCTAAATACTCAACAAACGTATACAAAATAGTAAGCGAGCAGCAACGCAGTAGCACTGATCTATAAGCCTAAAAACTAGGCATAATGCTTAGATAAGCCTTAATAAAGCCTATTTAAAGCCCTCATATAGGCTTGAATAACCCCTCACTAAACCTTTTGGCCAATAAGCCCGAATACCCTCCAATTGCCTAATATTGACTATATTTGCCTCTGCATTCACATATACGGCGCATTAGGAGCGCAATAGCTATGCCATAGTCCCTGAATCACGCATATATGCCGCTGTAGGCACCTGTTTGCCCTCGTCAAGTTTGCGGACCAAATAAGCTCTATTGGGGCGGTTGGGAGAGTTTGGAACAGTTGAGCTGTTGGAATGGCTCTATCTGGGTTTAAAAATGCAAGGAATAAAAAAACATGGGTCAAAATCATGGGGTCAGGTCTTTGATTTATGATGATTTCGTGACCCGATGATTTCTGTTCTAGATACTTTTCTCGTGCAGAACTTGGCATGTAACTTTGGCATGTAACTTTGGCATGTAACTTTGGCATGTAACTTTG
>CAZHEL010000077.1:0-5355 GCA_964531625.1 uncultured Gammaproteobacteria bacterium
CTGTCGCTGCAAATCCTAGGGTGACAAATAAGATTAAAAAATTACGCATATTAAATACCGTATTCGGTTTATGTTAAGTGGTTGGTACAAGATCAATTACTAGCGTTTTCGTTATAAAGTAGCCGCTAGTGCGGCGAATCTATTGACGGTCTTGTGCGCTGATATTAAATCTTGAAAATGCCAGTCTAGCATGACATTCTGTTTCTTGGACACCCGTAATTTGATCAGTTTTTAAAGCGCGCTTGAACGGGTTCTCTATTTTGGAGCAGGCCTTTGTTCTAGCCTTGAATATGACTATCTTGAGTACGACTATTTTGAGTGCCACTATTTTGAGTACGACTATGAGGAAGTACTGAATTGCCACACACCAGTTCTCAAATTGATACTAGAAGATACGACCTTGATTGGCTGCGCGTAATTAGTTTTGGCTTATTAATCCTCTACCATATTGGTATGTTTTATGTGACATGGGATTTTCATGTAAAAAGCGTACACATCGGCACCACCTTTGAACCAATAATGAAACTCCTAAATCCTTGGAGACTGTCGTTACTTTTTCTGATTTCTGGAATTGCCATTAGATTTGCGATAGATAAACATCTATCTATCTCGCGCTTTACCCTATCAAGATCACTGACCTTATTGATACCAATTATCTTTGGCATGCTTGTTGTGGTCGCTCCGCAATCATGGCTACAGCTAGTCGAAAACAAGGAAGTAAACAGTGGCTTTATCGACTTCTATGGTCAGTATCTAAGCGCCCATGAAGGCTTTTCAATCATCGTACCAACTTGGAACCACCTCTGGTATGTCGTATATATCTTTAGCTATACCTTGGTTTTAGCGCCATTTGCGAGATTGTTAAGTAACGCAATGAACACCTACGGTAACGCGTTAACGCACCGTATTTTCGCTACAAGGCTTGGCGTTTTCTGGCTACTTTGTCTGCCTATTTTACTTTTCTGGATTCATCACTTTTTACTTAAACCAGACTTTCCTTCAACGCATGCACTGGTAGATGACTGGGCGAATCACCAATTGTATTTTTCTATTTTTGTACTGGGCTTTTTAATCGCCAAAGATGTCTCATTTTGGCAAGCCGTGCATAGAGCTTTTTTGCCAGCGGCACTTTTGCTACTTATCTTATCGGCAATTTCATGCATTGTTTGGTATTTCGAATCGCAAGGCGTAAAAACCAACAGCTTTATTATTATTGAATTCTTTTCAGAGAGAATTCGCAAAACAGCCTTCGCTTGGTTCTCGATAGTGGCACTACTGAGTATCGCGCAGCGCTATTTAAACACACCAAGCTTGATTCTCAGCTACCTGAATAAAGCGGTATTTTCTTGGTATATTCTTCATCAAACACTGATCGTGATGATCGGTTATTGGTTAACTAGACAAAGCCTCTCGTTTTTCAATGAATTTGTATTGCTCACCTTATCAACCTATCTCGCGTGTTATTTACTACACGAATACATAATTCGACGTCAAAAGTGGGTTCGACCATTGTTTGGCATGAAACTCAACAGCGCTTGATATGTTTACCCTAAGCAATAAATGGAATAAATTAAAGGTGTCAAAGCCCTTTTAACCCAAATATAGCCAACCCGGATTGCAGCCGCGACGGACGCCCTGAACCACTCGACAATTGCGCCGTCATTGCCCCAATCATCATTCTTCTTGATGATGACTGATATCGCTGATTAATAAATAGGTCAGCAGAGTAAAACCGCTAAGTGCGCCGTTTCTTTTTAAAGTAGGGGATAAAAAACATAATAATGCCCGTGATTGCCATCACAATGGCTAGGATGGCAAGGGGCAGCATGACTTAGAGGTTGGCATCTTGCGCAAAGAACGTACTGTCGTGAACATAAATCAAAGACCTGACCCGATGACTTTTTTAATTGAAGAAAAATAGCAAAGTTTATCTGGGTATTCGTTAATGAAATCCTCGACTGGTCGCATCTCCTTGAGATCGTAGATGTAGTTTTTCTTTACCTTATTCGGTTTTATTTTGCCTTTATCGCGCACCAACATTCAAAATAACAATACCAATATAAGAATGTTATCCATTTACTTAAGCTAATTACCGGGTTTTGAATTAAAGGGGTCGAATTAAAGGGATCATATATGAATACCTCCCTTTTTTATTTCACGAGGCAAAGTCAAACTTGGCGGCGTCAGTAAAAGCGGTAATAACCAGCATAGAGAGTTGGTGATTCACGGCGTATAACTGGTCAAGTCGGCGTGATGATCTAGACAGCGGTGTTAGGTTTTGAATTTCGATAGTATAAATTATTCTAATAGGTAACAGACAATATCTGACACCGTTATTACGTATACTCACGAACACATATACCCTTAATCAGACAAACTGGAAAGTAGCATGAAAACACACGCACAAGCAGTGGTTATCGGTGGCGGATTGGTGGGATGCTCTATCCTCTATCACCTGGCAAAGCTTGGATGGCAGGATGTCATTTTGTTCGAGCGTGATGAGCTAACGTCCGGCTCTACCTGGCATGCGGCTGCGAGCATTCATGGCCTGCATGACAATAACAATATTACCCGTATCCAGCACTATACGATGGACCTCTACAAGCAGCTGGAACAGGAAACGGGCCAGGGCTGTGGCGTGTTTCAACCAGGTTCTCTTTATCTGGCGCAAACGCAAGTGCGCGAGCATCAGTTGCGGCTGCAGGAAGCAAAGGCGAGATTTTACGATCTGGAGTTTTATGAGATCAGCCGGGATGAGGCAAAGGAGTTGCACCCGCTTGCGCAATTCGAAGATATCCGCTGTATCATGTATGAACCCTCCGGCGGGAATGTGGACCCGTCCGGTGTCACCCATGCCTATGCAGCCGGCGCCAGAAAGCTCGGTGCGCAAATCGAGCGTTTTTGTTCAGTCTTAGGTACTGAAGCGCAAACCGATGGAAGCTGGATCGTACGCACAGAAAAAGGTGACGTGCATACCCAATGGGTGGTAAATGCTGCCGGGCTCTGGGGTCGAGAAGTGGCTGCCATGGCGGGGATCACTCTTCCCCTACAACCCACCGAACACCAGTATTTCGTGACCGAGGCAATTGCAGAAGTTGAAGCGATGGAGAGACGGCTACCCTCCATTGCAGACCGGGATGGTGAATATTATCTGCGCCAGGAAGGAAATGGTCTTCTAATTGGCGCCTATGAAAAGGATATGCGATTCTGGGCGGAAGAAGGCACGCCGCTTGATTTTGCCCATGATCTTTTCCCCGATGATCTAGGCCGGATCATGGAAAATGTGATGCGGGCCATGGATCGCGTCCCGGCGGCTGAAACAGCAGGCGTAAAGCGTGTGATCAACGGCCCCATGATCTGGTCGCCTGATTCAAATGCGCTTTGGGGCCCTGTGCCTGGCATGCGCAACTATTTCCTTTGTGGCGGCATTATCCCCGGCTTCTCTCAATCGGGCGGGTTAGGCCTTTTGAGTGCGCAATGGATGATCGAAGGTGAACCACAATACGATATGTTTGCATGGGACGTGGCACGGTATGGTGATTGGGCGGACAAGGCCTTTACCAAGGCACGAGTCGCCGATCTGTACAGCCACCGTTTTGCAATTCACTTTCCCAATGAAGAACGCGAAGCCGGACGCCCAGCCCGTGTGAGACCAGCCTATGAAATGCAAAAAGGGATGGGCTGTGTCTTCGGGCTCAACTGCGGCTGGGAACACCCGGTCTGGTTTGCCGATAAACCCGGAGTTGAAGATACCAATGGCTTCACCCGGCAGAACTGGTGGGAGCCGGTTGGTCGGGAAACCAGAATGCTGCGCGAGAGTGTGGGAATCATCGATATCTCGAACTTCGCCATTTATGTAATCAAAGGTCCCGGTGCGTGGGAATGGCTTGATAAACTAATGGCAAACAAGGTTCCTACCGAAATTGGTCGATCCTGCCTGAGCCCGATGATTTCCGTTCGTGGTGGCGTGGCGGGTGACTTCACCATTACGAAATCCGGCGAAGATGAATATACAATGATCGGCTCAGGGATGGCGGAGCATTATCATCGCCGGTTCTTTGACATGGTGCCGCTGCCGCAAGGCACTGAGTTTGACAATCAGACAGACCGGATTGCAGGCTTCAATGTGGCTGGGCCAAAGTCACGCGAAATGCTGCAGCGGCTCACCAGTGAAGATCTCTCAAACGAAGACTTCCGCTTTATGCGCTCGCGCAAGATAAACGTAGCTGGTATTGATTGCCTCGCATTGCGGGTATCCTTTTCAGGCGACCTGGGCTGGGAATTGCATTGCGATGCAGAAAACCAACTGGCGCTTTACTCAGCCATTCTCGAAGCAGCACGTGAGTTTGATGGCGGGCCTGTGGGGTCTCGCGCACTTGGCAGTTTGAGAATTGAAAAAGGCTATGGCACTTGGGGCCGCGAGTACAGCCAGGAATATTGGCCGCACGAGGTGGGCCTTGACTGGCTCATCAAGCTCGACAAAGACTTTCTACACAAGGAAGCCTATCTGGCTGTAATGGATAAAGCCCCGCGTGAGAAACTCTCGATTTTTGAGATTGAAGCGCACAATGATGCAGATGCCACGGGTGGCGAACCCATTTTCACAGCGGATGGTCGTTCCGTTGGCCGCGTGACGTCTGGTGCTTATGGTTATTGGGTCGATAAATCACTGGCGCTTGGCTACGCAGATCCGAAGGTTGCTGGTCCCGGCGACGAGGTGGAGGTCTTCATACTCGGCCTACCGCACAAGGCGCGTATTCTGGAAGCTGCCCCCTTCGATCCGCAAGGCAAGCGATTGCGGAGTTAGGTGTTGTCAGATTAACTTTCATAGTGCGCTGTAATTGCTCCAACCATCATTCTTCTTGATGATGACTGATATCGCCGATTAATAAATAGGGTCAGAGTAAAACCGCTAGGTGCGCCGTTTCTTTTTAAAGTAGGGGATAAAAAACATAATAATGCCCGTGATTGCCATCACAATAGCTGTGATGGCAACGGGTAGCATGAGCCAGAGGTTGGCATCTTGCGCAAAGAAGGTACCGTCGTGAATACTTTCAATGAAGTCTGAGCGGCGCGTCGCGACCTGTAAAATATCCCCGGATTGGCTATCAACTTGAATTTCAATACGGTTGCGGCTTCTGATTTTTATAATGCCTTTACTAGGTCGAACATCTAGACGTTCAATATCATCCCAGCTGGTTATCTGAGCCTGCTCCACGCTGTTAGCAATCGACAGTACCCGATCAAAACTAATGCTCGGAACTGTGTTTTCACCTCTTGTCGTTGGTGGCTGTAGAAAGGCAAATTCCTTTTTCGTCAATAATAAGGTTCCAGTAACAAAAACCATTAACAATG
>CAZHEL010000078.1:0-5327 GCA_964531625.1 uncultured Gammaproteobacteria bacterium
GTTTAGCAAGCCACAAACCGACCCCTAAGATCAATACAACTTCATAAATTAGAACCGAAATTAAAATTCCTGTATTCACAAACACTTCCTCTAAAGTTTATAAATGCTTTGAGATAATATATATAATATCTCATTATACAGGATAAAATCGATATTTTGTTTTTACTCAATAAATTTCTAATATAGGAAATTATATTTACAAAAATCGCCCTGTTGGTTTGCTTTTAAAATTTTATGTTGCAGAATTTATGCCTAAGAGATCACTCGCGCACTTCGATAAAAATGCTCAACTAACCAACTAAATTATTACTGTTTTACAAAGTATGAATAAGGTAGTTTTAATAAAAATGCAGATGCCCGTATTAATCTCAGCAACAAGCGGCATTGCTCGATCTGCCGAAATTTCTCATTCATCCAAAGTCGATGAATACAGCACTGAGGTAGCAATTACGGTCAGGCGCAGTTACTAGTGTTAAAATGTCAATTGCACGCCAAATAGATCGTTTATCTACCCATGGCAAAATAAGTAATTTGGCTGATACAGACGGCAAAGGCTTTGTTTATTGCTACAAAACTAATGTGTCAGGCTTTTGCCCCAAAGAAGGCCGCGTCAGTCGAGTTAAAACATCACGACTTTTACGTCTATAGTTCTAATATCAGTATTAATGACCGACTTAGATTAATTATATTTTTATTTCAAAACTCTAACAGGAGTAACCAATGCCAACCCGTCGTCAACTATTATTAGCTGCAAGCCTACTTCCGATAACAACCATTGCTAGCTCTGAAAAAAGCAATTTTGCGCCGAGCCAGATAATCAAAAAAACCATTCCGTCTTCGGGCGAAGAGATACCTGTGATTGGCATCGGTACAAACCGTTTTGATGTAGGCGATGATCAGGAGGCTCTCGCTATGCTCAAAGCCACCTTGAAGCACTTTGCGCAGATGGGCGGGGGTATGATTGATACCGCACCATCTTACCGAGGCTCAGAAAGAATCATTGGTCAATTAATCGATGAGCTTGGGCTTGCAGATGCTTTTTTTATGGGCACAAAATGTGATGAGCAAGGCGGTAATGCGACCCTTGAACAACTGGCATCTTCGAAAGCAAAACTTATGTCGGGTAAACTCGACCTAGTGTCGGTACACAACCTCAGAAACTGGCAAAAACAATTGCCAGTACTACGAGATGCCAAAGCCGCTGGTGAGATTCGTTACCTCGGTATAACCACCTGGCGCGGTAGACAGCATGAGGAATTCGAGGCTGTGATGGAATCCGAAAAACTAGACTTCGTGCAAGTAAGTTACTCTCTAGCAAACCGCAAAATTGAAGATCGTATACTTAAGATAGCGGCCGATAAAGGCATTGCGGTTGTTGTCAATCTGGCGTTTGCGCGTGGCCAACTATTTTCACAAGTTAAGGACAAGGCGCTGCCAAGTTGGGCTGCGGAATTTGATGCAAACAGCTGGGGGCAGTTTTTCTTAAAATATGTTGTGTCACACCCATCCGTAACCTGTGCCATACCGGGCACAACCAAGCTTCATCACTTAGAAGACAATCTCGGTGCAGCGTTGGGTAGACTGCCAACTACTGAGCAGCGTGCCGATATGGAAAAATTATTTGATGCATTTTAATAGGTACCCAGTACTTTCACGACGTATAAGGCTTGGATAAAAACCTATATGAACTTGCACCCATTTAGGCTCACGCTTTTTGTTGTTTTTTACACACTAGCTAGCTCAACTGCGTTCGCACACGGCATTCACGGGCCTGATCGTGACTTCATAGAAGCGTCCACTGGCTTAGCACCTGCGGCATTTATGTATTTAGGCGCCAAACATATGATCACCGGATACGATCACCTTTTGTATCTAGCTGGGGTAGTCTTTTTTCTACGTAACTTCCGTGATGTAGCCACACTGGTTTCTCTATTCGCACTGGGCCACAGTATTACTT
Source organism: uncultured Gammaproteobacteria bacterium (assembly GCA_964531625.1). Classification (GTDB taxonomy): domain Bacteria; phylum Pseudomonadota; class Gammaproteobacteria; order Arenicellales; family Arenicellaceae; genus Arenicella. The sequence continues at coordinate 1,958 of CAZHEL010000078.1, forward strand.
TGTTGTTTGGGGTTTTGGCAAACGTAAATGTAAACCCATACTTAGTTGATGCGCTCATTGGCTTTTCCGTAGTCTATAAAGCCTATGAAAATTTAAATACGCTAAACGACAAGCAAGCGGCGTTAACGGCATCCATACCCTACGCCGTATTTGCTTTTGGACTAATCCATGGTTTTGGTTTGGCAACTAAACTGCAAGAGTTTACTATTTCAAAAGAAGGACTAGTTAGCAATATAATTTCCTTCAATATTGGTGTTGAAATTGGCCAGATCATTGCCTTAGCATTCATTCTTATGGCTTTTAATTTCTGTCGCCGTTTTGCTCACTTTGACAAATTTTCATCTATTACTAACTGGCTGATAATGATAGCCGGCTTCACCCTAATTGGCTTTCAACTATCTGGTTATTTTTATGCTTAAACAAAACTCTGCTGGCGCAATTTCTAACAATCTCTTACTTAGTACTGTTGCTGCTTTTTTAGTCGCCGTTTTTATTTTATTGGCGTTCGTGCTGCCCGCGGAATATGGCAAAGACCCTACCGGCCTTGGCGAGATGCTTGGTGTACACAAGATGTCTGTAGCTGATACAACGGCTGCACCCATAGAAACCGACTCGATAGACACTGCCTTAAACAACACCACCGAACAAGCTGTTCAGCAGTCGAGCGCCAAAATTGAGGGCGAAGGAACTGCACACACAAGTTATCAAACGCCACTGCAATTTATGCAAACTGACGTAGTGCTTGCGGCTGGCGCAGAGGTTGAATATAAATTCGATTTGCAAGCCAATAACAAAGTTAACTACGTTTGGTTTGTTAAAAGTGGCGGCCTCGCCTATGCAGATTTACATGGTCATACGCCAGGGCCCAGCGGCACACCGGACGATGAAATCTTAGTAAAATATTTGGACACTCAAGAAGCAAGCCAAGTTAGCGGTGAGTTCGTCGCTCCGTTTGCAGGCGAACACGGCTGGTATTTCCTGAACTTGGAACTAGAGGAAATCACCATCACCGTACAAGCAAGTGGTCACTGGGATAAGCATGAGTTACTTCCAATTGAAGCTGAGTAGCTATTTTAACTAAGCCCTATAGAAACTTATCCCTATAGAAACTTAGCGGCTCTTAAAACTTGGTAGCTGTTAAATTTAACAGCTTTAGCCTAGCGCTTTTTCAAAAAGCTCGCTAAGCCGAAGAATGAAATTGCACTCATCGCTAGGCCGATACAAAATAGAAGTAGTCGATACCACAGACTAATATTTCCAGTGTGAAGCGGGGCTGCGAAGTCAAAGACCCTCTCAATGTTAGATTTCCTTAATTGGTCTATATTGACATCCATAAAACCCTGCGCTGCGTCTATGTAAATCGTTGTATTGCCGGTTTGATTCCAATCCCCTTTTTGCTGCAAACCTACAATCCGATATTCTGACATGTCTGAAGCGGGTCGAACCCAGCGAATTTTCGCATGAGAATACATCACCCGAGACCGTTCAATCACCCTCAGCCAACGACTGTGCGTATTTCCTACAAGGGAATCAAGCGGACCTTCATGCGCCTCATAGCTAGCCTCATCTAAAAACGGTTCAAGCAATACCTGTTGAGACTGTTGTGGATAAACCAAGATGATGCCCGCGATCGCAATAAGTAAAATCGGTATAAAAGTGAATACACCCAAATTACCGTGGCTATTTATTAGATGAGGCCGTGACATAGATTTCGGTAATACTCCACGGGTAATACCTTGGCGACGAGGCCACCAAATAACAACGCCCAGTAAAACGAGAGGAATCAATAGTAGGCCGCTTAAGCCAGCAATATTCAAACCTATGTTGTTACCCAACAAGAAACGATGATGAAGGTCTAACAACCAGTCTTCGAATCGACCGTTTGCTTGCCATTGTGTAAGCTTTTCACCAGCTTGGTTATGCCATGCCGCTTGCCCATCGGCCAAATAAACTTTGTGAAGCGATAAGTCGTAGGAATGAAGTTGTATTACACTCAATTCGTTTTGCGGATGGATACGTTCTATTCTTTCAATTGCCTGCGCTAGGCTTACGCTGTCTGTCTGCAAAGCCGCTCTTGCCTCGTCAAAGGATAGCCAAAGATACTCCTTCTTCCAAACTAGCATTGCGCCAGTCACGCTCATCACAAGTAGGCTTAAGCAGAGCATCAGGCCTAGCCAACGATGGATTATTTTTAAAATGCGCTGACGGCTCTTCATCTATTCGGCACTCTCTTTTCAATACTAGCTTTTCGGCATTCTCAGCTTAGCAATTTGCCGAGATATGGCCAAAAGGTTTCCTTGCTCATCCCAAATTTCAACATCTTCTTCCAAAATTCCAGAACTAACATAGTTCGTACGTAAACGAATCTGTAAGCGAGAAACCTGTGGAATCGCTCGAATATTAACCGTCATTTCAATAGTTGGAACCCAACCAGCTGCACCAAAACGATTAAAAACTGCAGGCGGCATAACATCGGCTGCCATTATCAGCGAAAAAACATCAAACGGGCTACCATCTTTAAATTCCAACCATAGGTTTGACTCTAATGAATTGTTCTTATTAGCATTCAGGCACCCAGGTGTCGCGGGGTCAAACCGCATGTTAAATTGCTCATACATTCTAAGCGGTGGGAATAAATCATCGACCGGCTTACATACTTCAAATCGAGCAATCGAAGGAGCGGTTTTTTCGTTGTAACTTTCGCCCTTTAGGTAAGAAAAATCAGTAAATGCTCCCGTTAGCCTTACGCGTTCAAATTGGTCATCGCCTTCTTCAGTTGGGTCTTTTTCTTGTAATATACTTGCCGTTAGCGTTGAAATACTCTTTGCTTTTTTGAGCAGTTTGCTACTGATTATTGCATCACCCACATCAGTTTTATCCAAAAAGTACGCGGTCAAAGACAGTGGATGCGGGTGACTGCTTGATTCAACCATTGCCTTTGCGGCACACGCCATTAAATAACCACCATTCGGTATGGTGCCCACGTTCCATAAATCACTAATCGCTATTTTGTGCTGGCCATTAGATGTTTTTTTAAGATGAGTGGATTTATAAAAGTTGTTCTTCAATTGTTCCTGACACCTTTAATGGCCAATGAATAAGGTTGTAACGAGTGGTTTGCAGAACTAATGTGGTTTAAACCTTGGTTTTAGCAGCTATGCTCGAGTTTCTTGGGGCACTTATTATATATTAAGCATAAAAAAGCAGCGCACTATCACTTTAAGTGAGCCGCTTTCTTTACTTCAGAAGTTCTGTTTAACTAATACTTAATTGCCTACAGAATATTTGAACTGCAAAGGTGAACAAAACTCTCAGTAGCAGAGTGATATCGCCGTTACCACACAGGAAGAATCACACCTTGCTCTTCACT
>CAZHEL010000079.1:0-5036 GCA_964531625.1 uncultured Gammaproteobacteria bacterium
TGGTCTGACCGTCCGAAAGCCAGATATGACGCTCTCTTTTATGAACGTGAATTACTAGATGTTTTAAATGGCTTGGCTTTGCAGGAGCCTGTTGGCCTTGTTGGTATTTCAATGGGCGGCCTGACAATGTCTAATTTTGCAGGTCGTTACCCTGACCGAGTAAAGGCTTTGTTCCTATTTGTACCAGTTGGCTTTGACCTTGCTTCCGACCCAGATAGCATTTTTAGAAAGATGCTTATGACCCCCGTTGTTGGCGATTGGATATGGCGAGTTTTCGGCAAGAAATTCGTGTTGAGTAACCCGCAATATGATGATTCCAAGTTAGAACCGATTAATCAGCTGCAAGGTGATATGGCCGAACAGATGAGCTATCAAGGTTATTTTCAGGCCTTGTTGTCCACTGTTCGTCATCTACCACTGCGTAACCGCAACGACGTTTATCAGAGACTGCACGCCACTGACATCCCTGTTACAGCCCTGTTTGGGAGCGATGATACTACCGTGTTGCCTAGCAGCCTTGATAAACTTAACAAGATTATTCCAAGAGCCAACGGCGTAATGATACAAGGTGGAGGACATGGTTTGAACTACCAAATGTCTATCCGATCTAACGAGCATTTGACCACCTTTTTTCGTTCTCATTTAAAAACTGAATAGTACCTCTTTAGCTAGCGCCAATAGCAAGCATTGATACATCATGAAAGCCAATGTTTTCGAACACGTATGAATCCCCCTTCTCAGTTACATTGGCGCAAAGAGTTCTTTTGAGGGATAGAATGAGATTTGTAAACTATCCCACGTCTAGAAATACTGAGAGGGCGTTCCCGCGATAGTTTTCTGTTAGTCTAGGTTTTGGCACAGGAATTGAACGTCTCTTAAGGGCAACTTAGAGACTTAGAGACAAAAATCAATGTCTCTGTCATACTCAAAGCAGAAATTCAAAATTCAAGACGCGACCCCCTTTATGCGTGACCCCCTTTATGTTATCTGTTGTTTAGCTGAATAATATCTATCTTGTTTTCATTGCTGGTATCCGCAATGGCAAGAAATTGTCCATAGTCAGAAACAATTAAGATCCTGCTGAAGTTTCCTTTTTTAATGACTCGCCAAGTATCTCCAACCAATTTAAATACACCGCGGCCTTTTTTAGGCACGGCTGAGCCATACGCCACCGCATAATAATCATCATTCACCGAAAACGCTGAAAAGCGAGTATAGCAATCCGTGCCACAAGAAAAATTGCGGATAGTGTCTATAAAATTGTGCCGCCAAACCCAAGGTCCTGCTGGTATGGTTTTGGTAGATATAAGAGCGCCGTTCTCATCAAGCCACATCGCCTTTAAGGGCCAGTACCGCGCTGCCTTGTCAAATTTGTTGATAGTTTCCGAAAAAAAATAATTTTCATTGCCCCAGTTTTTACTTCTAACAGGCGTCTTCAAATACCCTCTAAATCTAAGCGCCTCTTTCTGCGCTAGTTGATCAGCTAGTTTTGTAAAGGTTTTATCTAAGCTGCACTTGAAGGTTTCCACATCGCCACTGTATATCCTGTCTACTTTTTCAAATCGGATTGGTTTTTCCCAATACACTTTATGGCTGCCGCTCACCTCGCCGGTGTATAAGGTCATATAAGCATGAGAATTGGAACAAGCGTATAAGCTGCTAAGCGTAATATTTACGTCACTTCTAATTAGCTCTTTTTTATTTTCAATAATGTCATAGGTATAAATCGCAGAAGAATCCCAGTACCAAAGTTCAGAATCAACAATCGCGAGTGGCGTTCCCTTAATATCTAAATCTTGTGCTAACCCTAAATTACTCGATCCAATTAAACCGAAAGTAATTATTAGTAATGAAAAAATATTTTTGCTAGAGATAAACATAGACTTAGTATAAGTGAATGGAAACACGGGGTCAGGCCTTGAATCTTGAATGTCTGTTCTGGGCAATTTTCAGCCATTAAATCAGACTATAGACTCAAATCAATCAGCTCACATTTTTCAGTATACGCCTGAACAGTCAAGCCCCGATCACCAAGTTTGAAACTAATAAATTGCACAAATAGTCTTGAGCTCTAGATAATTATTGACCGCATCTTGGCCGCTGTCTCGGCCCCAACCCGATTGCTTATAACCGCCAATAGGTAAGGCTGCGTCGTACATTAGGTGTGAGTTTATCCAAACCGTGCCTACTGCTAAATCTTCAGAGAGTCGCATGGCATTAGAAAGACCTTCTGTCCAGACACTTGCGGCTAGGCCGTAGTCAGAATCGTTGGCTTGCGCTAACACGGCATCTGCATCCGAAAATCGTTGTGCTGACAATACGGGCCCAAAAACCTCTTCACGAACTACCGCCATACTGTTATCACAGTCGGTCAACACAGTAGGCGTTACAAAGGTATTATTCGGCCCGCCAAGTTCTCCACCGGTGAGTAAGTTTGCGCCTTCTTTAACGCCTTTATCAATATAGGCTTTTACTTTTTCGGCTTGATTGGCATTAACCAAAGGCCCCATTTGTGTGTCTGCATTTAAGCCATGGCCTAGCTTCATAGATTCCGCTATTTTTTTGATACCCGCATATAAATCATCGGCGATATCATCGTGTACATACAGCCGTGTGCCCGCAACGCAAACTTGGCCACCGTTAAAGAAGATGGCATTAGCTACGCCGGGTATGGTGATATCAAGGTCGGCATCGGGCAACACAATCATGGGTGATTTGCCGCCGAGTTCTAAACTTACTTTTTTTAAATTACCTTGCGCGGCATCTAGAATTTTACGGCCCGTTACCGTTGAACCTGTGAACGCAACTTTATTTACATCTTTATGCTCAGCCAAGGCTTGCCCAATTTCGTGGCCGTAACCCGTGACTATATTCACAACGCCTGCTGGCACGCCTGCTTCGATTAACATCTCGCCTAAGCGAATAGCGGTCAATGAGGTGTCTTCGGCGGGTTTTAAAACAACGCTGCAGCCTGCTGCAAGTGCCGGTGCTATTTTCATGACTGATAATATTAACGGGCTATTCCAAGGAGTAATGGCCGCCACCACGCCTACTGGCTCGCGCCTCGTTTGTGCGTGTACTCGTTTGCCTTCAGGTTGATAGCCGATGGAGGTAGGAATTACCGACGATTCGATTTTTGAGCACAGCCCCGCAAAGTATCGAAACTGCTCAGCCGCGCCTGGGATTTCTGCCCAACGGCCAACAAACAAAGGCTTACCTTGATCGAGCGTTTCTAGCTCTGCCAGTTCGTCAATATGCTGATCGATAAGCTCACCAACACGCCATAGAATTTTTGCTTTTTCAGCAGGTGCGGTATGCCGCCACACGCCATCATCAAATGCTTTTTTAGCAGCCGCAACGGCCACATCCGCATCAGCTTTATTTGCCCTAGGAAAACTCGCCAGCGTTTCTCCGCTAGCAGGATCGACAGACGTAAATTCTTGCCCATCTATGGCATCAACCCATTCGTTGGCAATCAACATTTTCTTATGTTGATCTTTTAGAAATGCCTTGGCGGCACTATTGATGGCACTAATAGGTTTAGCGGCTGAGCCCAAATCGATGTTCATTAAGTCACCTTGCGAGTAAAGCGGTTTCACTTGATATAATGATTTAATGTTATATCATATATTCAACTCCTTCAATTATGAAATAAGCTAGCCAGCGCCTGCACCTCTATGAAATATCCGTATTCAGCCATTCCCTCACGCGGCAAAATAACATTCCCTAATGGCGCTAAAGTCGCTTTAATCGTTACCGCGAACCTTGAGTATTGGGACATGATTAAGGACACGGACAAACCTTATTATGCAGGCGGGCCGGCGATTCTCCCTGACACACTACCTGGCAATGTGCCTGATTTTCCAAATTTTATGTGGCGTGAGTATGGGCAACGAGTCGGTATATGGCGAATCATCCGCTGCTTTGACAAACTGGGCATTCCTCTTGGCTGCACTATGAATGCTAAAACGGCGCTGCAACTTCCTGAGTTAATTGACGCGATTAAACAACGCAACTGGGAGATGGTGGCACACAACTATGAGCAAGGAGAACTACTCACCGATCTTGCGCATGATCCAAAAGAAGAAGAAAAAGTAATCAAAGCAACCTTAGATGTGTATCAACAAGCAATGGGTAAAGCCGCTAAAGGCTGGTTGTCTTCCTCACTCAGGGGCACGCTAAACACCTGTAATATATTGGCAGCCAACGGTCTGAGTTTCTATTGTGATCTAATGAACGACGACCAACCTTATCTAGTGGAAACCGATAGCGGCCCACTGGTTGCCATTCCGTATTCAAATGAAATCAACGATTTCACCTTGTTGACTCGCCGCGCTCATACCAACCAAGAATTTGTCGACATACTAAAGTGCGAATTATCGGAACTGCTGGACGAAGCAAACGAGGACGACAGTGGCCGATTGATGAATTTAGGCCTGCACCCGCATGTGGTTGGTCGGGCCTATCGCATGCCTGCCTTAAGAGAGTTTTTAACGTTTGCAAAAGAACTCGATGGCGTTTGGTTTGCCACGCGTGAAGAAGTTGCCGATTGGTATTTAAAAAATAGCGACGGGCATATTAAATAACTAATTAATTTAGTGACATCATGACTGATCCTACTTTTAAGATTAATCGCCGAGTTGCCTTGCAAGTTATGGCCAGCGCTGGCGCAGCGGCATCATCTGGCTTTGCACATGCATTAGGTCAGAAACCATCGATACCACTTGTGCAAAACAACAATGATTCGTTTGGCGCAACTGGCACTCGTTTTAATCTGGATGAAGCACAGCGTGTCATGCACGAACTTAAAATAGATGCCTTGGTGCTAGGCAACGGGCGTAACTTTCAACAGGCCACTGGTTGCCTGCCGGTTCTTGCTAAAATGGGTTGGCCAACGTTTAACCTGGCGATACTGGTTGCAAAACCTGAACCTAAGGTGTTAATCGTAATGCTTGGTTTTAGCCATTATTATATGGCGGCCGACTTACACACTTTTCCTGAGAGTGATGTATTTCTCTATGGTTTTGGTACCACCG
>CAZHEL010000080.1:0-4991 GCA_964531625.1 uncultured Gammaproteobacteria bacterium
ATTTCAAAACCAAATAAAATCGGCAGTAAACCAGCCTAAGGACGTAGCCGACAAAAAAATGATCGACTGCCTAAGTTGAGTAAATCCCCCTGTTAACTTGAAATTAACTCTAACTTTTTAAATAAAAACTTCCTCAATAAAACACCGAATAGAAGCCCTGAGTCGACATATTCAGGGGCTCTAGTTCTCGACAACTAAACTTTAGTCGTCGTTAATAATAAACACCCTTTGCAAACTGCTACCGTCATCAGCTATCTCAGCGTTGCGCGGATTACTTAACTCAAACCGAAACGCTTCGTTGGGTTCTGCGTCATTGTCGTCAATCACCGTCATGGTGCGGGTACGCCTTGTCACGCCAGGCGGGAAGACAATGGTGCCACTGCGGTCAATATAATCCACACCACTGGTGGCTGGATTGTTTTGATTGGTCGGCACAAAGGTTCTGAAATCTACGAGTATTTGCTCTGTTGAGGCTTCAGAAAGAAGTACTTCAACTCGGGCGAAGCCATCACCTTCAGTCGCAAAGGTTCTTGACACTGTTAATACCGGAAGATCATTGTTATCAGCCACAGGGTCATCACTCACAATCACTATTTGTCGTGAGTCACTACCTGCGCCAATTACCGCATTAATGGGATTACTTAAGTCAAAGTTAATCACCTCATTGCCTTCAATCTCGTCATCGTCTATCAATGTGATGGTGCGCGTGCGTCGAGTCACCCCCGCTGGAAATACGATGCGACCATCAATATCAATATAATCCACACCACTAGTCGCTGGATTTGGTTGATCGTTGGCCACTGCGGTGGCGAAATCCACAATAATCTGTTCGTTAAACGGTTCTGAGAGAAGAACTTCAACTACTGCGCGCTCAGACTCTTCAGGCACCAACATTCTTTGCGCCGTTATGGTGGGCAGTGTAACCGTGTTGTTACTGTCAACAATCGTTGCTTGCGTAGTAACACTGGCGGTTGGGTCGTTAATATCTGTGACCACCAAGCTAAAGGTTTCATCGGGTTCGTTAGGAACACCGTCTTCGAGCACGCGAACGCGACGTTGTTGCACTGTTACCCCTGCTGGAAAAGTTACTCGGCCAACCCTACCGTTATAATCTTCGCCATCGGTCGCAGTACCGGCTACGGTATTAAAGGCTAAAACTGTCTCGGTTGATTGAGGTTCATTCAGGCTAATGGTGAATAACACATTAATATCCACGCCTTCTACCGCATCCACCGCGGTCACCGTGAAACCTGGATCGCTTGGTGGCGTTAATGTAAATTCAACCGCACCAACATCAGCCGCCGCACCTTGTGGACGGGGTGTACCGATTTGATCGGTCGCAAGCGTTACGCCAACGCCAGCATCAATAGCGGGGCTGTTTGACGCTAAAGCATGAGTCATTACACAAGCCGGCCCATCAAGCGTGGCATGCATTGTGGTACAACCGTTATCCGCTAGCGGGAGTAAGATTGGGTCAATATCCCTTGCCTGCACGGCACAATCACCATTATCCGTGATGATACTCGCCGTATCGCTAGTAGTAGACGGTGTAACAGGGTTTCCAAAATTTGAGAAAGTATTGCAGCTACTATCGCCCAAAGTAGAACTGACGATACTGTTGGTGATGCTCAGTGCATTAGAACTATATGCTCCAACGCCAATAGCGCTACCTACTCTGGGAGTGAGCAGGCCGTTGTTAAAGGCTCTATTGATAGAAAACTCATTAGCCGCTACGGTGCTGTTACTGATATCTGCTACGCCCGTTACGGCAATGCCTGTTGATGCATCTCCGCGGAACTGACTATCGTATATCGAAATACTAGCACCAGATGCACTATTACCAGATACCGTGCTGTTGGTTAAATTAAGATTGCTCGCACTAATACCACCACCATAGCTAGCGGCAGTATTGTTGGATATCGTACTGTTGATGATATTGACAAAGCCACTTGCACTAATACCACCGCCAATAGTATCGGCGACGTTATCAGATACAGTGCTGTTAACCAGAGTGAGGCTAGAACTAGAAAAAGAAGCAAAAGCATTAGAAACAGAGATGCCACCGCCAACACCGTATGGGTTTAAGTAACTAATATCAGCACTGTTTCCTGTTATTGAGCTATTTGTTATCGCGGCACTACTACCTCGAGTAACCTGCACGCCACCACCGCTCGTTACTCCCCCACCCCCGGTAATCACGGAATTATTCACCGATACTGTAGACTCATTAGTCACCAACAACACTTGGTCTCTACCCTCTGCTTGCAGTGTTATATTATCAATTGATGCTGCTGCACCGACATTGACAGTAATAACAGCGCCAGCGGTTGGGAATGCCAATTGATAATAATTAGTGCGATTGATAACGGTAATTCCGCTCCCATTTAAGGTAACGTCTACCGCGCGATTTTGATTGCCAATTGCTAATCCAAAATTTTCTAAATCAAAGGTCTCGCCTGCCAGAGCATCGGCAATATTAATGGTGTCATCCGTGCCAAAAGCCGCGCCGGTATTTGTGCAACCAGGTTGAAGCACCCCATCGTTAATCGATACGATGGCGTCTCGTAGTGAGCAAATTGTGGGATCCACACCAGTATTGCTGGTCACTTCTAGAAGGGGGTTAGTGTCAAGGTTTGAATCAACCTCAATGGTCGCCGCCTGCAGCGCGCCGTGCGACATACCCAAACCCACAATCGCGACTTTAACCGCACTGGCGAGTGGTGATAATTTGTGATTGACAGTTTCTGGACTTGAAGACTGTTTTGACTTTCTACGATTTGACCGATTAGACATATTCCGTTTCCTCAATTCTTTTTAAAGTAACTCTTATTACTTAAATGAAAATAAAACTTCTCTAAACTGTTAGTACTATTCTGCCCTACGCCTAAGTCTGTGAACGCACCCATTACCAGTGGTCAGTGAGATTAATGCTTGGCAGCAAACAGGTCTTACCCTATCCAAGCTTGGACACGGTTTACACGCGTTTAATTGATTAGGCTTACTACCCACTCGCCGATTAGGCATGTTCCTGATCCCGCATAACCCTATTCTTATATAAACCACTTACCCAATGCAGCTCCCTATCCGTTCCAGTATTAATTAATAAACTCACGCTGTCTAGACACTAACTGCAGTTACTGACGAAATTTTCTATAAATAACTGAGCGTAATCAAAACCTTAGCTGTTTGTGGACATTTCGTTGACTAACAGCACAAAACTGTAAACTTCATTCTCCCAAAAGAAGCTCAATGTCGCAATCTAATGATCATGGCAGCAAACCAGATAGAACACGAGAGGAGGAAATATTTAAGATACACCTAAAGGCGACAGGAGGTAACTTATCGATAGGTGATCGAAGAGCCCAGCATATGTGACAATGGGTCATCTTCGTCTGGTGTGCTTGGCGGCAAGTTCTACAGTGAATTCGGTTTGATATTCATGCCGCAGTCTACTCTCAGACATTTCAATTTCTTTTTCCAGTTTCTTACGCATGATATAGATAGCTATAAAGGCGGATATTAACGAAGTACCAATCGGTATGAGGTAATTATATTCCACGAATATCTCCTTAAATTCTAACAGTTTTACTATCCGACATTATGTCGGAATATTTATAATATTCGGACACTCAAATCTACTTTTTAAGGTTGCTGAATGGCAGAAATGAGTATCTCAGAGCCAATCGCTCGATTCAAATCGCTACAGTAAGAAGGCTCTAGATTGCCCAAAGAAGTGCTGCCCATCATAAAAAAATCATAAAAACCTCAGGCCTTAAAAGCGTCTGCCGAAAATAATGCTCCCAACTGTTTTGGATTATTCAGATTTGGGAGAAGTCTTATGAGTTTAGTCAAAATGTCAGTCTTTATGGCAGCATTGGTTTTTGGTCAGACGGCATGTACAAGCACATCTAAATCCACACAGCCCTTGCCTGAACAGACTCACCCTTATTTCTCTAGTGTAGAAGACGCAGTGATACATGCATCTAATCGCGTTAATCCGCAGTCTATAGTTGAGGACCGTGAATTTATAGGTTTAATACTTTTTAATCCTCGAGCCGTCGACAAGAACCTTCCTTTTACGTATACCATATCCAAAGGTGAGCCTGGAACGGGACATGCCTCTGGGCGGTTTTTAAAACGAAAATATATGAAAGTTGTAGCCTTATGGCACACGCATGGCGCAGAACATTGGACGCGAAAGTACTTTTCGGATGTGGACACTCAAATAGCTAATTCAATGGGCGTGCCTTTTTACATGGCTGACTATAAAGGCACATTAAGAGTGTATGCGCCAGGTGGTAGAACTATCTCTGCTATTCAGGCAAGAAACATGGGATTGGGGTCTAATAGCGGATATGCCTTAGGTGAGGTGATCAAGTCAAAGATAAACGGCAGAGCTATTAAAATTGCTGTCAGAGCGATAGACGCGGTTGAACGCTATGTTAGCCGGTGATGTTGTTATTTTGAGTGGCAGGAGTTTCTTAATGATCCATCAATATTATGTTTGGTCGATGACGTTATCAGAATGAAGTAACCCGAATGAAGTAGCCCGAACAAAGTAATCAAAGAGCTAAGCCATTTTGGGTTAAATGGTTTTGAGCCAATGATTAAAATGACATGCTCTGAATTATCGCGTGAGTGCAATAATTCAGATGTTGCGGAAGCCAATGATTGTTCACGATATTTTTTGTAAATGCTCAATCAATTTATCAATATTAATATGAACATCACTAAAGACGATGTGGCCTGTAGGATTAATAAGTATTACCCAGGGTGTCCCTCGTGTTTGATAACTTACCATAGTTTTAGGATAGTGATTCGGGTCGTTACTTGGCAGTTCTTCGTTTCCAGGGTCATGACCAAAAGGTAAGTTTAATCCATACTCTAGCTGATTTTTACGCAGTGCATCATGGGTATTTGTATGAAAGCCTTCAAAATTATGTCGGAATATTTATAATATTCGGACACTCAAATCTACTTTTTAAGGTTGC
>CAZHEL010000081.1:0-4953 GCA_964531625.1 uncultured Gammaproteobacteria bacterium
TAGGTGTCACCCATTCTTCCAATTATGCCGACCTAGTTTATGAGACTTAGGTGGGGCGAGTCATCTTATTAGACGTGATACCTTTTCTCTCGCTCGCTACATCCCCTCTCGCTAAACCAGTGCTCAAGACCAATTCAAAATCACTTTGCCACTCTGCCCGGACTCCATCAACTCAAAGCCTTGCAGATAATCATCGGCTTCAAACTGGTGGGTTAACATTGGGCTAAGATCAAGACCAGACTGAATTAAGCTGGCCATTTTGTACCAAGTCTCGAACATTTCGCGCCCATACACGCCTTTTATCTCAAGGCCTTTGAAAATAACTTCGGTCCAATCAATCAACATGTCGCTGGGCGGTATTCCCAACATGGCAATTTTGCCGCCATGGTTCATATTCGCCAACATCGATGTAAACGCAGCAGGCACGCCAGACATCTCCATACCAACGTCAAAACCTTCGCTCATGCCGAGCTCTTGCATGGTCTCTTCAACGCTGTCGCGACCAACATTGATCGCTTTAGTAGCGCCCATGGTACGCGCTAGCTCTAAGCGGTAATCGTTAACATCGGTCACCACTACATGGCGTGCGCCCACATGTTTGGCGACCGCGGTCGCCATGATTCCTATTGGCCCAGCGCCTGTAATCAATACATCTTCACCGGTAAGATTAAACGATAATGCGGTGTGTACAGCATTGCCAAAAGGATCAAAAATAGCGGCTAAATCATCGCTGATATTGTCTGGTATTTTAAAGGCATTGAAAGCCGGGATAACCAGATATTCCGCGAAGGCACCCTGACGATTGACACCCACACCAATAGTATTGCGACACAAATGACGCCGGCCAGCTCGGCAGTTTCGACAATGCCCACAAGTAATATGACCTTCACCCGATACACGATCTCCTAACTCAAAGCCATTTACTTCTTGGCCTACCTCGACCACTTCTCCGACGTATTCATGGCCAACCACCATGGGTACCGGTATGGTCTTTTGCGACCACTCATCCCAACCATAGATGTGCATATCAGTGCCACAAATTGCGGTTTTACGAATCTTTATTAGTAGGTCGTTAGGCCCGGCGACGGGCACCTCGACATCGGTCATCCACAAACCTTTTTGCGGGCGTAATTTGGAAAGTGCTTTCACTTGATAACTCCCATGGTTTTACCAACCTCTATGAATGCATCAACGGTTTTGTCGATCTGTTCGAGCGTGTGCGCAGCGGACATTTGAGTGCGAATACGCGCCTGGTCTTGCGGCACTACTGGAAAGGAAAATCCGACCACATAGATACCTTTATCGAGCATACGATTGGCCATATCGGCGGCCAGCTTAGCATCACCCAACATCACCGGAATAATAGCGTGATCGGCACCAGCGAGAACAAAACCAGCCGCGCTCATACGATCACGAAAGTGCTCGCTATTGCGTCGTAGTCTGGCTCTCAAATCGTCACCTTGTGCAAGCAGATCGAGCACACGAATCGAGGCATTCACAATCGCCGGTGCCAAGGAATTTGAAAATAAATACGGTCGAGATCTCTGGCGTAACCATTCGATGACTTGCGCTTTGGCGGAGGTAAAACCGCCTGATGCTCCACCCAAGGCTTTGCCCAGCGTACCCGTAATAATATCAACGCGCCCCATTACCTGACAGTGTTCATGAGTACCTCGTCCATGCTCTCCAACAAAGCCAACTGCATGTGAATCGTCTACCATTACCATTGCATCGTATGTATCGGCAAGATCACAAATTGCGCTTAAGTTTGCGATAACCCCATCCATAGAAAACACACCGTCGGTGGCGATTAATTTAAAGCGCGCTCCCGCTTCGCAAGCAAGCTGTAACTGGGTCTCAAGTTCTGCCATATTGTTATTGGCATAGCGGTAACGTTTGGCTTTGCATAAACGCACACCATCAATAATGCTCGCATGATTAAGCGCATCCGAAATAATCGCGTCTTGCGCATCTAATAGAGTCTCGAACAAACCCGCATTGGCATCAAAGCAGGAAGAATAGAGAATGGTGTCTTGCATACCAAGAAAATCACTCAGCTTGTTCTCTAAAGTTTTATGAATATCTTGTGTGCCGCAGATGAAACGCACCGACGCCATGCCAAATCCGTGCGCGTCTAAGCCTGCCTTAGCAGCCTCGATCAAATCAGGATGATTGGCCAGACCAAGATAGTTGTTGGCACAAAAGTTTAAAACCTGCGCGCCATCTTGTACTGCAATTTCAGCTTGTTGAGCGCCAGTGAGTACGCGCTCACTTTTATACAAGCCAGCATCTCGAACAGAGTGAATCTGTGAGTCTAAGTAATCAATAAAAGCCTGAGTCATATCTGCAACCGTCTGGTAGAGGCCTACAGCACTTCATCGCTGTATCGACGATGCATGTCGGCGTAAATTGTCTTGGCCATTTTACGCGCTTCTTCCAGCGACATAAACTGTTTAGAAAAATCAGGGACAACATCGTCAATTGAAAGCTTGGCTGCACTAACAATGTGTTGAATTAAATCGATTGGATTCTCAATACCCATCGCAAAACGAATAGTGGTTGGGAATATTTGCGCTTCTTGTTGCTGTTCCGCGCTCAGTTCTGAATGGGTGGTCAAGCCCGGGCAGCTGACAATGCTATTAGTCTGACCGAGACTGATCATGTGCGCGAAGGCCGGTTCCAGCGAATCAAAGAAACGCTGGAAAGCGTCTTCGGGAACGTCCTTACCCATATCGACGGTAAACAAACCAGAAGGAAAACCCAAGAATAGGTTTTTTTCCGCCAGCGCTCGATTCTTATTGCCGGCAAGACCGTTACAGTTCACCTTAATCATCGGGTGCGAATCCATAAAGGTGGCAAAAATTTGCGTGGTAATGCACTTTTTTAACATGCGTACTTCCAAGGTACGCATGCCCGCCATTACCTCAAAAGCGGTATCCGCATTTAAGAACGCACCTTTAATGTAGTACACGTTCCAGAACAAGGTGTTATCCCAGCCATCTGCGCCTTTGGGGATAAACATGTCTTCGTTGCGCGCTATAACGCAACCCGCTATCACCGAACCAGAGCCAGTAAGGTCTTTGGTATAACTATGGATAACAAAGTCGGGACGCTCTAAAACATCAACCCGTTGCAATGGTTGCACCAAGAATGGCGTGCCAACAGTCGCATCTAAAATCACCCGAACACCGGCCTCATGCGCCAAGCGACAAAGCGCCGGCACATCCAAAACGTAACCATGTGGATTACACGGCGATTCAATATAGAGATAAATTTTTTTGCCGGCCGCTAAACGATCAGCATACAACTCTTGCACTTCGGCCAGTGTGTCTACAAAACCTTGGGTTTCTTCACCACCAAATTGCATTACCGCCACGTTTAAATTTGACGGCTTAGCATACCAATCGTGAATAAGCTGATGTGCGCCACCATAAATATTTTGGCTGGCGATCAGAATATCTTCATGACCTAAGACGTGCGACAAGGTCGCGTCTATGGCTGCCATTCCACTATTAAAATTCCACGCAAGGTATTCGCCTGCGTATGGGCCAGCCTCTAAATCAACGATATGGTTGGCCAAGGAAATCGAGGTAGGATTGAGCAAGCGAGAGTATATGTCGAGCATCATCTCCTTGCCTTCAAAAGCATCCCCTATCCACTCTGCACAGGCATAAATATAAGTAGCGGTGCGTGTGATGGCTGGCGTCGCGGAAAACACCGCATTAACGTTGTCAAAAATAGGATAAGCCGATTTCGCACTTAAGCTCGATTGACTGTATCCTAGGCTTTGGTAGCTGCGCCGAAAAGGGTTTTGCAAAGTATCTAAAACCTTGGCCAATTGAAAGGACAAAAACTTTTTAGCATTGAACAACGCCGCCCGCTCGTCATGCTCTAAAGCATGCATACTGGCTTGCGCTTCCTGCCACATCAGCTCGACGTCGCCGTGGCACTGATAGACTCGCTCAATACAACTCAGCAGGGATTGGCCCAGATCACTACCCGCATCAATACTAAAATGCGCTAGCTGCTCAGCGGCCAACGCTTGTATATTTTCGGCCTCGGTGCTGTTTCTTTTTGGTGATAGTTTTTTCGCGGAAGCGAGTAAGTCTTGTTT
Organism: uncultured Gammaproteobacteria bacterium; assembly: GCA_964531625.1. GTDB lineage: Bacteria > Pseudomonadota > Gammaproteobacteria > Arenicellales > Arenicellaceae > Arenicella. Next base: position 4,115 of record CAZHEL010000081.1, read on the forward strand.
TTGGCTTGTCACGGCTAAACCTTTTCTTATTCGGTTAATATTGGCTATATCATAATGAATATTTCAATATAATGTTCATTGCCAAATTTAATTCGTCAAACACACAAAATGAATGACATAGACCAAATAGACTTCGAAATCATTCGCACCTTAAGGAAGAATGCTCGGATGACCAACAAAGAGTTAGCCGAACAGGTTAATTTAGCGCCCTCGTCATGCTTAGAGCGGGTGCGATACTTGCGAGCGCGCAACTACATTCGCCAAGCACATATTGAAGTTGATTTAGCCGCTATAGGAATTGGCTTGCAAGCGATGGTGGCTATTCGCCTAGCACAGCATTCACGCGTTGGTTTAGAGGCGTTTCAAAAATACGTTCTCAGTTTCAACGAAGTGCTGCAGGTTTATCATTTAAGCGGCGCCAATGACTTTATGGTGCATATTGGCGTGAAAGATGCGCAAACACTGCGCGACTTTGTACTAGACTCTTTTGCCGAACGCCCAGAAGTCGCGCATATCGAAACCGCTGTTATCTATGAAGAAGTAAAGAATTGGCAATTAGGTGATCGCCAACTTGGATAACGCGATAGCCTAAATTAAAGGCAAAAGACAAGACCTGACACCGTTATTGTTTTACTAGTGTTACCCCCTTATCTTCTGCTTATCTTCTGTTATATTGCAAAATTAAATATTAATGGCGCACCAACAAACTGCCCATGCCAACCCGTGAGAACGTATGACGTTTACAGAAAGCGCAATATTAAAAATCGAGCAACTACTTGGCCTTCAAGATCAATTTTTATCGGGCAATGCCTGGATGGCCGCAAGCACTACTATGTTGG
>CAZHEL010000082.1:0-4953 GCA_964531625.1 uncultured Gammaproteobacteria bacterium
GAGGGATTCGAACCCTCGATACGCTATAAACGTATACACACTTTCCAGGCGTGCGCTTTCGACCACTCAGCCATCTCTCCATTCTTAATTTTCTTACATTGCCCAGCCGAATCGATCTCATTATCTATTCGAATCGTTCTAGGGGAGCGCAGAATAAACCAGTTTGATGTTTGGTTCAATTGCATATTGCGCGATGCGAATCTTCTCGCTATGCTGGATTTGGTGTTATTTTCTGGAGATATTTAGTAGGTGTTTAAAGGGCTAACGATGTTGTTTAAAGGACTCTCTATACTGGTTACAAGACTGTTTCGTTTCTGTCTAAAGCATATCGAAATGTTGTTTATTTTAACCTTGATGGTGGTTGCAGCAGTGCAATACTATGTGCGCCCGCAGTCGCAGACTTACGATCAAGTAGTAGCAACTGGCAAACTCAGGGTTTTGATCACGGATGAACCCGATTCACAGTATGTTTTCGATGAGCAGCACTATGGTTTCGAATACGAAATATTGAGTCGCTTTGCTGATAGTATTGGAGTGCAGCTCGAGTTAAAAATTGTTCCCTATGGGCAATTGTTTGCTAGTTTAGATAACGGTGTCGCAGATATCGCTGTGGGTGGAATTATAGACTCGAAATTTGTGCGTCGAGTTAGCACACCGACTATAGAGTGGTATCAAGCTCAAACAACCGTGGTTTATCGCCGTGGAACTAAACGCCCAAAGCGACTTGAAGACTTAGCAGGCGAGACCATATTAGCATCAGCACGCTACTACCAAATCGACCAACTAAAGGAGTTGAATTTAAAGGACGATCACCGTTCGGAATACGATTTACTCAGCGCAGTAGGTTTGGGAGTAGAGCGCTTTGCCTTGAGTACCAACTACCGAGCCCGTAAAACGCGTCACTATCTGCCGCATTTAAACCGCAGTTTTTTACTTCCAGATACCTTGGGAGTGGTTTGGGTGCTGCCTAAACGGCATGACAAAAAGTTATTGAATGCCGTTAATCAGTATTTGCAAGGAATAGTGAGAGAAGATATTCCGAACCGGTTAGCTGCAGATTATTTTAAATTGCCCAAGCGCTTGGAAATATTTGATGCTCTAGCTATTCACAGAGGGATTGAAAGTATCTTGCCGCGTTTCGAATATACATTTCGAAAAGCGGCGCGAAAAGGTGATATTGACTGGCAATTATTGGCTGCAATCGCCTATCAGGAGTCGCATTGGTCAAACGATGCGACATCGCCGACTGGAGTTCGCGGCATAATGCAGTTAACCAATGAAACGGCCGAGTTTCTGGGTATAGATGATCGTATGGATATGTCAAAAACTATTGATGCCGCGAGTCGTTATTTGTCGTTTTTAAAATCACGTATACCAAAATCAATTATCGAACCAGAGCGAACTTGGTTTGCTGTTGGTGCCTATAATATGGGTTTAACGCACATACGCTATGCCTATAACAAAGCGCTTAGAGAAGGTTTGGAGGACGCCGGAAAATGGAGTACGGTTAGTCAATTATTGCCAACCATCTATGACAAGCCATCTCCCAAAGGAGTGCAGGCAAAAAACTACGTAGAGCGCGTTCAGATATATACAGACATATTACGCTTTTATGATTTACATCAGCGAGATCAAATGATTTTGACTCCGCGAGAGGTTAATGAGACTTCTGAATCTACTTAGTATGAGGTAGAGCAATGATGTGGCTGTAAAAGGGCGGGACAGAGTTCGATTGTATACTTTTTGCATTTTATGATTAAAGTGATTAATCAATCATGTGATCATAAACCGGGCTTTCCAGAGGTCAAGGATGACCCAAAGACGCCTACCCTGACTTTTCCTCCAGAAAGCCCAAGTTTATAACCACAATACAAATTAAAGTGTACAGATTTGGATGTTCGTGACTAGCAACTAAAGTCGCTATTTTGCTCAGACCTAAGTAGAAATTTGCTGGCTTGTGCAAAGCCTGTTTATCAAACGCTGTAGACCAATGATTAGAATCAGACCAATGATTAGAGTAGCGGTGGCGGTGGGTTAATAAAAAAATTAGGCGCTCCCTGCGCCTCATATAATTATGAGAGTAAGTTTCCCAAAGTTTTTCCCTGTCACTTTAAGTAGCTTACATAAATCTCAAAATTATAAGCAATTATATATCATGCTCAATCAAGGCTAGAATGTAACAAACCCAACCCAACCCGAAAACTGATCTCCTGAGAGCCGTTTGATATATAAAAGTCCTATATCTATCTGGAGTGTCTATACTAAAAGACAAACACAAAAACTTCCTGCACAAACGTTACCTAACAATTACCTTTAACAGTCTTTTACATCTAGCTGCCTAGCGAAGTGGGGGGGCGATGACAGTTGGCTCCTATAAAGCGTTCTGTCTATCTTGCTTCGGCAAGCTTGATTACTTAAGTAACTATGCGGCTATATTACAGACAGCTTAATCATTTAACTATATACAAAGGTCGTAATTGTCTTCAGACTTTGGTCTGAATTTATACATTTTGTCAACTAATAAGTTGGCTCGACGTTTAACTCGGTTTTGCAGAAATAACAAACAAACTTATCTTCGTGCTTTAAAAAACGCTTTGAGCATAACAGAGCTATTTTCGGCCAGTAAGCCAAATTCAGTTTCGCATTGATGATTCATATGCTCGTTTTGCAGTAGGTTGAACTTAGAACCAGCCGCTCCCGCGCGCGGTTCTTTGGCAGCAATCACCACACGTGAAATGCGTGCATGCACGATTGCGCCGGCACACATAGCACAGGGTTCCAAGGAAACATAAAGTGTGGTGTTTGGTAAGCGATAGTTTTGTACCTTCAAGCATGCTTGTCGTATCGCTTGAATCTCCGCATGCGCACAAGCGTCATGTTGAGCAATAGGAGCATTAGAACCTTCGCCAATGAGTTTATTGTCTTTTACCAGAACAGCGCCAACTGGCACTTCACCCAATTCTTGAGCTTGTTTGGCAAGCTCCAAAGCTCGGCCCATCCATCGTGCATCTTGTGCATTACTCATATCTACAAACTAGATACGCGACGTTCGATGCCAGCTCGTTGTAACATCCGCGCTGATATTTCTTCTACCGACAGTTGGGTTGTGTCGATATAGGGGATTCTATATTGACGATACATTGCTTCAGACTGACGTATTTCATCCACACAGGTGCGCAGATTAGCGTAATTGCTATTAGGTTTACGTTCATTGCGAATCTCAGAAAGACGGGCAGGCCGTATTGTTAAGCCAAACAATTTTTTTTGATGATCGACTAATGCATTAGGTAATTTAGAGCTTTCAAGGTCGTCTGGTACTAAGGGATAGTTCGCAGCTTTAATACCGTATTGCATGCCTAGATAAACACTGGATGGCGTTTTGCCAGTGCGGGACACACCGACCAATATAATATCGGCATCTGTATAACGATGTAGGTGCAAGCCATCGTCGTTAGCGAGTGCGAAATGCACCGCGTCAATACGTTGCATATAATTGCCATCAACCACTCGACTGTCTTCTTTAAATATGAGGGGGTGACCAACGTTGTGGGCAGATTTAACCCCAAGCTCATCTTCTAAAGGTGACAAAAAAGTGGAGAAAATATCAATATAAAAACAATCGGTTTTCCTAATAATGTCACTGATATCTGTGTTTAATATAGTGTCAATAACGATCGGGCGTTGCGACGTTGTCATTACTTCGTCATTAATTTCACTAGCAATAGCCTGCGCTTTTTCTATATTGTCTACAAATGGTTTAGTGACACTTTCAAACTGAATTTGCGGAAATTGAACCAATAAGCTTCGACCAAGGTTTTCAGCCGTCATGCCCGTGCTATCAGATAGGAAATAAACTTTTCTTTTCATAGGTAAATAAAAATGTTCTGGCTGTAAAATTAACTCAAGTTTACTGGAATTATGCCTATATCAAAGTTGATCTATGCAGCGCGCATGATAAACTTCGCGTCACGAAAAAAATCAGGCCCGTATGGTGGCCGTCTAGCAAATATAGTCTAAGAAAGATAGGGAGCCCCAATTGACTAACTACATTATCGAATTCGAGCAGCTTACCATAAACGATGTTGAAAAAGTCGGTGGTAAAAACGCATCGTTAGGTGAAATGATTGGTAATCTGAGCTCGCTTGGTGTGTCTGTGCCCAACGGTTTTGCCACCACTGCTGATGCATATCGTGAGTTCTTGGCTACGGACGGTTTAGATAAGAAAATTAATGACCGATTAGACGCTTTGGATGTCAACAATATCAACGAATTGACCTCCGCTGGTACAGATATTCGTCGTTGGATAATTGAAACCCCATTTCAAGCAAGTTTTGATGCTGCTATTGAAGAGGCTTTTTCCGCTATGCAAGGCGGTAATGAGAATTTAAAAGTGGCGGTGCGTTCTTCTGCTACCGCAGAAGACTTGCCCGATGCATCGTTTGCTGGGCAGCAAGAGACATTTTTGAATATAGAAGGATTAGCAGCGGTTAAACATGCTGTTCATGAAGTTTTTGCTTCCCTATTTAACGACCGTGCTATCTCGTACCGAGTGCATCAAGGGTATGCACATGAGAATGTGGCCTTGTCAGCGGGTATTCAAAGAATGGTGCGTAGTGAAACAGGTTCAGCCGGTGTCATGTTTACTCTGGATACTGAGTCTGGATTTGATGAGGTGGTATTTGTCACTTCTTCATACGGCTTGGGGGAAACGGTAGTGCAAGGATCGGTTAATCCAGATGAGTTTTATGTGCATAAGCCAACGCTTAAAGCGGGTAAGCCTGCTGTTGTGCGTCGTACCATGGGTAGCAAATTGATTAAAATGATTTACTCCAATGAGACCACGGCTGGCAAATCAGTTGACACTGTTGATGTTGATGCGGTGGACCGTAAAAAATTCTCGATCTCCGATGAAGATGTACAAGAGTTAGCCAAACAAGCCCTGATTATTGAAAA
>CAZHEL010000083.1:0-4843 GCA_964531625.1 uncultured Gammaproteobacteria bacterium
TTGCGTATTAATGGCGAGTTCTGCGCAATGATTAACCCTGAGTTTACGCCTTTGTCCGATGAGAAATTCGAGTTCGAGGAAGAGTGTTTTAGCCTCTATGATAAACGCGCCATGATCATGCGATACCGCTACATCAATTTGACTTATAAGGATCGCAATGGCGACGCGCAAAGCAAACACCTAAGTGGTGAAGAAGCGGCTTTGGTTCAGCATGAAATCGATCATCTTGATGGCGTGCTATTTGTAGATCATGTTGGTCAAGACCAATTGCACGACATCGAAACGGTGTTGGCAAAAGACCCAAAGCGGCTATCTCAAGTTAAGGATATGATGGCTTATATGGTAGCCAAGGCCTAACGAGCATTGCCGGATTAGCTCCGTAAATTTGAGTTGGAATGTTAGGATTTTGATAGCTAGCAAATAAGAGAGTTTCAATCTATCTAAGTTAATCTGGCGTCACCATTTTATCTAATCCTAAATATGGTCTTATTTAAGGTTCAAATTATTATTGTGACTGTTGTTGCAGCTTAGTCGCCTTTATTTGGCATATACCCACGAGAGTATGAACCCAAGTCAAATATCGCCTCAGCGCACAAATCGTAATGCTAACCGAGACCAATCATCTCAAGTTTACCGTATTAACAATTTAACGATTTCATTTAAATTAATGGAAGCAAATCGAACTAACAGCTAATAATTAATGATGATGGCATGCAACGCTTCCAATACAACAATGAAGGCCGCCTCGCTATGGGTTCACCTTCGAGTAGTATTCAGCTACATCTTTGATTTGCTGTGTGCTTAATTCACTCGCAATGACTTGCATCGTAGGGTGTATACGATCACCATTTTTATATGCGAGTAATTGACTGCTTAAATAACCCGCCTGTTGTCCCGCGATATTTGGCCACAAACCAGTCACAGTTCTGCCCGTCATACCATGACAAGATACACATCGAGCACGCACGTGTGCGCCAGGCAATTCGAACGCGCCCTCCTCAACATAAGAGGCGAATTCCATATTAGAATATTGATCAGCAATGGAACGCAAATCCTCTTCGGTGTAATTCGCTAACAGAGAAGCGCCCATAAGCTCGTTTTCTCTCTTACCTTGTTTAAATAGCAAGAGTTGTTGATAAAGATAATCAGCTTGTTGAGCTGCCAGATTTGGCCAATCAGTATTTGAGGAAACACCATTTTCACCATGGCACGCTGCGCAAGATTCAATCGACACTTGTTGCTTTTCATCTGAGCTTTTTTGATTGCTAGCCTGGCCATGTGCCACTGATACAACCGCTGATGAATTGCTCGTCTCCTTAGCATCATTAGAACATGCTGCAGTTACTAAAATAATAAAAACGAAACCTATTTTTTTGCAAATTTTCATAAACCGATCATCTATTATTTTGTTCTTCAAAATGCTTAATCAACTCAGTACGTAATTTTTCAGTTTGCAGCAATGGCCTTTGCCGATACTCGGAGACTTCTTCGGCGCTATAATCCAACCAGTCTTGTTCGCCAGAGCTTGTGGAAAACTGCTTAGTCATCCAGTTTAAAACTTCGGCTAAATGCTCGTCGTTTAACACCGAGTTAGCAGAACCCGGAACTTGCACCATAAACTCTCGCCCTTCTTTAAAGCGCATAAACTGGTTCATGGAATGACGTAAATCTGGCACACTCTTATGGCCTACGCCATCAGGCGCATGACAGCCTTGGCAAAACATTTGGTAATTAAATTTTGCTCTGCGAAATTCAACACTGCCTTCATCATTTAGATCGTTAGCGAATACGTTTTCGCTAATAGACAAAAAACAAATTAGAAATACAAAGCGCAATTGCATCGTTACTCTTCAAATGCCAAGCCGACAACCACTGCTGTTGAACAATGATAAACCGAGCTTTCAGCACCCAAACACCAGTTCACATCATTGGATTTATCAGATCGGTACAATGGCCTATCACCCTCATCACGTTGACATAGGCAAGTTCCACATTGTGTAGTTCCACAGCAATCATTATAGGAGATAACATATTTACGCCCGTCGACAGGATTAAGGCAAGTACCTATCCAAGTGATGGGCGACATTTGCGTTCCTGGAGGGCAAGTGTTGTAAGTTCCACCACAACATTCGCACAAGAAACCATCCACTGCGCAATACCGCCAATAATCACAGCTACTGGCATCGCCTTCATCTTGGGGTGCCTTAGGACCTGCTTCAGCAGCCCTTGCAACCGGCAATAAAGGAATCATCGCACCTCCGACTAAGCCACCACCGAGCGTTTTCAAAAGACCTCGCCTTGATGACCTTTGTGCGACACCTCTGGTTGCCTTCTCGAAAAAATGATCAAAAAATTTCATATTAGTTGGCTCTTAGTTCTATAGACTCTATTCAGCAATTGAGTCCGCGGTTTTTTTTCGGTTCAAGTATGTTTGAATCGAAGCAACTTTACGTTCCTTGGCTTCAAACAAACTATCAAGATGTTCTCTTGAGTTAACAATACCCATAGACGCGATCTTGCCAACCTCATCTATAACAAGCGCATACGGCAACTTCGCAACGCCGTAAGTTTTCCCTAAAAGCTCAGAAACCACATAAGGGTAACGTTCTATACCCGCCTGCTTAACATAAGCTTGGTGGTCTTGGTTCTTCCCATCACTGGCGATCACCAGATTCACCCAATCGCTCTCCTGCATAGCGGCAGACTTTAACGCTGGCATCAACGTTTTGCATACTGGGCAATCGGGTGATGCGAAAAACAACAACTGTGATTTTCCATCAGTTGTTTGACCACCAATAGTAATCATCTTCGAGTCAATTGTTTGCAGCTCAAGTTGTGGCGCATCGTCACCCACACTTATATTTTGATTCATCGCAAGAGCGCCCGCTGGCGCGACTCGCTCAAATAAAACCCCTACTTGCCGCGTTAGCGCATAGATCACTACGCCCATCACCATGACGAGACACCAAAGCACGATATTTGACAATAAAAGTATGCTCATATAATCCTCTTAGAGCTTAGACAAGCGCAACGCTTGGATTTTTTGATTGTTACTGAGAAGCTGCTCGATACTAATATAAATTAGCCCTAGTGCCATTGCAGCCGGTACGACAATGCTCCAGTTTGTTTGGCTTGCACCCCAAGGCGTTAAACAGGCAACTAAACATAAAAGCACTAACACCGCATTTCGAATTACCAGGGCAGCACTAATAGTCAAATCACTGGCTGGCCCGGAACATCCGCATGCGATGCCAACGCGCCCTTGCTCTAATTGTTTAATAAATGAGTAGCCGTATATCAAGAGCATACAAGCAGCCAAAACGAGCCCCACTTTTTGAATGCTGGGAACTAAAGTTAGCAGCGCAATAAATATTTCAACACAAGCAATAAACTTAACCATTGGCCCCGCCCATGCAGATGGCACCATGTCATAGTTTTCTATGGTGTTTTTATAGTACCAGTGATTCTGTTTACGCAATTTGCTTAAACCACTGACCAAAAAAATACCAATAATCAGAAATGAAAAAGCTATTGATAAAGTAGATACCAACATAAACTAATAAGCCTTGAAGAATGACAACGGTGTGCTATTGCCAAAGTCGCTGATATTTTGCTTTAGCTCACCGCTTTTAGCATCGAATACATCTAAAGAAAGTTCCCCATTCGTTACTACCAGTAAAGGGTTGTCACCACGAGTAACGCCGAGAGAAATTGCCCAATTCGGTGTGTCAATTTCGCGCACTAAGGTCTTATTTATCGGGTCATATACACGCACCTTATTTCCACCGTGGGTTTGAGTGCCTTCCTTGCCATCAGGCTGAAAGATAGTATAAATATTTCCGGCGTCATCAACATCAACATGCACTAAACCGGCCGGTCGCCAATTTTCTGCTTTATCTTTTTCACTGCGGGTATCCCACTGCCCTAAATGTCTAGCCTCGTCACCACGCATATCAAAGCTGTGCAAAATTCCTTCGAAGCTCCAAAAATAGGCAATGCCATCAATATAAACAGGGTGTTCAAATATCGGTGTGGTGTCTGTATCAAAAAAAGGTTCAGACCTAGATTGAGAAACCATTTGCCCCTGATCATCGATCCGAGTCGTCAACATAGAGCCATTACTACAAATTGATGCTATAGCTCGACTACCAACTGGGTAAGTTAAGACACACCCGGGCGTACCGATCTCAGAGGTAATTTCGTATGTATCCAAATCAATTACTGTAAACGATGCCGCAGGGTCAAAGTTAGACGAATACATAAAACGATCATCATTAGAAACACTGATCGCGTAGCGCTGCGGTAATGACTGCAGCCTATTAGGCTTTGGCCATTCTATTTCCTTTTTTATTAGCAATGTGGATTTGTCATAAACCGCAAGGACATCTTCTTTCGGACCGCGTGTACCACGTTTATGGAATGACTCCAACATGTACAGTTCACCACGTTTTTGCGACTGACCGAAATTACCCAAAAAGCTAACGTCGATGATGCCCTTGATTTGCTTGCTTTTTCTAGTTTCGGCTAGATCTAGAATAATCATTTTACCGGCTGACATATTAAAGAATGCTGCCTCACCGACGATTACCCAGCTTTCAGGGTAGGAACTTGGCAATCGCTCAACAACTCCCGTTTTCTCGATTTTCAGAGGCGGTAAAGAAGGATCTGGCTCTATGCTTGGCTTGTCCCTTGGTGCATCAGCTCCGGTGATTGCTGGTTTCACCGATGATGCTTCAGCTTCTGTAATATCAGCAGCAGATACAAGCTGGGAAAACAAAATTCCAGCTACAAAAAGAAACACAAAATAGTTTGGTGTATTTTTCACAAGATTGTCTTATATCTA
>CAZHEL010000084.1:0-3090 GCA_964531625.1 uncultured Gammaproteobacteria bacterium
ACATAGATGACGTTGACCTTGCTGATGAACGTGTAGTTTTCTCAATCTCAAAATCGTTCTAAGGTTTTTGAGACCTTTCAATTTTTTAAAGCTAACAGCGCGCAACTATTTAGGCAAGCGCTGACAACAGATCATTCATGAGGTAAGCGTAAATGAAACTTATTACTGCAATTATTAAACCCTACAAAATTGACGAAGTACGCGATGCAATTTCAGGCATTGGCATACAAGGTATGACAGTAACAGAAGTCAAAGGGTTTGGTCGTCAAAAAGGTCATACAGAATTGTATCGGGGTGCTGAATACACCGTCGATTTCATGCCTAAGATAAAGGTCGAGATAGCAGTTAATAATGAGGTGGTAGATCAAGCTATCGAAGTTATTACTAATGCTGCAAATAGTGGCAAGGTCGGTGACGGCAAGATATTTGTCACGGAGCTTAGTCAAGTTATTCGTATCCGAACTGGCGAGACAGGTTCAGAGGCTATCTAAGCTTTATTACATTCATTTTTAACAAATATTAAATCAGAGAAAACATCATGGAAAACTCAATTTTTGAACTCCAATACGCACTCGATACATTTTATTTCTTAGTTTGTGGCGCCCTAGTTATGTGGATGGCCGCAGGCTTCTCAATGCTTGAAGCGGGCTTAGTGCGTTCTAAGAACACCACAGAAATTCTTACTAAAAACGTGGCGCTGTATGCGGTGTCCTGCACCATGTATATGGTTTGCGGTTACGCAATTATGTACGGTGGTGATTTATTCTTATCGACTATTACTGGCGATGGCGTGGCCGGTGCTGAAGAAGCGGCTAGCTATGCACCGTCGGCCGATTTTTTCTTTCAGGTTGTGTTTGTGGCTACCGCTATGTCGATTGTGTCTGGCGCAGTCGCAGAACGCATGAAACTGTGGGCTTTCCTCGCCTTTGCGGTCGTTATGACTGGCCTTATCTACCCGCTTGAAGGTTCTTGGACCTGGGGTGGTAAACCAGTATTCGGTTTATACACATTGAGCGAACTTGGTTTCTCTGATTTTGCAGGCTCAGGTATTGTGCATATGGCCGGTGCAGCCGCTGCTTTGGCCGGAGTTATTCTACTTGGGGCACGTGAAGGCAAATACTCTGATGATGGTAAGCCAAAAGCGATTCAGGGTGCTAACTTACCGCTTGCAACCTTAGGTACTTTTATTTTATGGATGGGCTGGTTTGGTTTTAACGGTGGTTCGGTATTAGCCACTGCTTCTGTTGAAAGTGCCAATGCTGTAGCGATTGTATTTATGAATACTAATGCCGCGGCCGCTGGTGGTTTAATTGCCGCACTACTTGTTGCTCGAGTGCTATTTGGCAAAGCAGATTTAACCATGGCTCTTAACGGCGCTTTAGCTGGGCTGGTGGCGATTACCGCTGAACCTTCAACACCTACCGCACTGCAGGCAACGCTATTTGGCGCTATGGGTGGCGTATTGGTGGTGTTCTCAATACTCACCTTGGATAAAATGAAAATTGATGACCCGGTAGGGGCGATTTCGGTGCATGGTGTGGTTGGTCTACTAGGACTATTGTTGGTGCCAGTGACTAACCCTCTTACCGCCGACGGTGGTGCTTCTTTTTCAGGTCAACTGATTGGTGCAGCAACTATTTTTATATGGGTATTTGCGGCTAGCTTTGTTACTTGGATGATTATCAAAGCTGTGATGGGAATTCGCGTAAGCCTGCAAGAAGAATTTGAAGGCGTTGATATGTCTGAATGCGGTATGGAAGCGTACCCAGAATTTACCAACTAATAGTTAGAGACTTCTCGTCCCATCACCTTGTTTTGAGGGGCAGTTTGCGGAGTGGTTAGCAATAACCACTCTTTTTTTTGTCTTAAAAGGCAGTTATTGGATTTGATCCTGAAGCCACTTGGCGCCGCTACTTGGCGATAAAATATACATAGGTTATGATGAATCAAAATACATTCACCAAATGAATAATTGTGAATCTATCCAAGATTGATCTAAACCTACTAGTCTACTTTAGTGTGTTGCTGCGCGAAGGTAATGTCACCAAGGCGGCAGAGCATCTGGGGCTTAGTCAGCCTGCTATGAGCAACGGTTTACGCCGCTTGCGTAAAATGTTTAATGACCCCATCTTGGTGCGTACCAGTAGTGGGATGATGCCAACCGATAAAGCCAAGGAGTTGCAGCCCTTGGTAGCTAATGTGCTATCGCAGGTCGAGTTGTTTATGCAACCAACCATCGCCTTTGAACCTGCTAACAGTAATCGCTTGTTTCGTGTAATGGCCAGTGATTATGCGGAAACTACCTTGCTGCCACGGGTTCGTACTAGGATGGCGGAAGAAGCACCTGATACTGCTTTGGACATATTGACGCCCAGCGATGTAACCTTTCAAGATATAGAGGTGGGCAATGTAGATTTAGTCATAAATCGATTTGATCAACTGCCACAGTCACTGCATTTATCAGTGCTGTGGCAAGACGATTTTTCCTGTGTGATGCGCCAAGATCATCCACTGAGAGAAGACTTTGATTTAAGGAAGTATTTACAAGCCGACCATGTTTGGGTAAATAAGACTGGCATGGGGGTGGCGACCGGTGTTAATCCAGATGATATTCAAAAGCTAGGCTGGGTAGATATCGCGCTAAACGAGCACGGCAAACGGCGTAATATAGCGGTTTTTACTCGGCACTATATTTCAGCCATTCAATTGACTCAGCAACAAGATCTCATTGCTACGGTTGCGACTCGTTCCACGCATTTACTTGACCATTTTGAAAATTTAGCGATAGTGCCAGTGCCGTTCGATATTCCGAATATTGAGCTACATATGGTGTGGAGTCCTTTACTGCATCACAATATCGCGCACAAATGGTTCCGCAATGTGATTCGTGATGTAGCCAAAGAAATTCAAGCTGAGGAAACGGCCAAGTAATGTTATAGTATTATTTTTAGAGCATCACTAAAGGATTAGTGGATGTCAGATAAAGGTTGTTAAATCGATTGCAGAAGTTTTATACATGACTTTTCATGTGGCATAGACTTATGCACTTCAGACTACCTATTTAACACAGACCAGTTATTTAACACAGAC
>CAZHEL010000084.1:3190-4740 GCA_964531625.1 uncultured Gammaproteobacteria bacterium
TATTTAACACAGACCAGTTATTTAACACAGACAAAGGAGTTGTCACATGAACGAGCAATCAAAGGTTGTAATACAAACGTCGGCTGAGCCTAAAGGCTTGGCTATGATTAATACTCGCACAGTGGTGGGCGTTACTGCATCACCGGTGATGGTAGAGGTGCACCTCGCCAATGGGCTACCCAGTTTTTCTACGGTGGGATTGCCTGAGACTGCAGTCAAAGAAAGCAAAGACAGAGTGCGAGGTGCTATTTTAAATTCTGGTTTTGAATTTCCGGCCAAACGTATCACTGTCAATCTCGCGCCCGCCGATCTACCCAAAACGGGTGGGCGATTCGACTTGCCTATCGCTATTGGTATTTTAGTGGCCTCGGGGCAATTACCAAACGTACATTTAGAGCAATATGAAATGATTGGCGAGCTCGCTTTAAATGGCCGCCTGCGCAAGGTGTCTGGCGTGCTACCAACCGCTCTTGCCAGTGGTGATGCAAAACGACAATTAATTGTGCCTGAGGATAATGCACACGAAGCCAGCTTAGCCGAACCCACAAATTGTTTAAGTGCCAATCACTTGCTCACTGTGTGTCAGCACTTAGTTGGTCAAACCGACCTAGAGTTTTGTGTTACGCCAACCAGCCATCAAAACCCTGCGCCTTCGTATCCAGACTTATTAGATGTTAAAGGCCAACAACAAGCCAAGAGAGTATTAGAGATAGCGGCGGCAGGAGGGCATAGTTTAATTTTTATCGGCCCACCTGGAACAGGCAAGAGCATGTTGGCGTCAAGACTACCAGGCATACTGCCCGAGTTAAGCAATGAAGAAGCACTAGAAACAGCCGCAATTCAATCAGTCGCCAACGGTCAGTTTGAGTTTGCCGACTGGAGACAACGCCCTTGCCGAAGTCCGCATCACTCGGCATCTGCGGTAGCACTGGTGGGCGGTGGCTCATACCCAAAGCCGGGAGAGATTTCTCTCGCCCACAATGGAATTTTATTTCTTGATGAACTTACCGAATTTTCTCGTACTGCCTTAGAACAATTAAGAGAGCCATTAGAAAGCGGGCACATTCATTTGGCACGAGCAAATCAATCGGTGCAATACCCTGCTAAAATTTTATTAGTAGCCGCCTGCAACCCATGCAAGTGCGGCTTTTTAAACGATGGCACCAATCGTTGTCAATGCAGTGCTGCGAGTATAGAAAGCTACAGAGCCAAACTTTCAGGCCCGATGTTAGACCGTATAGATATTCATCTGCACTTGCCTAGAGTCGATATGAAAACCTTACAGAGTAAAGAGCAATCCGGAGAGATTTCTGAACAAATCAAACAACGAGTCACCGATGTGCGAGCAAAGCAACTCGCACGTCAGAGTACGTTGAATAGCCAATTCACCACTAAGCAAATCGACCAATATTGTGAACTAAACGATGAACTGCTCAAGTTCCTAGAGCGGGTTTGCGAACGTTTAAACATGTCCGCTCGTGCCTATCACCGTATTTTAAAACTGGCACGCACCATCGCTGATATGGATGGCAAAGAGGCTATAAACAAAC
>CAZHEL010000085.1:0-4731 GCA_964531625.1 uncultured Gammaproteobacteria bacterium
CCATAAAACTGCATGACTCTTTCTTTAAAAGCGTTATAGTTTAATGGCGTCATACGTTGAAGAAGTTATTAATATTGGTTTTTTATTACGGTATTTATGAGTTTTATAGTCTTATGAGTTATGAGTAATCATATAAATAAACTTAAAAAGCCCAAAAGGAGGGAGAATGATATCTCCTCATCTTTCCTTGTGAATCGAGGTTTTTTAAAGAAATTTATCTATCGATATTTTTATAACAATGAAGATATCGAAGATGTGATTCAGGAAACTTACTTACGAGCTTATGTGGCGGAACAAAAAGCCGAAATAACCAACCATAAGTCCTTCTTGTTCGCCACTGCTAAAAATATCGCTCTTACAAAACTAACAAAAAAGTCTAAACAGGTTACTGATTTTTTAGACGACTATAGTGATCAGGATAGAAGTGAGTTGCAAACGGAACCATCTGCTCAGAGTGAGGTCGATGCTAGGCAGCAATTGATCGTTTATTGCAATGCTATACAATCGCTTGGAGGAAAATGTCGGGAAGCGTTTCTGCTTAAAAAGGTTCATGGGATGACGAATAAGGAAATAGCGAGACACATGTCGATGTCTCTAAGTTCGATTGAAAAATATTTACATAGAGCAATGATTACCTTAGACGAAGTATTATCTGAATCAGAAATAAATGTAGGCGTGGCTAAAGTTCAACAAAAATCTACTAAGGGAAGTCGTTAATATGAAAAATATTATTGAATTTTCTGACAAAAAAGATGTTGCTAGCCAAGCGGCTCAATGGGTGTTGCGCTTGGAACGAGAGGGAGGGCTCACGGCGCAAGAGCGATTAGAGCTAACTACGTGGCTAGAGTGCAATCCATCTGGCTTCGAGCATCTTGAAAGACTTGCGAATGTTTGGTCAGGAGCCAATATGCTAACGGAGTTAGCGGTGTCGCTGCCCACAAAAGAGTCGCTGAGTGCGCGGTTTTTGTCTTTCTTAAAATCGTTTAAATATAAACGCGCAGTTGCTATGGTTTTAGTCTTGATCGCCATTGGCATCGCTTCAGTATATGAAGTGTCGGATCCTTCGAGGATGAATGGTGTGATTCAAACAAAAATTGGTAATCAAAAAACTGTAGAGCTGACGGATGGTTCTATTCTTAAGTTGAACACACAGACTGAATTGCGTGTTGATTACACAAAGGAAACTCGAGATGTTTTTCTGCTTAGTGGTGAAGCGCATTTCACTGTTACCAAAGATGCTGATCGACCCTTTAGGGTCTACGCCGGCAACGGTCGGATTCATGCAATTGGAACCGCGTTTAGCGTTTATTTAAAGGATGGCACAGTTGATGTTACGGTTAATGAGGGTCGTGTGGGTATAGCCTCAATTGGTGACTCGCTGGATAATGATGCATCTGACCGTAAACAAACGACCACTGAAACTGCGGTTACAAGTTTAGGAATGTTAAGAGCGGGGGAAGCCGGCGTTATAGTGAGTCGAGTTGATGATAGTTCTAACAAAGTTCACACTTTTGATCAGCTAGATGAGATAACAAATATCGAAGTAGCAAAGCGTATTGCTTGGACAAACGGAATATTAATTTTTTCCGGAGAACCTTTGGATGATGTAGTTAAGGAGATTAGTCGTTATACCAACGTTAATATCGAGTTTTCCGACCCCGCTTTAAAACAAATTAGGATTGGAGGTAATTTCCCTGTAGGAGAGACCGATGTCATGTTTTCATCTTTGGAAACAAGTTTTGGTCTTCAAGTTACTAGACTTAGCAAAGATCGCGTAATGATATCTAGTGTTAAAAAACTTTATTAAAAAGTACCAATTATTTTACGGTTTATTGGTTTTCATTAGTCTTATGAATGAGGCTGCAGTGAAACAACTATTTTTAACGAAAGAAGAAGGTAGTGACGTATTAAAATATAAGCGAATGGTTTTTGCATGAAGCGGTTTACTTGTTTGGTTGGTTTGATTTGCCTATTAATCAGTAGTGATGTATTGCCTGGTGAACCCAAATTTGAGTTGAATATACCTCAACAGAGCTTGGCTAATGCGTTAAATGAATTACATCAACAAACTGGTGTTTTATCTTTTTTTCCGTTCGATCTGGTTGCTGATAAAAAATCCAATGCAGTGATTGGTAAATATACTCTTCGACAAGGTCTGTCGCTTATGCTGATGGATACTGGTTTGAAGGGCGGCCTCTCCCATGAACGTGTGATTAGCATTTCGCTAGATTCGGATGCGTCACCAATACAAAGCGAGGAAGAGGAAATGAAAACAAAAGACTTTGGAAAAGTTGCGGTGGCCGGAGCGTTGGTCGTCGCCAATGTTGGTGTTACTTCAGTTCTTGCTCAAGACGGCGGTACTAGCGCATTGGCTCTTGAGGAAATTGTGGTAACTGCTCGAAAACGAGAAGAAACCTTACAGTCTATCCCCATTGCAGTTACTGCCTTCAGTGGCAATGGCTTAGAGTTGAGAGGTTATTCTGATATTTCTGCTATTGCCAATGCGACTCCCAACTTAGTATTTGATACCGCGCCCCCAGTCTCGGGTAATTCTTCTGGAGCATCCGTGTTCTTACGAGGCGTTGGCCAATTGGATTTTACGATTAATGTTGACCCAGGAGTTGGTGTTTATGTTGATGGTGCTTATGTATCAAGGTCAGTTGGTAGCGTATTAGATTTGCTCGATGTAGAGCGTGTTGAAATATTGCGTGGCCCACAAGGGACTCTTTTTGGCCGTAATACCATCGGTGGTGCTATTCAATATATTTCTAAAAGACCAGCTGACGAACTTTCTGGGAAGGTAAAAACAATATTTGGAAGCGATAGTCGAGCTGACCTACTGGCGTCGGTCGATGTTCCTTTTTCAGAGACTTTTAAAAGTAAGTTCACTATCCTCAGCAAGAACCGAGACGGCTATGTGACTGATGGCCGTGGTGTTGATCTGGGTGATGACAGTTCGGTAAGCGGACAAGCTCTATTTGACTGGGATATAAGTGAAAATTTCACTGCGAAACTGAATATAGATTTCTCTAGTGATGATGAGAATGGCGCGCCAAATGTCCCAATAGAATTGTTTGCATTTGATGGTGAATTTGGCTTTGTTGATGGGCTTGGTGTGACGGCGGCCGATGATTTTGGTACGCGCTTTAATTTTTTCTCGCCGACTTGCCCATTTGATAATAACGACCCTTCATCTGTTACAGGCCCCGGTTGTTTTGGTGACCAACAGAATACTAATGATATTCGAGCAACCAATAGCAATTTTGCAGGGACGAAATCTGAAAATGACGTTGCCGGTGCTTCTTTAGTCTTTGAATATGATTTTGGAAACGTACAGCTTAAGTCGATTACTGCCGGACGTACCCTTGAATCGGAGTTTGGTAGAGATTCAGACCATTCGGCTTTCCCGATTTTTGCAACTGCAAATGTTCAAGATCAAGATCAGTTTAGTCAAGAGATTCAATTAAGTGGATCAACGGAACGCAGCCGCTGGGTCATTGGCGGCTACTATTTCAACGAAGAGGCCTTCGAATACACGCAAATTTTTCTTCCCGCATTCGGTGGGCCAGTGTTGTTATCAGGCCAGTTTTTCAACGATGTGGACAATGAAAGTACTTCGCTCTTTGGCGAATATACATTTGATCTAAATGATAAATTGACCCTTACGCTTGGGGCTCGCTACACCGATGAATCAAAATTTTATGCGAGTGATCAAGGCTTTACACTTATCAATGGAAGCCTCACTGATTCACTTTTCTTAGATTTTGACCCTAACGACCCGAGTACTAACCCTGAAACTCTAGTGACATTCGATGTACCTGATCGAAATGATACGATCGATGACTTTGTAGTGACCTTGATTGACGAGCCTGGGCAAACATTGGATTTTGATGATACCAATGTGCGTATAAATCTGGCTTATCAGCCCAATGACTCTACTTTGATCTATGGGACCTTTTCCGATGCATTTAAAAGTGGTGGATTTAACCCGCGTTATCTAGCGCCGACCGCAGACTTACAAGCGATTTCTTTTGATCCAGAGTCGGTTGAATCATTTGAACTAGGATACAAGTATTCGAATTCAAACTTTCGAGCGAATTTCGCTTTGTTTTTCAATGACTACACAGACATTCAAATTAGCGCAGACTCTCCATCTAGCCAAGGTGCCACCGTTACCCAGAATGCTGCGGCAGCAACTATTAACGGTTTTGAGGCTGAGTTTACCTATGCTTATGGCGGTTGGTTAATCGAAGGTGGATTAGGAGTTGTCGATGCAGAATACGACGAACTGGGTGACGGAGTAGACAGCGCCGTTACGCTCGACTCTCGTTTCCCTCGTATTCCTGAGTTTACTTCTAGTCTTGGAGTTTCTTACTTGCAGGCTTTAAGTACTGGTGCACAGCTTACTTACCGTGTCGATGGTTCATATCGAGGAGATTCAGAGGGAACTGTGCAAAATGATCCTCAAGCGTTCCAAGATGACTATTTTCTACTTAATGCCGTAGTAAATTATAGAAGCGCCAATGATAAATGGAGTCTCTCTGCGGGCGTCACAAATTTGACTGATGAAGAGTTTACCCACTCTGTCAATGTCAATCAGCGTCTAGGGTACGCTGAAGCAGTATTTGCACGAGGTAGCGAATTTTATATCTCTGCAGAATATTCTTTCGGGAATTAGTTTCTATTCCCATCCCTATCTCTAGATAAGCGAACGGGAGTGGCAACACTCTC
>CAZHEL010000086.1:0-4668 GCA_964531625.1 uncultured Gammaproteobacteria bacterium
CTTTCAGTCGCCTCGATTCAGAACAAAATTCACTCGATTAATTTGAGTAAATTGAAAGAAATTTTTAAAGGTTAAATAGGTTAACTATGAGCGTCGAAAATCAAAAAATTCGAATTCGGTTGAAAGCATTTGATCATCGTATGATTGATCGTTCTGCCCAAGAGATTGTCGAAACAGCTAAGCGCACTGGCGCGGTAGTTTGTGGGCCAATCCCTTTGCCGACTCGAATTGAGCGTCTTACTCTTTTGCGTTCACCGCACGTGAACAAAAAAGCGCGAGATCAGTTCGAAGTGCGTACGCACAAACGTATCGTTGATATTGTTGAGCCAACTGACAAAACTGTTGACGCTTTAATGCGTCTTGATTTGGCAGCCGGCGTAGACGTAGAAATTAAGGTTAACTAGTACTTTTTATTAAGTACCTCTTAGCTAACACAAACTAAAAGAGTTGATAAGAAAATGTCACTTGGATTAATTGGACAAAAAATAGGCATGACACGCGTCTTTCAAGAAGACGGTCGTTCTGTTCCTGTTACGGTTGTAGAAGTTGCTACTAATCGAGTTACACAGGTTAAGACTGTAGAAACTGACGGGTATGAGGCTGTACAAGTTGCTAGCGGTTCCCGTAAAGCTAATCGCGTGTCGAAAGCACTGGCTGGTCACTATGCTAAAGCAAATGTAGCACCAGGCGCACGCTTAGCGGAGTTTCGTGTTGCGGCAGAATCAGTTGTATTGCCCGCGGCTCCGTCTGCCGAGCCTACCGAAGGTGAAGACGCTGGTGATGGGGCTGAAGCTATTGATGGGGCTGAAGCTCCAGAAGCCGCTGAGCCAGTAACGGGCTTACAAGTAGGTACTGAGATTCCAGTTAGCTTGTTCGAAGCTGGCCAAAAGGTTGATGTGCAAGGCACGTCAATTGGTAAAGGTTTTGCTGGTGGTATCAAACGTTGGGGCTTTGGTGGCTTACGTGCTACTCACGGTGTTTCTATTTCGCATAGATCGCTAGGTTCAACAGGCCAGTGTCAAGATCCTGGTAAAGTTTTTAAGGGCAAAAAAATGGGCGGCCACATGGGCGCACGCAAACGTACTCAGCAAGGTTTAGAAGTCGTTCGTGTGGATGTCGATCGCAACGTTATTTTGGTTAAGGGTTCTGTCCCAGGATCAAAAGGCGGCAGTGTAATCATCAAGCCTTCGGTTAAATCGAAAGCGAAAAAGTAGGTCAGAATCATGGAACTTAAACAACATAATGGTTCAGCTTTGAAAGTGTCTGACGACGTATTCGGCGCAGATTACAATGAAGCATTGATCCATCAAGCCGTCACGGCTTACCAAGCAGGCGCACGACAAGGTACGCGCGGCCAGAAAAATCGCTCAGCGGTATCTGGTGGTGGTGCTAAGCCTTGGCGTCAAAAAGGTACAGGTCGTGCTCGAGCAGGCACATCACGAAGCCCAATTTGGCGTGGTGGTGGTAAGACTTTTCCTGCGGTTACTCAAGATTACTCGCAAAAGATGAACCGTAAGGCGTATCGAACAGCTATTCGTTCAATTTTGTCTGAGTTAGTACGTCAAGATCGTTTAATCGTGTCCGATGACTTTACGGTTGCTGAGCCAAAAACTAAGCAATTGGTTGCCAAGATGACCGACATGGAGATTGATGACGTATTAGTTGTAACGCATGAGTTTGATGAAAACCTAGCGCTAGCATCTAACAACCTATACCACGTCGGTATTATGGAAGCTGATGAAATAAACCCACTAAGCTTGATTGGTTTTGACAAAGTATTAATGACAAGCCAGGCGATCAAGAAAGTTGAGGAGAAATTAGCATGAAGAATTCAACACTTTCAAAAGACAAACTTTTCCAAGTATTAGTTGCGCCAGTTGTTACTGAAAAAAGTACTCGTGCGGCTGAGGAAGGTGGTCAGGTTGTATTTCAGGTTATTCCGAGCGCAACTCGTAATGACGTTAAATCTGCGATTGAACAAGCATTTGAAGTAGAAGTTGAATCAGTAAAAATTATGAACGTAAAAGGCAAGACGAAGCGCTTTGGTCGAACTCTCGGCAAACGTAGTGATCGTAAAAAAGCCTATGTACGTTTGAAGGAAGGCAGCGATATAGATTTTGCTGAATTCCAAGCTTAATAATCATTGTTCTCGTAGATTTAGGCGTAGAACTAGATATAAAGAATTTATTAACTAGGTAAATAAAATGGCATTGGTAAAGTTAAAACCTACCTCTCCGGGTCGTCGCGGCACAGTACGTGTTGTTAATCCCGATTTGCACAAAGGTGAAGGCTATAAGCCTTTATTGGAGTCAAAGCGCGCGACGAGTGGACGAAATAACGTAGGTCGCATCACTGTCCGGCACCGTGGTGGCGGTCATAAGCGTAAATATCGTGTTGTTGATTTTCGTCGTAACAAAGACGCCATACCCGCCAAGGTAGAGCGTTTAGACTATGACCCGAATCGAAGCGCACATCTAGCTCTTTTGTGTTACGCAGACGGCGAGCGTCGTTATATATTGGCGCCTAAAGGCCTGAAAGCTGGAGACAAAGTTGTTTCCGGTATTGATGCCCCTATTGCTGCAGGAAACTGTTTGCCATTGCGCAATATCCCAGTTGGTTCTGTGGTACACAATGTTGAATTAAAGCCTGGCAAAGGCGGGCAATTAGCTCGTTCAGCTGGAACCTCTATTCAATTAGTCGGTAAAGAAGGCAAATACGCGCAGATCCGTTTACGTTCTGGTGAGATGCGTAAGGTCTTACTAGAGTGCCGCGCCACCTTGGGAGAGGTTGGTAATGCAGAGCATTCATTGCGCAAATTAGGTAAAGCTGGTGCCAAGCGCTGGCGTGGTGTTCGCCCTACCGTTCGCGGTGTGGCAATGAACCCAGTTGATCACCCGCATGGTGGTGGTGAAGGTCGTACTTCGGGTGGTCGTCACCCTGTGTCACCGACTGGTGTGCCAACTAAGGGCTACCGTACTCGTTCAAACAAGCGTACTGACGTAATGCGAATACGTCGTCGCAAGAAATAGGGGCTAGATTATAATGGCACGTTCAATTAAAAAAGGTCCATTTGTAGATCACCACTTATGGGCAAAAGTTGAGAAGGCAGCGGCTGCAAATGACCGTAAACCTATCAAAACTTGGTCACGTCGTAGCATGATTATGCCGGAGTTTGTTGGCTTAACCATCGCTGTTCACAATGGTCGTCAGCACATACCTGTGTTGATTTCAGAAAATATGGTTGGTCATAAGTTAGGCGAATTTTCGCCAACTCGTACCTTCAAAGGCCATATTGCTGATAAAAAAGGTCGATAGGTGAATGACATGTTAGTTAAAGCTACTGCAAAAAATGTTCGAATTTCGCCACAAAAGGCACGATTGGCGGTTGATCAGATTCGCGGAAAATCAGTCGCACGTGCGCTAGAAATTCTTTCTTTCGGTGAGACTAAAGCTTCGAATCTAGTGTTAAAAACCCTTGAGTCGGCTATTGCCAACGCTGAGCACAACGAAAGCGCAGATATCGACGAGTTGTTTGTATCAAAATGTTTTGTTGATGAAGGTCCTACTATGAAACGCATGCGTCCAAGAGCCAAAGGCCGCGGCGTAGGTATTTTGAAGCGATCAAGTCATATTACGGTTGCCGTAAGTGACGACAGTTTAGATGCTAACGGCATCAACGGAGGCCAGTAATGGGTCAAAAAGTAAATCCTAATGGTATGCGTCTCGGCATTGTTAAAGACTTCAATGCTAAGTGGTATGCCGACAAAACTGAATACTCAAAGTTTTTGATTCAGGACTTAAAAGTCCGTGAGTTTCTTGAAAAGAAATTAAAAACGGCGGCAGTGAGCGACATTACTATTGAGCGTCCAGCGCAAAACATTAATGTCATTATTCATACTGCACGACCCGGTATTGTGATCGGCAAAAAAGGTGAAGATATTGATCGTATGCGTAAAGCTATCTCACAGATGACGGGTTTACCGACTCAAGTATCTGTTGAAGAAGTACGTAAGCCTGAAATTGATTCGCAATTGGTAGCCGATGGTATCTGTCAGCAGTTAGAAAAGCGCGTTATGTTTCGCCGTGCCATGAAACGCTCTGTGCAATCGGCTATGCGAGCTGGCGCCCAAGGTGTGAAAGTAATGATCTCTGGTCGTTTGAATGGCGCTGAAATCGCGCGTTCAGAATGGTACCGCGAAGGCCGTGTGCCACTGCATACATTGCGTGCAGATATCGATTATGCAACAAGTGAAGCATTAACAACTTACGGCATTATTGGTGTCAAAGTGTGGATCTTCAAAGGCGAAATCTTTCAAGCTATTAACAGTGTTGTCTCAGATGAGACGGCCGCGAGTTAGAGGTACATAGAAATGTTATTACCAAAACGTACCAAATTCCGCAAAGCGCACAAAGGGCGTAATCGCGGATTAGCGACCACTGGCAACAAGGTGAGCTTTGGAGAATTCGGTTTGCAATCAACGACACGTGGTCGCATGACGTCACGTCAAATTGAGGCAGCACGTAGAACCATCACGCGCCATATTAAACGGGGCGGTCGTGTTTGGATTAGAGTTTTCCCAGATAAGCCCGTTTCTAAAAAACCATTGGAAGTCCGAATGGGTAAAGGTAAAGGTAACCCTGAATTTTGGGTTATGGAAGTAAAGCCAG
>CAZHEL010000087.1:0-4040 GCA_964531625.1 uncultured Gammaproteobacteria bacterium
TTTTAGATTGATTGGTCATTTTTGGAATAAAATCAAAATTGCAGGGAAAACTTGTTGTGTACGAGCAACCATGCTCACCTATTAATGACCTTCGTCTAACCACACAGCAGGGGCTAATTCTAGGGACGGAAAATATTTAAACAATAAATGGATGAATTATGGGATAGGAGAGTAGAGCATCGAAAAGCCGGTAGACCAATAAAGGCTACGGGAGAAGAAGAGTGCCTATTTAATTCGGCTCTGACCCTATTTGACTACATGATCGCTAGCATTGCGGTTGACCTGCGGATTGGACAACTCGTTGACGTACCCAATGTCGGCGTAACAGTGATCCTGCCCTTAGATATTTTGTCGGTTGTGCTTAGTGCCTACAACAGTTCCTACAATAGTTTCTACAGCAAAAATTTCGGTTGCGAGCCTAGGTGTAGATATTTGCCCGTTAATATTGATCTGGGCTCACGTAGTCGAATAAGAATGCCGTCTTCGTTTTACAATATGCATTACAAACAAATTACTGCAAATCGTTGTGTATTTTTTATCGCAATTGGAAGGCACATTCCATTTTCTGCACCAACTTCGGTATCAGGAATATCCAGATCATTGTTATTACTGAAGATGTTTGTTTCATTGTCGCTTGGGGCAGAGACCTGGTCTAGAGAATTTACGTAATTCACTAAATTTGTAAGCTGAGTCGAGCTCAGTTGCGTTGCTCTTAAATGTGCTTGTGCTTGAGCAATGTCATCAGCATTAGATACGGTAAATTCATCGATAATCACACTTGTGTCGCCTAAGTATCGAAATGTGATATTGAAATCAGGTTGATCATTTGGAAATGTGACATCAATACTTGGCGTTTCAGTGAAGGCAACATCTTGGCCATCAACTTGAGGCAATGTTTCTAAATTGATTGTGGTTTGTACTTCATCGGCAATAGAAATTTCTAATTGACCACCACTTAATGATGATCCATAGCGAATACGGATTTTAGCCGCACCTCCCACGCCGTTACTGTAGTCGTTACGCTGACCGACAAAGGCATCATTGCCGTTGAGTCTAACGCCAGAGCCGTTACGTAAGTAAGAAAAGCCATCTTGAGTAATTGCTTGCGCATTAAAGTCAAAAAAGCTATCAAATTCAAAGCGAGCACCACCTACCGTATTAAAAACATCGCTAAGTGTTTTAGCACTTCCATCATGTAGGTAAGGCGCGCTATCAAAAACACCCAGTAGAGAGGGGGTTTTAATGCCTGGTAATTCTTCGCCGAGGCGCTGGCCAGAGCTACTTCGTAGTGTGCCCACATTATGTACAATATTGTCACTTAAGGCGCTGCCACTGTGGCATTGCGCACACCCTTGATCAACAAATACTTGTCGGCCGGCGCTCGCTGTATTGCTTAGGCCTCCATTGCTGATACGACTTGGGCTACGTGGTAATGATTCACGCCCAAGGCTGGCTACATAGGCGGCTAAATCATCCAAGTCTTGGCTAAGGCCTGCAACTGGCGGACCCAATGGGCTGCTATTGGCGAATTGGTTATCACTTAAAAAACCTTGTCCGCCGAATGGGCCGCGTATATCGTGCTCGAAATCCTGAATTTCATCGAAATTAGCAGACCAATGCACATTGCCAAATCTAACGCCGCCACGACCCTTTAATGAAATGTTGTTACGTAAGCCTTCGCCGCGTCCTGTAAAGTCCCAAGTGTTGCCATCATGGTCGCCGTCAATATGACAGCTCGCACAGCTTATATAACCTTCGGCACTTACCGTGCCAACTGGCTGTGAGTTGCTTAAGCCTTCAAAGGCATTGTAGAAAAGCTGTAAGCCTCTAAGTTCAGAAGTAGTTAGTGTTTCATTATCAACCGTTGATGTGTTTCGGCTAACTGCACTGCTAAGCCCATTACTTATATCAATGGATGTGACCGAGCGGTCGGTAAAATTTTTCACAAATAGTGTGTTGCGCTGATTGTCAAAGCAAAGGCCTTGTGGCGCCAAGCCTGTGGGCAAACTACTTGTTTGGCCAGTAAAACGAAGGTCAGAACCAATTTGTAATGCACGCACCGCGTTCCGGCCTTGCTCAGCAATGAATAAGGTTTGGCTATCGGCGCTCATCGCCAAAGCAGAAAGAGAACTTGTATTGTCTAAGTCTATACGCTGCTCTCGAAGCTCTTGATTGTTTTCCAGATTAATCGTCATGACGATAGTGCGGACGCTACTGTCTGGATCTAGGTCTAGTGAAGAATTTAATAAGCCGCGGTCCGTATTATCTTTTTTACCAACCACATAAGCACGATCGTTTGAGCCATTTATTATTACGGCCGCCAAATAGTTTGGTTTGCCTCGTCCATCATTAAGAGAGTCTTCTACTAAGTGTTTGTCTAAACGGAATGTGCGATCTAGTTGCCAATTTGAGGTGTTTACATCAAACACTTCGCCCCAATTTTCCGGTGAGATGAAGCGAGTAACTAATAAACGATCACCATCTGGGCTGAGTGCCATTGCTTTGACGGTAGGCGCTAGAGTAATTATTTCTGGTGAGTTATTAGCGCCAGCTGTGCGATAGCGCGCGAGTTCACCCGTGCCGTACAGCGTCACGTACATATATTGCGAATCACTACTTGCCAATAGATGCGTTGGTGCACTGCCAAAGCCAGTATTAATTGTTCTTAGTTCTCGTTGAGTATTCGCATCATAAATAACAATTTGATCGCTATTGCGTGACGCCACCCAGATTTCGTCATTAACTAATGCAGCGCCTTGTGGATCGTCTACTCCTGAGACTTCATCAAGTTTGTTTAAGTTACTTGCGCGCAGTATG
Source organism: uncultured Gammaproteobacteria bacterium (assembly GCA_964531625.1). Lineage (GTDB taxonomy): Bacteria > Pseudomonadota > Gammaproteobacteria > Arenicellales > Arenicellaceae > Arenicella. Next base: position 2,818 of record CAZHEL010000087.1, read on the forward strand.
GCAACGGTATCGTTATCGGGGTTGACCGCCCACACCGTGTTGTTGTCAGCATCACAAGCGAGTTGAGATGAATGGTTTCCGGGTTGTAGTGCTTGCGCACGTACTTGAATTGAGATGCGTTGTAGCGATGAATCACCATCGTTATTTCGAGCTCTGACGTTTATAAAAACGGTGCCAGGATTGCTGAATAAAAATGTTCGACTGTTTTGACTTGTGAAGTTCACATTTTCGCCGTCAAGTGCAATTTGATAACTGTCAGCATTTGGTGAAGTGACGGTAATTGTTAGGGATTCGTTAGTGAATACGGTATTGGACGGCGACACAGCCACATTGCTAATGGTGGCTGGCTCACTGGTATTGCCGCCGCCATTATTACCACCACCATTGTTGCCACCGCCATTAGGCAGTATTAGGTTGGGACCTGTCGAGAATCGAAAGCTACTTGCTTGCAGGCGATTACCAACCGCATCTTGTATGCCATTAGTAAAACTAACTTCATAGGTTGTGTCTTCGGCTAATAAGTTAACCGGGTTTAGCGTTAACATGCCTTGGTGTGATAGCACATAGTCAATATCAACTAAGCCGCCATTAACTAAGTCACCATCTTCACCGACTGCGGTAACTGTAACGGAATCCGTTTGGCCATTACGGCGGTTTTCAGAAGTAATGATTGTTTCAACGCGTAAGGTTTCAGGTATGGAGAAACCAAGCGGAGCATTAATTGGGTAGTTAATTTGATTCGCTGCCGGAATTTGATGTGCGATAAACGGTGGGCGAGTATCTGGCGCTGATTGGTGTGCCCAAACACTCATACCATCAATGTTGGGCTGCACTGGAAAGCCGCCACCTATTACGAGATTTCCAACTGGTCGATTATATTCACCGACGTCAACAACCCGCTGTGGGCAGGTGTTGTCATTCGGGTTAAAGACACATAAATTCGTACCTCGCGGGCCACCACCGGTTACGTCAACAACGTTTTGTACTTCACAGGTTTCGATATTAACTTTAAAGCCATCAACGAATGCAAACTCATCTTGTAGGCCAGGGTAGCGTGGGCGACTTTCTAAGGCAAAGCTTTGCTCGGCATTGGGGTTTACTAGTTCGGTCTGACATTGCAGTCTAATGTTGCTTGGGTCTTCAAAATTAATAACTTGAATGCCGTCAAAGGAATTCGGTTGGGTATTAACTCGTTCACGGCCAATGACAATATAATGGCCACT
>CAZHEL010000088.1:0-3884 GCA_964531625.1 uncultured Gammaproteobacteria bacterium
GCGGCCCCGCGAGGCACCTTAGCTGACGTCACTAAAGACGTTTATATTAATTATTAATCCGAGAGGGATATTTTATGCCTATCAAAGCGGCGCGAGACGCCTTAAACGAAGCTATGCATCATGAGTTCGCTCGCGACCCTAACGTGTTCGCTATCGGTGAAGATATTGCCGGTGGACGAGGCGGGAGTAGCAATGACATTGGTTGTGTTGGCGGAATCTTTGGTGTCACTAAAGGTCTGGTAGCCGAGTTTGGTGAAGAACGTGTAATCGATACACCTATTTCTGAAGCTGCAATTGTTGGTGCCGCATCAGGTGCCGCGTTAGTGGGTATGAGACCCGTAGCTGAAATTATGTTTGCCGATTTTTTTGGTGTGTGTCTTGATCAAGTGATGAATCAAGTGGCTAAATTTAGGTATATGTTTGGCGGAGAGTCTAAATGTCCTATGGTGATACGTTGTAACACGGGTGCAGGATATAGTGCCGCTGCACAACATTCTCAAACCATGTACCAAATGATGACTGCTATCCCTGGTTTAAAAGTAGTAATTCCATCAAATGCCTATGATGCTAAAGGGTTGCTGATATCGGCTATCCAAGACGATGACCCGGTATTGTTTTTTGAGCACAAGTTATTGTACCAAAGTGAGTGCGAGGTGCCTGATGAAGCTTATACCATACCATTCGGCGAAGCAGCGATGCCGCGCGAAGGCGAGGACTGTACCGTGGTGGCCTTTGGGCAAATGGTAAATGTGGCCGCCAAGGCGATAGATTCTCTGCAGAGCGAGGGCATTAGCTGTGACCTGATTGACCCGCGCACAACATCGCCGTTGGACGAGGAGACTATACTTGAAAGTGTTGAAGCCACCGGGCGTTTAGTGGTGGTAGATGAATCTCCACCACGTTGTGGGCTTACTGCTGACATAGCAGGTATGGTTGCTGATAAGGGCTTTAGCAGTTTAAAGGCTCCTATTAAACAAGTGACGGCACCACACAGTCCTGTGCCGTTTGCCGCAGAGTTAGAGGCCGCCTATATTCCTAATGCAGAAAATGTAGCCACAGCCATTCGAGAGACATTGGCATGAGTTCAGACATTTATGCATTAGCGATTCCTAAATGGGGAATTGAAATGGAAAACGGAACCGTGACTAACTGGCATAGTGCTGTGGGTGATCACGTTACTCAGGGTGATGAATTAGTAGATATTGAATCCGACAAAATAATGAATACGCTTGAGGCTACTGCTACTGGAGTGCTACGAAGGATTTTGTTAGAAGTAAACGATACATTAGGTGTTGGAGAGCTGATTGGTATTATTGCTGACGCAGATGCGTCGGACGATGATATTGATTCATTCATAGCCGAGTTCAATGCCACCTTAGAAAAAACTAAGGGTGGCGCAGAAAGTAAGGTAACGGTTGATACAGCTACACCGCAGAGCGCTGCTGCGACTGCAAAAAATAATGCTACGGCAAATCCTTCAGTTTCAGCCTCAGGCAAGGTAAGAATTAGTCCACCGGTTCGGCGCTTGGCAGAAAAGCTAGGCGTTGATATTGACACTGTGGTTGGTTCAGGGCCGAATGGTCGTATTACTAGCGCCGATATCGAAGCCGCGGGCAGTGATGCCGGTTCAGCCGCAGAACAGCGGCCAGCAAAAGAAGCTCAATCAGAAGAGTATTCGGCAACAAGCCTTAGCTCTACACAAAAAACCATTGCGCGGCGTTTAGTTGAGTCAAAACAGGCGGTACCCCATTTTTACCTAAATATTGATATTGTGCTTGACGCGCTATTAGCGAAGCGAGAAACGATTAATGCAGAGCAAAGCCAGAAGGTGTCAATCAATGATTTAATAGTTTGGTGTACGGCTCGTGCTTTAGCGGCGACACCTCAGATAAACGCACAACTTGTGGGCGATGAAGTCAGGCAGTTTAAACATGCCGATATATCTGTTGCCGTGGCAACTGAGCGAGGTTTATTAACGCCGATTATCCGTGCCGCCGATACAATGACGCCGATAGAAATTTCGGTCAGTACCGCAGCGATGATTGAAAAAGCCAAAGATGGTGGTTTAGAGCGTAATGATATTGTTGGTGGTTCGTTTACCGTGTCTAATCTTGGTATGTATGGCGTTAGCAGTTTTGATGCCATTATTAACCCGCCACAAGTCGCAATACTCGCTTTGGGTAAGGCGCAAAAGCAAGTGGTGGTGGGTGATGTAGATGAAACTAGCGTAGCCACTGTGCTAAGGGCGAGTTTATCAAGTGACCATCGGGTAGTTGATGGTGCGCTTGGAGGCAGATTTCTTAGCGCGTTAAAGCAAGAAGTAGAATCGTTATAAACGCTAGAGCTTTCTAGCTAAGCTTTTATTGCTTACGAGTTTGTATGATTGACTCTGCTTAGGTGTTTTCTAGTTCGTCTTTAAAGACAGTTAATTAGGAGAGTAGTTATATGCTCGAATATAGATCCGCGATATTTATCCCTGGCGCGAATGAAAAAATGTTATCAAAGGCGGCTATATTAGATGCTGATCTTGTGATATTTGATTTGGAAGATTCCGTTAGCGAGAATCAAAAGCAAACGGCCCGCGAGTTAGTCACCACAATTATGCACCAGCCGCGAGCGTCAGAAAAAGCAGTTGGTGTTCGACTTAACGCTCTTGATAGTAAGCATATGGTCGATGACCTGCGTAAGATAGTACCAGTTAAACCAGACCTAATTGTATTGCCGAAGGTGGAGTCGGGCGAAGACCTTGAACAAATTGATACGCTGATAAGTGGTATCGAAAATGAATCGAACATCGAATTAGGGGCTACAAAGCTAATAATCCTGACAGCCGAAACCCCGGGCTCTTTATTTCGTTTCGATAGTCTGTCGAATGTTTCTAATCGCCTGCTGGGAATGACATGGGGGGCTGAAGACTTAGCCAGCGAATTAGGCGCAACTCAGGGGCGCGACGAACAAGGCGGGTGGTTACCACCGCTTCAATTAGCACAAACACTGTGCTTAGCTAAAGCTCGCGATCTTGGTGTTCAGGCACTTGATACAGTTATGGCCGATTTCAAAGATTTAGAAGCTTTAAGGAAAGAGTGTTTGGCTGCCAAACAAATGGGTTTTAATGGCAAATTGGCGATCCACCCATGTCAGCTAGATATCATCAACGAAGTGTTCATGCCAACTGAAAAAGAGATTGACTTTGCGCGTCGAGTGGTTGCTCTATTTAAAGCTAATTCGCAGGCGGGAGCACTGCAATTAGACGGTGTAATGTTGGATATACCGCATCTGCGCTCCGCTGAGCGACTATTAAGCCGAATCTAACAAATCTTATTGGCAATTCAACACCGAGCTACTATTTTCACTGATAGTGAGAATTGCTCGAAATATGTGACCTTGGGGTCGAGTCGCTGCCTAACAAGGGCTAATACATATGATAGGTGGATATTTTCGTACGATTGGTATTATTCAGGGCAGTTACATCAAAAAGAATGCCCTTTAAATAATATTCGGCTATTTAATTAAAATAATTTGGGGCCTACTAACTGTACTACTTTATTTACTTTGAGGAGGAGTTTTATGTTGAACATATCTAATACTAAGTCTTTGAAAAAAACTGCGGTTGCTGGCTTTGTTGCCTTGACGCTCGGCGCTGGACTAGTTGGCCCCGCCTATTCGCAACAAACACTTGAAGAGATTATTGTCACCGCGAGGAAAACACAAGAAAGCCTGCAAGAGGTGCCAATCGCAGTAACCGTGCATACCGGACAATCTTTGCAAGCGGCCGGTATTACTGAATTTGTACAGGTGGCATCGCAAACGCCCAACTTTGACGTTAGGTCAGATAATGTTAGGGGTGAGTTAGCCGCTGAGCTTACGATTCGAGGCCAAAGCTC
>CAZHEL010000089.1:0-3836 GCA_964531625.1 uncultured Gammaproteobacteria bacterium
GCTCAAGGCTGTTAATAGCTCAAGGATGTATTACTTTAGTGCTTGAAAGTTGCTAAGTCGTACTTATATCCAGTGTTGTAACTATTTAAATCTGTTTTACTTGGTGCTTGTCTTAGTTTGTCATAACGAATAATCGCCAAAATAATGACCAAATAACAATCAATAAAAAAAATATTATGTCAGAAGATTCCGCTGAGTTAGATTATTCAATCCCATTTGCGTTACTGCCTTTACGAGATGTCGTGGTATTTCCGCATATGGTGATCCCGCTATTTGTTGGTCGCGAAAAGTCGATTATTGCACTCGAGCAAGCCATGGAGAATGGCAAGCATATTGCCTTGGTCGCACAGTACGATGCGGCCACCGAAGAGCCTAATGCAGAAGATGTTTACGATATTGGTGTATTGGCCAACATTCTGCAGTTGTTGAAGCTACCTGACGGTACAGTGAAAGTGCTGGTTGAAGGTAAACAACGCATTCAATTACAAAAAATCATTGAAGACACGTGTTTTACCGCGATGGTAGAGCCTCTCAATACCACACCGGTTGAAGATGAAGAAAACGACGTTGCTGTTCGTACCTTAGTGTCTGAGTTTGAAAGTTATAGCAAAATTAATGCCAAGGTTGCACCTGAAGCACTAGGACAATTGCGCTCGATCAGTGAGCTTGATCGATTAGTCGACACCATTGCGGGTTTTCTCGATTTAAAACTCGATGATAAACAGTTCTTGTTGGAGTCCAGCGATCTAAGTGAGCGTCTGGACCATGTTTTGTCTTTTATGGAATCTGAGCTTGATATGCACCGTGTGGAGAAAAAAATACGTGGCCGCGTGAAAAAGCAGATGGAAAAAAGTCAGCGTGAGTACTATTTGAATGAGCAGATGAAAGCCATTCAAAACGAACTTGGTGATTCCGAAGAAGGTCAGAGTGAGTTAGAAGAGATTCAAACCAAAATTGACCAAGCGGGCATGCCAAAAGAGGCGCTCGAGAAAGTTGAAGCTGAAGTTAAAAAACTCAAAATGATGTCTCCCATGTCCGCTGAAGCGGCCGTAGTGCGAAACTACATTGACTGGGTAGTGCAGGTGCCGTGGAAGAAGCGCTCACGAGTTCGTAGCGACATCCAAGCTGCCGAAAAGATCCTTGATGAAGATCATTTTGGCCTCGAAAAAGTTAAAGAGCGAATACTGGAGTATCTTGCGGTTCAACAACGCTTGAAAAAGATGAAAGGACCGATTCTATGTTTAGTGGGTCCGCCTGGAGTAGGTAAGACTTCTTTGGGAAAATCCATTGCGCGTTCAACTAATCGAAAATTTATACGCATGTCTTTAGGTGGCGTGCGTGACGAGGCCGAAATCAGAGGTCATCGTCGTACCTATATCGGCTCTATGCCTGGCAAGATTGTACAGAGCATGTCTAAGATTAAAACTAAGAACCCATTATTTTTATTGGACGAAATAGATAAAATGGCGGCCGATTTCAGGGGCGACCCAGCGTCGGCCATGTTAGAGGTTCTTGATCCTGAACAAAACAGTACTTTTGCCGATCATTATCTAGAAGTCGATTATGATCTTTCCGAAGTGATGTTCGTCGCCACCGCTAATAGCATGGAAATTCCTGGGCCATTGCTTGATCGGATGGAAGTTATTCGTCTAGAAGGGTATACCGAGGACGAGAAGCTAAATATCGCTTTACGCTATTTGGTCAGCAAACAGCAAAAAAATAATGGTTTGCGCGACTCTGAAATCGAAATAGAAAGTTCTGCAATCTTGGCTATTATTCGTTACTACACGCGTGAAGCAGGAGTTCGTAGTCTGGAGCGTGAAATCGCTAAAATTTGCCGTAAAGTAACCAAAAAAATACTGGTCAATGGCGAGCTCGAAAAAATTAGTGTTAACAGTGAAAACGTCGGAGAGTTTCTTGGCGTGCGCAAGTTTAGCTTTGGTCTAGCCGAGGAAAAAAACCGTGTTGGACAGGTAACTGGTTTAGCTTGGACATCAGTCGGCGGAGAGTTGTTGTCCATTGAGTCAGTAATCGTGCCTGGTAAGGGAAAACAAACCTATACCGGTAAACTTGGCGATGTTATGCAAGAATCAATTCAGGCCGCGGTGACTGTAGTGCGTTCCCGTTCTGAGAGTCTAGGCATAGATAAGGCTTTTTTCTCGGAAAGGGATTTTCATGTACACGTACCAGAAGGCGCCACTCCCAAAGATGGGCCTAGTGCGGGTATTGGCATGTGTACCGCATTGATCTCAGCGGCGACTAATATTGCGGTGCGCTCAAATGTGGCAATGACGGGTGAAATCACTTTGCGCGGTGAAGTGCTGCCCATCGGTGGTCTTAAAGAAAAGTTACTAGCGGCGCATCGTGGGGCGATTAAAACGGTCGTGATTCCAAAGGAAAATGAGAAAGATTTAGTCGAAATTTCGGATGAAATTAAAGCCGATTTAAACATTAAACCTGTGAAATGGATTGATGAAGTGCTCGAAATAGCCCTTGTCTCACTCCCTGTAATTGATGAAAAGGCCTCTAGCACTGAAAAAAGTGTTTCTAGCAAAGATGGTAATGAAAAATCTGAGGCTCCAGCACGGCATTAATTTCCTTAAATGCGCACATAAAAGTATCGTGTAAAATCAATACGATCGAATGCATTATTGAAACTAAAGATTAAGCTTTGGCGGACTCAAAATGCGCTGAAACCCTTGTATTTACTGGGTCTAACTAAAATTTTTTATTAAGTCAATATTGTAATTCACTTGTAAAAGGAACATGATATATCCCGTGGTTAAGGAATGAAGTAGCTCGAATGTTTGAATTTTCGACTTAGCTATAAACTGGGCTAGACACGTTTATAGCTATGCGTTTATATACAGTGTTTACAAACAATAGTTGGGACTAATTCTTTCGATACTTTGCGAAACTTCGGTATGGGGAAACCTAACACAAAACTCCAATAGTTATAGAAAATACAAAAGCGTTTCACTAGGCCATTTTTTTGTGACTCGTTTTATAAATTTTAAGCTGTTGGCGCAAGGTTTGAGAGATCTATACCAATTTCCAATTGCCAATTACCACCGACCTAAATCTGACTGAATCGAATTTGGTCAGATACCAAATAATGAACAACCTACCTATGAGGAATTAAGTGTGAATAAATCAGAACTGATAGACATCGTTGCAGCTAAGACTGATATCTCTAAATCAACCGCTGGCGACGCGTTAGACGCAGTATTAGATGGAATCACAAGTGCGCTTAAAAAAGGTGATAGTGTCACCTTTGTTGGCTTTGGAACCTTCTCTGTAAGCCGCCGTGCAGCGCGTGATGGCCGTAATCCACGTACTGGTGAGACTATTAGGATTTCCGCTTCAAATTTAGCTAAATTTAAAGCTGGTAAAGCTTTAAAAGACTCGCTGAACTAAAATCTACTTGTTTCACCTTGATGTGAAATAAATAGAAAGAAGCCCAGCTTAGGCTGGGCTTTTTTGTGGGATATTGGTAACTGCTTAGCATTCGTTTTCACGAGTGGTTATTGGACTAGTGCTAGTGTTAAAGCGATCTAAATTAAGTAACTTACGAGTCGCTTTTATTATTCATGTAGTGCAGGTATACTGCCCGTCGCTTCGATAGAGCTTGCGTCGCTTTTTTCACAAAAATTGCGGCAAAGTTTATTGCATATATTTAGAGATGCATTAAACTAGCGCCGCTTCGAATGTTAGAGAAATTATTGTTGCATTTCTAACAACAGTTTTTAGTAAAGTTAAGTTGACTTTAGATTGATTTATCGGGTGCTTAGCTCAGTTGGTAGAGCATCGCCCTTACAAGGCGAGGGTCAGAGGTT
>CAZHEL010000090.1:0-3698 GCA_964531625.1 uncultured Gammaproteobacteria bacterium
CTGGCATGGGGTATTGGCTCCTCCGAGTGTGAACATGCTATGAGCACCCAAACTTTGCATGTTTCAAAGCCGCGACAATTGCGCGTTCGCTTTGAAGGTTCATTGAATAAAGGTGTTACCGCTAAAGATCTAGTACTAACACTGATTAGCCGATACGGCAGTGCAGGCGGTAAAGGCATGGCCATTGAATACGGCGGTTCGGTAGTCAAACAACTTGATATGGACAGTCGTTTTACGCTCTGTAATATGGCCACAGAGTTTTCCGCTTTTACTGCGCTTATTGCACCTGATGACACCACACTCGATTATGTGAAAGGGCGGAACTTTGCACCTGAAGGTAAAAAAATGGAACTCGCTATTCGTAGTTGGAAAGCGCTTAAAAGCGATGACGATGCTAAGTTCGATCAAGAAATCGTAATTAACTGCGATGAAATCATGCCAATGATCTCGTGGGGTACTAGCCCTGAACATTCTGCTCCGATCGATCAAGCTTTGCAGTTTGATGCCACCAGCGATGAATCTACTCAGCAGGCCATCGATTACATCGGTTTAAAAGGAGAAGAAAAATTACAAGGCTTGGCAATCAACGGTGTGTTTATAGGTTCGTGCACTAATGGCCGCTTGAGTGATCTAAAAGCAGCCGCTGATATTTTACGCGGCCGCAAAGTAAAACCGGGTATCGTCGCAATCTGCACCCCAGGTTCCGCACGAGTAAAAAAATCAGCAGAAGACCTTGGCATAGACAAAGTCTTTAAATCAGCGGGTTTTGAATGGCGCGAACCAGGATGTTCTCTATGTTTTTATGCTGGTGGCGAGGGTTTTAAGCCCACCCAAAGAGTAGTGAGCACCACCAATCGAAATTTCCGTGGGCGCCAAGGGCCACAAGTACGAACACACATCACCAGCCCGTATATGGCAGCGGCAGCGGCCATAGATGGTTGCATTACTGATTGCCGAAAATACTTATAAGGCGCCGATTCCACATGAACGTAAATCCAAAAACAGCGGCAGCAGAAGATTTGGGCACCCATACAGGTATTGCCGCACCAATGCGTGTCGACAATATCGATACTGATCAAATCATCCCTTCAAAAGAAATGAAGCACGTTTCTAAGCAAGGTTTAAGTGATGGCTTGTTTGCTGGGCAACGTTATTTGGGTAGCGCCGATCTGCGTAAGCCTAACCCAAATTTTATTCTTAACCAAAAGCCCTTCGATCAAGCAAGTATCTTGTTAGGCGGTAAAAATTTTGGTTGCGGATCTTCGCGCGAACATGCGGTATGGGCGATGCATGAGTTTGGCTTCAAAGCCGTCATTGCCGAGAGCTTTGGAAGTATCTTTCGAACCAATTGCTTACGCAACGGCTTAATTCCAATCGTCCTCAAGGCCAAGGAAATAGAGCATATTGTGCAATTTGTTAATGCCAAGCAAGCTAACAACAAAGTAAGAATCGACCTTCATAAACGACAAGTTAATTTACTCGATGAAAGCGGATTTGATTTCGAATTGGAATCACATTTTCAAGAAATGTTAATTCAAAATCTTGATTTTATTGCGCTGACTTTGAAACACAAAAAGTCCATAGACGACTTTATTCAACACGACAAAATCGCACGCCCTTGGGCATACCTATGATTAAATACCTTTTGCCGTTCTCTGTGCTGATGCTAAGCGCATGTGCCAACACCACAGCCATTGAGTCAGAAACTGATTCATCTAATCAAAAAGCTACAGCAGCGTTTGCACCACCAGCAAACTCTGCGGCGATGCAAACAGCAAAACCTCTGGGATTAGTCTCTGGTAGACCAATCTCTCTCAACGAGGCATTCTCTGAACCAAATAGATTCGCTGACGCTATTGAATACGCGGAAAATCTCAGCAGTTATTCTTTATTAATTTGGCACAAGGGTGCGTTACGTTTAGAAAAATATTTTAATGGCTTTGATGCTGAGCTTCGTCCAGAAACGGCGTCCATGCATAAAAGTGTTTTAGGATTATTAATCATCGCCGCCATTGAAGATGGCTTTATTGAAAGCGTTGATACTCGCATCGGCAATTATATAGAAAGCTGGAATGAGAGCACTGAAGGCGACATCACCGTTCGGCAATTACTGACGATGTCGAGTGGTTTAAACAGTCTCAGTCGAGAAGGTGGTTTTGATTCTCAGGCGATCAAATTTTTCAGCGGCCGCGTCGATGCGCGTGCCACTATTTTGGGTCTAAGGTTACAAACACAAGCCGGTGCTAACTTTAGCTACGCTAATACTAATAGCCAATTATTAGCTTTGGTACTCGAATCTGCGACTGGCAAGGCTTATAAAGACTATCTAAGTGAACGCCTATGGAAGCCAATTGGCGCCGACGATGCCTCAGTTTGGTATTATGAAGAGAACGGTTTTCCGCGTACCTTTTCAAGTTTATTGGCGCGCTCACGCGATTGGCTCAAAGTTGGCTTATTGATTAAAGATGGTGGCACATATCAAGGCCAGCAAATCATTGCAGCAGAGCTAATGGAGGCAATGACCAGCCCATCGGCCAACAATCCAAATTATGGTTGGCAAATATGGTTGGCTAATGTTTACCAAAACAAGCGTTACTACAACGACCTAAAACTTGGCATAGCAGTACCGGTCAGTGAACCCTTTAATGCGGACGACATGATTTACTTTGATGGCTTTGGTGGTCAACGTGTTTATATCAGTAAGAGCCAGGACTTAGTCATAGTTCGAACAGGAGATACCCGCATGGACTGGGATGACAGCGCATTGCCGAATATGGTGATCGAGAGTTTGAAAAATCAATAAAACCTAACTCTTTAGATTATTCGCTTTACTGAGCTCTTTTTCTGAACTTACTGAGCTATTTTGCTTATCTTGCGTTTTCTCGGATTGCTCTGATAATCGTGTTCGGCAAATAAGCATTATTCCATTCTATTCCTTCGCTGCGTGGCCGACCGCCAGTTCGAACAATAACTAAATTTTCTGAAGGCACGATGTAAACAACTTGATGTCCGTTGCCATCAAACAAGAATAAATCATCGGCCAAGTAAGGCTCACTATGTAATACACCATAAGCTTTAGCCTCACCAGGGGTAGCCCATCCACGGCGCTCAAAATACGGCTTTGCAAGCCAAATGTGTAGACCGAAGGCAGGATTTGCTGGCGAAGGCGCTAAATATTCTTGCATCCAACCTTGTGGAAACAGTTGCTCGCCATTCACTACACCCGCATTGGCTAACAAAATGCCGAACCTTAGCCAGCTCTCAGACGGCAGCAATAAACAACAACCGGTGTGCGCTAAACCATTGGGGCGATTCATCATCACTTGTCCGCCTTGTGCACCTAGCGGCTGAATAAGTGACTCCGACAGATACTCACCATAAGGCTTGCCAGTTGCACGTTCTAAGAGTAAACCCAATAGGTCTGAAGTGACTTGGCTGTAGTCATAGGTGCTTCCTGGCTCGTTAACCACCTCATAATCGTTCAGCATTATCTGCTCATTTTTACCGCCAATGTAGGAGCGCATGAACTTACCAAATGGACTTGGATCTAAGGTGTAATATTTTTCAAAGCCAGCCGCCATATGCAACATATGCCGAATAGTCACTTTAGCCTTTGGCGTACCCTGCCATTCGTTTAAATAGCTTGCCGCAGGCTCATCTAAACTTGGAATAAAACCTTGTTTGATGGCACGCGCAAT
>CAZHEL010000091.1:0-3683 GCA_964531625.1 uncultured Gammaproteobacteria bacterium
CGTCAAAACTAGACTATTTCACGCACGAAACAATCTAAAAAACAGTCTACTAAATCAAAAGGTAATAAATGAGCAATTCTAAAAACAATTCTTTTGAACATTCTGAAATCCTTAAGGAGATTGCTATCTTCAACTATGTCGCTGGCAATTTAACTAACTCAGAAAAACAAAATTTCGAAAAATTACTCGAGCAAAACCCTTCTCTTAAAGAAGAAGTAAAAGCAGAGGAAAATTTAAGACGAAAAATGCTAAAGGTTGGCAAAACTAAACCAGTGCCTATGTCTAATATTGATGCACTGATTGAAAAAATCGATCAGCATGAGCAAAATATTGATAAAGATTCAGAGTTTGAATCAATACAAAAACCAAATAATGTAACGCCAATTTTTGCAGGTAAAGCAACAGCATTTTCAAAATATTTTGCCGCTGCAGCTAGTCTTGCAGCAGTTACTATTCTATTTTCTGGAATGTACTTTAGCTCTACTGCTCCTAATTTTGAAACTCTGTCAGATATACCTGCGTCACAAGCAATTAACTTTACAGAACTGGTAAATCAAAACCGTATAGCTAAAATAACGTTGGTTAGCGGCGCGTCTGATGATCAAATAAGTGAATTGTTAGAAACATTTGAGCTGACTAGCTTTGACTCAGGTGCTGCAATTGATCAGCGCTTCGTTATCTCTAAAACAGAGTTATCAAAAGAGGCTATAGATCGATTGCGTAAAGATGATCTTATTCGTAGTATTGAATTACATAAAATCAGTGGTGAGAAATAATCGCATGGCTAAAATACTATCTCTATACTTTGTACTAATAGCATCGATTATTTACAACGTTGCAATAGCGCAAACAAGCACCATTAATAAACTCAATTCTGAACAGCAGAATATTCAAGCACAAGAAGCGTCAGAGTGGGTGGTAGTGCTAAATGACCCTAGGCCAGCACGTTTGCAGGGCTGGCTGCGCAATCAGTATCACAAAAGTTCAGGTGAATATCGAGGATCGCTTGAACTTGAACGTTACGGTCGATCGATTGCAACTAAGTATAAAATGGAACTTCGCGATCAGTGGCTTATTCCTAGTCTTGGTGTTTATTGTTTGGTAGTTAGGTTTAATGATGATAAATCCGAAACGATTGCCAACCTTAAAAAGAATAAAGCCGTACAGTGGGTACAACCGTCAAATGATTTCGAATTGCTTTCGGCAAAAACACAGTCCCAATTGATCGATAAAACTAAGCTTACTACACCAGTCGATGACACGATAAACAGCGCAGCGGACGGTGGAGGGGTTGTAATTGCAATAATTGACTCTGCGGTAGATGATTCACATCAAGACTTGGCAGGGCAAATTGCTCAAAGCGGAGATTTCGTTATAACTAGAGAAAGTTCAGACTCAAAAGAACAGTTAGGAGAAATGCACGGTACCGCCATCGCGGGCGTACTAATAGCGGATCGCAACACCAAACTTGGCGTCGCTGGAGTGGCGCCGGGTGCAACTTTAAAAGCCTACCGGGGCTGCTGGGAAGCTAGTGAAACCAATAAAACTAATTGCAATACCCTCTCTCTTGCTCGAGCATTAGACGCCGTGTCGAGTAGCAATACTGATATTTTAAATTTAAGTTTATCGGGGCCTAAAGACCTTTTGCTCGATCGCTTAATCCAACGCATAATTGATCAAGGCACTATAGTGGTCACCGCATTTGATCCTACTCGACCTGCAATCAACCGATTCCCCAGCCAACGAGACGGCGTTCTCATAGTAAGGGCACAAGACCTAGATAACCAACATACTGAGTTCTTCACAGCACCAGGAGCGCGAGTTGTCCTTTCGCCCGGCAATAAATATGATTTTATGCATGGTCATTCTGTCGCTTCAGCCTACACCAGTGGACTTCTTGCTTTACGAAAGCAAGTATTTGAAACAGCAATCGGTGGTAAAAAACAAGCAGATTGGAGAATGGTTTCTAATGATCAGGCAGCGCAAGACTTACTCAGCGATATCCTTATGCGCTGAAAGCTAGTGAACTAGAACATGATATTTATCAGACAGCGCCTCTCAATAAAAATCTTAATATAAACGATAAGCAATACTCAGCAACACGTCTGGTTGGTTTATATCAAATGGCAATATATTGCTTTGGTCGTCATCGGTATAAATAAATGCTAATTCGGTGATCCAGCGTTGATGGTTGAAAGTGAATGCAGCTCTCGCAGCAGTTAAGTTACTCACTGGCGCATTGCTTTCAAACTCCATAAAGCTGGCGGATAGATTTAAGCCAAAACCCGACCCTAATGGTATTAGCTTCTCCGCCTGAATGCTAAATGTATCATATGGCCGATCTAACCAGTTTTCGGCAAAGGTTACCGATAAAATGCTTGTTTTATTTGGATGCCAACTTAGTGAAAAATCGGTAAAGTCCCAATCAGAATTAATAGCTGGTGAATATTGATGTCGTGTCAACTGTATCGATATGGCATTGGTCTTATTGATTTCTTTAAAGTAACCTAAGTAAAGATCGCATCCGTTGGCGACAGCCTGACTAGAATCGGCATCAGATAGATAGCAGTCGACACCCGTATAGCTGCCGTTATCAAAACTCCAATCGGCACTAATGAAAGCAGTTGGTGTATTTTCAGTGAGATTAACGCTATTTAAAAACTGAGCACTTTGCACACCAGCAACAAGCTGCACATTAGCGGCATGAACTAAACTGCAGTTAAGCAGCATTAAGATCAGAATAGGTTGTAGTAATAGTTTAGGCAGCAAAATATAAAATATATTTCAATTATAATTTTAATAAGGCTTTGCCAGACGCAACCAGGGCTACTACGCCCATAATAATCAAGGGTAATGCTTTCCTAAAATTCTCAATTCCAAATTGCATCGTGTTATCTAATTCTTAAATGAAGTAAGAAGAAGTTTATAACAATTATAAGTACTGACAAGTAAATTTGATAAAGTACTCACCTAACCTTTAATCAGCGAACTGCCTGAATTCGGTAAACTCAATCGAAAAGAAGTTGCTGCGCTCGTCGGTATTGCCCCGATGAATCGTGACATCGGCGGATATAAAGGCAAACGATTTATTTATGGCGGGCGACATAAAGTTCGAACCGTACTGTTCGTTTCAATGCTATCGGCTATTCAATGTCACCCAAAATTAAAGCCAATGTACGCTCGGCTCATCGCAAATGGTAAACCTAAAAAAGTAGCCATCGTCGCCTGTATGCGAAAACAACTTACAATCCTCAATCAAATGGTTAATACAAATTCAACATGGCATGAAAATTATGCTTAAACTATTAACTCGGAACCATAGCCTCTTGTTAGGGTTATTTATAAAATACTGCATCAATTAGTTTGCCTGTGCTTAAATCAATTTCGCAGTCATAAGATGCAAAGTTGTTTAATTTAAGAGGTTTCTCACTGGTGATAGATACATATGCATCTGTTGATTGATTAGTAGGATGTTCCGCGACCCATAAACGATTTTTATCTAAGTCAAAAGCTTCTAAATTTCTTGCTTGTTTATTTTTGTCGTAGTCCATGTAATCAAATACTATTACAACAGTATTTTCGATTAGAGCAGCATCGAGAATAGATTTGCCAAAATCCCACTCTTGGCCTTTTACCTCAATCGTATTTTTTACTCTCAACTTCATTGAGTACCCCTAACGCCT
>CAZHEL010000092.1:0-3649 GCA_964531625.1 uncultured Gammaproteobacteria bacterium
CGTAGGGCTGATTTAATCAAGTTGAAGACCATCTTGACTGATAACACGCAAGACTTTGTTGACGCGATTATTAGCGATTATGGAAACCGCTCTCGTCATGAAACATTGTTTGCGGAAGTCATTTCGGCAACCGATGCTATCAACGATACCATTAAAAATTTAAAAAAATGGATGAAGGTGCAAAAGCGACATGTTGATAAAAGTTTGTACTTTGGTGCTAAGAATAGAGTTATCCCTCAACCTTTAGGCGTAGTAGGGCTTATTATTCCCTGGAACTTTCCAATTAATCTAAGCTTTTCACAATTGGCCTGCGTGTTTGCCGCTGGTAATCAAGCCATGGTTAAAATGTCAGAAAACTCGATAGCAACATCGCGACTTTTAATAGAGTTGGTGCCAAAGTATTTTGATGCAGACAAGCTACAGTTTTTTGAAGAAACGGGTGGAGTTGGAATCGCATTTTCAAAGTTACCGTTTGATCTAATGATTTTTACTGGCTCTGGTCAAACCGGTAGGGCAGTTATGGCATCAGCTGCAACAAATCTGACCCCCGTTATTCTTGAGCTTGGTGGTAAGACTCCTGCGGTGATCGACCCAGAATACCCTCTTAATAAAGCGATTGATCGAATCATGTTTGTAAAGCAGATTAATGCTGGTCAAATTTGCACTAACGTGGATTATGTTTTTGTACATGAGTCTCAAATCGAAGACTTTGTTTCTAAAGCACAAGCTTATGTGGCAAAACATTGTCCGGATATTAATCACAAAGACTATACCGCCATTATTGATGACAAATCCTTGAATAGACTGCTTGATACGCTGGACGACGCCAAGCAAAAAGGTGCGCGAGTAATTAATTTAGGCAATGAGCAAGAGGTCAATCGCGAGCAACGCAAGCTTGCCATGCATTTAGTGTTGGATACCAATGAAGAGATGATTATCCGTCAACGTGAAACCTTTGGACCACTACTTATGGTTATGCCATATAAAGAGCCGCAAGAAGTGATTGATTACGTTAATCGACGTGATAGGCCGCTGGCATTTTATCCGTTTAGTAATAAGCAAGACTTAGTCCAACGCTATATTGATAATATAATGTCTGGTGGTGTCACTGTGAATGACGCTCTATTTCATGTTGCTCAGCACGACATACCATTTGGCGGTGTTGGCCCAAGCGGTATGGGGCACTACCATGGTCACGAAGGTTTCGTTGCTTGTTCAAAAATGCGTCCGGTGTTCTATCAAGCGAATGTAAATGCAATGAAGTTGTTGGCGCCACCCTATGGAAAATTGGCGGATCGTATTGTTAATACATTACTTAAATTAAAAAAGTAGTTAACAGACGGTGATCGGTGGCAACGTGTATTTTAACTTAGCTCGTATGTTATTATCGAACCCATAACTATCAACAAGATTTAGCTTCATACGCGGCCGATTTTCCCGAATACCATCTTAGTGTGAAACCTGTTTCATTTTAAGATGCATTTTACGGCACAGCGCTTAACTTAATCTACATCACAGCCTCTGGCTTAGACAATGAGTAATAGAATGGATGAGTCAGACCTACGCCTAAGCTTGTCTGAGGTGAAGAGAGTGGTCGTTAAGTGCGGCACTCGTCTTTTGACTGACAAGCATGGCAAGCCAGATACCAACAGAATAAGCGATTTAGTCTCGCAAATAGCCGAACTTCACAAAAACGGAGTTGAAGTTATTCTTGTCTCTTCGGGTGCAGTTGGAATGGGCATCGAAAAGCTCGGCTTATCAACACGCCCGACTGATTTACCTGCCATACAAATGGCCGCGGCAGTAGGGCAAGTTCGCCTAATAGCTAAATATGAAAACTTATTCTCTGACAGGAGCATAGTAACCGGTCAGGTGCTTCTCATTAAAGAAGACTTGGACAATAGTGCTAGAGCCAAGAATGCTCACAATACTCTTAGCTCTATGCTCAAAGCGAGGGTCGTGCCGATCGTGAATGAAAATGATGTGGTTTCGGTTGCTGAGTTGAAGTTTGGTGACAACGATCTACTGGCTGCCATGACTGCAAACTTAATGCAGGCAGATGCTTTGGTGTTACTCACTACCGTTGATGGTGTAAAGAGTGGTCTTGGAAGCAGTGCAGCCAAACGAATAAGCTATGCTGAAAAAGTGAACGCTTCTCTGTTGGATGAAGCAAAAGGTAAAACAGATGCTTTGTCTATGGGCGGCATGGAAAGTAAGCTCAAATCTGCAGAGATAGCTGCTAAAACGGGCATGCTGGTGGTAATAGCGGACGGCCGAAAGAAAAATATATTGAATGACATCATTGATGGTAAAGATACTGGAACATTAATTGGTAGCAAATGAGTGATTTAAAAGAATACGTAGAGGCATGTGGGCATCGAGCGAAAAGAGCGAGCCATCAACTAGCGCTTATAAAAACGGATCAAAAGAATAAAATTCTTTTGGCCATGGCTGAAGAGTTAGAAAGCTCAGCGAAGCCGATATTAGAAGAAAATCAGAAAGATGTGGCTGATGGCAAGCAAGACGGTTTAACGGGTGCACTGATTGACCGACTAACACTTGATGATGCTCGATTTGCGAGCATGGTTCAGGGCTTACGAGAACTCGCAGAGGCTGAAGATTTTGTTGGCACTGAACTTTCTCAATTCGAGCGCCCTAATGGTCTCGTTATTTCTAAAGTGTGCGTGCCTGTTGGTGTCATCGGAATGATCTTTGAGTCACGCCCTAATGTTACGGCCGATGCCGCTGGGCTTTGTTTTAGAAGTTCAAATGCGGTTATTTTACGCGGTGGTAAAGAATCCTCACGAAGCAATAAAGCAATCTGTGATGCGTTGATTAAGGGCGGTAAAAAAGAAGGTCTTCCCGACGGTGCAATTCAGTTGTTAGAGCGAACCGAACGTGAAGGTGTAAAACACCTTGTTCAATTAGTAGGCTTGGTAGATTTAGTTGTGCCGCGCGGTGGCGAAGGCTTAATCCGAGCCGTTGCCGATATGGCAAAAGTACCTGTACTCAAACACTATAAGGGCGTCTGCCATATTTATGTAGATAAAAGTGCTTCACTGAAACAAGCGATTGATATTTGTATCAATGCGAAAGCGCAAAGGCCCAGTGCTTGTAATGCTATGGAAACGCTGTTGGTTGATTCTGAAATTGCCCAAGAATTTTTACCCGCTGTTATCACAGAGCTTGAGCAGAGCAATGTTGAACTACTTGGAGATTCGCAAGTTTGCAAACTTGTTGCGGGGGCATCTTTAGCGAAAGAAGTGGACTGGGATACAGAATATCTCGATCTAAAATTATCTATAAAAATTGTGGATGGTGTCACTGAAGCAATTGATCATATTAATCAATATGGCTCCTTACATACTGAAGCTATTCTAGCCGAGGACCAAGCGGCAATTACACTTTTTGAGAGTGCGGTTGATGCTGGAGTAATTATGGTCAATGCCAGTACGCGTTTTAACGATGGTTCAGAGTTTGGTATGGGCGCAGAGATTGGTATTAGTACCGATAAAATACACGCCAGAGGTCCAGTTGGTGCACAAGGACTAACCACTTATAAGTATTTAGTCCGAGGTGAGGGTCAAATTAGGCAGTGATATAGAAAATTAATAGTGCATAAAGACCAAGCCTTTTTAATCTATTGAAT
>CAZHEL010000093.1:0-3587 GCA_964531625.1 uncultured Gammaproteobacteria bacterium
GTGGCGGAGCTCGACCGCAAACCGAAATAATGGTCGCTTTTATTGACAAGCATTGTTGTGAGTATGGTGTCGAACCAATCTGTGCTGTATTGCCGATTGCACCATCAACGTATTATCGATGCAAAGACCTAGAAAGGCATCCAGACAAGCGTTCTCATCGAGTCAAACGCTACGAAATGTTAGAGCCAGAAGTGCAGCGAGTTTGGGAAGAAAATCGCCGTGTCTACGGCGCTCATAAAGTTTGGAAGCAGCTCAACCGCGAATCCATCCCAGTTGGTCGCTGGAGTGTTGAAGTAGCCATGAAGTGTACTTGGTAGAAAGACGATTCTTCAAAACCCTCCAAGCTAACAATCAGCGAGAGCAACGCCAACGCAGCAGGACAAATCCCGACCTTGGTTAACACGCCAACTAACATGCCCGAACATTGATCCAAAATCGTTTTCTTTCGTTTTAGAAAATTTCGAGCCAAAATCAAATGCCTGCCCCTTATCTGTTGCATGCTCGCTTAACTGTACTTTACTATAGCATTCGATTTATGTTGTGCACAATTGCCTGTTTATTTAACGTATTAGAAATAGAACAATAAATTCGGTGGAGAAAAAAATGTCAAATTTTAAACAGTTTAGTCGGAGAGAGTTTCTTGGTTATGGGGCAGCGGTAACGGCTACATCTATGATGCCGAGTGCTGCAATGGCTGCTCATGACGGTTTGATAAAGCGTAATATTCCAGGAACTAACGAATATTTGCCAGTTGTTGGAATAGGAGCGTCAGACGTGTTTTATAAACACCCTGAAGAAGGCAAGGAGAAGGGTTTAGCAGTTCTAAGAGAACTCGTTAGACTAGGATGCAAGGTTGTTGATACGCCGCCGTTTTTTCGACCTGATCCGCCTGTCGTCGGTGAGCTTATGACTGAGCTTGGCATACAAGATGATATGTTTTTAACAACCAAAATACCGGTGTTTGTGAAAGGCAGAGAAGCCAGTCTCAAACACCTTACCACTGCCGTCAAAAATTTGAATAAAAGTGGCCCTATGGATGTGGCGATGTCACATAATATGGGAGATATAGATAGCCATTGGCCCCTTTTAAGTGAATGGAAGGAAGCTGGAAAAATCCGTTATACCGGCGTTAGCTATGCGAATCTCGGTAGTAATTCTCCGCTTATAGATTTTATGAAAGCTGAAAAGCCCGATTTTATAATGTTCGATTATTCGATACTCAAGACAGCTCCTGAAGAAGATGTATTACCGTTGGCACAAGACTTAGGGATAGCGACTATTATAGCTTCACCTTTTAGTGCGCCTGGTAAAGGTGGCTCAGGGGAAGGCGGCTTTTTCAAAAGAGTGGCCAATGTTGAATTGCCTGAGTGGGCAGCTCAGTACGATATTAATTCTTGGGCTCAATTTGCTCTTAAATACGTGATATCACACTCAGCAGTGACTAATACAGTAATGGAAACGAGTAAATTGCGTCATATTACGGATAATATGGGCGCAGCATACGGAGCACTTCCAGGAGCCGCTGGCAGACGTAAGATGAGAGATTTTATCGTTAATCTTTAGCTATTATTCTCAAAATGAGAGCCACAAAAAATACTTGTTTTTTCAAAGCCTAACTCGAGTGTCCTATTTATTCGTTTGTAATTTATGATCATAGCAATGCCGCTCTCTTCTGTATAACGTGGCTTATCATGCTGTGTCATTTTTATTTTAGTCTTTAAATTCGGCGACGGATTGACGCTCTCGATTCACTACTAGCTTGGTAACATCGGGGCGTGAATAATGGCCGGACGGATCAAAATTATGTCGCTCTTCTAAAACGCGATTATGATCGATAGTGGCAACTTGAATGCTCTCTTCGCCAATCACCGGTTCTATGAGCCATGAGCCATCGGGCGCAGCGATGCATGACGCGCCATTGGCGTAAAAATCTCGTGGCGACTCCAATATTGAATCTAAATGTGGCGTATCCTCGGGGAAATCTTGCGGGCGCATAAGAGCCGATGCGGACATCACATAAGAGCGAGACTCTTTAGCAATAAAACGTGTTATATCATGCGTATTATGTTCACCACCTGGCCAAATGGCGACGTGCAAATCTTCACCTTGTGCGTAGAGTGCGGCTCGACTAAGCGGCATCCAATTCTCCCAGCAGTTCAATCCACCCACGGTGAACGCGCCAAGCTCATGGACACGTAAACCATGACCATCACCAGGCGACCACGTCAGGCGTTCCTCATAAGTTGGCATGAGTTTTCTATGCGCCGAACCGATAACACCTTGCGCATCAATGTACACCATTGTGCAATACAAACTTTTACCGCCACGATTGCGCGCTTTTTCGATAGTCCCTAAATAACACGCGATGTTGCCTTGTTCGCAAGCTGCGCAAATCGTGTCTAAGTCTCCATCTTCAATAGAGATCGCATTGCGAATGTAATGTGCATGAATTTCTTTTTGCTTTTGCGAGTTAAATACAGCACCGCCAGTTAACTCTAACCAAAATGGGTACCCGGGTAATAAACCTTCTCCGAAAGCAACTAAATCTGCATCTTTATTAGCAGCCTTTTGAATAGCACTAATGACTTTTTCGATGGTGGCTTGTTGATTCAACCAAACTGGTGCAATTTGCGCGAATGCGATATTAAGCGTAGAAGTCATGGACATAAAAATGTAGGAGTTTTCGTTGTGTTAACAATAACGTTTTATAATCACTAGGCCTAGCCTTTTCACACAAAGCCTATGGCCAAACTCAAAACCATTCTAAGGACAAATGAACCCAAGGCATAACTTGGGTGTCTAATTTAGGTATCCTTGCCTGGAACCTCCCCTGCTTGGGTATTTTAAAACTTAGAATTTCTTAAGGGACTAAGTTATTTTATGAGTTAGGCTGTTGAAATATTGCTTATAAGAGCCGCAGCTTTGTCGATAACTGCTTGCTGATGTGGTTGAACACTTTGGCCACCAATGCCTGCAAAGATAGGCATAAATGGATCTTCGGTTTTAGTCTTAATGCCAGATAACTGCTCCATCACGGCCAAGCCATAAAATGGCAAACTATGAGGTTCATAACCGCCTTCGTGCGTCATTAACAATTTACCGCCGCAAACTTTATCTGCCGCTGACATTAGCTTTGAGGTGAGACTTCTATAACCTTCGCTGTGCATCATCATTCGACCTAGAGGATCATGTGCACCGGCATCAAAACCAGACGGTACAATAATCATTTGCGGCTCAAATTTTTCTAATGCAGGAATCACAACAGCGTTGAATGCCGCTTCATAAGCACCTACACCGCTTCCAGGCGGTAACGGGATATTAATATTATAGCCTTCACCATGGCCGCTACCGTTTTCATCTATGTGTCCAGAGTCAGGTGGGAAACAATTGTCTTGATGGATTGAAATGGTTAACGCACGAGGGTCATTGTAAAATGCGCTCTGAGTGCCATTGCCATGGTGAACATCCCAGTCGACAAAGGCAATTTTGTCTAATTTACGTTCTTCAAGAAGATGCAATCCTGTCAACGCCGCATTAGCAAATAAGCAAAACCCCATCGCGGCGTTTGATTCAGCATGATGCCCAGG
>CAZHEL010000094.1:0-3585 GCA_964531625.1 uncultured Gammaproteobacteria bacterium
TAATTTGTGCCTTTGTCGTGGGTGTAGAAATTGCTGTGTTTTTTGGCGGTATAAGTACCTCTTCACCGCGCTTCTTTCGCCCTTCAGTGGCTGGCGGCATGGGTGCGGCAATAGCCTTAGCAAAGCTGCGTAAATTAGATCAAACGCAGACAATTGCTGCGCTTGGCCTAGCCTACAGCCAAGCCTGCGGTACCATGCAGGCACATTGGGAGGGTTCTATGGCACTGCCAATGCAAGTGGGTGCGGTGGCGCGAAACGCACACTTTGCAGTCGATATGGCTGTGGCTGGAATGACAGGTCCTGTCGATATAATCGACGGCCAATTTAACTTTTTTTCATTGTTTGAAAACGCCTCATTCGACGAGCGTTTAATGGATACTTTGGGCAAGCCTTTTAAGGTAACCGAGATCGCTCACAAACCGTTTCCAGCCGGCCGCGCAACGCAGGCGGTGTTGACCATGATGCTAGAGTGGCAAAAAAGCAGTGATGTTCGCGTCCAAGACATTGCTGAGATCAAAGTCTATGTGCCGCCACTTATTATGTTGTTAGTCGGTCGACCGCGTCAGGCCGACATGACTGCCTCTTATGCCAGGTTATGTTTGCAGTTCATTGTGCCGCTGATGTTGATTGATGGAGATATTGATCCTAGGCGATTTAAGCGTGCGGTCTATACCGATCCAGAAATAGTGGCTTTGTCGTCAAAAATAAAAATATTAGATGACGACAACCCTGATCAAAATGCCCTGGGCCCGCAGTCAATGTTAATCACGCTCGATAATGGCGAGAGCGTTGAGCTGCAGTGCGCCGATCCGCTTGGTTCGCCGAACAATCCACTTGATAAGGCACAACGAGAAAACAAAGTAAGTCGTTGCTTTGAGCTAGGCTTACCAGATAGAGATCCACAAGCTTTTATCGATCAGTGCCAATCACTGGAGTCACTAAATGATTGCCGCAAACTGGTTGATTTAGTCAGTTAAACCATTGATTTTTCACACGAGTAAAAAATAAAAATGTTAGGTAGAGATGAATTAATTAAATTGGCCGTAGATGAATATTTTATAGGTTGTAACAAACACGACCATTCCATGGTTATGTCGACTATGAGTGACGATTGTTTAATGCGTTTTCCTGCCGCCAGCTTTCGTTACCGTGGTGGGCAAGCTTTGGGCGTTCACTTCACAGATTTTCTAGGTAATTTCTCAGATATTAATTTTCATGATTTTATAAATATTGTGGATGTTGAATCGCAATCACTGGTTTCCTATTTCAAGGTTTTTTTGACTGACCATGAAGGCGTTGAAATCAAAATGCAAAACTGCAATATCTTTCATTGCAATGAAGATGGTTTATTCAATGAAATAATTATCTACAACACTAAAGCCCTCGACAAAGGTTTTCATGAAGGTAGCGATTAACAATTCAAGGTATTAAAACGGGTTACAACAATGAATAAAATAGTGGTGTTATTTAATTTACAACAAGGCGTTGATGATACAGCTTACGAACAGTGGGCAAGAACGACGGATTTGCCCATCGTCAATAACTTGCAATCGATTGAGCGTTTTGAAGTATTCAAAACCTCAGGTTTATTGGGGAGTGATGCGGCCGCGCCATACCAATATGTAGAGTTGCTCGAAATTAACGACTTTGACAAGTTTGGTGAAGAAGTAGCGACCGAAACAATGAAGAACGTGGCGGCTGAATTTCAGGCATTTGCAGATGCGCCGCTGTTTATAACCCTAGAAAACATATAGAAGCTATGACAAATCAAACCTCCCCAGTTTATAAAGAGCTTGCTGGTAAGACCGCCGTAATTACCGGTGCTGGTCGCGCCAATGGTTTAGGTGAAGCAATGGCAAAGCGTTTAGCCGCAGAAGGGGTGAACGTTGTTATTACAGATATAGGACAAGCACAAGGTGAACACATGCCCGAGAGCGCTATTGGCACCGCCTCTGAAATGCAAACGATTGTTGATCAGATTGTTGCAGCGGGTGGATCTGCCAAGTCGTTTGTTTGTAATGTATTAAACGAAGATGAAGTAAAAGCGGCCGCTCAGTTCGCTCTAGATAGCTTTGGCAGTCTTGATATATGGGTCAATAATGCCGGTATTGGCTATTTGATGGAATCGATATTAGATATGTCGGTGGATCAATGGGATACCGTCATGGGCGTAAACTTACGCGGCGTTTTCTGTGGCACTAAGTACGCTGCGCAAGCGATGGTAAAACAGGGCAAGGGCGGCAAGATTATTAATATCGGTAGTCAGGCATCTAAGTCGGGTTTTGCTCATGCTTCGGCTTATACCAGTTCTAAGCATGGCGTTGTTGGTTTGACCCGAGTTGCGGCAATGGAGTTGGGTCGTCATGGTATTAATGTGAATACCATTTGTCCTAATCATGTCACTACAGGGCTCGGGGCTTGGCAAAATGCACACTTTTCTGAGGTTACGGGTAAAGGGAATCAGAAGTACATGCAAGACATGCACGATCGAATTCCCTTAGGTCGACCTGGCTTGCAAGAAGATATTGCTAAGGCCTGTGCATTTTTATGCTCGGAACAAGCAACTTATATCACCGGCGAGTGTATGAATGTGTCGGGTGGCGAGGAATACCACTAAACTGTTTGCTAGCAGGGTGGAAAATTATGCACTCTGGTTTCTTCGAGATCGATTAGATTTTTTAAGTGGATTAGAAAGTTGATCAACCATCAAAGTTAATAAGGCTTCTGAGGCCAGCGACAGCTGTCGCTGGCTATGTCTTACAATGCCTTGAGTTCGAGTAGCCACAAAAGCATCGGCAAATGCTGGAACAATATTAATGTTCATCATGTGGGCAGGCATAACGCTCCATCCCAGCCCTGTTTCAATCATCTTGCCAATCACCTCAAAATTTGATGTCTCGGTAATATGATTGAAATTCAGTTTTAGGTCGGAGAAAACTCGATCAATGTTCTTACGCGTTGTGCTGTTGATATGTGGCAAGATCACCGGCTTTTGTGCCAATTCTTGCAGTGATGCATTTTGGTACTCGCTGGTATTGGGTATGGCAATGTATAACTCATCCCTCCAGATAGCGATGTACTCTAGATTTGTTATTGGCTTTGCTGGCAGTGTCACCAGAGCTAACTCTAAGTCACCACTTTGTACTTTTTCAATGGCGTCTTCAGATGTCAAAAAATTCAAATCCAGTTCTACATCTGGATATAGGTCTTGGTAGCGCTTCAAATTTTCTGGCGCGCGGTACAAACTTACATGGTGTGACATTCCAACGACTAAGTGTCCCATTACTTTATTACCCATGCGACTTGCTTCGCGCGAAGCAAATTCAATGTCTTGCATTATTTGTATGCAGCGTGGCAGCAGTTTTTGCCCAGGCAAGGTCAAAAACATCTTTTTACTGACACGATCAAACAAGCTAACTCCTAAGCGCTCTTCTAGCTGCGCGATACGTCGACTCACAGCAGGCTGCGTTATAAATAGCTTTTTAGATGCTTTGGTGACCGACATGGTTTCAGCCACCGCGATAAATGCTTGTATTGAATTGGTATCCATCGCTATTCGTAAAAGAGGTCTAAATTATATATATG
>CAZHEL010000095.1:0-3584 GCA_964531625.1 uncultured Gammaproteobacteria bacterium
ACACAGAGTTGTCTCTTAAACGCTTAAAGCGACCATTAAAAAAGCCCTACCGCGACGCGCTAAGGCTTTTTTAATGGCGTCCCCAAGGAAACCCGAATGGGGGTTTCAACGTGTTTCACGATGTTGCGAAATAGCATGAATAGTTAATAAAAACATATAGTTATCTGTTCATATTGTTTCACCTTGTTTCCTTACAGCACACGCCAAACGGTATACGTTTTGGTATACACTCATCCTAATTCGAGGGAAGCAAAAAAATGATAACTGATACACAACTCAGAAATGCAAAACCAAAACAAAAGGACTACTCGATAAAAGTTGATCGAGGTCTATTACTGCTCGTCAAAAAATCGGGAAGTAAGTTATGGAGATTTCGCTACTCATACAACGGAAAGAGATGCATGATTTCCGCTGGACAGTACCCGCTTACTACGCTGCGAAAGGCAAGAGATAAACAACTAGAGTATATTGATCTACTTGATCAAGGTATCAACCCGTCAGCACACAAAAAAGAGCTCCTCGCCGAGGCGAAAGCAGAAAAATCTTTTAAAGATGTTGCCTATGAGTGGCACTCAAAAAAATACCAAGGTAAAAGTGATCGATACAGTAAACTCGTTATTGCTCGCTTAGAAAACCATGCGTTCCCTACTATTGGTCATCTCCCGATTCAATCTATTGATGCCCCGATGATGTTTAATATGATCGAGGCGATTCAGGATAAAGGGAATATTGTTACGGGAAAACGAGTCAATGGTATTTGTTCTATGGTTTTTCGCTACTGCGTTGTGAAAGGCTATGCGAGTCGTGACGTGACACAGTCTTTCCAAATAACCCATCCCGCAATACTTGAGCTCGATGTTATGGCAAGAAAGATGTTGATTAAACGATCAAGCTTATGAGTATGGTCGAGATATAAATCAATGTAGTTGACATGCACTTTCAGTTGAAATAATTCAGTCCAATATCTTTCTTGGTACATTTAGAATCCAATATCTTGAAAAGTTATTCTATTGGCTCATCGTACTTAATTACTCTAGAAAAGTAGCCGCCTCGGATTGGACACCTTCAACAAGAGCCCTAATCTCATTTTGCTTAACTCCAACTGCATCACCGTGAACTGTTTTATCACGACCTGTCGTTGAGCTGAATAAAAGCAAGAGGTCCTTCATTTCTGAATCAAGCATTACTGCTTTGACTTGCTCACTGCCTCCAACCTTTACTTTGTCGATAATTCCATCTATCTGAGCAATCAAAGTTGTTTGTCCAGCTGGAATATTGCCTTTGTGACTATTAAGCCTCGACTCAATAGATGCAAATTCACTCACAGCACTGGTAACATTTGGGTTAAAAGGAAGTGTGAATGACGCAGATGTGGCTCGTATACTTGCGATTCTCTCGATGGCGGACTCGAGTTGAGAAAGTCCTATGTCTTCAAAAGATTGAATACTTTTTTGAGCCTGAGCAATACCTTCATCCATACTACAAGCTCCGTGATAAGCTACAACATCAGCAATAGCACCTTCCACTGAATACTCTTCAATTGGCTGTTTACGTCTTAAAATCATTTGGTCGAAATGCTTCTTTCTCACCATTTCGATCCCGGGAATAATGATACTGGTTGCAACTGACTCAAATATAGACTGATTAAGTTCGGCTCGTGTGCCGCTGGATATGCCGGCTAACCCTGAGAGAAGTCGAGAAGCGTTTTCTCCAGTAACAATTGCACCAGCTCCACCCAAAACCGTTGTCAAAGTGCCAAAGATACTGTTGTTATAGACTGAGATACGCTTTATGTATGTTTTATAAATATTGCATCTTTGGTTTGATGCAATAATCAAAAAGTCTTGTATCTGAGAGCGACGTTCTATGCCTTTTCCGTTCGCTACAATCAATGCCTTGCGAATATGCTTCATGTGAGTTTTCCCTTGATCTTTCCATTCATCACTTGTCTCATCAAGTAAGTAAACAAAATCTCTCACTGAAATCTGTTCTATCTTAGGGTCAAGTAACTGATTAGCGGACGCACTCGTTACTCGTTTACCACCGAAAACTGACTTTTCAGCTAAATTTGCACACCCCGTTAGCCATAAACTGGAAATTATAACTATTACAATTTTTTTCATCGTATCACCTAAATTTGGATTTTAATTACTCACTGATATCCCTAATGCTCCCAACTCGTATTAATCATTAAACGGTGAAATTGAGACCCTTTCATCTTGATGTGTAATAAATGGTAGGGTTCTACTAGCTGTTAACCATGCAATTCCAAAAGCGATTAAACCAACAGCCTCAAATACATATACAGGACGATTAACGTACTTTGCCACACCATTGTCAGTCATAAAGTTAATAGCAATAAGAGCTACCGAAACGACTATTGCAACGCAGCATAAAGAATAAATACAAATTCTCCACTTCGCTTGTCCGTATTCTTTTGTTTTTGCTCGCAGAATAAACAAATAACAAAAGATAGCCAGAATAATGAACATTACTCCTGCGGAGATTCCATGAATCCTCGAAGCCAGATCAGTGGGGTCGCCACATGAGCAAGGGTATAAGGCAACCCCAAGTGCCGCAAAAGCAGCTCCTTTACTCAATCCCCACTCAAACCATGAGCGTCCATTGTATGTGATGAGCAATGCAAAAATCGCGAATAAAGAACCGACAAAAATATTTCTCGCCCAATCTGTCCGATGGTATGACTCACTAATAGAGTCAATAGGAGGCAAGCCTGAAAGTTGGTTCGCCATACCAGCAACTAATAGCGCGATAAAACCAATCAAAAGTTTGATCGCATGATGATTAATCTCGAGTTCTTTTGGTTTTGAAAACATATATCTAACCCCATAAATTCATTTATATAAAAAACACTGAGTTTAAAATAACTGTAGCCAGAAATTTCATTAATCGATATATATATCAGTGAAGCAAGACGGCTTAATCTCTCACAGGAGTATTGACGCTCTTTTTTTCTAGTTCGTTGCATCTATCGCGAACTATATTTGTTAATAGCTCTTCTGAATTAAAAGTGGCAAAACAGCTGATACTAACTTTGCTATTTGATCGATTTCCAACTTGTCAAATTCACTGAGTTCCATGTCCGACTCCCTGCCATACGCTGTTAAAGGACAAGAATAATCATATACGTATATACGCTATATGCCATCACCCGTATGGATGATATTAGGGAGGGGTGGGTATGAAGATGTTCGGCTAAGAGGAAGCTCGGGAAGATGTGTATATGATAAGGTATACGGCCATTTTTATTCATCGTTAAGTGGCTATAAGTCTTTGAATAATAGCCACTTAACGATAGAATAATGGCGTCCCCAAGGGGATTCGAACCCCTGTTACCGCCGTGAAAGGGCGGTGTCCTAGGCCTCTAGACGATGGGGACGTCTATTTCCTTCACTTTCACCTGTGGTCTGACTATCTCGGTTTTGTTCACAAAGCGAACTCCGCAAATCAAAAGCCTTTAGCTCGAGTCGACTGGTCGACTGTTCGCCAAGCGAACCTCGCGAAACAATGGTGGAGCTAGGCGGGATCGAACCGCCGACCTCTACACTGCCAGTGTAGCGCTC
>CAZHEL010000096.1:0-3346 GCA_964531625.1 uncultured Gammaproteobacteria bacterium
TTGCCCTAAGCGGTCATTTTACTAACTCTAGCGAGCTGAAGACCAGGAAACTGGAAAGGTATGCGTCAAAACTGACGGGTCATGGATTATCCGATTGATGTTTCCAAAGAATAAAGCGATTAAACAACCCCTTCTGGTTTTCAACGTTCAACTTGGCGTACGCGTTTTTTCTATGGCTCTTAAGCGTTGGCATCGATATTGAGAGTTTAGAGCAAATCGACTTACCTGAGTGCCCTTGTAATATAAGTTGTATAACCTCATTCTCGCGCTGCGTTAAATGCGGATCTCCAAATTCCTGAAGTTGAGCCGCTAGGCGGCCTGAATTCAAAGATTCGATTTTAATAGCTTCTTGAATAGCATCCAATGCGTATAAAAACATGGGAAGGAACGCTCTAAAATCCTCGATAACCTCGCCTGAGAAGCCGCCGATTGAAGAGGGCTGAGCAAAGCTTATTTCTACCATTACTTCCTCGGACATGCTATTGACGAGAACCAACTCTTCTAATCTGGCAGGCCAACCGTGAGTTAAAAAACCAATTTCTTCAGCCGAGTCTAATGACGCGTTAGCAATATTTTTTTGGCCATTTTTTTCCCAATTATCTGGCGCAAGATCTCGCATCCGATGCAATCCGGTTTCAATACCCGTTAGAAACGAGTTATAAACGGGGTTAATTAAATAGGTGCTTTTTATATAGTGTTGAACGGCCTGCTTTGCTTCTTTACCAGTGTATGTATCGCACAAGTAATACGGATTTCTGTGCTTTCGATTAACCACACAAAGAGCCGCCTGAAATGGAAGCAACACAGCAGCAGACTCTATCAAAAGCAATGGTTCATTCGGGTTACGAATCGCTTTTATCAACCGCGTAGAGAACTCCGAAATTTGATTTGTGCTGTAAGGCATCAGTTTTATTAACTCAAACGCTAGTAGAGTATATCGCTATACCATCCCAAGGGATGATTGTCGAGTAGTACAGAGTGCGCGTAGAGTAGCACTTCTACAGCACACACAATACGCACTCACCATTATGCCCCCAATAGTACTAAATGAAGACGACATCGAAAGGCTCTTACCCAATATTGATGTAAAGGAAGCTCTCCGCGGAATGTTCAGCGAGTTAGCCAGCCAAAGAGCTGTTCAGCCTAGCCAAAGCGTGACCTTGTTCCCCAACGGTCAGGGTGACTTTATTACATACCAAGGTGTTTTGGAAAAACACGGTGTATTTGGAGCCAAGCTATCGCCGTATATTGGCAACAATGGTGAGGCATTCGTTACCGCATGGACGTGCCTAATGTCGATGAAAACCGGCCAGCCTCTGTTGCTTTGTGATTCGGCAAAACTTACTACAGAGCGCACCGCAGCAACAACCGCATTAGCTGTAGACCTGTTAAGTAAAAGTGACAGTAAGGTACTCACAATTATTGGCTCTGGGGCGATTGCATTAGCGCACTGGCGACAGGTTGAGTCATTGCGTGACTGGGGTGAAGTGAGAGTGTGGTCGCCTAATCTGTCAACGAATTCAAAACGGAGGCAACAGTGGTCATCGGCGGTTCCCTCGATACACTTTGCAGAATCTGCTGAATTCGCCTCATCCGGCGCAGACGTTATATTATTGTGTACCTCGTCTGGAACATCCGTAATTGATGATAGCGTCATCTCAGACGGTACTTTAGTTACTTCCATTTCGACCAATGTCCCGGGTGCTCACGAAGTACAGCCTCAATTCCTGAACCGCGCACAAGTCTATTGCGACTATCGAAAAACCACTCCGGAAACAGCAGGAGAAATGGTGTCTGCTAACCGTGACCATGGCTGGTCTGCTGACGATATTGTTGGAGACCTCGCTGAGCTGGTGGTCGAACAATGCGCAAAGCCAGATGGTAAATCCGCGATCTTTTTTAGGTCGCTTGGACTCGGCTTAGAAGATATAGCTATTGCAAATGAAATTTATACTGCTTATCAACAAGCGGAGGGCCTAGCATGAAAATTGAACCATTTGGCGTAGAGCTATGGATGAACGAATTCGAAACAAAGTGTGAGTATAATCTCGCTGAAACTTGTGTCGAAAGCATAACAGTTGCAGAGCTATTAGAAATTACTGGGCAGAGTAGCGACAGCATCAATGAGCTACTTTCTCTGAAACTTACATACGGTGCGATTGAAGGAAGTAGCAGGCTTCGGCACGCGATAGCGTCTCTGTATTCTAACCAATCAATAGAAAACACCTTGGTGACTCACGGAACAATTGGAGCAAACTCACTTGTGCACCAAACTCTAATTTCACGTGGAGATAAAGTTATTACGGTGGTACCAACTTATCAACAGCATTACTCGATTCCAGATAGTATTGGTGCTGATGTGCATCAGCTAAAACTAGAGGCTGAAGACAGCTTTTTGCCCGACCTCGATCAACTCAAAAAGTTAGCCACACCAGACACAACGCTTATCGCAATGACTAATCCCAACAACCCCACAGGCAGTTTAATGGGGCTGGATATGTTAGAGGAAATTTCGTCTATTGCTCGGGAGGCTGACGCTTGGCTTTTGTGCGACGAGGTGTATAGAGGCATTAATCAAAACGGTTCTGGCACCACTGCGTCGATAGCCGATATTTACGAAAAAGGAATTAGTACGGCGAGTATGTCGAAAGCCTTCTCACTAGCCGGACTACGCCTCGGTTGGCTAACGGCACCAATACAAGTAGTTGAGGCTGTGATGATTCATCGAGATTACAATACAATCTCCGTAGGTATGATTAACGATCACTTGGCATGCTTGGGGTTGGAGCACGCCGAAGAACTATTAAACCGAAGCCGAGATATTACCCGTACAAATTTGGCCATCTTGGCTGAATGGGTGGAAAACGAGCCACTGATTAGCTGGGTAAAACCCCAATCAGGAACCACTGCCCTACTTAAGTACGACTTGGATATGCCATCTAGAGAGTTTTGCGTTGAACTCTTAAAACAAACAGGCGTAATGTTAACGCCTGGGTCAGCAATGGACATGGAGGGTTACCTCCGCATTGGCTTTGCCAATAATACTGAGGTACTTCAAAAAGGGCTTCCGTTAATATCTGGCTTCTTGGAACGCGAATAAAGTCTTAGTTTAAAGCAACGTGACCCCATGCCCTTAATTATCGCTGCGAGTGTTTCTATGCCATCTAAATGTTCAGTTGACGCCTTCAGCCTCTTGAGTTGAAACACTTTCGTTTCTAATGCCGTAGCTAACTTTGTGCGTAAGTTCCTTTAACCTTTCATTATTGGTGAAACTGTAACTGAACATGAGAACAGGTGAGGTCAGTTCTTACCCTTTGCCTCTCGAGTAAATGGCTGAAATGAGTAT
>CAZHEL010000097.1:0-3326 GCA_964531625.1 uncultured Gammaproteobacteria bacterium
AAAGCTATCTAATTGAACAGTCGCTCACGATCCGATGAATTTATACACATAATTTCTACAGACTTCATCCGAAAATAGTCTTATCCGCTGTTAGTAAAAATTAAAAATAAACAAGCTACACGGCGCACTATCTATAGTGATAAATATAATTTCATCTGTTTTGAACTATTCTAAAAATAAACAAAGCGTAAACGAGGATAAATATAATGACTATTTCCAGACGAACAGCAATAAAAAGTTTAGCCGCTATTGGTGCCGCAAGCGGAGTCGCAGCTTGCGCTGAAGTTGAACAAAATCAAACAAGTTCAGAACTATCTAAAGAACAAGCTAATAAACCATCCAACGAGCTTCCCAAACAAAGTCTGGCAATTCCTGATGAGCCAAATGAGCTTTTGATGAATCACGCCAATGCCGTTGAAGAAATGCAAAAGGCAGGCGTTGATTTGTTGATCTGTCGCGACCCGATCAATATTCAATACTTAACTAATTTACGTACAACACCTGAAGTTCTAGGTATGGATGGCGCGAGCTATGCAACACTTAAATCCTCTGAAGATAAAAAACCCACTTTCATTGGTAGCCGAATACAGTTTTATTTTGATACCCCAAAAACGTCAGTAATGGATCAACTTGATTTCCGCTTTGTTGGTATCCCAGCCGAGCCTGACTTGTACGGCAAATTAGAACAAGCGCAAGATATTATTAATGCGCCTGCTGCAGTATTTGCTATGCCAAAGATGCACGAAGAACAACCGCTGTCGCCGCTAGAGGCTAGACGACTTAAACAAATCGAGCGTGCGTTTAGCGAATTAAAAGCGACCTCTGAGGCAGCAATTTTAGCTGAGATTTTGGAAGCAGACTTACCCAATAAAACCATCGCGATTGACGATCTAATGCTGCGTTCAGTGGTTGAGAAAAGCGGTCTTGATGTTCGCATTGTCGATGGCGAACGCTTAGTCAGGCGCATGCGTCTAATCAAGTCACCACTTGAAATTGCATATATGCGCTTTTCAGCCGAAGCCAATAGCTTAGCAGCTAAAGCTGCGGCTCGCAGTGTGCGCCAAGGTGCAACCTTTGCCGATGTTCGTAAACAGTTTGCCATCACATGTGCGCAGTACGGCACCAGAGCCAAGTTCATGATGCTGGATACGCACACACCGAATCTTTCAAGAGGCGAGATAAAAGACGGGCGCAGCTTTCTTATGGACAGTGTTAGTGCCTTTGAGAATTACCATGGTGATTACGGTCGTACAGTTTGCCTAGGCGAACCTAACAAAAAAATGCAGCGAGTCATCAAGGGGCTTTCTGATACATGGGATCGAGTCTTACCCGAGCTCAAACCAGGCGTTAGCTTTGAGGATATTATCAAGCTAACAATGAGACTGTTTGGCGAAACTGGGCTTGATGTAGGCTATGGTGTAAATCCACATAATGTCGGCATGCATCATCATGATGACCCAACCGCTTTTGATTTTCCGCTTAACTATTACAAGGACAATACAACTCTGCGCGAAGGCATGATTATTAGTATCGATATGCCTTTTCTAGATGTCGGTCTTGGTGGCAGTGCACACCTTGAAGACAGTGTGCTTATTACCAAAGATGGGCCCGAGTTGATTAACGACCCATCTGATAGAGTGATTATTATCTAAGGTTCACAGTGTTGAAAATTAGAAAAATTATCTGATCTGGGAAAAATTTGTCCCATAGAACCTTTAATCGAAGTGATGATCTCGCATCCTACGCAGAAATTAGAGTTACTCGCTGGAACGTAAATCAGCGACCTGCTGTGACAAGCTCTCATATTCAGTCCGTTCTGCTGGTGTCAGCTCACCCTTGAGCAAATTAATTTGCTCGTATGGATCTTCCTGTAAATCATAAAACTCAATATTGCCCTGATGGCGTAACACTTTGTAACGCTGGTTGCGCAAAGCGAAATTCGCGTCTTCAATACCGTCAAAGTTTCCTGCAAAGACATCGGCGTACACAAACTGTCGGATTGACTTGGCTGCAGGGTCACTTAAATAAGGCACAATGCTGGTTGAATCCAGAGAGAGGTTCTTCGGCAATGCTTTGTCGGCATCAATACCTGCAAGTTCAATGATCGTGCTAAACAGATCAGTCGAATTGACCAGCGCTTTCGAAACACCCTGCTTTACCCCGGGGCCAGAAACGATAAGTGGGACATTCACGCCGCCCTGATAAATGGTTCCTTTTGAACCGGTACTGCGAAAGGGTTCGGTTATGGTGTTTCTGGTCGAACCATTGTCGCCCATAAATATGACATAGGTATTCGCGCGCTCTTGTTCAGACAGAGAATTCAATATTTTTTCAATCTGGGAATCCATCGCTTCGAGCATCGCCCGAAAATACGGTATCGGGTCATCACTCGGATCGGCCTTCGGATCCAACGCAGAATAGTCACTGTTCAACAGATCGGCGGGCGGCAGGTGCAAGGGTGTATGTGGCAGGTTAAAAGCAAACCACATAAACCAGGGATCATTTTCTTGCTGGTTCAGCCAGGCAATAGCATCCGCAGCTTTATCGTTCGGCGTGTAGCCCGTCTCGCCTGACCATTCGCCGTTGACGACTTTATTCCAGGCGAAAAAACTGTCAGGGAAACCACGTATCAAGCCGGAGAAATGATCAAACCCGACTGTGTTCGGGTGCTTCTCCCAACCATTGCGAGTATCGGCAATGTGCCATTTTCCTATTGCTGCCGTCGCATAGCCCGGGTCAGCATTTGCCTTGATCACATTCGGCAAGGTTAGCTCGCTCAGTTGTATGCCGTAGTCAGACGGCGCATTAGCCAGTCCAGGGCGATTTGGACGCGGTGGCTCGTAGGGCGCAGACTCCGGCTTTGGTGGTGGCTCCGGGAAATATCCCTTGGCGTCTTTGTCACCAGTCGGTCGGCCCACGCCGGTTCTGAAGCCATATCGACCTGTCATTAAGGTGGCGCGGGTCGGCGTACAGATCGGCTGTGACCAAAAATTATCAAAACGAACACCTTCATCACACAACTGATCCAACGTCGGTGTTTTCGCCGTATTCTCACCTATTTCGAAACAGGACAACGACTCGTTGCCCATATCATCACCGATCATCAGGAGTATGTTTGGGCTTTTGGCGGCTGGAGCTGGAGCAGCAACATTAGCCGAAGACGCTGCCACTTTTTCGTTAGACATCTGCGTGTCCGGCGACGTACAAGCTGCCGTAAACAAAAACAGCACCAAGACTGCAACTCTAAGTAGGATTTGCTTAGTACTTCTGGTGAGTATAGGAAATATAAACGCCATGTTTTAATTATCATCTAAGCAATTTACCCT
>CAZHEL010000098.1:0-3189 GCA_964531625.1 uncultured Gammaproteobacteria bacterium
CCGACATCGCGCATTTAGGGTTTAAACGATCTGGTGAGGATTAGTTTAGATACTTGGCACATAAGCAATTTGCGCCGCATCTAGAATATCCGAGGTTGGTTTCATTCCAGTAGCCAGATAGCAAAGGGAATCTAGTATAAAACATCAGGAATTTTACCTTGTGGAATCGTAGATCAAGCTGCCGCGCAGTGCTGCACTGTTACTATCGCAAAACTGTTCAAAGTCCATGGTTATACTTTCTAATTCTTGGTTCGCATCAAAACTAACTTCAAATACTCTGAAGCTTCCGTTAGATTGATTGCAACCTCTGCCATTGCCACCAAAGTCTAGCCCATTGAGAGAATTAAATGGAAATCGCGTGGCATTTCTATACGATCCTGGGACTAATGTCTGGCCAGGAGCCTGAATACTCACAGACCAACGATCATTTGTTATGTCCGGTCTTCCTACACGGCCGCCGTCGATATTAAAAGTCAAAGAATTATTGAAGCCTGAAAATACTCGCAAGGTAGCAACGCTTTCGTTATAACTATAGTCTTCACCACTGCCAACAAACTCTCCATCTTCACTCTCAATGACCAAACTATAAGTGCCTTGGAAATTTTGTGAGTTTGCTGGAGTTAGGGCCGCACCGCTGGGCAAATCTTCTCTTAGCGCTAGCTCAACTGGGTCTCTGCTAGCGTCGAATACCAATACGCCTCTCAAACTGCCGGTGGAAGAGCCGCAGGTTTGCTCCCAATCAGCTACTAGTTTTGTGATTTGACCCGCATTGTCGCGTTCTAGCTCGAAAATTCTAAATTCGCCCACAAGGTCACTGAAACAACTTCCAAACTGTAGGCGATTAAATATTGGTATAAAATTATTTGTAGCATCAGGGTAAACACCGGCCTCTAGTAGATTACCAGCCGCTGTTTCCATTGTTAGGCGCCAATCTTCTTCAACGCCCGGTCTCTCTTGAGACTGCCCCTTGATATCGATGACAATCCCATTGTTGTTGGATGACCGAAAGTCCAAAACAGAAAAATTGTCAAAATAGGTGTATTCAAGTCCATCGCCAACGTTATCGCCAACTTCGCTTTCAACTTTTAAATAGTATTGCCCTGGAAAGTCTGCTGGTATTTCTATTGCAGGTTCTGCATCTTGTGGCAGAGGTAACATGGTCACAGGGAAAGCAGGTTCTTTACTTTTATCGTAAACAAAAGAGCCTTTTATCGGGCCGCTTGTACTTCCACAGGTTTGTTCAAAGTCGAGAACTAATTTTTGTATTTCATTAGAGCTATCGAATTCGATTTCAAAGATTCTATATTGTCCATCTGAAATACTACAACCGCTTCCATTACCACTGAAGCTTAATTCATTAAAGTTATCTGACTGGGCGTTGTCATAGAGGCCTTGTCTAAATGTATCATTATTAACTGTTAAATCTAGACTCCAGTTGTCGTCTATACTTGGCCTCTCACTTGAAACGCCATTAACAGAAATAGAAAGATTATTGCGAAATTGATCTCCGAGTAAATTTCGACTGAGCGTGTCTATTTCAAACACCGCTGTAGATTGTAAATATGTCAGTGGTTGATCTGTATTTATAATGGAGTCGCCAGAACTTTCCAATCTCAGAAAATACTGCCCTTCAAAGTCTACCGGTATTTCGGGCATAGGTTGAGCGCCCGCAGGCAGAGGGTCTACTACTTGGAGTTGACCTGATTCCATGCTTGCATCATAGCTAATGCTTCCTCGCAGCCCTGCAGTAGTGTCGCCACAGAACCGTTCAAAGTCGGCAACAAGCCTAGTTAAATTGCCTGCATTGTTATATTCAATTTCAAAAATCCTGAACTGTCCTCTTAAATCAGAACAGTTGCGTTGATTGAGGCGAACTTCTAGCCCATTAATATCATGAAAAGGAGTCCTCTCAGCATTTTCGTATACACCTACGCTTAGCGGCCTGTCGTTAGATGCAAGTTCGATACGCCAAGACGTTTCATCTTCTGGATTTTCTTCGCTAAACCCCGTTACAAATAGAAAGAGGCTTTCACTAGAATTCTCTTCAAAACCAAAGAAAATATTCGTCTGTAAATAAGTATAATCTATACCACCACCTACAAAATCATCTGAATCACTTTCGATTCTCAAATAAAACTGGCCATCGAATGAGTCTGGTAGTGCTGGTGATGGCTCATCTGGTAATTGAGGTGGTTCGGGTATAACTAGGTTATCTGCAGTAAGCATTTGCAGTATTGCAGGTATAGATGCGAGGGTTCCAGGGCATGCATTTGGGTTTTCTAAATCTGGCGTTACTTGTCCTTGGGGACCGATTAAAACATTGTCGACCCAGCCAGTATCATCGCCTACCGATGTATTTATATCTTTAATATAGCCCCAAGCAACTAAATGTGGGCCTGCTGGAATTCGAACGCTGCGAGTATTCCAATCGACCTGTCCAGTTATAGTTGTGCCAATCCCAGTATCAAAAAATCCCCCATCAGGGTTAATGCCCAAAACCGTGAATGCAAGGCCGTCGAAGTTGCGTTCACTAGAAACCCTCCAATCGAAAGATACTACGGTGGGTCCCTCTACAGCTGTCAACATTATTGCAGTTTCATTGTCTGAGATCGGGTCGCTTTGTGCAGCGTCACAATCCACATTATAAGTTCTTTCCTGTTTGAAAAAGCCAAGGTTCGGCTCGTCAACAAACTCAAATGAATGATTGTCGACGGCTTGAGATAATTCATTATCGGCAAACGGTCGTGTTGGCGAATCTTCAATTTCGCTCGCCAACGGCATAGCATGAATGTCATTCAGTTTAGGTGGGTTATTACCGTAAATATCTGCAATATTTCTTTCTATCAGCACCGTATTTAAAGCAGACCTATGGGCTTCATTGGCTAAGGCGGCTTTGGTAAATAGAAGAGGGAATATTAAAATCAGTAATGCGGTGACAAGTTTATTATTTTTCATGCCGACTTCCTTTTTGCCAACTTTGTGGGAATTTTTATTATTGTTGTGTATGTAGTATACCATACCTTTGTAAACTTTTTGCTAGGCGCGATAGCAACCTCAGGCGCGAAGCAAAACTTTAGGTAATGCTATAGACAATAAAAGTGCTTAAATTTCTATATTAGCTGCTGCTAGTTCTCATCAGTAAGTAATTGCAGCATTGCTGGTAGAGCATCTGTGGCTCTAGCAGGGCAT
>CAZHEL010000099.1:0-3175 GCA_964531625.1 uncultured Gammaproteobacteria bacterium
AGACTTAAACAAAAATCAAAACTCTGAACACATTTGAATGTCGGATAATTGCCCTTAACGGACACTCCTAATTCAGACGTGACACCTCATGTCTTGTCAGAATTATAAACGTTAGCGGAATAAAGAACTGATCTGACTTATTAAATCCATCAATACAGTTCTCAACGGTCAAAGAAATGCCACGGTCCCTTACAGCACTTTTCATTGTCTCGTATCAGTTCGATTGCAATTTGTTCAACGTCCAAAAACTCACTAGGACTAAGGAGCGCACTTTCAGCCGCAATAGCCTGTCTGTAACTTTCACGAAGGGTAGAAGCCGTTGGCGATTCACTCTCGCTAAGATAACCATCTATAATTTTATTTTGAACGAGAGAATAGGCGAATGCTGTTAAACGATCTGGGACACCTTCAGTTGATTCCGGCAAACCTGCCTCATACGCTAAGCCTAATGCCTTAGCAACCCCAACGTGACCCGCCTCCCAAGCTTGTTTATTCAACTCGTATCTATCTCTACCAGATGATTCAACTCGAAGTAGTTCTCCAGTTCTTCGTGTTATAGCTTCGTATGAATTAAGTTCAATGGCTTTCTCTTGCCAGTCTAATCTTTGACTCAGAAGGTCCTCAGAAACGTTCTTACACAAGTGATAATCGAATTTAAGCGTGTTAACAATACTATCAAAATTATATGAACCCACATCAACCTTCCGTATGCTCTCACCGTCATTTCCAGTTCTGTATTCACCTGCGGTTACTAAAGCATCCATTCGTGATGAAAAATCCTGCTCGTTCCGAGGTGCATTAGTACAATCATTAAGCGCTACGCTGAGTGCATTAGCCGCATCGCCGTTACCTTGTTCGGCTAGAGTCAATAGAGAATTCACATAGTTTTCAATATTGTCCGAGGTAATTGGTGGTAAATAATAAGATCCAAATAAATCATACTTTACAGATACACTCTCTCCAGACGAAAATGTTAGATCGATATTTTTTGGAAAAGAACCAATATCAATCTTGTCATCCTCAAGAATTGGTTTTTCTACCTCTGGAGGTTTTGTATTATCTATTCTTTCGATATCGATATTCAGAGGAACAACTTTGTCTTTCGATGTTATTGATTCGGTAGCAGTAACAGGGTATTTTGGCGTGGAATAAAAAGCTATACCTGCGATCAAGACAGACACAAGTAGTAAACCAAACAAAAAGTATTTCTTTTTCCTAGTTGATTTCATTTGCACCACGTCACGAGCGTTTCAATCGATTACATGCTTAGAAGAACTTTCAAGATCTATCTAATTAAGTGATCCCTGACCGCTTGGGCAATCTGTCCACGTTTGCCCATATTCATTGGGGATGTTTGGTCCAGTTGGAAAAGTGAGATGTACTTCAATTCTAGTGAAGCCGCCTCCAAACGTGCAATTGTGAATTGTCCAGTTTGTATTAGATGGGTTAGGAAAAACTGTTCCCCTAGACACAACCCAGCGATAAGGGCCAGCGCCACTCTCAGTTATCAGAAATGCTTCTCTATCCGTTTCATGTACGCGTTCTATTGAAAGAGTGAAAGGCACACTCCAAGCGATCGATGCAGACAGACACTACCGTTAAAATTAATACTAACGAACCTATTATTGCTGATTTACTTGACATCATTACAACCCCCCATATTGTAAGTTTCATTAAAATAACCCTAGAATATTTACTGTATGTTTGTCAAATAAAAATTAAGTGAGAGTGATTTGAAATCGAATTTATGTTCTATTACGTACAAATTTATGGCTTCACCATGTTTTATTGTTTTCTCTAGTTTTGAACATAAAATGGACCTCAGAAACTAATCGGAATCAATATCAATTTGCTAGCTTGAAAAGCAATTTCTTACCTACAACGGACATTTGTTAACCTTAGTATGTAAGCGAGTATATGATCTTTACCAGTCAGAAAAAGAGGGGATTAACTGCCTTAATTCTAGCTCATACGCCCTAATTTATATCATGATCGAGACGGCCATTTATTTTTGGATAAGGCCAGCCGATCAATGTTACATAACTTCCCGCCACACACCCTACAGCCAAATGATCATTCGTTTTCCTTACACGCACTATTTCCTCCGCTTTGAATTAAAGAATTAAAGCGGGCTGCCCAAAATTTCAATATCCGCTTTTAAGTATTCTACTGCCTCATTCGATAAACAATTTGTCTCCTCCTTGCCCTTAAGAGACATTTAAGACTCAATTAACAACATCATATTTCTTACGCTCATTCGTCAATACACCTAATACAATAAGTAAAAGGCCCGACGAAAAGGTTAGCCATACTAACCAGCCTACTGGTGTCGCATCTCCTTGAACAATTACAGCAAGAACAAAAATAAAATCAGACAGCCAGAACACAATTGTCCCTAAACCATTCATAGCAAAAGGATAACTACTTCTTAGAGCAGTAAATGCAGCCAGTGCGGAGAAAATAGGGAAAAATGCAATAACCTGAAAGTTATCTCTAGTGAGAGTCCATAGTGTTAACGTAAGCACAAGAATAAGGGGAACTAAGCTTAGCCACTTTACATACGGCTTTTTTGGTGAGAGTGGCCGCGAGTTAGAATAAACAAATGTTGCCAACAAGTGCGCTAACGCAAAAAGAAGCCCTGCTAAAGGTACTGCACCCAATGCTAAAGCTATATCAGCGATGAAAATTACGGTAACTGATATTGCTAACTTACTCGCAGTTTTCGATCGGACAATTATCCAAACTGCGAATACGAGGAGCAATTCGGATACTCCTTTCCAAACAACTACTAACGTCTTAGGTAGATACACTAGAGCTTCGAATGCTACTCCAGACCTTGCCATAGCACCAAAAAAATAAGTACCACATAAGAGGCAACTAAAAAACCACAGAAACAACACCAGTTTATATCGCATTGCTGAATTTTGGCTATTGTCACTCATCATCATTTAGTGGCGGACTCTGACATTAGTTTTCTAAATTACCGAGAAAGCCTCGATAGCAAATAGCGACCTTTCGACAAGAAAAAATTACAATTCACGACAGGACAACAACGGGCTCAAAATGGCCGCTTTGAGTATGGAGGTGACGATTAACTAAATCAAATCTAAAGTCAGCTCCTTGCCCTAAGCGGTCATTTTACTAACTCTAGCGAGCTGAAGACCAGGAAACTGGA
>CAZHEL010000100.1:0-3144 GCA_964531625.1 uncultured Gammaproteobacteria bacterium
TCATCGCTATAGCTTAGCGA
The DNA here is from genome assembly GCA_964531625.1 of uncultured Gammaproteobacteria bacterium. Classification (GTDB taxonomy): domain Bacteria; phylum Pseudomonadota; class Gammaproteobacteria; order Arenicellales; family Arenicellaceae; genus Arenicella. The sequence goes on from CAZHEL010000100.1 coordinate 21, forward strand.
ATTGTCTGAAAACTGGCATTAACGTGACAAAGCCATTTAAGCAGGCTTAGAGAAGGAATAAAGCGAACAAATAGCAAAATGTGTGAGATTGAAAACCAAATCTCTAGTCTTACATAACTGGCGTTTAGTTCAACTTTACTGAATTGATTTCGAATTGCCTACCTTCAAACACTATTTTCAATTGATCCGCTTTTCGTGCTCCAAGTGAGCACTGGACCTTTGTTTGGTTTAGAACATTACAAGGTCTAGCTACTGACCATTTTGCGTTGCTAATTCGTGTCTGCACCGAAAATAAAGTGATATTAGTTATATCGCCAAAAACAAATTCAATAGCTGAAAGAGATTGAGAATCCGATAGGCCCAAAGTTAAACTTGGTCGTTCTGCATACCCAGTGCGGGTGACTTTCCAGCCGCATTTTGTATTATTTTTAATAAGATTGAGAGGACCGCATTCCGAATCCTGAGTTTCGCCCGTAAAGCCTTCAATTGTGAACTTAATACTCGCTGGATTTGTAAATTTTACTTTATTTGAATAAGAGCTTGTTGTTTTCAATGTCTCGTAATAATCTCGAACGACATCCATTCTTAGAACACTAATATAACCATCTTCAATTGCACTATCATCTGCAATGACAAGCCCAAGGGGTAAACCTGCTTCTCCAACACCAGAACCTCGCATTCTAACGGGGCTACCACTATCCGATTGAATGACACTATCATCGCTACGCAGGGTTCTAATCGTAAAAACTCTATCCGAGTCGGAAATCGCAATGACTTCAACCGGGATAATATCTAGACCGAAAGCACCACCATCATCAATCCCAACACGCCTTTCAAAGTTGATTGTCTTGCTCTGAGCTTGAACCCTTTTTAGGACATGTGATGTATCCCGATCGCCTTTAGAAGAATAAGGACAACTATTAGCTAATGTTCCTTGGACGTTAATAATAGCGAGGTCTTGAGTAGGGTGTTTATATATTGCAGTAGACTGCCCTTGTTTGCCGTCTGGGCCAATTATTATCGCATTCTTGCTGTCGCCAATGACATGACTTGCTGTTGCCACCCAACATTTTCCATCATCCTCAAAGACCCAACCTTGTCCTTCACTTACCCCAGCTCGAATTAATGCTGGTTCCGCTATAGATTTTTGGAATGTGAATAAACATAATAAGAAACAAATAACGCGAAACATAAAACTATTTTTCATTCGATAAAGGTAATTGGAAAAACACCCCAAGGATCAAACAAAGAAATGAAACCGCGGCAAAGACCCATCGGATATTTGGATCATTGTTCAATCTTGCTCCGAACGTAAGTGATATAACATCTGCTTTTTGGTTTTCTAAAGTATTGCCATCAGACGATACGCGCGGTGCAGGAGCTTGAAGTTGAAGGCTGCGGGCATTCGTTGAAGCCTCAAGACGTAGCCCTCGCTCTGATTGCTCCCACAAAACATCAGCAAAGCCTTCCCAATGAGCAGTTTTGCTAGTTATGTTAGACCCTGCCGGGATTTTGATTTGGTCAGCCATATATAATCGGTCTGGCTCCATAGGTAGGAATGATGAGAAAAGAGTTATAGGAATTCCAAAAATACGGTCCGCCGCCCGACCATAAATATCAAGACTTCCATTCAAAATGACTAGTGGGAGTGTGTCGTCACCAGAATTGGCTCCTGCAACTGTACCTATGTTAATTAATCCCGATATAGGTAATCTTATCGGGTGTGATGATTTACAGGAATCATACTCATTCGAAACTAATATAATAGCGAAATCATCTGTACGTAACTCTTTATCTTTTGAACGCCAGCTAAATTTACCATCTACAGCTATCGATAGGCCAGCATTTTCCCGACTATAGTAAACTCTAGTATTTTGATGTGGGGACACAATTAAATCAGAATAGCATTGAATCTCGTCATCAACATCAAGTCTTGCTATAGGTAGAAATATTGAAGTACCATCTGGACGAGAAACTGTCATTTCAAGCGTTTCAGTTTGAATACTTGCCGCGACAAGAACATTAGGTTTCGGTAGAGTTGCAAGCCCAATAACGCCTAATAATATACTCAGAATAACCCAAAATCGGGTATAACCCGCCCAAATTCTGATTTTATAGAGACCTTTTCCTAGCGATAATCGAAGCGTTCGAAAGCGGTTCAACCAATCAGATGGTTTCTTAAGGGATGTAGATTTTAACATCATCACTACGTTTACCGCCAACACGCAATCGTCGATTGACTGTTAATGTCTTTATTCCCTTGATTTCCAATCCTTCTAGATTAAAACTACAAAGATAGTTGAAAGCTGTAGATCTTACTCCAACTGTTGCAGCCTTTTTACAATCCCCTTTTATATAAGAGCTATCACTAGACGTAAGTTCAGCAGTTACTCTGATTGCCCTTTGCGAATTGATAGAAACCTGTAGAGTGTCTTGGTTTTCACCAGCATATTTCACAGGCAGAATTGTTGAATGTGGATCGAACTGACAATTATCACCTAAGCGTGCCAGCGCTGCAAAGTCACTACGTTTATAGGCCTTTAACTCCTTAAGAAATTTCCAGCCGGATTCGGGTTTAATTTGAATTTCGTCTTGAATGTCAGATGGCAAATCCACTTTAGCCCGCGACGAATATTGGCCATCTCTTGTTTTTGTAGAAAGACAAACTTTGCCACCAACTTGGTGGCTTGGCGCAATTACAATTAATTCAGAAGGATTGGCATCAACAATAGCTGCTCCATATGCTGCTCCCACAACAATTGACCCAGATACTGCAACCTTACCAGAATAATTTTCTTCGATGTTTGTCGTTATGGTTGTTTGCGCGTAACTCGTTTTACTTAATGATAACAATAAGCAAAACAAAAAAACATATGGAGTTTTGGTAATCATCTTAAAATATCAATTTCGATTTTGTAAACTCCATCACTACCACGATCGCATGTCATATTGCCCGTAAGTAAAGATGAGCCTTCATTGCTCTGTAGGGTTCCAGAACAAGTTGAATTATGTAGCTCATTGATATCCAATTTAAATGTGAGTCTGTCTCCAGAAAAGTTTCCCTTATGTGCCCGAGGTTGCCTCCGAGTAGAATTAGGTATTTTCTCTTTATAACTAAAGGAAC
>CAZHEL010000101.1:0-3090 GCA_964531625.1 uncultured Gammaproteobacteria bacterium
GAGTCTCAACCACAGGAGTCTCAACCACAGGAGTCTCAACCACAGGAGTCTCAACCACAGGAGTCTCAACGACAGGTGTCTCGACTACCGGAGTTTCAACGACAGGTGTCTCTACCACCGGCGCATCAACTGATTCTATTTGCGTTAAGAATTTTCCGCTTGCCCAGCCAAACTTGTCTATGCCATCTTCAAACCAAGTTAAATAAGCCCATTCCCTTTCGGGCGTCTCAATGCGTTTTAATTTTATAACGGCTTGTTTTGTTGGCAACACTTCTATAATTCGGCATTCTTTGGAAGGGCCAATACGCACATTTAATCTACCGGTGGTTTCGAAATTAGTATTTCCTGCGGTCTCTAAAATCGGAAACTCCGATTTTCCACAAACTAGATTCACTGAACTAAGATTGTCCAGATTGCTATTTGCCTGAGGATGGTTGTCGGCTGCACTAATTAGGCTGAAACTTAATAAAGCTATCAAACACAAAGCTTGTAGCTTGAAAGTTTGCAGCGCAGAAGAAGTTTTATTGCTAGGGGTTTTATTCATTGCTTTCTTACGCAAATTGATTTTTATTATATGCGCAAGATTACATTAAATTTAGGTTAGGGTGAAACCAATACCACCACAATTTTACGTTTTGTTAACAAATTATTGTGAACGGGACCTCAAAATAACCCAAAATTTGCCTTTAAACAGGGTTTTACTAAGTTCAACAGACTCCAGGCCGCTAATGTCAGATTGCCTGTTGAGCTAGGTTTTTTACCCATGAAATTTAAATTCTGCTTTACGAAACTAATAAGCGGTTAACTAATTTCACATAGTTCGCAGGGTCTTTGATTTGTGCGCCTTCACTTAAAGCAGCTTGGTCAAATAACACTTGCGCCCAATCCGCAAAGTCATCGCTATCGGCACTTAAGCCTTTAATCAGAGCATGATCAGGGTTGATCTCTAGTACCGGTTTACTGCTTGGCGCATCTTGACCCATGGCCTTCATGATTCTTTCGAGGTTAGCGCCAGGGTCATTGGCATCAGCGACTAAACAAGCGGGTGATTCGGTTAAGCGGTTGGTTAGGCGAACTTCCTTAACTGACTCGGCCAAGATCTCTTGCAGTTTTTCGGTAATCGGTGAGAGTTCTTGTTTGAGCTCGTCCTGTTCTTTTTTCTCGTCTTCGTCCAGCTCCAAATCACCTTTGGTAACCGATTTGAGTGGTTTCTCATTGTGCTCAAATATGCTGTTAACTAACCACTCGTCTACTGGGTCGCTAAGCAATAGTACTTCGATATCCTTTTTAGCAAACATCTCTAAATGCGGAGAGCCTTGTGCTGCTTTATGACTCTCTGCCGTGATGTAATAAATCGCGTCTTGATCATTACTCATGCGTTCTGTGTATTCATCCAATGATACATTTTGCACGCTAGAATCAGTTTTAGTGCTCGCGAAACGCAGTAATGGCAAAATAGTCTCTTTGTTGGCGGTGTCTTCGACCACGCCTTCTTTGATGACCTGACCAAATTCAGCCCAGAACTCTTGATAAGTATCAGGTTCATCTTTGGCAATACGTTTCAATTCATCCAGCACGCGTTTAACGGCACGCGCCTTAATTTTCTGTATGTCTCGATCACTTTGCAGTATTTCGCGAGACACATTCAGCGGTAAATCGGCTGAATCAATCACGCCTTTAATAAAACGTAGATAGTTCGGCATTAAATGCTCAGCGTCGTCCATAATAAAAATTCTCCGCACATACAGCTTAATACCTTTGCGCGTGTCACGATTCCATAAGTCAAAAGGAGCTTTTTTAGGTATGAAGAGTAGGGACGTATATTCCAGATTGCCCTCTACCTTGTGGTGCAAGGTAGAAAGCGGTGGCTCCATGTCATAACTGAGACTCTGATAGAAGCTTTGGTACTCTTCTTCACTGATCTCATTTTTCGCACGCGCCCATAAGGCGATGCCAGTATTGATAGTTTCTAGCTCACGTTCCGCGTCTTCTTGTGGATTGCCTTCTTCGTCTGTCGGTAGCGCACCCAACATTTTAATAGGCAAGGAAATATGTTCGGAGTATTTATTGATAATATGCTTGAGGCGAAAATCATCAAGATACTCAGATTCTTCTTCGCGTAAGTGCAGCGTGATCGATGTACCGACTGAGCTTTGCTCATCCTCGCCGATAGAAAACTCGCCTTTGCCGTCAGATTCCCAGCGTATGCTAGCTTCTTCACCAGCCTTGCGCGTTACTAGCGTGACTTTTTCGGCCACCATAAACACAGAATAAAAGCCAACCCCAAACTGACCGATCAAGCTCATATCACTATCGTCTTTGCCGCCTTTCAAGGCTTCCATAAACTTTTTAGTGCCAGAACGGGCGATGGTTCCAATGTTTTCTATCACTTCGTCATGCGTCATGCCTATGCCGTTGTCCGCAATGGTCAGTGTTTTAGAGTCTGTATCGGTAGTGATGGTTACCGCTAATTCTTCCTCATCGTTAAGCAAAGAAGCATCAGTTAGTGCCGCAAAACGGCGTTTATCAATGGCATCAGAGCTGTTTGAAATCAGCTCTCTAAGAAAGATCTCTTTTTGGCTATAAAGAGAGTTAATCATCAAATCCAATAATTGGCTGATTTCGGTTTGAAAAGCGTGTGTTTTTTGTTTGCTCATAGTTTTATAACGGTTTGACTGAAGCTTAAGGTTTAATATTGCTAATGCGGTGTTTTATAAGGATTTATGTTATTAATTCAAGGTGTGATTTTTACTTATTTTTTTGCGTTTTTCGTTGACGGTATTCTCATCTCTAAGTATAGTCGCGCCTCAATGTATTGCAGCGTGGTTACTGTTATTCTGCACGAGTGAATACTTTTGTGAATAACAGCTTTAAGCTCTGATCCCAAGCGGTTTCGCCAGAGCACATAAAGTATGACCACCACCGTCGGGGTGTAGCGCAGTCTGGTAGCGCATCTGGTTTGGGACTAGAGGGTCGTAGGTTCGAATCCTATCACCCCGACCATTTTTTATTAGTTGGGTGCCCGTAGCTCAACTGGATAGAGCAACGGCCTTCTAAGCCGTAGGTTACAGGTTCGAGTCCTGTCGGGCG
>CAZHEL010000102.1:0-3084 GCA_964531625.1 uncultured Gammaproteobacteria bacterium
TTTTTCTGGATAGTAGCGGTACTGCGAGCGGTGAGCTTGAAGTGGAATCTATTTTAGCACGTGTTAAGTATCAATTTGATTTAGGTAAATACAAGCCCTACTTAGGACTTGGAATTGGTCAATCAGATTTAAGCGTGGAAGCCATCTACGGAGGATCAATCGGTAGTGAAATAGGTACGCAACCGCCATTTGCACAAGGCAGCGATAGCGCTACGGCTTTGGAATTTAGAGCGGGTGTTGAGTATGAAATTAATGACTCATTTGGTGTGTTTTTAGAGTACGCATCGACCGATGTAGATGATATCGAGTTTGCTCGTACAGGCGGTGGTCCTGGTGGTCTTGCAACCACGACACAATCCGGCGATTTTGACTTTGAATCAGTTAATCTAGGATTCAATTTTCGATTCTAAGCCATTATTGAATCGAATTCACAAAGGTGTCAAAAGCGCTCCCTAAAATAGTCAGCATTAGTTAAAAAAGAGTTGGGTAGCTCTCTTTATTTTCAACTAGTCCTGACTGTCTAATGGGAGCGTTTAGTTACATTAAATCGTTATCTAAATATAGGATGTTCGATCAAGTAACTACTACTCTTGGGTAAAAAGGGTAGGGCAGTTCTCTCCAAAATAGACAGAATAATTAAAGAAAATTATTAACCCCCTTTTCTTGTAATTAGAAACTGGCAATTGATGGAGAGATGTTTGGTTGCCTGACTCAGATATTTTTAGGGAAAGAAATATCTGTTCAGGCAACTAAAGCATTAACTAAAGCATTAAAAGTGATAGATCATTGCATATGAGTGTTTATCATTATATTAACAAACTGAAACGCACAGTATTGGGCGCTCTGTGCCAAGCGATTATAAATGTCAGATAAATCCTACGGCCTTAAATATTAGGCGCATACCTAAGCCAGCCGTAAATAGAACGACCGCACAGCCCAACACATTGGCAATAACACCGTTAGCGTATTCTCCAAGGATGTTCTTTTTATTTAGGGCATATAATAAAAAACACGCGACTATTGGCAGCAACAATCCATTAGCAAATTGAGCCAACACTATTAATTTTATGGGTTTGATTCCCGTTAACGCCAAAACGCATCCAATCAACAATATGCTAACGCTAATCAGTTTAAACGCGGCTGATTTTTCTCCACCCTCTACTTGCAGCAACTCTGAAAGAGCATAACTGGTGGCGAGTGGCGCGGTGATCGCACTGCTTAGACCTGCCGCAAACAAACCTATACCTAGTAGATACTTAGCCAAAGAGCCAAACAGTGGTTCAAATTGAACAGCCATATCAGCGGCATTTTGAACACTTAAGGCATTCGCGTAAATACTGGCAGCGGCGGTAGAGACTATGAGTATCGCGACAAGGCCGCCCAAGCCAATGGAGATAATGGTGTCTGATCTTGCTGCCTTAAGTTGTTCGGGGCCATGCCAGCGATTTTTTGCGGCCGATGCGTGTAAAAACAAATTATACGGAACCACCGTAGTCCCTATCAGAGCAATTACCGTGAGTAGGCCGTCATTGGGTACGTTAGGTGTTAGCAGTCCTGAAAACATACTCAGTAAGTCTGGTTGTACGACAAAAAAAGTTAATACAAACGCTAAGGCCATCATTAAAACTAAAGCAATAAGAATCTTTTCGATGTCTTTGTATGAACCTTTTAGCAATATAAATGCACCAAACGCGGCCAGCGCTGCGATGGTGAATTTAGATAATACTGGGCTGTCACCAAACATGGCTGTTACACCAAGCGCCGCGCCTGCAAGGTTGCCTGCCTCATAGGCCGAGTTGCCACCATAAAGTGCCACTAGCAATAGACCAATTAAGGGCCACTTAAAGGCAGAATTTTGTAATTCGAGGATTAGTGTTTCGCCCAGTCCTTGCTGAGTAATAGTCCCTAGTCGCGCGCTCATTTCTTGCAATACAATGGTGGCAATTATTGCAAACAAAAGTGCCCACAGTAGGGCGTAACCAAAGTTTGCACCGGCCAATGTGCATGCGGTCACTGTCCCTGGGCCAATGAAGGCCGCTGCAACCAAAATACCTGGCCCAGTTTCTTTGAATCGCTTAAACATAGACTCTTAGAATAATAGAATTTGCTAGTGAGTTCAGCGCAAATTGTTTATTTCAATTGCTGTTCACTATTTCTCATGTGGATTAGACATGGGTTTAATCTCAGTTTTAGTTTGTGAGAGAACAGGGTGGGTTCGCAGTATACTAATTTTTTTAAATTCGATCTTTATAGTTGGCTTTACGGCCTTCCATCTCGGCGTTGACTGCTTCTTGTTGATTTTCAGATAAAACCACTTTTCCTTGCAGTCGTTCTTCCATTTGCAAACCATCTATATCATTGCCGTGCCAAGTTTCATTCAATAGATGTTTAGCCGCAGAGATCGCATCGGGGTTTTTACTGGCAATTTCTCGTGCTAAAGCGAGCGCGTCATCCCGAGGCTTGTCACTCAAATGACTCACTACGCCAAGCTTTTTGCCTTCTACAGCATCAAAAATTCTACCGGTATAAGTAAGCTCTTTGGCTACATCAATACGAACGAGATCACGCAGCGTTTGCGTAGCAGACATGTCTGGAATTAGTCCCCACCTAATTTCCATTACCGACAATTTAGTTTGCGGATCTGCGAATCTAATATCTGTACCTAAGGCGATCTGAAAACCACCCCCCAAAGCCGCACCATGCAAAGCACCGATTACCGGCACTGATAGCTGCTTCCATATATAAGCAGGTTGCTGAAAAATATTAGGATAACTTTCGCTGCCGTTAATCAGAACATCCATCAAACTATTATCCGTTCCCATAGCACTTGTATCTATACCAGCGCAAAAGGCTTTTCCTTCACCCGATAGAACTACTGCGCGCACAGATTTATCGTTTTCGATAGATTTTGCCGCATCAGTAATCGCTCTAAACATATCTGGGTTTAAGGCGTTCATTTTGCGAGCGCGGTTAAGCCGTACATCAGCCACATGATCTTGTATATTTATCTTAACTAAATCCGTCATTTTAAGTTTCTCTTAGATTTTATCTATTAGTTTAATGCATGCCCAAAAACTATAAAAT
>CAZHEL010000103.1:0-2960 GCA_964531625.1 uncultured Gammaproteobacteria bacterium
TTATAACAATCACCGCAAGAATAAATAATAATGGAAACAATAACTTAGACTGAAGTTCTAAATTGGTTGCTACCAAAATAAGCATGACCGACACCAATAACTTATCGGCGACTGGGTCTAAAAATTCCCCTAGTTTGCTGGTTTGATTCAATTTACGTGCATAGTAGCCATCCAAGGCATCGGAAATGCCTGCTAGGCCAAATAAAATACCGGCAATCCAATGACGATATTCCAAACCCGAATAGTAGGCGAGCACAATCAAAGGGATGGCGACCACGCGAAAAACGGTTAAGCAATTTGGGATATTAAAATGCATTTTTGGAAAAGTTCATTAAAAAATTTAAATCAATTGTTAATGCCGATAAACAGTCGCATTAGATAAGACTAAACTACTAAATTCAAGCTTATATTTGAAATTAACCAACAAGCGTAACCAGACCTTATTTTTTTAGGTAATGGTAGATTTTTTCCGCTAAATCATCATTGATTCCATTCACTTTGTTTAAGTCCTTAATACCAGCCTGTTGAATGCCCTGCAAGCCACCAAAATGCTTAAGCAATGCTTGCCGACGTTTAGCCCCAATGCCGGGTATTTCTTGTAAAATAGACTGAGTTTGAGCTTTACCGCGACGCGCACGATGACCACTAATAGCAAAGCGATGTGCTTCATCTCTAATTTGCTGGATTAAGTGCATAGCGGCGGAATTGCTGGCCAGTTTTATGCCCACCGATTGACCTTCCACAAACAAGGTTTCTAAGCCTGGTTTACGACCCTCTCCTTTGGCAACGCCGACCAATAATATGTTATTTATTTGTAGTTCATGGATTATCTCGGCGGCTGACGATAGTTGCCCTTTGCCGCCATCAATTAGCAATATGTCGGGTAATTTACCCTCTTCTTTCAACATGCGCTTATAGCGCCGCTCTATGGCCTGGCGCATCGCCGCATAATCATCACCTGGAGTAATGCCTTTGATGTTGTAACGACGATAGTCTGACTTGGTAATACCCGCTTGCGTATAAACCACGCAGCTCGCTACTGTTTGTTTGCCTTGGGTATGGCTAATATCAAAACACTCAATTCTTGAAGGTATTTCGTCAAGTTGAAATACCTCACTCAACGCTTGCAAACGTTGTTGTACGCTTTGCGTTTCAGACAAATGTCGCTTGAGTCGCTCTGTCACATTTAGCTGCGCCATGCCTAGCCAGTCTTTACGATGGCCACGCACATTATTACTGACCACCACCTTGTGCTCAGACTGATCGCTTAGCCATTGTTCTAGTTCTTTTTGATCTTCGACTTTTACGCCAACAATAATCTGTTTAGGCGCGGGTCGGCGATGGTAGTACTGAGAGATAAACGCGCTTAGAATTTCAGCCTCGGTATAGTCCAATGGCACTTTCGGATAATGCCCATTGCTGCCGCTGTGGCGTCCACCTCTAATAAAGGTAACTTCCACGCAAACCTTGCCATGCAGACTTGCCACCGTAATGATGTCAATATCACTGTGGCCGGAAGTTATCGATTGGTGCGATTGCACTCGGCGCAAGGCGTTAATGCGATCTCGCCAACCAGCCGCTTCTTCAAACTTTAAGTTGGTAGAGGCGCTTTCCATATTTTTTTGCAAAAGCTTGTTTAAGGATTCGTCTTTGCCCTGCAAAAACATACTGGCTAACTCAATGTCTTTTGCATACGCCTCTTTAGATATCAATTTCACACACGGTGCAGAACAGCGCTTAATTTGGTATTGCAAACAAGGCCTTGTGCGATTACTAAAAAACACATCATCACACTGCCTAACAGGCAATACTTTTTGTAGTAAAGACAAGGTTTCCCTAATTGCGGTCACTCCGGGGTATGGACCAAAGTAACGGCCCGGCCCACTGCGGTCTCCTCGATAAAAACTTAAACGCGGATATTCGTGCGAATCATCAATATGTATAAACGGGTAACTTTTACTGTCACGTAATAGAATGTTGTAGCGCGGCTTATGTTCCTTTATCAGATTTGATTCGAGAATCAGTGCTTCATTTTCTGTGTGCGTAACCGTTACCTGAATATCCACCACTTTGCGCATCATGGTTTCGGTTTTGATTGGCAAACCCGTTTGCCTAAAATAGCTCGAGAGACGTTTTTTCAGATTCTTAGCCTTGCCCACATACAACAAGGCATTGTTCGCATCAAACATCTGATAAATGCCTGGTGTCTGGCCAACATGAAGCAAAAATGTTTTATGATCAAATGACAAAGCGAACTCTTAGAATCAATACTTGAGCGTTTATTATAGCCTTAAACGCGCTAGTCACAGACAGCATCCTTCACCTATAATCGCGGCTCAACAAAAACTCATAAAATACTAGCATGGCAAAAATATCAGCAAATGAAATTCGGCTCGGTGGTCTTATTGAACATCAAGGAAATCTTTGGCGAGTACTTAAAAAAGGCCATGTTAAACCAGGCAAAGGCGGCGCATTTGTGCAGTGCGAATTAAAAGACATTGTTAACGGCACCAAACTAAACGAACGCTTTCGCTCAACCGATAAAATCGAAAAGCCGCATGTAGAACCAAGAAAAATGCAGTATCTGTATGCCGACGGTGAACAACATATTTTTATGGACACCGAAACCTACGACCAACTGACATTAAACGCCGAAGATATAAGCGAACAAGCTGGCTACTTGTTACCCAACACCGATGTGCAAATCAACTTCTACGACGAAACCCCAATCGGCCTCGACCTACCTTCTAACGTAGTGCTAGAAGTCACCGAAACTGAGACTGTAGTAAAAGGTCAAACCGCCGCCAGCGGAGGCAAACCCGCCATTATGGAAACCGGAATTCGCATCACGGTTCCTACTTTCGTTAATGCGGGTGAAAAGGTTAAGGTAAATACCGAAACCGGCGAGTATGTAGAACGCGCCTAAGCTTAAAGCTATAGGTCCCGGTAGCTCAGCTGGA
>CAZHEL010000104.1:0-2948 GCA_964531625.1 uncultured Gammaproteobacteria bacterium
GAAGCAAGTATGGTTGGCTTACCATCATTAACAATGTCGATGGTTGGTTGGTAAACTTCAAAAGAGCCGGGTGGTCTAGAGCGAATCGCTACGCTGGCTATTTTTACTGCGTCAGCGCCAAGTTCACGAACTTTTTTCTCGTTCGCAAGAACCAGCGCCACGCCGCCTTCCGCTGGTGCGCAAAACATGTACTTAGTAAGCGGATCATTGATCATTTGTGAATTCATGATCGTGTCTAAATCGATCGGCGTTCTGCGCCATGCATGATCGGCTTTCTCGCCATTGCGGAACGATTTTTCAGCGACCTTACCTAGTGTTTGACGGCTGATGTTGTGCAATTGCATGTAGCGTTGTATCTTGAGTGCAAAAAACTGGGTGGTCATCATCATGCCGGTTTGGCCATACCAGTTTGGCAGTCCGTAATTTTTTGGGTCGGCGTTAAAAGCCCCACGTGGGTGCTTGTCAAAACCTACGGCTAAAGCGATGTCGCATTCGCCAGCCGCGATGGCTGATTTTGCTGTCGCCAAGGCGCTGCCGCCGGTGGCACAACCATTGAAGACATTAGTGAATGGTATGCTTGTCAGCCCTAGATCCGAGAGCATAATGTCGGCGTTGCCGGCTGCGTGTGAGCCACCAGCAGCGAATTGAATATCAGACCATTCTAAGTCAGCATCTTTTAGGGCTTCACGTACCGCGAACACGCCTTGGTCTCGACCTGAGCGTTCTTCGGTGCGGCCAAATTTATGAATGCCGGCACCAATAATATATACATCACTCATGTTGATTCTCCTTATTTTACTGGCTTGAATGCGAACATAGAACGAGCCTCATCAAAGGCCGTAATGACTAGTTCCATTGGCATGCCTAACTTTAATTGTTCAAGACTCGTTTCGACAATGTGGCTTTCGACGATGATTTCATTTGGTAATTCAATAAAGCCAACTAAAAAGGGTTCGAATTCCTCAGGCCCGTCATACGGTGGTTTGGGCTTGAATGCTTGCTGTGTATAAGACCATAATGTACCAGTGCGTGACAGTTTTATTATTTCTAGACTATCGGCGATTTCGCCGTCTGGAATAGGAAATAAAATTTTTCCGTTGGTGTCCTTGGCGCCGAGTAACTGAGGTTCAGGCCCTTCTGTCCAGAGCTTAGGTGCGATTGGTTGGAGTTGACTACTCATATTGTTTCACTATTATTTATTCACAGCGTAATTTAATATTGTTTAGCGTAATGCTCTCAATATAACGATATTTTGCCACACTAAAAATTTGATGCGACACTCGAAAGTGCTAGGCAGGTTTTGCCTGGAATGCTGACCAAATAGATAATTCAACAGTAACCACAGCTATGTTATTTTAGTGCCAGAATATCATAACGGAGTACATGCAAAATGGTAGAGACTGTAACTGGTAAAAATCGTTCAAATGGCATTTCTTACAAAGAAATAGCAAGTGGTGATGCTGTTACACCACCTGAAGTTTATTTTGAAGAATCGCCTATGGACCCAGGCGTGACCAAGGTTAAGACTGATCGGTTTTACAGCAAAGAAGCACATGATCTTGAAGTCGAGCGCTTGTGGAAAAGAGTTTGGCAAATGGCGTGCCATGAAGACGATATTCCTAATGTGGGTGATACTCATGTTTATGATATTGCGGAATTATCTTTTATTATCGTGCGCACCGCAGCCGACCAGGTTAAAGCTTTTCCAAACGCTTGCATGCATCGTGGGCGTGCCTTATGCGATGACCATCGAAAAGGTTTAAAAGTTTTACGTTGTCCATTTCATGGCTGGTCGTGGTCACTAGAAGGCGAATTAAAACAAGTGCCATGTGAATGGGACTTCCCCTCTGTAACTAAAGAGGAATATTCCTTGCAAGAAGTGAACGTCGGGCATTGGGGTGGATTTGTGTTCATCAACCCAGATCCAAACTGTGAGCCATTAGAAGATTTTATAGGTGACTTTGATCGTCATTTTAAAATACCCTTTAAACAACGCTACAAAGCCGCTCACTTATTGAAAAAGATACCGTGTAATTGGAAGATTGCACAAGATGCATTTATGGAAAGCTATCATGTGGTCGCTACCCATCCTGAATTGCTGCCGACCTTTGCTGATGCGAATTCTAAGTATGATGTGTGGGGCAACTATTCTCGTGCAATCTCAGCAACGGGTCCTGCCAGCCCGCATATGGAAGAAATTTCCTCGGATTACAACCCGTACCCTAACGGTATGAACTATACAAGTTTTTGTCACCCGTTTAGTGGCCAACAATATGATCGTGTAGAAGAGAACCGAGTAAAAGTATCTGATAGCGGTGGCAACTTTGGTATTTTCGATATGTATGCCAATCATATCGAAGGTGATATCCAATTTGCTGACCCGCATTTGTGTAATTGGGTGGCTGGAAAAATACTATCTGGGGATGAAGAAACACCCGTTACGTTGCCGCATGATGACACCTACGGTTATCGTAGCAAACGGGCTGCCGCTTTTCGTGAAATGTATCGTCCTGCATTTGGTGATCATATTGATACTGTCAGTGACTCGGATTTCAATGAAGCCATCTTTTACAGTATCTTTCCTAACATAAGCCCTTGGAGCGATTTTAATCCTATTTTTTATCGTTTTCGTCCAGATGGCGATAATCCTGAGCAATGCTTGCACGAAGTATTGTGGATGGTCCCTTTGCCCGAAGGTGCGGAGCGTCCACCCGCGGCAGAGTGTCAAGTTCTTGAACTAGAAGATGATTATACAAAAGCGAAAAATTTTGGCGGTTATCTATTAAAAGTATTCAATCAAGATTTTTTGAATCATCCAATGGTGCAAAAAGGTATGCGCAACCATTCTAAAGGCGAGATAATTTTTGCTAGCTATCAAGAATCAAAGCTTAGACATTTTTATGAAACCTTAAATAAATGGTTGGAAAGCGATACCGCACCTAAGAGCA
>CAZHEL010000105.1:0-2838 GCA_964531625.1 uncultured Gammaproteobacteria bacterium
CAGAGTTTAATAGCCGAAGACAAGATGTGGATGTAATTGGAATATCCATCGACGGCGATGAAAAGAAACACTTAGCTCAAGAATTCCTAGATACTACCGAGTCGTCATTTGTGTCTTACATCACCAGTTTTAGCTTGGTATCGTTTAATTACAATGCACTGACCGAAGAAGATTTTCGAGGCACTCCAACCTTCTTATTGTTTAACCCAGAAGGTGAACTGCTCGGTAACAACCCAGGAAAAATGTCGATTGAATCGTTAGAGGCTTTTATCAGCCGTAATTCTTAATATTTCCACCTTATCCACTCAAACGCATCATGCGTCATATTGAGCAATAATCTAGCTTCCTGTTAGGTATAGCCTTAGCCTCCAAAAACTGTATACACATACAGTATATCAGAGAATTGTTAAGAAAACGGTCACTTTCACAAACATTAAATGCTCGTTTCCATTCCTTAAAAACAAAAGAAGTTAATAAATTCAGTCACTTAGTACAAAAATTGAGTATGGAAGTGCGCACTGCTAAGATGGGCTAATAGGAAAACTCACTTTCACACCGCAAGCAAAGTAAGGTTTTAGGATAAAAATAGACGGAACAATAGCTTAGGAGATTTTTATGAGGACGAGTCTAGTAGGAAACATGCGTTGCACACTAATAAGCTGTTAGGTATATGAAATTTATAATTACACCTAGAGAGCATTGGAACTTGGCTAAGCCTATCTGGCGTATTCTCTTGTTAGCATTGGCAATTCAGTTAATTGGTGGAGCCATATCTCTATTGAATTCGCCATATGGCCATCCTTTTCTAGATTTTTGGTATGGTGGTGCACTGTCAACTTTTCCAGGTTTTCTCATCGGCACTATTTGGCATCAATATGCAGCGCCAAGCAAAATAAGTAATCATAAGTTTGCTTTTTGCTTCTTTGGTCTAATTTGCTTTTGCCTTTTGCTAGCAGTAATATTTTTCCCTTTAGAGCAAGCAGCATATCAAATGAAAGGTGGCATATGAAAATACCTAACAAGAATCAAAACGCTGCCTACGGCAGTTCGGACGCGCTAATCGCGCGCCCGTTTGCTGGGCGTTATGCACCAATCTATCGGAGATAAATATGAACCTTGAGCAAGGCCACCGTATTCTTGACCTTAAGACTAGGATCGTAGCTAATTTTACCCGAGAGAATTGGGTTGAACTTGGATTGCTTACTGGCTTTCATGATTTAATAAACAGCCATTCACGCTTACTTCGCAGTCTTTCTTGGGGAGACGAAGATTACACCGACAATGTTCTAAACGTCATAACAGGTATGGCAACTCAGAATCCATCCGTGCTAGATACAGTGGAAACTTACCTGAATAGTAAGTTTGAAGGTGAAACCTTATATGTGTCCGCAAGACCAGCAGAAAGAAAAATAACGTTTTCTCCTAGTGTTTTTGAAATACCTAATACTGGAATTGAGGAAGATCTCGTCGCTGTGATGATGCCGTTTGATGTTTCTATGGCAAGTACATATGAAACTATTCGGAACTCATGTGTCTATGCAGGTTACCGGGCTCTAAGGGCAGATGACATATGGGACAACAGCACGATAATTCAAGACATATTCAGCCTTATCTATAGGGCATCTGTGGTAGTCGTGGATTTCACAGGTAAAAATCCAAATGTAATGTATGAAACCGGTATTGCTCATACCCTTGGAAAGCTGGTAATTCCCATATCACAATCCCTCGATGATGTTCCTTTTGATATGAAACACCATAGAGTATTAACTTACTACCCAAACCAAGAAGGGTTGCAAAATTTAGCAAATGCTCTTGGCCCTAAATTGCAAAGTGTGAGGGCATAACAAGGCAATGGTTCGGAATTTTAAAAGCTCCGGCTTCGCCTCCACTTTTAAAATCCGCACATTGCGGCGTTATGCATACAAGCAATGACTATTGTAAATACTAAAAATTCTGAACATTATAAGTGGGGTAAAAGCTCTGACGGCTGGCATTTACTTAAATCAGATAGTTTAAGCGTCATTGAGGAAAATGTTCCTCCAAACGAAAGCGAAGAACGTCACTATCATAATGAGGCTCAGCAGTTTTTCTATATTCTTTCAGGAGTTGCAACGATAGAAATTTCGGGAAACTTATTTGAAGTTGCTGCTGGTAATGGAATACATGTTCCAGCAAAAGAAAATCATCAACTAATGAATAAAAGTAATAAAGACCTTAAGTTCCTAGTAGTTTCTCAGCCAAAAAGTCATGGAGATAGAATTAATGCATAACAAGATCAAAAACTATCACTCACTACGTTCGTTCGGACGCGCTAAAGCGCGCCCGTTTTAAAGGCGTTAGGTTTACATGGAATATATTGCGTTCATAGCATCAATTTTTATATTTCCAGCTTTGATAGCCTTAATCGTAATTGCTTGGATAGGAAGTAAATTGATAGCAAAAGGTTTATTTAGCTGGCGATTACTGTGCCTGATTGGTTTCATAGTAGGATTCCTAAGTCATTTCATTTTTAAATTGTTTTTATTGTCTCGAACAACTAACTTGACCATGGGAACTACAACAGTAGTTCAAAACAACTTCATAACTATTGATGGGTATTTTATGACTGGTTTACATTCGCTAGCGTATGGAATAGTTGGTTTTATATTATCGTGTCTGATTTGGTTAGTTATGAGAAAAAAAATTGAAATTACTAATTAAAAAACCTAACAAGTTTGCAAAATCTGCTACGTTCGTTTCACTCACTGCGCGGGACGCGTTTGCAACGCGCCCCTTGCAAAGGCGTTATGCGCAATGAAATGATCAATAAGCTCATTCTATTTTTTATGCTATTAATGA
>CAZHEL010000106.1:0-2809 GCA_964531625.1 uncultured Gammaproteobacteria bacterium
ACCTGTTTCTTTTGATCAAGATTTAGGCTCATATCAGAGCTACCTCCAGTTTTGGCACCCTTAATTCAGTTTTACAAACGCAATGTTTGATCTTACTAATTTACAGGCAACCATCTACGTAGGAAATTAAGTCTTTATTAGTTAGTTCAGCTTTTTTTGCCAAAAGCAAAAAACTAAAAAAGTCACCTACGGTCTTTGACACACTCACCAATCAAACAACGATCGGCAAGCACCCAGTGTGAATGTCTTAATTACTCAGTTTAGAACTGAGGCAATGTTTGACGATCCACACGAACACCTGGACCCATCGAAGTGGACACAGATACTCGTTTAAAATACTGCCCTTTTGCAGACGCTGGCTTTGATTTATGCAGCGCAGCTAAAAGAGCCTCAAAATTTTCTTGCAAGTCTTCTGCAGAAAACGATGCCTTACCGATTGTGCAATGAATAATTCCTGCTTTATCAATACGGTATTGAACCTGACCCGCTTTGGCGTTTTTAACTGCAGTTGCAACGTCAGCAGCAACTGTGCCAGTTTTCGGATTAGGCATTAGACCTTTTGGACCTAAGATTTGACCCAATTGACCAACCACACGCATAGCGTCTGGACTGGCAATCACGATATCAAAATCCATCTCGCCTTTTTTAACTTGCTCGGCTAAATCGTCCATACCAACTACGTCGGCACCAGCTTCTTTAGCTTTCTCCACATTATCGCCGTCGGTAAAAACCGCAACACGCACTGACTTACCAGTACCTTTTGGCAATACCGTAGCACCACGAACAGCTTGGTCAGACTTCTTAGCGTCAACACCTAAGTTAATAGATACATCAACACCTTCGTCGAATTTTGCAGTGGCAGTTTCTTTTACTAAGCTGAATGCATCACTGACGGAATAAAAATTATCAGGATCTACTTTTTCAGCAATAGCTTTATAACGTTTGTTCATTTTACCCATGATTAAACCTCGTCAGTCTCGATGCCCATACTACGTGCAGAACCAGCAATAATTTTCACTGCTTGATCCATGTCGTAAGCGTTTAGGTCGGCCATTTTCATGGTGGCAATCTCTTCTAATTGAGCACGCGATACTTTGCCCACTTTTTCAAGATGAGGAACACCAGAACCCTTAGGAACACCTGCGGCTTTTTTCAAAAGCACCGAGGCAGGTGGAGTTTTCATTATGTAGGTAAAGCTTTTATCAGCATAAACGGTGATCACGACAGGAACAGGCAAGCCTTTCTCCATTTCACCGGTAGCCGCATTGAACGCCTTACAGAATTCCATAATATTGACACCATGCTGACCCAATGCTGGACCAACAGGAGGACTAGGGTTAGCACCACCGGCGGGCACTTGTAGCTTAATTAAAGCATCGACTTTCTTAGCCATCTTTTACTCCGTAGTATTTCGTCGAAACACTATTTTTCGGGTTCAAACGTTCTATTCGAACTCCCCGCTGTTAACAAAAACTCTTCTATACCTATTTGAGGGTGAGAAGTTGCGGTTAGACAAGCCGCGATTGATTTTTAAGCGCAGAACGTACTAAAGTACGTGATCACTTAACAATAAATCGCAACGTAGAATAACTGCTGCTTAACGCTCTCAAATTAGCCTTTCTCTACTTGGCCAAAATCCAGCTCAACTGGAGTTGACCGACCAAAAATCGAAACCGCAACTCGCAGTTTTGATTTTTCATAATTCACATCTTCGACAGTACCGTTGAAGTCCGCGAACGGGCCTTCGGTAACACGTACCAACTCACCTGGCTCAAAAGAGAACTTGTGTCGCGGCGCATCACTACCATCTTGAACTTGTTGAAGAATACCCATCGCTTCAGCATCAGTAAGCGGCGTAGGATCAGAAGCCTTACCACCAATAAAACCAGATACTCGAGGAGTACTTTTAACTAAGTGCCATGTGTCATCGTTCATGATCATTTGCACTAAAACATAACCAGGGAAGAATTTACGTTCACTGGTCTTTTTTTGCCCAGCTTTCATTTCAACAACTTCTTCAGTTGGAACTAATATTTCGCCAAAAAAATCTTGCATGCCATGGCGCTGTATACTTTCTTCCAGCGTCAACTTAACGCGCTTCTCATAATTTGAGAACGCCTGCACGACAAACCACTGCATACCCGGCCTGGCTGGTTCTGCAGTCACAGCTTGACCTGCCTCTGCGTTGATTGCTTGATTTGGCTCGTCGCTAATTACTGGATCTGTATCTGGATTATCTGACATATTTAACTCTGCATAAGTTTATTGTTTGGGTAGGTTTTATAATCAGCAAATAGCTAATCATCCACACCCAACAACAAGTCATAAATTATTTGAAATACAACAGCATCAATTAACCACAAAAATAACGCCACAATCACCACTAACACTAAGACAATTCCAGTGGTTTGAATTGTTTCTGCACGAGTTGGCCAAACCATCTTGCGTAATTCAGTTCGAGAGCCTTTAGAAAACTCGATCAAAGACGCACCGTACTGAGAACTTGCAGCAATAAAAGCCGCCACTACTAAAGCAAGCAAAATAACGCCAACACGTATCAATATAGATACTTCCTGACCCAGCAATTGTGGTAATTGGTAATAAGCTGCAACACCCGCAAATAAAACGGCAAGCGCGATACCCAATTTGACTTTATCTATCATCGTACTCAACTCAAAATGCCTCTTTTTTGATAACTTATTGCCTACTTTTTTGCACAATTTTCGAAAAAATCAACCACCAAGATTTTAAAAATGGCAGGCCAGGAGGGAATCGAACCCCCAACCTACGGTTTTGGAGACCGTCGCTC
>CAZHEL010000107.1:0-2739 GCA_964531625.1 uncultured Gammaproteobacteria bacterium
TCTGGACAATGCCGTTGGTAGCGAACTCCTTTCGCCCATGGTTTTTGTTCCATATACGCATCCTTGCGTTTGAATTATTTGTTTTACATGCTAAACATCATACCTCAACACATTGCACTTAGCTTTGCGTGAGTGTTCACCTTTGCCACTAAACAAACTGAACAATCTTTATGCCAGTGGCCATTAGATGTGATCAAGGAATACGATCACACTATCCATGATGAACTAGACCTGCGCATGGAGGCTGCTAACGGTGCACGTATGGGTGCTAACTTTGAGGATAGCGACTTAATTTATGTGCCACGGTTTTACTGGGATTACACGCAGCAAAATATCTTAGTTATGGAGCGTATATACGGCACATCCATTCGAGATATTGCGACGCTCAAAGCCAACGGCTATGACATGCAACAACTTAGTACCGACGGTGTCATTACGTTTTTTACACAAGCCTGCCACTACTCAAAGGTGGCCTGCCACCACTGTTAATCGAGCAAAGCAAACGCCG
The DNA here is from genome assembly GCA_964531625.1 of uncultured Gammaproteobacteria bacterium. Classification (GTDB taxonomy): domain Bacteria; phylum Pseudomonadota; class Gammaproteobacteria; order Arenicellales; family Arenicellaceae; genus Arenicella. The sequence continues at coordinate 509 of CAZHEL010000107.1, forward strand.
AGAATACATTACCCTACTTGCGGACTATCAAAACGCCATCCCAACACCCAAATTTGAGAAAGGCTTAGACCATAACTTTTGGCCACAAGCTAAATTGATTGAACCCTTTAGCGAGTTTTGTGAGGATTGTTATCGAGTCACATCTGACGTATTGAAGTGAGAGACAATGTAATTTATTAGGCCGCTAATCGCCCACTCAGCCTTGAGGATCCTCAGACTTATCCAAAGGAGTTTCTTCAGACGTAGACAATGTACCTAATACTTCTGCGCGCTTCTCACGATGACGTTGTGCCAAGGCGCGCATGTCTATTTCGTCGTCAGTTTCATCTACAATCTCCATGCCGAGCAGAGTTTCGATAACATCTTCCATGGTAATGATACCGTCCATGCCGCCAAATTCATCAAGCACGACCGCAATGTGTTCATTGCGTTCGGTTAAGGCTTTAAACAAGTCGGTAATGGCGTAGGATTTATCAACGGCGGTAATTTCTCGCCGAAGGTTTTGTAAGGGTTCGTCGCCGCGCCCTTCTAATAGTGCTTCAATAACATCCACTTTAAGTACATAGCCGGTAATCAGGTCTTTGTTTTCTGCGCTTAAGGTTGGGATGCGAGAAAAGTTGTGTTCCTTGCCGTGGTCATAATGTTCTTTAATGGTTTGTTGTTCGATGGTGGCGCTTACTACAGTACGAGGTGTCATCACATCGCTTACTTTAATACTTTTAAATTTGAGCATGCTGCCAAGCATGTGTGATTCGCTTGGCTCAAACACGCCCTCTTCTGCGCCAAGCTCGGCCATGGCTAGAAAGTCGTTGCGGGTTAATATCGGTTTGTCGGAATTTTTTTTAAGTGATTGGGTGAGGATTTGCCCCATCCAAACTAAGGGCGCAAGAATAACCATTAACACTCGCAGAGAAGCAACGGTAAAACCGACCAGTTTTTGCCAGTACAAAGCACCAATGGTTTTGGGGACAATTTCTGAGAGAATCAACACCGCCATGGTCATTACGGCTGGGACTAAAAGCCGAGTGATCAAAGGATTACTGTCCGCCCAGATGGTGGCGGCTTGTTCACCCACACCAATCGCGCCGACGGTATGAGCAATGGTATTTAGCGTAAGAATTGCCGCTAGAGGCTGATCTATATTCTCTTTGAAATTTTGCAGTGTTTGCCCGAGTGCCGTGCCTTTTTGTTGTTCGATGCGAGCATAGGTTGGTGTGATACTGAGCAAAACGGCTTCCCATAAAGAACATAAAAAGGAAAAAACAATCGCCAGTACGAAAAAAACAATAAGTAAACTGAGCATTTAAGTGCAGTAAGAGTGGCTGTCAACGCACATTATAACCCGATTATTGTTGCTAGAGAGTCAACACATCAAGTCTTTTGTAGAATTCTGAGTAGAATTCTTAGCGGAAATTAAAAACAAAAGCCCTGTTCTATTATGTAAGTCGCGCTGTTTTAAGCTCAAACCAATAGCTTAAAAACAGCTAAATTAGTGATGAGAAACAAAAAGATAGGAAGAAAAACAAATCGCCGAATCAGAAATCAATACATAGAATCGGTGATGGATGTCTTTTTATGGTTTCAACCTAGGAACTCACCAAGCATTTGATTTGCATGGCCTCAGTTCTATCCAGAAACACGATTGTGCCCTAAGATATAAATTTACCGAAAGGAGACATACCACGGTTTTTGATGAAGTGTGGTATGTCCCCAGTTTTCAAAACGTTTTAATTGGCTGGGATGAGTCCTCGTTCATGAGACTGCTGGTCATACAAACTGTCGAATCCAGCTGCTGTTTGAACGTGTTGTCCAGTCGATTCAATGGTTGATGTTCCCGGAGAGTTAGAAGTGTCGATCAAACCATTGCCGCTAGTTTCAATGCATCCGTGAGCCCAGTCTTGTAGACCAGGAGGAGTGCCCATTATTATGTTAGGAGCCTCGCAATTAAAAAAGACGGTAGTAGCGCCGGTCCAACCTCTTAAAGGTCTGGTATGTGCTAATCTATCTTGCGTGGCTATTTCATACTCACTGGTGCAATTATCCAACAATAACCCTGGGTTCCAGCGGTGATAAGGGCCACTCTCATGGGTATCATCTTCCGAAACACACTCAACAAAAGCATTTGGTCCAGCGGATCCAGTATTCGCAGTAAAAGCATGCCTTGCTTCTTGAGCAAAAACTCTTCTAAATAGGTTAAGTTGCCCTCTAGTGGTAAAGGCATACCGTCTACT
>CAZHEL010000108.1:0-2589 GCA_964531625.1 uncultured Gammaproteobacteria bacterium
CAGTGTTCGGACTTTATTTTGTACGGCACGGTTCAAATTAAAACGTAATAGATAATATGAACTATATAAATAAGGATTTTTTAAAAGAGGAAAACATGGCTGAACAAAAAGCAACTAACGTAACTTGGCATGATGGTGAAGTAACACGTACAGATCGATTCAATCGCCTTGGTCAAAAGGGTGCAACTCTCTGGTTCACAGGTTTATCTGGCAGTGGTAAGAGTACTGTCGCTGTAGCATTGGAAAAAGCGTTGTTTAAATTGGGTAAAATGAGCTATCGCTTAGATGGCGACAACATACGTTTAGGCATAAACAAAAACCTTGGCTTTTCTGCTGATGATCGTACCGAAAATATTCGTCGTATTGGTGAGATTTCTAAGCTGTATTGCGATACTGGAATCATTACTTTGAACAGTTTTATCAGCCCCTATCGTGCTGACCGAGATCAAGTTCGAAAGATTCATGAAGAAGGTGGTTATAACTTTATCGAAGTGCATGTGAATTGTTCTTTAGAGTGTGCTGAAGATCGTGACCCTAAGGGCTTGTATAAAAAAGCTCGTGCTGGAGAGATTAAAAACTTCACTGGAATTGATGATCCTTATGAAGCGCCAGAAAACCCTGAGATCGTTTTGAATACGGATACTCAAACAATCGAAGAAGAAGTAGAAGCTATTCTCGATTATTTACAAGAGCACCGTTATTTAGTTCTTTATAAATAGTTTTTCATAGCTAATTAACTGCTTTTACTACTGTACTAACGCTTTAATCATAAAGCGTTAGTACGCTCAAATATAAATTATTAAATGCTCCCAATGAGCATTTATGGAGATTAACGTGATTAAACCTCATGGCGCTGATGCGCTTACCCCCTTGTTTGTGGCTGATGCAGCTGCGCGCGAAGCACTTAATAATGAAGCTCAAACGCTAACACAAGTACTTGTTAGTTCAGCAACCGCTGCCAATGCAGTGATGCTGGGTGGCGGCTACTTTACGCCATTATCGGGCTACATGACTAAGGCTGATGCATTGCAAGTTGCTGCGTCTATGCATACTGAGTCAGGCTTGTTCTTTCCTGTGCCAGTGTTAAATATGTTGCCTAAGGCTGACTTTGCGGTTGGTGACAAAATCGCTTTGCGTGACCCTAATGTCGATGGTAATCCAGTAATTGCGGTGCAAGCCGTTACGCAAATTGACGAGTTCTCAGAGCAAGACATTGAAGTGATCGCCAATGCTGTGTATGGCACTACCGATACTGCTCATCCAGGCGTTGATGCCTTTGTTAATCAAGGGCGCTTTGTTGTTTCTGGTGAGATTCAAGTATTGAACTACAGTTACTTTGAAACTGATTTTGGCGATACCTTTAGAACCGCTGTGCAAATTCGAGACGAAATTGCTGAGCGCGGTTGGAAAAAAATAGTTTCTTTTCAAACAAGAAACCCAATGCACCGTGCACATGAAGAGCTGTGCAAAATGGCAATGGAAGCCACTGAAGCTGAAGGCTGTGTAATACACATGCTATTGGGCAAACTTAAAGAAGGTGATATCCCGGCCGATGTTCGTGATGCATCAATTCGTGAAATGGTCGCAAACTACTTTCCAAAAAACAGTGTGATGGTAACTGGTTACGGTTTTGATATGCTATACGCAGGCCCACGCGAAGCGGTATTGCATGCGCTATTTCGTCAAAATATGGGCTCTACACACTTTATTATTGGTCGCGATCACGCCGGTGTTGGTGATTATTATGGCGCTTTTGATGCACAGACAATTTTTGACAATGAAGTACCAGAAGGCGCTATGGAAATTGAAATTTTCAATGCCGATCATACAGCCTACTCAAAAAAATTGAACAAAGTAGTGATGATGCGCGACGTGCCAGATCATGAGTTTGAGGATTTTGTGATTTTATCTGGAACCAAAGTTCGTGAATTATTGGGTAATGGTATTGCACCGCCACCCGAGTTCTCTCGACCTGAAGTTGCTAAGATATTGATGGACTATTATCAAAGTTTATAATTGGAAGCTTGCTGATGATAACTTGTAGACTTTAAAACCTTTAGCAAATAATAATATATAAGAAATAGGGAGCTCAACAATGGCTGTATTCGATTGTTTTAACGGTGATGCTGACGGCATCTGTGCACTAACCCAACTTCGCTTGCACGACCCACAGGAGTCGCAGTTAGTGACCGGAGTTAAACGCGATATTAATTTGCTTAAACGCGTTAATGCTGAGCAGGGCGATACGGTCAATGTATTGGATGTTTCTATGGATAAAAATCGCGTCGAACTTGAGCGAGTCTTAAGTGAAGGCGCGAGTGTCTTTTATTGTGATCATCATTATGCTGGCGATATTCCAGAGCACCCAGCTTTGAATGCGGTAATTAATACGTCGTCTGATGTATGTACGTCCTTATTAATCAATACCAAGTTAAAAGGTCGCTATTTAGAATGGGCAGTAGTGGGGACTTTCGGAGATAATTTAAAGCGCAGTGCGACTGGCATGGCTAAGTCATTAGAGTTGAGCGAAGCTGATTTAACCGCTTTGGAAAATTTAGGTATTTATCTTAACTACAATGGTTACGGTGC
>CAZHEL010000109.1:0-2561 GCA_964531625.1 uncultured Gammaproteobacteria bacterium
AATACTAAGCCCTTTCGCTTAACCACCATCGGTGATTACATTAAAGACGTTTTAGCTGTCATCGCTGAAATGCCAAGCGCGCCGATTGTAATCGGGCATTCTATGGGTGGCTTGGTTTGCCAGCACCTCTTAAATAAAGATGTGAAGATCAAAGGCCTTGGCCTACTTGCTTCACTGCCACATTATGGCGTTAAGGGGGCAAAACTAACGGTACACCCACTACAGCAGGTAAAGAGCAGCTTAACCTGGTCTTTGTATCCATTGGTCTCTAATCCTGAGCATGCTCAAACTATGTTTATAGAGCCTGACGCCGATCAAAAGACGGTTGACCGCCTTATTAACAATCTCGGCGATGAGGCCTATTTTGCTTTCTTTGGAATGCTCATCTTTGCGTTACCCAAAAAACCTGACTCGGCCAATGATACACCTATCTGTGTAGTGGGCGGCGGGGCCGATACAACTGTTGCCGTCGAACACCAAGAAAGTTTAGCCGCGCATTTAGGCGTTCAAGCCCACATCCTCGAAGGCGAACCTCATAATTTAATGATGTCGCGAAATTGGCAAAAAAGTGCCGATGTTTTTCTTAAGTGGATTACCGAGATTAATAAAAACTAAAACGCGTATAGAGTCTTTCGCTCATCAGGTTAGTTGATTTATTCGATTAACTTAGCGAAAGGTAGATAGAATAATAATTACGGTTTGAATATTTATCGCCAGAATAATTCATGACTACTTAACAGGGTTTCGATCGTGTTTTTCGAGTTCGTCACTAAGCTCAAGCCACGGCTGTTTGCTACTGCACCAAAATTGATGAGTTGGTTTTAACCAAGACTTATCATCCAGTGTGCCGGCTTTAATCATGTATAAATCAGGCATTACGGCGATCATAGATATAACGGGAGAACCACAATCCTGACAGAATTTACGCTGTACCTTATTACCCGTTGCCGCTTCCCCTACAAACTCTTTAAGATTGTCTTCATTTTCGAAATCAAGAGCAGCTCTTGGCACACCCACTGTCATCGAAAAGGCCGTTCCGGTCTGGCGCTGACAATCATCGCAATGGCATATAATAGTAAATACTGGGTCGGCTTTACTTGAATACTTAACTTTGCCGCAAAGGCATTTTCCGCTTATTTGTTGCATCGTCATCTCCTACTAGGTGGTTATAATTAGAATATGTAAAAGCCCTATTTGGCTTACACACTCTTTAGTAATTAACTATTATCGCTACTTTAAACTAGGTTAATTTGTACATTCAATTGCAATCGCAGTTGCTTCGCCCCCGCCAATGCACAATGAGGCGACTCCTCGGGTCTTGCCTAAGCGCTTTAACGCGTGAATCAGCGTAACAATAATGCGCGCACCAGATGCACCTAATGGATGACCAATAGCACAGGCTCCGCCATTTACGTTAACGCGTTCATGGTCAATATCAAGCTCTTGCATAGCAATCATAGTCACCGCGGCAAAGGCTTCGTTAATTTCAAATAAATGAACATCATCGACAGACCAAGCCACTTGCTCTAAAACTTTTTGCATAGCGCCAATTGGTGCCAGAGTGAATTCTTCAGGGGCTTGAGCATGGCTGGCATAAGCTAGGATTTTAGCCATAGGCGATAACGATTGTGATGCGCAATACTCCGCACTAGCAAGTACTAGCGCTGCAGCGCCATCTGAAATTGAACTCGAGTTCGCCGCCGTAATGGTGCCATCGGTTTTAAACGCGGGCTTTAAATGCGGGATTCTTTCTGGTTTAGCAGTACGTATTTGTTCATCTTCGCTTATGGTGTTTGTGCCATTGCGAGTTTTAACAACAATGGGACAAATCTCTTGTTTGAAATACCCACTATCGCTTGCCGTCTTAGCCCTATTAAGCGACTCAATTGCAAAGTCATCCATTTGAACTCGACTAAAGTCAAACCGGTCTGCCGTTTGCTGACCGAAAAATCCCATTAACTGTCCAGAATTTACATCTTCTAATCCATCCACAAATAATGAATCGCGAACACTGTGATGCCCTAGGCGATGTCCAGCTCTGGCTTTTTCCAGTAAGTAAGGCGCATTGCTCATGCTCTCCATTCCACCAGCTATTGCACAATTGAGACTACCAACTTTAATGGCATCTGCGGCCAGCATCACGGCTTTCATACCTGAACCACAAACTTTACTCACCGTTGTACAGGGTACTGACTTTGACAAACCGGCGTTCAACGAAGCTTGTCGTGCAGGCGCTTGACCCACACCAGCACTCACCACATTACCTAAATAGACTTCGTCTATAGCACTCTCCGACACGCCTGCACTTTTTAATGCCGCCTCTATGGACTTCGCACCTAGTAAAGGCGCACTCAAGCTCGACAAGTCACCTTGAAAGCCACCTAAAGGGGTACGCACAGCACTTAGAATTACTACCTCATCTTTCATTTTTGTGTCCTCAATGGACTACCAGACAGAAAAAATACTACCATTTTAAGAAAAACAGCTGGCAGATTCATATAATAAGTGCAATTCCTAAAGCTACCCTAGGAACTGCACCAATGAAACATTATCAGCACTTG
>CAZHEL010000110.1:0-2526 GCA_964531625.1 uncultured Gammaproteobacteria bacterium
CCTCGACAGCACTATTCGTGTAATCGCCAACCGATTTGATATCAAACTAAAATACCTTCAAGTGGCTGTTGCCGGCAAAGTCGATATGCGCGGTACTCTTCGTGTCGATCGAAAAACACCGGTCGGGTTTACATCATTCGATGTACGCGTAGATATCCAAGCCGCTGGAAAAATCCCCAGCAAATGGATCGATCGATTAATCGAGGGCGCGGAGAAAAGTTGCGTTGTTATGCAGACACTTAGTAAAAACTGCGACATAAACATTACACGAGGTTACAAATCATGATTTGGAGTCAAATTCAAGCCATAGCAGAATCGATCGGCGCTTTAGCCATTGTTATATAGCTCGTCTATTTGGCGATACAAATTCGCCAAAACACGCAACAGATGCATGCGCAAGCTAAAGCCAACCGCCTAGCCGCATTTGAACGAAATATTGAGTCCGGCAATCAGATCCGAGAAATGATGTTTCAAGATAATGAGTTGTGCTCACTCTCACAACGCGGCATGAAAAAACTACGCGAACCTCAGTAGCCAAGAAAAATTTCGTTTTAGCCTACTCATGAGAAATATTTTTTCAGCAATGCAAGGTGCCTATATTCGTCATCTGTCGATTTCACCAAAACCCAATGGTTTTGACAGCGCTAAAATTATTAGCGAGTTGCTTGCTAATCCCGGTGTGCGCGAATGGCTAGAGACTGCCCGCACGGATTGGAAACCAGAGTTTGCAGACTTGGTTTACCGGCAATTAAAGGAACACAAACCAGTTAGCTTGATGACAATATGAATCCAACCGGAAAGTTTTAGTGCGTTTGTTGTTAGTTTTAATAGTCATTCATGTACAACATCGATATCGATAATGTGCATATCTTGATTGATGACGGCAATGCCATTTTTATTTTTTCCAGAGACTAGTCGGTAATAAACATCCCTCCCATGGGTGTTGTCAAACTAACTTGAACAAGCTGAAAAAAACCAAAACTCACAGCAGGTCATACAAATGGGTCATACAAGTGGTGTCAGGTCTAATGTGATGACTCGCCCCACCTAGGCAATTAGACTAGGTCGTGAGATCAACCACATGAGGCAAGTCATCATGACCATTAAAGTACTAGGAATAGATTTAGGCAAGCGTTATTTTCACATCCACGGCGTAGATAGTAAGGGCATTTTAGTTACACGAAAGAAGCTAAAGCGCAAAGAGTTATTATTATTTTTAAGCAACTTAAAGCCCTGTTTGATTGGCATGGAGGCTTGCGGAGGTGCTCATTACTTAGCACGTAAATGTATTGAGTTTGGGCATGAACCGAAGCTAATGGCCGCAAAGTTTGTGAAACCATACGTCAAATCGAACAAGAATGATTTTTTAGATGCAGAAGCCATCTGCGAAGCAGTGCAACGGCCTTCCATGAGGTTCGTAACGCCGCGTTCAATGGATCAACAAACGTTAGGTGCGTTGGTTAAGGTTCGGGAAGCCATCGTCAGAAGGCGTAATGCTATTGGCAATTAAGTCCACGGGTTTATGTTGGAGTTTGGCATAGAGTATCCTAAGGGCCGTAAAACAATTCTTCGTCTGCGTGAGATAGTATCTATGCACGAAGGCGAGTTACCAGCCTCAATGATCGTGCTCCTTTATCGATTGGAAGAAGAGTTTCGAACATTGATAGAACGGGTATCAGACATAGAAGATGATATGCAATCAATCGTGATGGCAGATGATCGAGGAAACCGATTGATGGAGGTGCCGGGTGTTGGATTAATCACTGCAGCTTGTCTGTTATCTTGGGTGGGAGACGCAAAGCATTTTCGATCAGGAAGAGATCTGGCTGCGTGGATAGGGCTGGTTCCTAAACAATCTTCAACGGGCGGTAAGACAACATTGCTCGGTATCGGTAAGCGAGGGAACTCAAGGTTAAGGTGTAATCTGATTCATGGTGCACGTTCGGCGTTACAGTGGCATATTGATAAACCGTCAAGGTGGAGTGCTTGGGCTCAAGCATTGAAAGCCACAAAGAAACCGAATGTTGTCGCGGTTGCGATGGCGAATAAAATGGCTAGAATGATTTGGGTTATTTTGGCACGCAATGAAGAGTATCAGTCGTTCGCATAAAGCGAGCTAATTAAAATCGAACAATCTCACCAGGTTTGCAATAACGTTAAATGAGTACACAGGTTAAACCACGACGCTGAAATCTGTAAAAGTCAATAGTCGTCATAGACTGAAGGTCTTGAAAGAACAGCATTGTGCGTATCACATTTTGAGCAGTGGTAATTAAACACCACATAAATAGCTCGGATACATTGCAGCAACCTATACAACTCACGAAACGAGATTGACAGACAGGGGCGAGTCATACATTGCCTTTTGCCTAGCTATTAAATGGCCGTTAAGGGCAAAACTCGGACATCTGTTGTCAGGCCAAATCAAAACTAGACTTCTCAACTTGTAAGATCGAGTCTAAGTTTTTACAATTGAATAGCCGCAGATAAACATAAACTAATGCATTATTGAAGCGACCTATTTAT
>CAZHEL010000111.1:0-2272 GCA_964531625.1 uncultured Gammaproteobacteria bacterium
GGGTTGGGATTATATAGACAAATTATAATAATTCTATAGTTTTATAGAATTATTTTTAAATATTTTAAAATTCATTTAATATCAATAACTTAATTCTATATTATTATTGAATAATATGAAATTCGTTCATATGAAATGAGTGATTTTTGCAAAACTTTGACAAGAATAATGCGATCCAGCTCTACAACCGATCAAGGCTACGAAAACTAATTGCTTCGGATACATGCAGTTTGGCAATCCGCTCTACACCTTCCATGTCGGCAATGGTTCTAGCCAACTTTAAAATACGGTGATAAGCGAGTGCCGACATAGGCAAATCATGGGGTCATATATGGACTCGCTTATTAAATTTAGTCACACATATTCAAATATCACTAAAGATAAATTGTAACTGGAGCCAACCGCACCCTCTAAGTCATCTTAAGCTAAGGGGTCGACCGCCCAAAGACCAATTTCACAACTTAAGTCACACAAAAGCTCGGTTTTACGAAAAAAAAGAAAGGATCAAAACTGAGAGGAAAATAACAACACCGGTAAAGGTTGTAAGTAAGGACTGCACCCAGCTTCGACCCTTTTAATGGTCACTGCACTAAGAAATAAACCGGTTAGAAATACATGCGGACAAACCAAAATAGGAATAATGACTAGGGTAATGTCTCCTACTAGGGGAATTGGTTTAGTCCTAGAGTGTGCATTTCTATTTTATTCTTAGTGGTTATAGTTTCACTGACTTTGTCCACGAACTATAGAACTCATTAGCTAATTTTTAGCACTATTCGCTTAACACACAAGGCTGTGCAATGCTCCAAACCCTATCAAAATAATCGTGAAAACAGGTGTAAAAATGGAAAACTGAGCAAAAACTTCCATTTATAACTCTCGAAGCGCCTGTTACAGCTCTCTAAACTTTTGTTTTCATTACTTTTGGTAACCCAACGAATTCAATATTGATTTTTCACGATTATGGTTCTGCACTGCCGTTGCTTAGGCAATTATGTTTACGCTCTTAGCGTCTCGATACGCTTTCGGGGTTTGACCATAGAATTTTTTAAACTGTCTGCTGAAATAACTTTGATCAGAAAAACCGCTCTCAAATGCTATCTGGGCAATATTTTTTGAACCATTGCGAAGTAGCTTAGATGCGAACCGCAAGCGTGCTCTCATAATAAACTCTTGTGGCGATAAGCCTAGTTCTGCTCGAAACTTTCGTCGAAAATGACTCTCAGACAAATTTGCAGCTTTGGCAAGCTCAACAATAGAAATAGTCTCAGTAAGATTGTCATGAATAAAATCTACAGTCTGACTAAACAACTCATACTTTTTAGACGGGTTTAGTTGATTCATAATCGGGCGGGTGATGCCCATAAGTCCGATTACACAATTGTGTTCATTATAGATAGGGATTTTATTAGTATTTACCCAAATAAACTCTCCATGCCGATTCGTAATGACCTCCACACGATTTACTACACGTTTTCCTTCATTAAGCACTTTTAAATCGTCTTTACGTATATCTTCAGCAATCTGCTTGGGGAAAAAAGCCTCTTCTAATTGACCAATAACCTGTTCAGCTCGGCGCATATTGATTAGCTTTAGGCTCGCAAAATTACAACTAATCCAGCGACCATCTATATCTTTAACATAGAAATAAACATCCAATTGAGTATTAAAAAGCTCTTCAAACGCCATGAAATCCTGACGAGACAAATAGCCATCTTCCGCTAACGGCCGCACCACAACAGAGCGCGAAATCATGGGCTCAGGTCTTTGATTCATAAGTCTTGATGATTCCGCTTACCGTAGAATAGTGTAAACCAAAATACTCTCCCAATTCCCTCAACGTATAACCTCCGCTTTCGTAAGCAGTAACTATCGCACCGTTTCTGCTGCTATTTGATTGCTCATAATAACACCATTAGGTGTCACGTTTTGAATTTTGAATGCTCTAGACATAACTTAACCCTCCATGGTTAGCCAAATCAAACTAATCTCATAAACCTGTCAATTCACAATTCAAGACGTGACACCTTTATGATGACACCTTTATTATTATGGCTCGATACCTTTTTCTAATAATTACTCAACACCGAAACAGCGGCATCGTTTTTATGTTTTTTAGCAAAATCGAGTGCTGTTTTACCTAAGACACTTTTGTTCTTTGGGTTAGCACCATTCTTTAATAGTTCTCTAATAACCGATGCGTTCTCATTAAATTGTGCCGCGAGCATTAAAGCATCTTGCTCCAAAATAACTCGTTTATTTATGTCAGCAC
>CAZHEL010000112.1:0-2256 GCA_964531625.1 uncultured Gammaproteobacteria bacterium
ATAGGGTCAGGTCTTGCTTTTTGCCTTTTTAATTATTCGACTGATTCTCGCATAATGCAACCCATAATATTTACCAATTTCTTTTTGTGTGTAACCACCACTGCTATAAGCATTACAGATTGCCTCATCTCGGCTCGCTGCTCGATTTTCATACTCATCTAAGCCTAAGGGCTTTGCACGCCTTTGTGAACTTGGTATTTCACTTAACTCTTTCTCGCCATCGATCAATCTTTGCATATTTTCGACAAACAAATCATTACCCAGAAATACCTGGTTGCGCAGTTTTCCCCACGGTGATGGCAGTCCTTTTCCTTCTGAAACAAATTGTTTATATCGTTTTATCGCCGTTGCTTTTCGTTTAGCAAATGCCGCTAACAACCATTCTGTATTTAACCAGCTTTGGGTTTGTTCTTGCCCTATCGTGATTCGGTAACTACTCCATGGCCAGTGTCGGACTTGTCGAACCATACCCGCTCTGACTGGGTTTAAGACAATATATCTAGCCAGTTCTAATAAGTAGCTTTCGCGTTCAACATGAATGGCTTTATAACGACCTTGAAAGACATGCCCCACACGTTCATGTCGGCGATTGAACTTCTGTGTGTAAACACCATTAAGTTGGCGCATCCCTTTTGACAAATTTGCATCGGGCGTTTCAATTAATAAATGATAGTGGTTGTCCATCAGGCAATAAGCATGACACACCCAATTAAACGACTCACACACATTTCCCAACAAAGACAGAAAATCTTTTCTGTCTTCATCACACTCATAAATATCATCACGACGATCACCCCGTGAAGTCACGTGATACAGTGCGCCCGCAAACTCCAATCGAAGCGGCCGCGACATCTAGATACGATCAAAGAAAATTCTTCTTAACATAAGGTAAGACTAAATCACCGAAAGGCAAAAGGCAAGACCTGATGTTGCCACAGTTTTACGGACTATTTAATTGTGGGCAGTGGCCCGTTCATATTCATCTGGACTCACATAGTCCAAGTAAGAATGCCGTCTTCGCTGATTGTAGAACAGCTCAATGTATTTAAACACACTTTGCCGCGCTTGTTCCCTTGTTCGATAGTCTTCGTGATCTACTAATTCTGTTTTAAGACTTCCAAAGAAGCTCTCGGCAACAGCATTGTCGTAACAGTTACCTTTGCGGCTCATGCTGCATAGGCCATTGTTTTCAGCAATTAGATTTCGGTAAGCGAAAGCGTTATACGTAGAACCTTGATCCGAATGAATAATGACTTTTGAACTCACCTTTCGTCTCCAAAAGGCCATAGTCAGTGCATCACTCACCAATTGTGTATTATTACGATCACTCATCGACCAGCCCACAACTTTACGTGAATAAAGGTCCAGAATAATGGCTAAAAACAGCCAACCTTTGCGTGTTCGAATAAATGTTGTATCCGTTACCCAGGCCTGGTTGGGCTCTGGTGTTACAAAGCATCGGCGTAATCGATCTGGTGCTGGCTTGGTCGTCGCTTTTGAGTCTGTCGTTACTATAAATTTCTTAACCACCTTAGACTGTATGCCCGCCTGTTTCATTAACCTACCAACGCGCTGACGACTCACATGCTCACCATCGTCATTCAGATCTCGTTGTAGCCTTGGCGCACCGTAGATATCGTTACTGGCTTTATGAAAACATCGAATCTTCGTTGTAAGCTGACGATTTTTCTTGGCCGTCTTACTCATCGGTCTATCGCGCCAATCATAATAACCACTACTTGAGACACCTAATACATTGCACAGTGTTGAGATTGAATGAACTAAACTGTTCTCTCGTATAAACGCGTACCTTACTTGAGTTCCCGAGCAAAGTACGCGGCGGCCTTTTTTAGTATCTCTACCTCTTCTCGTAGTCGATCATTCTCTTGGCGAAGCGTCGCCACTTCACCTTGCTCAGATTTAGGGGGTCTACCGCGTTTATTTTTAAGGCCAGCCTCGCCTTTACGTTCTATCTGCTCTTTCCACTTGTAGAGCAAATTACGACGAATTCCAAGCTCAGATGCAATCTCAGAGGCTGGCCGATCTGAGGTTTCCATCATTCGGACTGCTTCGAGTTTGAATTCTTTTGGATATGTTTTATAAGGTCTTCGTTTACTTGTCATTAGGATACTCCTGAGAGATCATTGTCTCTCATTTAAAGTGTCCGTTAAACTATGAGAGCTTCAACCTGACCCTATGTTATGATAGTCGCCCTGTGAAGTATTTTTTGGTTCTAACAACGTCGAGGATGAAATG
>CAZHEL010000113.1:0-2147 GCA_964531625.1 uncultured Gammaproteobacteria bacterium
ATTTGATTAATCACAGCGTTTAAATCTAATAAGCGCGACGCTGCTATCCAGTCGTTACCAAACTTCTTGGAAATAAGCGAAACGGCCTTTAAATCACCACCGCTATCTAGGTGCAGCGGCGCCACCACAAAATAGCCACGTGCTACCCAATAATCCGTTAAATTTTGATAGGACTTATTATCCAGCGCGTGTCCGTGAGAAAAAACGATCAAAGGATATGCTTGATGTACCGATGCATCTGCCACTGGATACGAAACTAATAGATTTACATCGCGTCTATTTTTATTTTCGGAGCCAACAACTATTTCTAATTGTTCATGCTTTATTGCATGAGTTGCCTCTGATTTATTCGACTTGGCTATGGCAACTGCACTAAAGGAAAAAAGTGTCGCTAGGCTAAAAGCCAGCAAAACGTACTTAACTGTATTAGCTCGGAAATCAAAAAGTCGAATCAGTAACATAGCGTAATGGTTTTGAACCCTTAAAACGTTAAGCAAAACAGTCCGTAGTTCTGCAAAATGAAGAAAAAGACCTCCTAGGACACTGGGTCGCTAGGAGGTCAAATTTACCCACTGAAGAGAGTGTGAATAATTACACTCTCTATCAGAATTTATAGGAAGCAGTAATGCCCCATTGACGTAAATTACCAAAAGTAGGTATGTAATCTACAGCGAATGAAAACGGCACAAAAAATGCGTTAGAAGTATACAATTCATCCGTTGCATTTTTAACCCAAAGTTCCGCACTCCATTTACCAAAATCCACACCGCCCCGAAGATTAACCAATGTGCGTGAAGGTATTGTCGCCAGATTAATTTCAGATACAAATTGATCTGACTGACCAACAACATCAATTCGAGCAAAGTAACTTGAATCGGTACCAAATGAACCGCTGTATGTTGCACCGATATTCCATTGAACATCAGAGCTTCTAGGTAAGTCATTACCGCCGACATCCCCATCAGATGAACAAACAATATCGTCACAAGCATTAGCACGCTCTATCCGTCCAGAAATTGTACCTTCGTCATAGGTTGCGTCAACATAAGCAAAACCTGCGTTAAGACTAATGTTATTAGAAACAATAAAAGATGTTTCGATTTCAAACCCTTGTGACTCAGCGCTACCTAGGTTCAAAATAATTGCGTTATCAAAAAGTCCTGCATTAGTTGCCGTTGCATTAACTTGTAGGTCAGACCAATCAATAAAATAAGCGGCGGCGTTCAACTGCCATGCACCATTTGCCAGAGTGCCTTTATAACCAATTTCATAAGAAATATTTTCATCGACATCAAAGAAACGCTCTTCATCGATTAAATCAACGTTACTTACATTTACTCCACCGGATTTCACACCTTCACCTACAGATACATAGACAAGCGAGTTGTCAGACACTTTATAATCAAGTGAAGCTTTTGGAGTGAAATAATCTTCTTCGTAAGTGAACGATTGAGTTAGATCACTGACATCTTTTTCTTCATCGGTGTATCGGCCTTCAAGCGACAGAGTTAATGCGTCAGTTAAACCAAATTGAATTCGACCGAAGATCGCATCAGTACGTGTGTTTGTAATCGTAGTTGTTGGAACCGCTGGCGTACCAGGGGCGAATGCATTAGAAAGGTCAGCAATACTTGTCAGTGGTGCAGTCCCACCAAGTGGAAGAGTACCCGCAACAAAGATATCTTCATCATCACCATCAGAGGTAAATAAACCAATGGTTGCAACCGTTCCATTGTCGCTCTGAAAGTCAAAACGTAACTCATGTGAGTCGTAGTCAAACCCGCCGACTGGCGTTAATGTAAAAACGTTTGATGCAGGTCCACCAAAAAATGATGTTCCACTTACAGGGTCTCTATCAGAACTACCACCCGAAAATACATCCCCTTGAATATTACCAAATTTGTAATTTACCGACCAATTATCACTAATGGCGTAATTCAAACCAAAGCTTAGTACTTCAGTTTCAGCATTAATACCAAACGATCTAGGCTCGGCAACAACGCCTGCTACACCACTGGGGCCAGGAACAGGTTCATCCGGCAGCTCACCACAGAACAATCTATTTTGTGAAAGGCCTGTGAAGAATGAAACTATCCCTGAACAGTTTAAATCGTTATTCGCTGTGTTAAGGCGAGTAGCACCACGAC
>CAZHEL010000114.1:0-2118 GCA_964531625.1 uncultured Gammaproteobacteria bacterium
GTTTCTGTTCTGAGGAAGCCGCCACTTTTTTATTACTGGCGTTTTTATCTAAGCTTTCAGAGTTAGTTTGTTCTTGATTTTCCCCACAAGCCGATAGTAGGAGGAGAGATACGGTTAGCAAAAATATTTTCATTTTGTTAAACCCCGCGAATAAGAAATTAAACACTTGTCAAATATAGCATATAGCTATCAATAGCGTATTGATATATGTGTAAAGCTATTAGTATGCAGCAAGCGTCTAGTGCTGACGCAGTGGAGTCACTGATTGCCTACGAGAGTGATTTATAAACTCAAGGTGCTCGCGTTTATTTTCTTTATTGTTGAAGGTGGTTTAAGTAGTTGTCGAGACGCTAACCATGTGCTTAGCTCGGTATGAGTGTCACCAAGCAAAGTCTATAAGGAAAAGTTTGCAAAATACTCTTTTAGTGTACGAATAAACTCGCTGGTCCGTTTAGGCAAGTATTCGCGATCTTGGTAGGCGACATAGAGATCAGTGCCTACGGATAATTTTTTGCTTTGATAGTCTGGGCTATAGTCGTCGAGCAAGGTGACTAAACGCCCAGCATTGATATCGTTGCTAACATCCAATATTGATTTTAAGGCAATGCCTTTTCCCTCGGTTGCCCATTTTCGAATTTGCGCACCGTCATCGCACGATCTAGAAGAGCTTATGTTGAGTGATTTTTCACCCTGCGGAGATTGGAAGAACCATTTCGTCATTGGAGTTCTTACTTGCATCATAGTTAGGCACGCATGATCTTTGAGCTGCTTAAAGTGGGTTGGCGTACCGTTACGTTCTAGATAATCTGGCGAGGCACATAATACGCGTCGATTGTCTACCAGCTTTTGCGCTACCAAAAGACTGGCTGGAGATATGCCATAGCGAATAGCAATATCGATATTGTTTTCTGTTAAGTCTAAAACCGAATCACTTAAATATAGGCACGGTTTAACCTTAGGGTGTTTTTTAACAAAACTATCAATCAGAGGGTCTATATGTTGGCGTCCTAAATCAGAAGCGACGGTAATTCTAAGTACACCGCTGATTGTTTCGCGAGCGGATCGTAACCTATTTTCAGTGATTTCTAAATCATCTAGCATACGCAAGCTGTCTGTATAAAACTGTCGGCCTTGCTCAGTTAAACTGATGCTGCGCGTGGTTCTTGTTAGTAACTTAGTTTTATAATGATCCTCTAAGTTCTTGATTCGCATAGTCACGCTAGAGGGCGTTATGCCTAACTCTCTGGCAGCCGCGGCTAAGCCATCGCAATGCACCACCCGTACAAATAACTGCATGTCTTTCAGAATATTCATATTATCAATATTAATTGAATAGTCATTTAATAAAAAGAGCAATTATCAAAATTGAATTTAATAGTACAATGTTGCCTGCAGTGTAAGCTTTCAAGTGGACTTGAAGCGGTGCGACCCTTATCTTGCAATAAGTTGAAGTGTCCTTCTGAATTAACCTGTTTACACCGCGACCCTTATTGGGTCTTCTAAGTACCAACCCTACTTAGTTAAGTACCAACCCTACTTAGTCCACATGGCCGACTATTTTTACCTAACATAGTCGGCCTTTTTTTATTTGATATTCTTGGCACAGAACGCTCTTTGATACGTATCTCCTAACCTTGTCACCTTTATGGAAGTGCTAATCAAATGGCTTTGACCCCATTTAATAGTGGTTCTATTAAGAGTATTAATTCCAAGTAATAAATAAAGCTTTTGTGCCCGCATGCGTCTGCTTGAGTTTTACGAAAATACTAGTATACTTCACCGCGGTTATTTGGGTATTTTTGAGCTAACTTAGGTTGGGTTAGTTAGGGTTACGTCACGGGTTGCTTTTATTATTTTGATCTAGCTCATTTGGTTAAACAAAAACGTTTAGCTGTCTACATATACAAATTTTGTTTGTATAACTAATTTTTCGTTGCTTAGTTAGAAGGATCCCAAAACTAAACTAACAAATTAAGGGTTAATAAATAACAACGAGGTTTATATTATGTTTAATCTATCAAGCACAATGACGTGCTGGGTAAAACATGCACTGGTCTTAAGTGCTATCGCTCTCTTTACTCCTGTGCATTCTTACGCACAAGACTTTCCATACCAAGC
>CAZHEL010000115.1:0-2051 GCA_964531625.1 uncultured Gammaproteobacteria bacterium
AATATTACTGGCTTAAGTTGGTTGGTAAACAGTGAAGGACAACCGACCTTAATAGCGCAGCTATTTGCTCTTTTGATTATTATCGCCGCATCTACCTGGTCTGCTCTAACTGGCATTAACAAGGGTATTAAATGGTTGTCCAACATTAATATGAGTTTGTCGTATTTCCTGGTAATTTTCTTCGCGGTGTTCGGCGCCACTCTATTCGGTTTTAAATCTTTCTTTTTGGCACTTTGGGACTATTTCCTAGCCCTGCCCTCAATGTCATTTACCGTTTGGACCGGCGACAGTGCCGACACGTCTAAAGCCTTATCAGACTGGCAAGGTGCTTGGACTATTTTTTATTGGGCTTGGTGGGTCGCCTTTGCACCATTTGTTGGCCTATTTTTAGCTCGAGTCTCACGCGGACGAACAATGCGTGAGTATGTTGTTGGCGCCATGTTTATGCCAATGATTGTCGGCTTAACGTGGTTTACCTTTATCGGCGGCACTGCACTCGACTTGGAACTATCAGGAGTCGCTAAGGGTTCTATTGTCAATGCTGATATTTCCGCACAACTATTTCAGACCGTAAACCTACTGCTATCACCAACTCTGGCTAAGCTAATGTCAGTAATTATTGTAGTGCTGTTAAGCACCTACTTGGTGACCTCAGCAGATTCGGCCATTCTAATTATTAATACGCTTGCTTCAGCAGGCGGTAAGGCCAAGAAGCCCGCCAAGCATATTATTATTTGGGGCGTAATTTTTTCAATGTTAATTGCTTCATTGCTGGCCGCAGGCGGCATGGACGCACTGCGCTCTACGATGATTATCGGTGCCCTGCCGTTCTCGGCAGTTATGGCATTAATGGGCGTGGCATTGCTTAAATCAATCCTTCTTGATAAAGACTAGTCGCTCATGCGAATAGTAGAAATACATATCTACCAAAAAGATCTGCCAGTTCAGAATGGCCCCTATGTTATGTCTGGTGCTTTGGTTAGCGAACTGGACTCCACCATCATAAAAATCGTTACCGACACTGGCTTAGTTGGATATGGCGAAAGCTGCCCGGTAGGCCCAACTTATCAGCAAGAACATGCGTTAGGTGCGCGCGCTGCACTCATGCAAATGTGCGCTGCACTGATTGGACAAAACCCACTATTTATTGAAACTGTTCGCAATAAGATGGACGCACAACTCAACGGTCACAACTATGCAAAAGCGGCAATTGATATCGCGCTTTGGGACTTGGCCGGGAAACACTATGGCGCAAGAGTTTGCGATTTATTGGGCGGGGCTCAAACAGACAATATTCCTAGTTACTACGCAACCAGTGTAGGCGAGCCTGATGAAGTCGCCAAAGCCGCAGCTGAGAAAATGGCCGAAGGTTATCCGCGCATCCAAATAAAGATCGGTGGGCGGCCTGTACAACAAGATATAGAAACTATTCACAAGGTGTGGCAGGCAGTGGGCAAAGACTATCGAATTGCCGTTGATGGTAATCGCGGCTTAACTTCTAGAGACACGGTATTTTTGTCTAATGCGTGTAAAGATATCCCAGTGATTTTAGAGCAGCCGTGTAATTCAATTGCCGAAATATCAGCGATTCGAGCGCAACTCCATCACCCTGTTTATCTAGACGAAAACACCATCGATTTATCTACCGTCATCGCAGCCGCTGGCCAACGCTGGTGCGATGGCTTTGGTTTTAAAATTACTCGACTCGGCGGGCTTACTCAACTTAGAGCGGCGCGAGATATTTGCAAAGCTAACGCAATGCCACACACTTGCGATGATGCATGGGGCGGCGATATTATTGCAGCGGCCTGTGCGCACATTGGCGCCACTGTCCTACCAAGGCTGAATGAAGGCGTATGGATAGCCCAGCCTTATATTGAAGGAAACTACGACTCAGACGATGGGATTAGAATTGTTGATGGCCATATCAAATTACCATCAGGCGCTGGGCTTGGTATAAATCCTGACGAAGGCGTATTTGGAAAGCCCTGCGCCTCGTTTGATTAAACAGCCCTGAGCGATCTAAACAGCCCTGAGCGATCTAAACAGCC
>CAZHEL010000116.1:0-2000 GCA_964531625.1 uncultured Gammaproteobacteria bacterium
TACGTGCGGTTTATTACGTTCAAATTTTTCCTTAGACATAGCGTTTCACCTATCTTTTGGTTTTTAAATAATTACTTTTAATATCTGTTAATGAATGCATCGACGACGTTTTTTGGTGCCTTTGCGTACTTTTCAAACTGCATACTGTAAGAAGCTCGGCCTTGCGTTGCGCTTCGCAGCGCAGTCGCGTAACCGAACATTTCTGCCAGCGGCACTTCAGACTGTATTACTTTGCCCGAAGGCGTGTCTTCCATACCTAAAATAACGCCGCGACGAGAATTAATATCGCCACTAACGTTACCCATATATTCTTCTGGAGAAACAATCTCCACCGCCATAATGGGCTCTAGCAAATCCACACCCGCTTCGCGGCAACCTTCTCTAAAGGCTTGGCTAGCGGCTGCTTTAAACGAAAACTCCGAAGAGTCGACGTCGTGAAAACTACCGTCGTACAAAGCAACGCGTACATCAATCATTGGATAACCGGCTAACACGCCACCTTCCAATGAATCTTCCACGCCTTTTTGCACTGCTGGAATGAACTCTTTAGGGACAACACCCCCTTTGATTTCATCCACAAACTCAAAGCCCGCACCTCGCTCTAATGGCTCAATGCGAAGGAAAACATGTCCGTATTGGCCACGTCCGCCCGATTGCTTTACGTATTTTGTCTCATGCGTCACGGTACTACTAATCGACTCTCGGTAAGCCACTTGTGGCGAACCAACGTTACATTCGACATCGAATTCACGTTTCATACGGTCGATAATAATGTCTAAATGAAGCTCGCCCATACCAGAAATAATAGTCTGGCCCGACTCTTCATCAGTACGCACTCTAAAAGTTGGATCTTCTTGAGCAAGTTTGCCCAAGGCTATCCCCATTTTTTCTTGGTCAGCTTGAGTTTTTGGCTCAACTGCCTGTGCAATAACGGGCTCAGGAAACTCCATTCGCTCTAGTGTTACCACACTTTTAACATCACACAGGGTATCGCCTGTTGTGAAGCTCTTAAGTCCGACTGCGGCAGCAATATCGCCTGCTCGAACCTGTTTAATTTCTTCTCGATTGTTCGAATGCATTTGCAGTATTCGTCCAATTCGCTCTTTCTTACCCTTGACAGGGTTATAAACCATATCGCCTGTGCTAATCGTGCCTGAATAGACTCGAAAAAACACCAACTGCCCAACAAAGGAATCAGTGGCAATTTTAAAGGCCAAGGCTGAAAAAGGCGCATCGTCATTCGACTCGCGTTCAACTTCTTTATCCTGGTGATCAACACCTTGGATAGCTGGCACTTCGGTTGGTGATGGAAGGTATTCGACAATTCCATCTAACATTGCTTGTACACCTTTATTCTTAAAGGCGCTGCCACACATAACTGGGACAATCTCATTGGCAATGGTTAAGTCGCGTAACGCGGCTTTAATTTGCTCATTTGATAGTGAACCATTCTCTAGGTATTCATCCATCAATTGTTCAGAGCTTTCCGCTGCTGTTTCTAGCATCTGCTCTCGATACTCGTTTGCTTGATCAAGTAAATCAGCAGGAATATCTTTTTCTTCGAATTGCACACCCATGGAATCTTTGTCCCAATAGATGGCTTTCATTTTGATTAGATCGATTACGCCGGCAAACTCATCCTCAGCACCTATTGCTAGTTGCAACGGAACAGGTTTTGCACCTAAACGCGTCTTAATTTGCTCAACTACACGTATAAAATCAGCACCAGAACGATCCATTTTATTGACAAAGGCCAATCGTGGTACTCGATACTTATTCGCTTGACGCCAAACAGTCTCAGATTGTGGTTCAACACCACCTACTGCACAAAATACTGCAACCGCGCCATCGAGGACTCTCAAAGAGCGTTCGACTTCAATGGTGAAATCTACGTGCCCCGGGGTATCGATGATATTAATACGATGCTCTTCAAATGAAGCATCCATACCGCGCCAAAAGGTTGTAGTTGCTGCAGAAGTGATAGTAATTCCACGCTCTTG
>CAZHEL010000117.1:0-1966 GCA_964531625.1 uncultured Gammaproteobacteria bacterium
CTGGAGCGACCTCGGCAACCGCCGCATCATCGCTGTCCGTTGGATCGCTAAGTCCAGGTAGATCAGCACCCGCTGAATCCGTTGGGTTACCACTGGTGCTGGCCGTATTAGTCAAGTCGCCATTGATGGTCGAATCAACAAAGAACACTAAGCTCGCGCTCGGCGCTAATGGCTCTGTACCACTTAATAAGGTGGCATCCGCGCGCGTTATCGCAGGCGTCAAGTCATTATCCGTCAAGGTGACCGCGTCAAGGAAGGTATCACCGGTGTTGGTGATCTCAAAACAGTAGGTGACCGCATCGCCGTTCACACCCGATACAAGCTCAGTGGCTGTGGCGCATTGTGCACCGCCATCATTGCCAGCATAAACTGTTTTCTCAATGCTGATCGCTGCTTCGATAACAAAACCAAAATCAACAGACAAGTCACCTGAATTCTCACCTGGGATAGTGTTATCTAAAGTATCACCTGGTTGTAGGCTTTCTCCGCCTTCACCATTCCGAGTTAAAGTAATCGTTGGAGACTCAAATGTCCCAGGCGTTGGCTCGCTGGCAATATTACTATCAAGATCATTTGCACTACTATCATCAACAGTGGTTTGAATCGGCGTTTGATCAAATCCTGCTGGCGGCGTTACTTGCACTCGATATTGGCCTTCTGGCAAATTATCAAAGAAATACACACCGTCTGCGAACGTACCATCACTGGTGACTTGAGATGGTACAGTTACACCATTCAAATCCGTTGCTGGTACAAATCCTGCACCGTTATCCACGAACAAAGTAACTGTCGCACCGTTAACTGGAGGCTCATTTAATTGCGAACCATCTGCGTCGGTATCCAAGAACACATAACTACCAATAGCAACTGGCGCCACAAAACCAAAGTCAATGGTCATATCACCGTTGGCATCGCTTGCATTATCTTGCCCGTCGCCAGCGCTAGTGCCAGGAGCGCCTTGTTCAGCCCCACCGACTGGCTCTGCGCCAGGAGCCAGATTGATCACACCACTTTGAAAAGTGTTAGCAGGTAAGCCTGTTGCACCTAAATTAATATTCGAATCATTTGGAATTCCATCATCATTTGGGCTTTGAAGTGGCGCTGGAAAGAAGCCAGCTCCCGGCTGAACCTGCACGATGTAATTGCCTGGAAGTAAATCATCGAAGAAATATCTACCTAATGCATCCGTGGCCACTGTTGCCGGCACACCATTCACATCCTCAGCAGTGCTTCCGTCTGCTGCATTTAATAAGGTAACCTGTGCACCTGCAATTCGGGCATCTGAAGCATCTTGAAGACTGTTGCCGTTCAGATCTTCAAATACCACACTACCGATACTGGTGAGTGCTACAAAACCAAAGTCAACAGAATTGTCACCTGACGAATTGCCTGGATTATTATTGTCTTGGTTATCGCCCGGCGCGCCAGCTTCGCCAGCTTCGCCATTAGCTTCTAAGTTAATCGTTGGCGATACAAATACACCCGATCCAGGCGCTGTCTCACCTGCAATATTACTGTCAAAGAAGCCTTGGTTATCCGCATCAACTTGATTGATGGTCGGCTCTAAACCAGCTGGTGTTGCTGGTGGTGTGACTTGTACTTGGTAATCACCTTCCGGCAGATTATTAAAGAAATAAAAGCCATTCGCGCCTGTAGTTTGGGTCGGTACTGTATTGCCATCCAAATCCGTTGCTGGTGTGAAAACGCCGTTTTCAAGGACAAACAGCTCAACCTCCGCACCTGCAATGCCTGATTCAAATGTGCCACCTGCGACATTCTGCGTGCCGTCTCCATCAGAATCCAAAAATACAAAGCTACCAATAGCAACTGGCAGATCCAAGGCGACCAACTCATTGGTCACCGTGACGTTTTGTGTTGCACCGTCAACGATTGTTACTGGATTAGGTGTGCTTATAACAACGGGTTGGTACTCAAAATCAGCGGGAGGCGCTGGCAGGTTTGGTTC
>CAZHEL010000118.1:0-1902 GCA_964531625.1 uncultured Gammaproteobacteria bacterium
CAGCTGTCTCCCATGATAGCGGCGTGCGATATACATCGCCGAAAGAGGCTCTTTTATTCGGCCGGCTCGCAATGGTCGGTGTTGCCATTGTCGCTGTGGTTTTAACCTTATTCCTGCCGCAGGAAATCTTCAAACGGGTTCTGTTTTCATGGGTGGCTTTGGGCGCGGCATTCGGTCCTGTGCTGCTCATGAGCTGTCTGGGTTTTAAAAGTCGCGATAGCTACAAATTTGTCGCTATTTGCGCAGGTTTCATCATCGCAGTCACGGCCTATAATTTTGATGGCGCTCTAGCGGGTGTCATCGAGAAATGGGGCAGTTGGGCCGTAGGACTTTTGGTCCTAATTATTGGGAAAGCGAAAATAGCTTAGCCACTCAGAGCTTGCGCGCGGAGCTTTTTCTTATCAATTTTCCCGACAGGGGTGAGCGGGATGGCGTCGATGAAAATAATTTGTTTTGGGACTTTATACGCCGCCATATTCTCTCTTATCCAACGGGTTAGCTCTTCCCGAAGTGCATCCTCATCGCGTCCGCGATATTCCGGCCTTAGGGCCACATAGAGATTGACAATATCATTCCCCGGACGGCGTTCATCAGGCGTGCCAATAACGGCAGACCCTGCGACCATGGGCAGAGCCGCGAGCTTATCCTCCACTTCGACGGAAAAGACTTTGAACCCGCCAACAACCAGCATATCTTTGGCGCGGTCACAGAGGAAAACATAACCTTCTTCATCCATATATCCCACGTCGCCGGTGAACATCCACCGCTCTCCGTCAATCTCTCGCATCGCTCTTGCGCTTTCTTCAGGTAGGCCCAGATAGCCTTTCATGAGCTGCGGTCCGGCGGAACAAATTTCTCCAATTTCGCCTAGGGGCATATCTTTCGTTCCCGTCTCGACATCTCGAATACGGATTTTTGCGCCCGCGCACGGCAGGCCAACGGACCCCATTTTTGGCGCGCCAACGGGATTGGTTGTATGGCATGGCCCCGGTTCCGTCATGCCGAAAATATCTGACATAACAGGTTTTCCAATTATTTTCGTGACCGCGTCATGCGTCGTCTTCGTCATGGGAGCCGCGCCAGAATTGGCCGACACCATGCGGGAAAAATCACACTCTGCAAATTTGGGGTTGGCCACCAACATATCGTAAAGCGCAGGGACAGCCGCGAAGCGTGTTGCGGCCCGGGCTTTTAAGACATCGCAAATCCGGTCCGTATCTCGCGGGTCTGGTAAGCATTCATAGGACCCGCCTGTCAGGGCCGACATGAGCCCAAAACACAGCCCAGCCACATGAAAGAGCGGGAAAGGCGTGACATAAACTTCATTACCAATATCGACTTCCGGCGCGAGCGCGAGGACTTGAATGGGGTTATGCATTAAGGTGCGGTGCGAGAGCATCGCTCCTTTGGGCTTGCCCGTTGTTCCGCCCGTATATTGAATCATGAATGTCTCGGACGGGTCGGTTTTCACGGTTTCAAATTTGGAAGATTTGCCTTTGATAAAGGCATTAAAGGACAGTGTTTTGAGGCCCGCCAAATTCGGCTCAGAGACCTCTGGTCCGTCCAGATAATCCCGCCCGCCGCAGATAATGACGCTGTCCAAACAGGCGGGCGCAGACATAGCAGAGACGACAGGGCCCACCGCTTCAAAACTCATCAAGACTTTTATATTTGCATCCGCAATTTGATGGCCGAGTTCGGGCGGTGCCAGTAGCGGCGATACGCCCGAACCAATCGCCCCCAATTTAGAGATCGCCATGAGGGCAATATAATATTGCGGAATATTCGGCATATGAAAGCCAACGACATCCCCGCGGTTAACGCCTAAGCTGCGCAGGGCCGAGGCAATTTTATTCGCCTCTGCATTGACTTGCGCATAGGTCCAGCTGCGAGAGAAATAAT
>CAZHEL010000119.1:0-1900 GCA_964531625.1 uncultured Gammaproteobacteria bacterium
ATTAATTATCTTGCTCTTCAGAGTGGCGATTAGTTTAAATATTCCTTGCTTCATCATTATTTATTTAAATAAAATTGATAAGTAACCAAAGAATTCGTAGTATTTGTCTTGGGAACTATTGTGAAATTTATGTTTTCACTGGTGTGTCGGGCAATACGTCTGGCCAAATCAATCCATAAAGTGATGACTTCTGTTATCTGTTCCATCATTCTGAAAACAAAATAGTCCTCCGAACTAACTGAATTCGAACCGCACAGGTTTCTATAGATAATCTAACCGACTAGAAAATAAACGCCATACGTAATTCATCGTATACTGATTAAAACCAATCGCTTTTAGTAAGAGGAGTTTTTGGTAACACTGAATACACAAGACCTAGAAGATGTGTTGCTTTTGATAGAGGAAGTACACAAAGCCAAGTCTCCACAGGAGCTAAGACAAAGTGTTGTTTATGGTGTGGGAGCTTTGATGGAGTCGGTGTCGTGCGCATGGACTGAGTTAAGCACTGATCTAGTCCAAACAAAGCCCGCAACCACAACGGCTGTGAATGTCGATGACGATGAAATGGACGTTGAGCAAAGTCTAATATTATTCAATCAATACGTTTGGCAACACCCTGTTGTCAGATACTTTGCTAATAATGAATGCACTAAAGCGCATTCGATATCCGACATTCTGACCCAATCTGAGTTTAAAAATCTTGAGCTTTATCGTTATGTTTTTAAAATACTGTCAGTGGAAGATCAGCTATCAGTTGGCTACGTCGAAAACAGTAATGTTAAGGGACTATCAGTTAACCGAGCCACATGGGGTTTCACCCAAAGAGAGCGGAACTTGTTAATGCATGTTTACCGAGGGGTATTTCCATTCTATAAACAACTGCTGCTTAGCACCGAACAGAGAACTTCCCAAGAATTTTTAATAGAAGCCAGTATCAATTCAATTGGAATCCATTACGATGTGATTGGCATCACAGCTCGTCAAGCCGAGCTGCTCACGCTAGTCGCTCAAGGAAAGTCGAATAAGCAAATAGCGCTGTTGGCCAATATTAGTGAGGGCACAGTACGAAAACACCTTGAAAATATTTTTAGTCAGCTAGGAGTAAATAATCGTGTAAGCGCGACTATAAAATCTATGAAAATCATCCAACAGGCAATGGGAAAAAAAAGTTAAGGCTACCTTCGAGGTAGATACTGTAATAAATAGGGCTAACTCCTTTTAGCAAACAAATAGGATACCCAAGTTAAACCTTTATTAAGCACCATACTCTGGTGCAGACTTAAAACCTAGGGGGATTCATCTTTCGGACCCTCACCAACAGGTTCGTCGGCATTGCTAGTAAGAGTAATATTTTCAAGCTTCAAACTATCCTCATCAAAACTAATATATATAAACACAGGCTTTTCAGTCTGTAATATTTTATAAATATCATCGTAATCCTGTATTGGCAGATTAGGAGTATGCGCAACATTTAAGTCCCCGTCCCAGTTCTCATGAAACGTTATTCGTATGCGCCCAAAACCCAGACCTTGGGGTGAATTCAACTGCAAACGAATTGCACGCACATAGTCAACTGCCTCAAAATTAGCGCGCTGTACGGTTACGGTATATTTCACGATCTCTTTTCCAACAGACTTCATAATTAGCTCCTGTAATTTTCACTTCAGTTGACAACAAACAGATCAAAAAAAATCAACAACCCACACCCATGTGATCTATTTAGTATATCACAAGTATTTTTGCTTCGAAGATCGCGCTCCTTTTGCGACAACTAAAGGCAGCTATGTGACCATATAGACATAACCTTCTCTTTTCTCTCAATTCGGGTTTAAAAAATTAAAAAGAACAAAATTAAGGATATTTTGATTTGAGCTATGAGATGCTAAGTAGGATAAGAAAC
>CAZHEL010000120.1:0-1666 GCA_964531625.1 uncultured Gammaproteobacteria bacterium
AAGTTTGGGTGCTCATAGCATGTTCACACTCGGAGGAGCCAATACCCCATGCCAGCGCACCCAGTGCGCCAAGCGTGCAAGTATGACTGTCTGGACAAACCGCAGACAAGCCTGGCAAGGTGATACCTTGCTCAGCGGATACTAAATGGGAGATACCCTGATCACTGTCATTAATATCAAATAAAAAGATATTTGCGCGTTTAACCGCATCGCGCGTGCTGGTAATAAATTCGGTGCCGCTGGGCATTAGTGTTTTATCACCACGTCCAGGAAAGGTGTCGATAATATGATCCATGGTGCAAAACACATGTTTGTTATTTGCAACTAATCTATTTCTTTCTTCGAGGCTCTTAAGGGCAATGCTTCCTGTTCGTTCATGTAGGAAAATTCGATCGATGTACAACAAAGTTGAATCATCGTTTAAGTTCTTTATGGCATGCTGCTGCCATAGTTTATCGAATAAAGTTAATGCCATATTGTTAAGGTATCAAAAGGACTTTAAGATTCTCCAAGGTTTATTTGCTATAATAGTATATCAATAAGTTAAATATAGCATTTGTAAGCCTTTGTGAACATTTTTTACGGCGAATTAAAAGAAGTTTTTGGTTGTGATTAATGTATCTGTTACCTTATTTAAACCTTTGTAAATTCCAGCATTCAAATTAGTTAATAAACTATGGATAAATTAGAGAACTATAAACAAGCTTATGACAATAGCCTTGGTTTTGGCAATCGTCCGGCTTTAATCTTAGTCGATTTCGTGCAAGCCTATTTTGATGAGAGCTGTGAGCTCTATGCCGACATCGAAGACGAATTTGAAAGTGCATTGCGAATACGGGAAATTGCCAAACTGAAAGGCATTCCTATATTTTTGACCAACGTGGTTTACCAAAGTGGTGGTGTTGATGGTGGTATTTTCTATAAAAAGGTAAAGCCCTTGCGCCATTTTCAATCTGGGCAAGCGATGGGCGCCTGGCCTAAAGGCTTGGTCCCAAGTGCAGATGAAACAGTAATCTCTAAGCAATACCCTAGCGCGTTTTTTGGTACGTCCTTAAGCGCAACCTTGACAGCTATGAACCTCGATAGTCTTATCATTACCGGCTTAACTACCAGCGGTTGTATTCGTGCTACTTGTGTCGATTGTGTGTCTAATGGCTTTATACCCATTGTCGTTGCTGATGCCTGTGGAGATCGTCACGAGGACCCACATCAAGCAAATCTATTCGACATGAATGCAAAATATGCGGATGTTATTAGTGAGCAGCAAGTCCTTGATTATCTAAACACGCTTTAAAGCCCTAGCTCCTATTTTTCATTAACTATTTTTCCATTAAAGAGCCAAAACCATATACCTTGTCATCAATATTATTGGCGCGTAATGCATGCCAATACGTCGCGGTGTTAATCGCAATTACTGGTTTACCCAACCAACGTTCGGCTTCGGCGGCGGTGCGAATCGTTGATAAATTCGTGCCTACCTGCAATAGCGCATCCACGTCGTCGCCGTCCAAAGCTTTAAACTGATCAACCAATGTTGACGGCGGCACCTGCGCAATGGCTGTCCAGCTTGGGCACTTCAAGCAAGTGTCGCGAACGGTTTCTATGCCAAAATCACTGAGATAGTTTCGAACCTGTTCATTGGCAATAGGAAAATAGGGCGAGACGA
>CAZHEL010000121.1:0-1651 GCA_964531625.1 uncultured Gammaproteobacteria bacterium
CATCGCCTACCATGGTCTCGCGTCTAACTTTCGCTTTAGAGTCTTGAATAAGCGCTACGTCCGTTGATGTGCCGCCCATATCAAAAGTTAAAATGTCTTTGTATCCCGCCTTGCTACAAAAATACATAGCGCCAGCAACACCACCGGCCGGGCCAGACATTAATAGATTTACGGGTGATTCAGAAGCCGCGCGTGCTGATGCTAGCCCGCCGTCAGAGCGTAAGATTGACAACTGCGTGTCATCTCCCATTTTTTCGGCAATGGCTTGTTGAAGATTATTTACGTACAGAGACACTTCCGGTAACACATAGGCATTAACAACAGTTGTTTCCGTACGCTCGTATTCTTGCATCTCAGGAATGATGTCACTAGAAATTGAAACTGGAATATCGCCGAACACTTCTTGCGCAACCTTTTGTGCAGCGACTTCGTGCGCATCATTTAAGTATGAATTTACAAAACAGATCGTCAACGCTTCTATAGCACCTTTTGCTTTTAGCTTTTGTAAAGAAGCCCGAAGTTCTTTCTCATCTAAATCTGTAACAGTATTACCGTCAGCACCCATACGTTCTTGCGCTTCTATGGTCAGTTCTAGCGGCGCTAATAATGGTTTTTTAATAAACGATACCCAACCACCCAAGCCACCTGGGCAAAAAGAACGAGCTACCTGCAAGACATGTTTATAGCCCGCGGTAGTAACAAGGCCTACCGTCGCACCCTTACCAGTGAGTACCGCGTTGGTTGCGACCGTGGTGCCGTGCATGACAAGATCAACCTGCTTAGGATCTACTTTTGATTCCTCACAAATTCGGCTAATGCCATTCAACACGCCTATAGAAGAATCCTCAGGCGTCGAGGGCACCTTGGCGGTGTGAGTGTCACCGGTCGCGTCGTTTATCAACAGCAAGTCGGTAAAGGTACCGCCAACATCTACTCCTAATCGATAAGTCATATTTTTCTCCAGCCTCTATTAATGATTTTCTATGGTAATTATTTCTAGTTTTATGTCGTCATGTATTGTTGATCGAGCCAAGTTCGAGCACGGCCACCTTTGGCCGTTCCGGTCAGTTCGATCGCTAAATCCGATGCTTTCAATAGTTTTGCGATGTCTATATTTGTCGGCACAGCCATTTGATCAAACATCATGACAACATCTTCGGTAGCGACATTACCCGACGCACCCGGCGCAAAAGGACAACCACCTAAACCACCAATCGAGGCATCAAACTGTCGGATACCTGATTGATAAGCAGCGTAGACATTGGCGAGACCCATCGCTCTAGTGTCATGAAAATGGCACGCGAGCTTGTCACTACCATGCTGACCAACGATTGGTTCCATGGTGTCGGCAACCTGTGATGGGTTAGCGGCACCAATGGTGTCGGCATAAACAATTTGTTCGATGCCGTAATCCATATATCTAGAAGTCAGTTCTGCAACATGGTTTGGATCGGTATGGCCGTCAAAAGGACAAGCAAAAGAAACCGCAATATAAACAGCAACTTCTATGCCGTCTCGTTTCGCTAAAGCGCAAATTGATTTAGCGCTGGCTTCAGACTCAGCGGCACTCATATTCACGTTTTTCATGGCCATGCCTTCACTTGCATAAAGCACCATAGCAACGCGTTTTGCACCGGCGTCTCTGGCTAAT
>CAZHEL010000122.1:0-1547 GCA_964531625.1 uncultured Gammaproteobacteria bacterium
GCTCTGTCGATGATGGTCCATCCCGCAGCAGCGCAGAACGCACCCGCAGCAGAGCTCACCCAAACGGATGAAATGCCCAAGACACAGGACATAGACATGGCGACAAATATCAGCCTTGCCCGCGCAAACCTGACAACTTGGCTCGCAGCCTTCAATGCAAAAAACGTGGACGCTTTGATGGCGCTCTATGACCCCGAAAGCTCGTATGCTGGAGCGAGCGGCCCTTACCTGACCAGTCTTGAGGCTATCCGTGCCCGTTACGCGGCCGGTTTCGAGGCGATCAGTGCAACGCTTTTGTTCCAAGAAGAAACAGCGGTTGCCGGATCGGATATGGCTTTGATTGTCGGCAAGTTCTACTTTGCGCCGCTAGCAAGTTCACAGGGCACTGGCTCAACAGGCCGCGTCGCGCTCGTCTATCGCAAGCAGAGCGATGGCGCTTGGAAACTGCTGTTCGATATGGACAATGCCGGCATTGATGTCAGCCCTCAAGATTTCGAATAGGACGTCCGTATTTAGCTAAGAGTAAAAATCTCCATAGAACCTCAGGATTAAACACCTGAAGTTCAAATCGCCAATCTTAGAACCCAAAGACCGTTCAAAAAAACCAACAAAACTAAGATGAGTCCTTTCGAACCATGCGTGTCCATATTTATTACTCTAATTTTTAAAGCGGTACAACCACCCCTTTTCCATTCGGCAATGGGATCACAAAAAAGGAAGAGCTATCTACTTCATAGGCACCGATATCACATCTTCCATCGTTGCGAGATACCCCTCGCTGGTCTGTTGCAGGACACGAGGTATTGCTGCCTGCATCAATGGCAGGGCTGCCAGAAGGTAGCTTATGAGTTTGTGTTATGCCGCCATTATTTGCCAGCGGCTCTCTAATTTGTGCAAGTGGGACGTTACCCGCATCACTACTTAAATTAAGATTCGTTGCGCTTGATGCAATGGGGTCGAAATTGACAAAAGCCTCCGCCGATGTCGTGTTACTACTAGAAAATATACTATTATTTGTGCTTATCGAGCTATTAGAAGATATGGCAATTTCAACAAAACTAGTGTTGCCCATATTTCCAGACAGAATGCTATTACTCACTGAGATACTGCTGCCATTTCTTGCATAAACCCCTCCTCCAAAAGCAGCACTATTCCCCGATAAGGTGCTGTTGCTTATTATAATACTAGGCCCATCATAGCCAAAACCAGCAGCAAAAATAGCGCCTCCACTCCTACTAGCCCTATTCCCCGACAAGGTGCTATTGCTTATTGAAGTGTTGCTTATAGATTGTGCATTAATCGCGCCTCCTTCAAAAGAGACACTATTCCCCGACAAGGTGCTATTGCTTATTGAAACGCTGCTGCCCCTATATGCATAAATCGCGCCTCCACTATTGGCAGAATTATTTGATAGGGTACTGTTGCTTATTGAAACGCTGCCACTAAATGCATAAATCGCGCCTCCTTCGTTAGAAGCAATATTACTTGATAAGGTACTGTTGCTTATTGAAACGCTGCCACTAAATGCATAAATCGCGCCTCCTTCG
>CAZHEL010000123.1:0-1513 GCA_964531625.1 uncultured Gammaproteobacteria bacterium
AGTGATATAGAAAATTAATAGTGCATAAAGACCAAGCCTTTTTAATCTATTGAATTGTAAAAACTTGGATTTAATATGACACCACAAAAATCAAGTTTCCATAAAATCTGACAGTTGCTGTAGCGACCTCTTCTGATTGACTTTACTTTTCAATATGGCAGAACCATACTCATTTCGGCCATTCATCAGTTACTAAAGTCTTATGATGAATTAGGATGTGCTGATACTAGGTAAACAAAAATGTTATCGGAATAGATGAACCAACTATAACATTAGATGCAAAACAAGAAGCAATGGATATCTTGAAGCGTGGCATATTGAATTTCTGACTAATTAATGAACACCTAACACCTCTGGTGAAAGATTTCGAATGCGAACGTATGAATCAGTAGCTATTGTCTCTTATGAGTAACCTATGGTCTTAGTCTTAATTGATTATTGCCATACCAAGACGTCAGAGAAATATTCAGAAAGGACATTCTAGGGGAATATCACTGGGAGGACTTGTAGATAGATGGCACTTATCGAATAAGCGATTAAGAATCGCTATACTGCCTTTCCGATAAGACGAGACTGCCTTCAGGCAGGTGGTATGATCGATAATTCACATTATTCTAATATCTCGGGGGAGACATATGAAAAAAACATTCAACCCGCTTGTAACGAGCACATTATTTATCACCTTATCCGCTTGCACACTCCTTTTAACTCCACCGACCTATGCTGGCGGTGGTAACGGGGCTGCAGATGAAAATAAAATTGAGCCGGAATATACCGCGACATTGAAATGTAAGAGTCCAGCGAGCGCTCTGATTACTAAAAGCGCGATCTTGGATATTGCCATAGAACAAATATCTAAATTTATTGTACGCCGTGCCAGAACGCGACTTGAGAATAAATTGAAAAATTATTCTGCGACCTATCAAGGCACAGTTACTACAAAGGAGGGTATCACCTGCGCGAATGGCTATGAGCTCAGTTTTGAGGCTAGGGGAACAGAACCAGAAGAAGGAACTCAAAAAGGAAAGGTTCAACTTGATTTTACGCTAACGATGACAAATACAGGAAAAGGTTATTTGGACTTTTATGACATTGGTAAAGGCGTAACCATAACGAAGTCTATTCCTTTCGTTAAATCAGTAGAAAAGAAAAAAGGCGATCCCAAAATTGATTATGTCGTATCATTAGAACTCTCAACTATTGGGCCAGTTGGAGATATTAATCAAGAGGTAGAAGCCTTCAATGGCCCCATTCTCACCTTCTCTACTGATCTTGAAGGTGAAATTACCGAAACTGCTAAATTAACAACGGCAGTTATCCCAGCACCACCCAGTGGCCACAGCTATTTGAGTGCAACTATAACCGTTGACGAATCGGGTTTAGAGCCAAAAACGCTGCGCCGTATTGTCGACTTTTTAGAAGATAATGAAGACGATCTTGCCGAACGTCTCGAAGAGTTGTTTGATTAAACATAAATAACAAATGCTTTAGCACGCCGTTTGCTGGTGACAAC